>NZ_JALNTM010000005.1:13863-424983 GCF_023161845.1 Pseudoalteromonas sp. 2CM39R
TAGCACCTAGCACCTAGCACCTAGCACCTAGCACCTAGCACCTAGCACCTAGCACCTAGCACCTAGCACCTAGCACCTAGCACCTAGCACCTAGCACCTAGCACCTAGCACCTAGCACCTAGCACCTAGCACCTAGCACCTAGCACCTAGCACCTAGCACCTAGCACCTAGCACCTAGCACCTAGCACCTAGCACCTAGCACCTAGCACCTAGCACCGTAGGCGTGAAATTTATTTCGCGCGTTGATCTATTTAAAGCGTGTCATGTAAGCAGAACGACTACATATTTCATTTACTACGCGATATAAAATCGCTGCTACAATTTTGAAAACTCGCAACTCGCAACTCGCAACTCGCAACTCGCAACTCGCAACTCGCAACTCGCAACTCGCAACTCGCAAACTCTCACCCACAAAAAAACCGTGGGATTTTCATCACACGGCTTTTGATATTTCGCTAAGTCGTTTTATTAGAACGAGTAGCTGTAACCTAGTTGTAGGGTACGTGGTTTACCTGGTTGAATACCGCCGTTTGCACGGTTTGCAACGTAGGTTTTGTCAAACAGGTTGTCTACTGTTAGGTATACTTTTTGTTTGTCGTCGATTAGGTATTTAGCTGCTAAATCCCACACAACTCGGCTGTCGATTGCATTGCGACCTGAGTCTGTTAAATCTGCGTGAGCATCAGATACATAACGCATTTGCGTATCGAATACGAAGCTTGAGAACTCAGCACCCACTGAAAGCGCTAATTGGTTTTCAGGTACGTATGGCATTGCATCGCCTTTTTCTACGCTACCCCAAAGATCTGATTCAAACGCATTGTCGAACTGTGAATCAGTGTAAGTGTAAGTTAAGCGTACTGGGAATGAAGCTGCGTTAGTAGCAAACACTTTACCTGCGCTTAGCTCAAAACCAGACACAGATACTTCACCATAGTTGTATTGGTCGCCAATGTTGTCATCGCTACAACCTACAGCTGCAGTACAGTTACCGTGCATGTTTGTGTAGTCAGAGTTAAAGTAAATTACTTCACCTTGAATACCAGCGTAATCGTAACGACCACCTAGCTCAATGTTAACACTCTCTTCTTCTTCTTGATCCGCATTACCTGGGGCTGCTGGTGCGTAACCTTTTTGAATACCAGCAAGAAGCGTTAGGTTATCGCTTACAGTGTAAGTAGCACCTAGTGATGGTACTAAGATCTCAGTGTCGTTGCTGATATCTTTTGTTAAGCCATTTTCACGCTTTGGATCAGACTTAGCCCATTCAACACGTTTGATTGTGATGTCTTCGTAGCGAAGACCTGCGCTAATAACTAATGCATCAAGTGACCACTCATCTTGAATGAAAAGAGTCGTCGCTTCTGCGCTATCTAAACGGTTGCTGTTTGAACCTGGAACGCCTTTTTCTGTAAGCGTCATTGATAGGTCTTGGTTAAGCGTGTACTTGTCTTCCCATTGGAAACGATCCATTTCATCTTCATGGTAACGTGCACCCACAGTGATGTAGTGGTTGCCCGCTGGGATATGGAATTCAGTTTGTAAGCCTTTCGCTTGGTAGTCACGGTTATTCGCTTTTACGCCAACACCTTCAATACCTTCGCTCGTTGGGTTTGCTTCAAACTCGCTGTATTGCTCAAGGTAGCTGCTGCTTACTTTGCTTGCTTTATACCAGTTACGGTGGAAATCGTTCAGGTAAGCTGTAGCAAGTAGCTCGTAACCTTTACCAAAGCGGTATGCATAGTTGATTTGGTATGCATTGTGCTGTGTGTTCATTTCATCGTTTTGCGATGCAGCATAACGACGGTAAGGGTTTGCTTGGTAATCAGCGTCAGTTAAGCCCATGTAAGTTTCGTCAGAGCGCTCGTCTGAGTACTTTAATTTCATTTCTAGGCTGTGTGCTTCGTTATCACCAAAGTCAAAACCAAACTTTAATAAGAAATCGTTCTTTTCGAAGCCTGTGTTGTCGCTACCTACTGGTAAATCTTTAAAGCCATCTGCACCGTAAGTGAATACTTCTACAAGGCCCGCAGCATTGTTTTTCTTTTTACCGAAGTAAGCATGACCTTTATAGAAGCCATCGCTACCAAGTTCAGCGTTAAGTAAACCTTTAGACCCTTCAGTTGGTAAGCTACGAGAAACTAAGTTTAAAACACCGCCTGTTGTACGTGGGCCATACTTAACAGACGCTGCACCTTTAAGTACTTCGATCGACTCCATACGACCCATAGTAGGGAAGTAGTAAGCAGAAGGCGCTGAGTAAGGTGCTGGTGCTACAAGTACACCATCTTCCATTACTGAGATTTTGTCGTTACGACCTGTACCCGTACCACGCATACCGATGTTAGGGCGAAGGCCGTAGCCGTCTTCTTCTTGTACATATACACCCGGTACAGCACTTAAAACACGTGAGATATCAGTATATTCAAACTTTTCTAGTTCTTGCTCATCAATAAAAGTAGCAGAGCCAGGAATATCGTTAATTGCAGATGCAGAGCCAATTACAGTGATTTGCTCGAAGTTCTTCTCTTCTTTAGTTACATCTTTTGCAAAAGCATTAGCGCTTAAAGATAAAGCGACCGCAGTCGAAAGCGTAGAAACAATAAACTTAGGTGTCATTGTGTGTCCTGTATGTGTTTAGATTTTTTTAACCGGCGCAATTAAAACATGTAAAAAAATGCGAATCAATCCTATTTGTAATAAAACAGGCCTGAACTGTAAGTTTATGAAATAAATTAAATATAATGAATATAGTAGTATTGTAATACCAAGATGGGGTTTTGATTGTTGTTAAGTAAAACTTAACAAGGCGGAGCCGTCAGCTTTCATATTGAAAGTTAGCGAGTTAGAAAGAGTAAAGGGGAAAGGTACGAGTTCCGAGGGACGAGATACGAGACGTAGGAGGCGTTTTAACGTCGAAAAAAAGAGTTATTAGATATCAGTGGTTAGAAGTTAGATTAGATTGTGCCAGCACATAGTTAAATTGAAATGCATACCCGTAGGCGTGAAATTTATTTCGCGCGATGAACAAAAGAGCTATCAGATTAAAAGTTAGCAAGTTAGCAAGAGTAAAGGGGAAAGGTACGAGTTCCGAGGGACGAGATACGAGTTGTTGGAGGCGTTTTAACGCCGAAAAAATGGAGATATTAGATATCAGTGGTTAGAAGTTAGATTAAAATACCCAAGTTAGCGAGTCGCAAGGGGAAAGGGTAAAGAAGCTATCAGCTCATAGGTTGGTTAGAGCGGAGCGAAATCCAACAAGTTATTGAGTTGCAAGAGTAAAGGGGAAAGTTTGCGAGATGCGAGTTGTAGGAGGCGTTTTAACGCCGAAAAAATGGAGATATTAGATATCAGTGGTTAGAAGTTAGATTAAAATACCCAAGTTAGCGAGTCGCAAGGGGAAAGGGTAAAGAAGCTATCAGCTCGTAGGTTGGTTAGAGCGGAGCGAAATCCAACAAGTTATTGAGTTGCAAGAGTAAAGGGGAAAGTTTGCGAGATGCGAGTTGTAGGAGGCGTTTTAACGCCGAACCAGTAGCAGCGGTTTTACCCCGCGTTCTCAAATTAAATTATTCATGGTTAAAACCATTCCTACGCGATATAAAATCGCTGCTACAATTTTGTAAACTCGCAACTCAATCCTAAGTCAAACGCAGGGCGATGAATTCGGCGAGTTTGTCTACGGCGGTGCCGGGGTCGTCGGTACGTTTAATTAAACTAATACCGATTTGACCAAGCTCAGGGAGGTCTTTGGTTTGTATTTGGTAATTAAGCTCATTCGGAACGGTGCTTTTTGCAAGCACTGTAATGCCTAAGCCTTCTTTTAACGCCGCAGTTAGGCCAGTTAAGTCGGCATTACTGTAGGCAATGCGGTATTTAATACCCGCACTTTGTAGTGCCTCGATTGCGCGGCGGCGATAAATACATCCCTCTGGAGCGGTTACAAGCGTTACTACATCGTTCTGTGCAAGGTTTAAATCGCCCACCCATACTAGTTGGTCTTGCATAAAAATAGGGAACTTAGCAGATTCTAGCTCTTCGTTTAATGCCAACACTAAGTCGAATTGATCTTGGCGCGAGACTGACAATAAATGCTTACTCAAACGAGAGCGCACTTCGAGCGATACGTCAGGGTAGAGGGCCACGAAGTCACCTATGATCGAAGGTAAAATACGTGCGGCAAATTCACTGGGGATCCCCAAGCGCACTTTACCTGTTACGTTTTCGCTGGTGAACTGCTGCAAAATGGCATCGTTTTGTTGCAGCATTTGCTTAGCTAATGGCATGAGCAGTTCGCCATATTGATTAAGCACTTGGCGCTGGCCTTGCTTTTTAAACAGCTTATGGCCCAGCATGTCTTCAAGGCGCTTTATTTGTAAGCTCACAGCCGGTTGCGATAGCCCCAATAATTCACCTGCTTTGGCAAATCCGCCAACTTCAACAACAGTGACTAAAGTACGTAAACTATCGGTAGAAATGTTTTTCATTAAAAAATTCTATTTATAGGGCTATGTATATAAGCATTATTTATCAATTGATAAATAATTACAATTTGTTGTTGCCAGCACGGCGCAATATACTTCAAGCATTAACGATTGATAGGTGTCACATATGACTTTTACGCCAATAATGTTTGCTCGCCACAGCCAAGCTGAGACCCCAGCAGACAACGTGCTACAAGCAAATAGCGATACTGCCATTATGGATTTTAGTGGCACTGAAGCAATCCCATTTTTAACGGCTATTTTAGGTCTTGATATTAATAAGCTAACCGCAAGCGGTTTAGGCTTACGTAGCTCATTAGACGATGACCTAACAAGCAGCTACGCTTATGCCCTGTATTACTTTAACGAAACTGCATTTCGTTTTGTGCTAGGTAAAGGTGCCAGCGTGCAATTACAGTCGCTTATTAATGAGCAACAACTACGTTACGACATTGATTATGTAATGCGTGACGATTTAAGCGCACTAACCCTAAGTGGTGAGCAGGCGTTTGATGCCTTGGTCGACAGCTTTAAGCTAACGCCGGGGCTGCGTTTATCAGACATGCGCAGTTGTTATGGTGCACAAAGCGGTGAGGTATTTATTACCGCGATTGATAACCAAGCAACACAGCAATTTCAGCTGGTGGCGCGCCAAGCAGAGCTCGATAAATGGCAAACGCACTTACAGCAGCTCGGCTTTGATTTAGCCTTAGCCAACGTTGCTTAAAAGATAAAATTTTTAAAACAGCTACGCACTTGGGTGTTTAGCTGTTTTTTAGTTACAAAATCGCAATTTGGGTGTGACAACTGTGCAACTAATGTATAATCGCCGCCCATGTTATTCCCCCTCATTAAATTGAGGCCACGCCCCACAACTTGTGGGTTAATTTAAAAGTGAAGGAATATTATGACTTCTAAAACAGTTTTACATGCTAAGCACCTTGAAGCTGGCGCAAAAATGGTTGATTTCCACGGCTGGGAAATGCCAATCAACTACGGCTCACAAATCGAAGAGCATAATGCGGTTCGCAGAGATGCAGGTATGTTTGACGTATCTCACATGACTATTGTCGATATTCAAGGCGAGCAAGCACAAGCGTTCTTACGTAAGCTAGTTGCAAACGACGTTGCTAAGTTAACTGTACCGGGTAAAGCACTTTACACTGGTATGCTTAACGAAGAAGGCGGCGTAATCGACGACCTAATCATCTACTTCTTCTCAGAAACGAACTACCGTTTAGTTGTTAACTCAGCAACACGTGAAAAAGATTTAGCGCATTTAGCTAAAGTTTCGGCTGATTTCGCCGTAACGGTTACTGAGCGTCCAGAGTTTGCAATGATTGCCGTTCAAGGCCCTAACGCACGTGCTAAAACAGCAACAGTACTTAACGCAGAGCAACAAGCTGCTGTTGAAGGTATGAAGCCTTTCTTTGGTGTGCAAGCAGGTGATTTATTTATTGCGACAACAGGCTATACTGGCGAAGATGGTTATGAAATCGTAGTGCCTAGCGATCAAGCTGCTGATTTATGGCAACAACTTCTAGACGCAGGCGTAGCGCCAGCAGGTCTAGGTGCACGTGATACGTTACGTCTTGAAGCGGGTATGAACCTTTACGGCCTAGATATGGACGAAAGTGTTTCTCCACTTGCTGCAAACATGGCGTGGACAATCGCATGGGAGCCAGAAGATCGTAAGTTTATCGGTCGTGAAGTATTAGAACAGCAACGCGCTGATAAGAGCACAGACAAACTAGTTGGTTTAGTGCTTGAAGAAAAAGGCGTATTGCGTAGCGGTTTAAAAGTCATCGTTGAAGGTGGTGAAGGGGTGATTACCTCTGGTACATTCTCACCAACCCTTGGTCACAGTGTTGCGCTAGCACGCGTTCCGCGTTCAACTGGCGAAACAGCCCAAGTAGAGATGCGTAAAAAACTGGTTAACGTTAAGGTTGTTAAACCTTGCTTTGTACGTAACGGCAAATCAGTTATCTAAACTATAAAAAATTTGGTGTTATCACCCAATATAAACCAAAGGAACAAAAAGATGAGCAATATCCCAAGCGAATTAAAATATGCTACTTCACACGAGTGGGTTCGCGACGAAGGTGACGGTACGTTTACTGTAGGTATCACTGAGCACGCACAAGAACTTCTTGGCGACATGGTATTCGTTGAACTACCAGAAGTTGGTGATGAAGTTGACGCGGGTGAAGACTGCGCAGTAGCTGAGTCTGTAAAAGCAGCATCAGACATCTACGCACCAATCGGCGGTGAAATCGTTGCAATCAACGAAGAGCTTGAAGATTCGCCTGAAACAGTAAATAACGACCCGTACACTGACGGTTGGTTATTCCGTATCAAAGCATCTGACACATCAGAGCTTGATAACCTGTTAGACGCTGAAGGCTACGCTAACACAATCGACGAAGACTAATTAATTAGTCACGCCGACTAAAAGCCCCGTCTAGATCCCCAGCTAACTAAATGCGTAGCTTGGGTTTCACTGGGGCTTTTATGATTTTATAGCTTACTTTTCCATACGCTGTAAGTTACTGAATCAACCTGTTTTTAAGTTATTGCCAGTTACCCATTGGCAGTAACCACTTTTTTTTGGATCATAGGAATCTGGACAAATGTCAAACGCCAAATCTCTTGAACAATTAGAGCAAAAGCAAGATTTTATTCGCCGTCACATTGGGCCAAGCCCAGCGCAAGTAAGCGACATGCTGAGCGCTCTTGGAGTATCGAGTGTTGAAGAGCTGATCGGTCAAACGGTACCTGCAAGCATTCGCTTAGAGCAAGGTTTATCAATTGGCGAAAGCCGCACTGAAGTTGAAACACTAAGCTACTTAAAATCAGTAGCAAGCAAAAATAAAGTGTTCAAATCATACATCGGTCAAGGCTACCACCCAACTCACGTACCACACGTAATTTTACGTAACGTACTTGAGAACCCAGGCTGGTACACTGCGTATACACCATACCAACCAGAGATTGCACAAGGTCGTTTAGAATCATTATTAAACTTCCAGACTATGACCCTAGACCTAACTGGTCTTGATTTAGCAAGCGCGTCATTACTTGACGAGTCAACGGCTGCTGCAGAAGCAATGGGTCTTGCAAAGCGTGTTGCTAAAGCTAAAAAAGCAAACATCTTCTTCATTGCTGATGACGTACACACGCAAACTATCGACGTTGTTGCTACACGTGCAGACCAGTTTGGTTTTGAAGTGGTAGTTGGTCCTGCAAGCGAAGCGGCTAATCATGAGATTTTTGGTGCATTATTCCAATACCCATCAACAACCGGTGAAATCACTGACGTAACTGACCTAATCGCACAAGTACAAGACAAAAAAGCGATTGCCTGTGTTGCTGCAGACATCATGAGCTTATTAATGCTTAAAGCACCAGGTAAACTAGGTGCAGACGTAGTACTTGGTTCGGCACAGCGTTTTGGTGTACCTATGGGTTACGGTGGTCCACACGCTGCATTCTTCGCAACACGCGACAAGTACAAGCGTTCACTACCAGGTCGTATTATCGGTGTTTCTAAAGACCGTTTAGGTAACGACGCACTACGTATGGCAATGCAAACACGTGAACAACACATTCGTCGTGAAAAAGCCAACTCAAACATCTGTACAGCGCAAGTATTACTAGCGAACATGGCAGCGTTCTACGCGGTTTACCACGGTCCACAAGGCCTTAAAACTATCGCTGAGCGTATCCACCGTTTTGCAGATATCTTAGCGGCGGGCTTAAAAGCGAAAGGTGTAAACCTTAAGCACGACACATGGTTCGATACACTGACTGTTGTTGCAGATAACAAAGACGAAATTGTTGCACGTGCAGTAGAGCACGGTGTTAACTTTGCGTCTAACCGCGCAGGTGAATACTCAATTTCTGTATCAGAAACAACAACCCGTGCAGACGTAGCTGAGTTATTCGACATCATCTTAGGTGAAGATCACGGCCTAAGCGTTGACGCACTTGCAAACGAAATCGAAGTAAACGGCAGCAACTCAATTCCTGCAAGCCTAGTACGCGATGACGAAATTTTAACGCACCCTAACTTCAACTCGTACCACAGCGAGACTGAAATGTTGCGTTACATCAAGCGCCTAGAGAACAAAGACTTAGCGCTTAACCACTCAATGATCTCATTAGGTTCATGTACAATGAAACTTAATGCGACAGCTGAGATGATCCCAATCACTTGGCCTGAGTTTGCAAACTTACACCCATTCTGCCCACTTGATCAGGCAGCGGGTTACCAAATCATGATGACAGAACTACATGATTGGTTAGTAAACATCACAGGTTACGATGCAGTTTCACTACAACCTAACTCAGGTGCACAAGGTGAATACGCAGGCTTAATCGCGATTCGTAAATACCACGAGTCACGCGGTGAAGGTCACCGTAACGTATGTTTGATCCCAAGTTCAGCGCACGGTACAAACCCAGCGTCTGCACAAATGGCAAGCATGAAAATTGTGGTTGTTGACTGTGATAAAAACGGTAACGTTGATATGGCAGACCTTAAAGCGAAAGCCGAAGAGGTATCTGAAAACCTATCTTGTATCATGATCACTTACCCATCTACACACGGTGTTTACGAAGAAACAATTCGTGAAATCTGTGACATCGTGCATGAGCACGGCGGTCAAGTGTACATGGACGGCGCAAACATGAACGCGCAAGTAGGTGTTACAAGCCCAGGTTCAATCGGTTCTGACGTATCGCACCTTAACCTACACAAAACATTCTGTATTCCACACGGTGGTGGTGGTCCAGGTGTTGGCCCAATCGGTGTTAAATCTCACCTTGCGCCATTTATGCCTAACCACAGCGTAATTAATGTTGCTGGCACAAACATCGGTAACGGTGCGGTTTCTGCTGCTCCTTACGGCTCAGCAGCTATTTTACCAATCTCGTGGGCATACATTGCTATGATGGGCTCTGAAGGCTTAAAACAAGCAACAGAAATGGCTATCGTGAACGCTAACTACTTATCTGAGAAGTTAAGCGAGCACTTCCCAATTTTATACCGTGGCCGTAACAACCGCGTTGCGCACGAATGTATTGTTGACCTACGCCCACTTAAAGAGCAAACAGGCATCACTGAAATGGACGTAGCTAAACGTCTACAAGACTACGGTTTCCATTCACCAACTATGTCATTCCCAGTAGCTGGCACACTAATGATTGAGCCAACTGAGTCTGAGTCTAAAGTTGAGATCGACCGTTTCATCGAAGCAATGGTGTCAATCAAGTCAGAAATTGACCGTATCGCATCTGGCGAATGGTCAATTGAAAACAACCCGCTAGTGTTTGCACCGCACACACAAGCAGACGTACTAGGCAATGAGTGGGATCGTGCATACGACCGTTTTTACGCTGCATTCCCAGTACCAAGCGTAGCAAAAGACAAATTCTGGCCTACAGTAACGCGTATCGATGACGTATACGGCGACCGTAACCTAGTTTGTTCATGCCCAGCGGTAGAGACATACCGTGACTAAGGTTTGATTAAATTCAAATGCCAAAAAGCCGTTGCAGCAATGTAACGGCTTTTTTGTTGGAGAAAGTTAGCGAGGGGAAAGTTAGCGAGTTAGCAAGGGGAAAGGGGAAAGTTGCGAGGAACGAGTTTCGAGATGTGAGTTGTAGGAGGCGTTTTAACGCTGAAAAAAGAGTTGTTAGATATCAGTCGTCAGAAGTTAGATTAAGAATACAAGTTAGCGAGTTGCAAGAGGAAAGAGTAAAGAAGCCATAAGTTTTAAGTTAAAGTACCCGCACATTGCTAAGGCTAAACCCGAAACCGTAGGCGTGAAATTTATTTCGCGCGAAGAAGATAGAATTAACTCAAAAAGCAAGACCTGACCCTATGTGTTGTTTATCGTACTCTGTTTCAAAAATGTAAAATCAAGTCGAGACTAATTCAAATCAGTTAAACCAAAGAGAAAATTGTCTTCAGATGTTCTGATGAACTTGATGTCAATTTATCTTCTGGAACACCTGCTCTAATAAGCTTATTGTGAGTTGCTGTTACTGCATCAATGTCGTTGTCCAAATCTATATAGTTGAAATTTTTCCATTCTGCATCTGGATACGCATTCAAGATACATTGAAAATACGGTAAGTCGATATCGTTAACTGAGTGCCCAATAACAAAAATTTCAGTGATAGGGCCATAGCCTTCCAATTGAGTTCTATTGCGCTCAAGAATTTTGTCCACTGGCTTATGAAATACTTCAGATACTGAAGACGCACTTCTAAGAGACTCTTCGAACCATGGTTCATCACTTTCTTCACTATTGATGTGTGAGCTGGCACCACGCCCGTGGCCAAAAATAATATTTGCACGTACTTTCCCATGGATATGCAAAATATTTTCTTCGGAAATTCCGTATACATCTTGTAATGTTGTTGTGTAGTTGAAGGTAACGAACTTTAAATCACTTGGAAGTTCAATCAGTTTTTCTGCAGTGCTAACGTCAACTGAACTAATCCATTGCTTAAATGCGGTAGTGATGTCATCAACTAATTCATCTCTTTTGATTGATATCTCGTCCTCGAACCCATATAAAAGAGTATTGTCATCAGCCATTTCCTCTATCGAAGGTTGCATTGCAGCATTGTCATGGAAGTTATCATGATTGAATGAGCCTAAAGACTCTTCAAAATTTGCCCACTCGGTATCTTCGCAGTAAAAGTCATCAAAATACTGAATGTGGTCTTCCAAAGATCTATTGTACTTTTCATAGAAATACCAATAATTCGTTGGTAGGCTGTTCCATATATCAAACCCATTTCCAATAATAACTAAAGTGCTCATAAATTATTCCACAAATTGGCAGTGTTAGGTCTGTTAACTAATAAGTTGTACGTTAGGGGGGCTTTAGTTTTATGCATATTAGATCCTTGTTGTGTAAAGGTTTAGTTTAATGGAACTCGATCTTTCTCTTTTAAGCGCTGCTGTAGTCTTGGGTTAAGTGAGTCCATGAATTTGCATGACTTGTCTTCATTACCACGAAATGAGCTGCATGCCGCGAAAAGCTTTTTATTTTTTTTATTTGCTCGCACAACTTTCGGGGCTTTGCAGTTAGGGCAAAGTTGAAACCTAGATTTACAACTTATGCACTCTCCGTACTTGTCTTTTTTGATTGCAATACCGTTGCAATCATCACAACCAACTGCTTCAGTAAGGCATCCAAGACCAGTAGAGCACTCATAGACTCCCCATACACGCCTCTTTGGTTTCATGTACCCAGTTTTACACTTGGGGCATTTTCTGGCAGCAAGCTTCTCCGGAGTAAAGTGCTCAGAAACAATATTCAAGTGGTATTCAGAATCAAGAAGCTCTAAAACAAACTCTGATGGCTCTTTAGGATCAGCAATAAGGTAGCATCGTTTTTTTGCACGAGTGATGGCAACGTAGAATAAGCGGCGTTCTTCTGCATGCGGATATACATCAATGGTAGGCATCAATGCACTGACAATTTCGTTGTCTTTTCTCTCAGTTGGAAATCCAAAAAATCCCTGGTTTAAATCCAAGATAAAGCAGTAATCAGCCTCAAGACCTTTGGAACCATGTAATGTCCAAAAATCCATATTGTTAAAACCATGGTGTTTGCCAAACCTCTCCTTAGCTGCATTCTTAGTCTTGTTGTATCTCGTCAAAATACCAATAGAGGCTTGTGGATCTTTTCTGTAGATTTCAAGTATTGTTTTTTCAACAACATTCAGCGTGGCTTGTATTGGATCTTTCTCCTCATCTTGATTGTCCATTAGATACACTTCAGAACTATTAACCTGAGTATGAGTTACAATATCCTTTTTGTATTGTTCAGGGTTCTTCATTACAAATTTACCAGCAGTATCAGCAATACTGTTGTTATAGCGGAATGTCTTTTGCAGCATTGCCAGGGCATGATTGCCTAGCTTGTCTTTAAACCTAGTCGTGAGCTCTAACTTACCGCCTGTGAATGCATAGATTGCCTGCCAATCATCTCCAACAACCGTTAAACTACAGTCTTTGGCTTTTAGTAATTCAAGTAAAAAGTTCCAACGAGATACGGAGATATCTTGGAACTCGTCAACTAATATGTACTTCCACTTAGGCTCGAACATGCCATCACGAAGATAATCCGTCGCTAATAGAATCATATCGTCGTAATCAATCTGGTTTCTACTTCTAAGCTCAGCAACATATGCTTGACGTAAACTCTCAATCAGCAACATATGACTTTTAGCGTTTTGCACACCTGCTTTTTCCAGGCGAGATTGTATTTCATAACCTTCAATTGCTTCTGAACGAACAGCGGCCAACGTAGCACTTAGCTCTTTAACCGCATTCTTAATGAAATCCTGTTGCGTAACAGCTGCGATGATTTGTTCTTTCGAAATAGGATTTAACTTTACTCCATAATCAATAAGTTGCTTCTCTAGTACTGATTCAAGCTCATCATCACACCAGTTATAATGAAATGTTTTAACCAACCTTGTGCCCAGAACTTTATGGAGTGCAATTTTCTCTTTAATCTGTTGGTTATACTTAATCTTATTGATACCAGCTCTAGTATTGCCACCTTTGTCGATACCAAAGTGTTCTATAAAAATGTTCGTATCTCTCACTTGGAAATCAGGATGGTACGGAAAGCCAATGTCTTTACCAACCTCGTTTGCATAATTTGGTTCGTATTTGTAGTTAACCCCGTTTTTAAACAGCCAATTCCCAATCAAAACTTCTTGGTAACCTTTAACTTCCACACCATTTAGTGTGATGTATTTCTTACCTTTAAGGGCTTCCTGATGAGCTTCTTCTGACTCCGACAAGAACGGGTTATATGCATAGTAAACAGTTTTAATAAATGCATTCAGGTTATCCTCATTGTCTTCGATGAACGTCACCAACCAGTTGTTAATGAACTCCTTTCGGGGCTCATCTTTTCTTAATCGACTCATTCTGAGCTTTTTGAATTCCTCAACAGACATTTTCTGAGCTTTTGCGATTATCTGATAACCACGACTGTGGAAAGTTGAGATTTGTTTATCTAAGTTATATGAGATGTTTGCTTTCTTGAGCCTCTCTTTGGAGCGATTTTTTAGTTCTTTTGCAGCTTCACGTCCATATGCTAAAACCATCACTTTGTCGGGCTTTGCTAAACCACGCTCCAAGATATCTGTTGTTTTAGCGACCATAACTGATGTTTTACCTGTGCCTGCTGCCGCAAGCACCATGTTGTAATCATCATGCTGTACAACTGACAAACGTTGTTCTGGTGTTAATGGATTGCTCTCAATGCTGTCGTAAAATGCTTCACGATCTTTTAGTACTCTACTGGTATGAATAACTCTTAATGATTCAGCAGACATCGATACGGGGCTGAGTTCAGCCAGCTTTTTCATTCTATCGAAATGTTCTTGCGATATGTGAGAACTCCAAGATTCACTGTTCTTGTTAAACAAGCGAACCATTGGCTCAATGATAGACTGAACTTCGGAGATTTTTGATTCACGAAGATACTGACCAACAGCAGCTTTTGAAAACTTACTGTATATATCTTTGATCTTCGTCTCTATGAATGACTTGATGGTGAAATTGATAGTGTTGAACTGCGGGATTGCTTTTAGATGGCTAAGACCACTGACATTAATCACCCCACTATCTGTAGTTATCTCCAATTTATGTCCAAGTAATGAACGCTCTATCGTACAAAAACCGAGTATTTCTGAGTAATTCACCCTTTGAGTACCGGACTTGTAAACAATCTTAAGAGAGTGCTGTCCGAGCACTATTCCTTTGCAACTACCCAGTAAATTAACTCTCGATTTGACGATTTTTTGTGCCATTCAAAATTCCTGTATCTATGAACAGGTTAATCATGCCATAGCTCACACACTCAATGAACAGGAATTCATATATTTTACAGTTATGATTGCTGGTTTTTCATATGGTTATCGACTTATCAACAGTACATCTAGTATTTTCTGGCCAACACATCGAATAACTTACATGTTTTCCCTTATATTTAATGTATGATATTTTATTGATATTAAAGAGTAAATTAATTAGCTGGGATGCACTTTGTATTAGCAATACCTAGCATTACTATATTAGGGAAGCTAATAAAATGAGTAAAACTCTTGTCGTTATGATTCATGGTCTCACTGGTGGAGGTGGGACTTGGGTTAATGATGAAAATGGGGCTAGTTTTTCTGAGTTATTGCAAGCCGATAGCAAAATAAGCGATCAAATTGATGTAATTGAGTTCGACTACTTTACAAAAATTGTCAACCTTACTCAAAATGTTTTGGGGAGTTCATTTGTAGGTTTAATTAATAAATATACAGGCTCTTTTTTTAACAAACCAAAAATTAGAAAAAATTCATCCATAAATTCACTAACAAATTCGTTGGCAACATTTCTGGAAGTCGAAAGTGCAAACTATGACAGTATAGTATTTATTTGCCATAGTATGGGCGGGCTTATTGGCAAAAACTTTATCTTAAATCACATGGCTGAAGAATATGAAGATATTCAAATACCTGTAATTGGTTATATTTCTTTGGCTACACCTCACAGAGGATCATTTCCTGCTGTAATCCTTGGTCCTATTAATGTGAATGCTAGAGAGCTACAACCATTAAATGAAGATATGACAACATTAAATGATCTTTGGGTTGAAAGCTTTGATGACTTGCCAAAAAGCTACTACGTAGAAGCGCTACATGACGAGTGTGTTGGAAAGTTAAGTGCTACCCCGAATACGGTTAAAAAGTTCAAATCTAAAACATTGCAAGTTAGCCATAGTGAAATTTGCAAGCCATCAAGCTCTAAGGATTTAACTTACAAAGTAGTAAGTAAATATCTAGTGGAGATACTTCATACTCATAGACAAAAAAAGTTAACTCAAGTTGAATATGAATCAGATGTGCACTCATACGATAAAGAAATTTTTGTCATTAAAATGGTATTAGCATCTGTAGAAGAAAGGCTAATAGAAGATGCGAAAGAGTCTTTTTTCCATGCAGAGCTTATTATGAAATCTGCTAAGAAAAATGAACTAGAGGTTTTTAAAGAACTTAGAAGTAAAATTATAAGTCTGTACAGAACCTATAGCTCTTGTAAAGGTGTGAAATCAAATAGTGAAGTTGTTAAAGAGATTCATAGTAAAATAGTTGAATTAGATAAAAGTTCTTTAGATTGCCTTGTGGAGTACCTTAATTTTCTTCATAAAAAAGGAATTCTGCATCAGGAGTCTAATCGCTTAAATTTGGATGTAAATTGGTGTGATAGTGTAACAATAGACTCAATTGAAAATGAGGTCAGATGATTTGTTTGATTATAGAAACGAAAGGTTTTATAGAGTTTTTTTAGTATCATTTCTAATTCATAATTTATCTGAAAATAGAAGTGGACGAAAAGTTCTGACTCTAGAGAAGTTAGAGTTGTTGTATTTCATTGTTAATAATCCAATGCTTTTAAAGAAAATTTCAAATGCTATGGATTTAGGCAGTGTGTATGGTTACCAACAGGATCTTTATGAAAATGGTTATCAATTTTCTGATATCAAAAGCAAGAGTGATGCAATAATACCTTTTTTACTTTTGACTGAGTCCAAGAAGGTGCGCCTCAATGATGAAGGCATGATTGAGGCTCTTGAACTACCTGACTTCAAATCTTCATCAGAATTCTTAGATAAAAATATATCGATCTTGAAGAAGCTCGCAGCACTTAACGAAAGCAAACTAGTAAGCCTTGTATCGGAGAATTCATGAATAAAGTAAAAATGGAATTTAAAAAGTTAATAATAGTAGGTGTTGAGCGTGAATATCGATGCACATTTGAATCTGGATTGAATTTGATTTGGGGAGATCTTGATTCAGGTAAATCTAGTATTCTTAACCTTATAGATTTTGCTTTAGGTGGTAAGTTTGGTGACTTAGATAATGACGAAATTAAACTATACGGTAGAAGTGTAGTTTTAGAGGTTTCAATCAACCAAAAAGTAATAACGTTAAATCGAGTTTTAGGAGATAAAGTAAACCTGATTAAGGTGTATGAATGTTCCTATGCAAATATTAATGATCATTACCCTTTGTTATGTTCTGCATCTTCCGAAGGTCAAGAGCCTGATGGCTGGGTTTCAGATATATTACTTGATTACTTAGACATTCCAAAAGTAAAGCTTAAACAATCAAAATACAAAGATGACTCAAATAGTAGTCGGTTGAGCTTTCGAGATTTAATGAAGCTAATTCATTTAAAACAAAAGCGTGTCGCAAGTGACAACTTAATGGATTTAGCTAATGGCCCTTTATTCAACAGAAATGTAGAAGTACAGAAATTTGTTTATGGTGTCCATGATGATCAGTTAGCGCAATTGAGTGAAGAAATCAAAAAAGAAGCCGAAGCTTTTAAAGCACTTACCAGCAAAGCAAAGTCTATTGATGAGTTTTTATCTGCAACTAACTCTAAAATAAACTCAGGTGAAGATGCAGTTAAATTGAAAGTGGAATTAGAAGCTGTTGATGAAGAAATCCAATTACTAAAAACAAATAGTAAACTTGCTTCATCTACTTCAGATAAGTTCAGCGTTGAAATAAAAGAGTTAGTTGAAAACATTCAGAATCTTGAAAACAGTAGGTATGCAATAAAAGCAAAACTAACCGACTATAAACGACTCAAGGCTTCTTACGAAAAGGATCTTAGTTGTATTAAAGATTCACTTATATTGAGGGGTTCGTTAAGTGTTCATGAGTTAACCCAAAAAGAAGTTAGTTGTCCTACATGTAGTGGTGCCATAAAACTAGATGACGAGGTACTCACTAATGAACAACTGGAATTTGAACAGCGCTCCGTAAAAAATAGACTGTCTGGTTGCTCTAAGGCAATTGATAAAATTAAGTTGGATCTTACCTTATTAGATCAAAATATTACTGAAAGGAAGAAGCTATTAAGCACAGTTAGATATGATTTTGAAAAGAATAATTTAGAATCACTATCTCCAATAATTGAAATGATTTCGAGGGCTGAGGCTGTAAGGCGATCATTATCCGAAAAACTTGTAGAGATTGAGAGGAATTCAAAGTTAGTTCAAAAGCTTGAGGATATTTATTCCAGAATTAGAAGTAAAGAAATACATATTGGAAAGCTGAAAACTGACCTTAAAAAAGTAGAGTCTCAGTTAGTATCTACAGATGATATAATTAAGGAGCTTTCTACACATTATAAAAATCTTATGGATAGCTCTAAGCTGACCAGAATTTACGGTTCCTCAATAGACAAAAAGTTTATGCCTAACTTTAGAGAAAGAACTTACTCTAAAATATCTTCGGGTGGTGTTAGGACTTTAATGTCGGTGTACTTGTACATTTCTAGATTAAAATACCTCCTTGAGAATGGAGGGTACTTACCAGCAACTTTATTATTGGATACTCCAGGACAAAATATAGGGAAATATTCAAGGGAAGATGGAGATGATAGCAGTCTATCAGATCCAGCTATTTACGAGCAGATTTATAAATCAATGGTTGATTTGAATGAGATTGCATTAAAAGACAGCTATCAAATAATCGTAGTTGATAACGATCTTGCTACATCTTTGAATGAGGATGATTACTTTTTAGTGAAAAGATTTGATAAGACTGAAAAATACGGCGAAAAAGGGTTGATAAGTGATGCAAATTTGGCCGATAAGCCCTAAAAAAAGCCTAGCAAAACTGTCACAAACTTTATTAGTTGTAAACAATTAAATTCAAATGTCAAAAAGCCGTTGCAGCAATGCAACGGCTTTTTTGTGTTTTGGAGAAAGTTAGCAAGGGGAAAGGGGAAAAGTTACGAGGAACGAGATGCGAGTTGTAGGAGGCGTTTTAACGCTGAAAAAGAGTTATTAGATATCAGTCGTCAGAAGTTAGATTAGATTGTGCCTGCGAATAGTTAAATTGAAATGCTCATCCGTAGGCGTGAAATTTATTTCGCGCGATGAGCATAAGAGCTATCAGATTGAAAAGTTAGCGAGTTAGAAAGAGTAAAGGGGAAAGTTTACTCGCATCTCGCATCTCGCATCTCGCATCTCGCATCTCGCATCTCGCATCTCGCACCTAGCACCTAGCACCTAGCACCTAGCAGCTAGCACCTCGCACCTCGCACCTCGCACCTCGCACCTAGCACCTCGCACCTCGCACCTAGCACCTCGCACCTCGCACCTCGCACCTCGCACCTAGCACCTAGCATCTCACCCCTCTTTTTTCTCCTAAAATCTAATAATTTGTACTTAAAAAGTGCACAAAAGTTAAATTAATGTAAAATTATTCTTGCTTTCGTACCTGTTTGGTCTATGTTTTTGGTCGGAGGTCACTCCTCCAACCTGATAGATAAAATGACAATCAACAGGAACACACATGAAAATAAAAACACTCTCACTACTGCCAGCTTTAATGTTGGCAGCGGGTATTAGCCACAGTGCTTTTGCTGCGCAAGGAGTTGCATTTGTGCACGGTACAGGCCAGCAAAGCGATGCGTATAATGACTATTGGACAGGCAGTTTTGTCGATACGGTTCGTCAAGGTTTGCCAAACAGTAGCAATTACACGGTCATTAATTGTGACTTTGATCAATACATGTGGGCAGATGCAGCATCTGGCTGTTTAGCAGGGCAGCTCACTACATTTATCAATAATAAAAACATCACTGATTTAACTCTGATCACCCATTCTAACGGTGGCAATGTGGTGCGCTGGATTTTATCTAACCCAACATGGGATAGCCGCTATCCAAATATTATTAGCAAAGTCACGCGTACCATTGCTCTGGCTCCTTCAAGTGGTGGCACGCCGTTGGCTGATGCGGTTATAGCGGGTAATTCGTTCGAGCAAAGCTTAGGTTGGCTTTTAGGTTACGGCAGCGATGCAGTAAAACAGCAACAAGTATCTTGGATGGAATCGTATAACGCACAGTGGCTGTATGGCACACCGAACCGCCCAAGTTTACCATCTCGATTCGAAACCGTGGTGGGCAGTGATGTTGAATCAGCGGTATGGGATAGCGACAGCTATTGTGGCGGTTATCAAAATCAAGTGGGCCTTGAAGTAACGCAAAACTGGTTAGATAGCTGCTCAGATGGCTTTTTAAATTGCAGTTCTCAGTCGTTAGCTGGGGTGGTGTGGTTTACCGATAAATCACGAACCCAAGGTGGTGAACCTTTGAGTCATCAGCAAAGTCGACGTAACTGTTTTGGCTTGCCAAACATGCTTAAAAACCGAATTTAGGAGCCCGCTATGATTAATAAGTTAACCACACTAGCTACTGCAATAGTGCTTGTAAGCACAGCAGCGAAAGCTAATGAGCAAACGGTTTATCAGTTTCCTCAAGTTCAACCAGCATCAAGCGCTCAACTACAAACACTTGAAAAAGACAGTGTTGAATATTGGCAGAAAGTTTCGGGTAAAGAGCTTAAGCGTGGTGTGCCTGTTTTTGTAAACCAAGCTGATAACTTTATTCGCATTGCACCAAAAGCACGCTTTGATAGTGGCGAAGTATTTAAGCCTCATGGCTTACAGCTAGATAAACTGTCGGTGCGAGATGACAACTTTAGACAAATGCCAATGCAAGCCATGGTTGCACGTGAGCAAATGGAAAATGCAGGATTTAGCGATGGCAGTGTTGGATTGAAGCTTGGCCAGGTAAATGGCAAAGCAATGTTAAGAACAAGCCAAGCCCTTAACGATAACGACACCTACTTGCTGCACGTGATTGAAAAAGGCTCGAGCAATGCTTTACATGCTAAATCGCAGTTTAAAGTGAAAGATCAGCAACAACGTGTTGCTATGCAGCTAAGTATGGGTAAAAAGCGCTTTAAAGATAGTGATGTGAAGTTAACGCTTTCAAGCCCTGATGGCGAAAAATTAGATGTACGTTACGAAAATGGTGAAGCAGTATTTAATTACCCGCTTGAAACCTTAGGCGCCGCAAATGGTTACTATGAGCTTGAGGCCAGTATAGATACTAAAGTGAATGGCCAAACGGTAAAACGCTCTATAAAAATGCCATTTGTACATAGCTCACAAACCATCAGTATGGATAAAGCTAAAGTCACTGTGCTTGGCAATAACAAATACCAAGCCAAGGTGCCAGTGCAAGTGACCGACTCAGGCCGCTATGCTATTCGTGCAACCTTAACAGGCAAAGGTGATAAAGGTGAGCGCATCAAACTGGCAACGGTTGAAGTAGCTAAACAGATTGATAGTTACGGCAGTTTCACCATGCCTTTTGCGGTCACTCAAGCAGCCAAAGCCCCGTTTGAGCTGGTGGATATTGAGCTTACCGACCAAACGCGAATGTTAAAGTTTGCGGGGGAGTAAAGGATAGCTCTTATTGTATGTTGGGTGGAGCTGAGCGAAGCGAAGCCCAGCAAGTTAGTGAGTTGCTAGGGTAAAGGGGAAAGGTACGAGTTTCGAGGGACGAGATACGAGGTGTTAGAAGATATTAGATATCAGTCGTTAGAAGTCAGATTAAAACAAAAGAGCTGTAAGCTTTAAGCTATAAGTTTTGAGTTGATTGTTCCTGCACATCACTATGGCTTAACACGTTACTGTAGGCGTGAAATTTATTTCGCGCGTAATAAATTTTGTTTTTCTCTGTGTAGCGCGAAGCGCCTCGGTGCAGTTAGTTTAGTACTTGAACGTAAAGGAAATATATCACTATGTAGGAATGTTGGCTTAATGGTAAAGTAATGGCAAAATTGTGTTTTAAAAATGGAAACTTAAATAATGGATTATAATCAGCCACTTTCGAAACACTCCCTAGATTTAAACCTGAGCGACCGAGTTTGGTTTAGGTATTCAACTTTCTATAAAAAGCCAGTATTGCAGGCTGATTCTAATACAAAACTAACGTCGCTACCGGGCCTAGCTGTGCTGTCGGGCGGAGCTGAATTTTTATTTTTCTTTATGACTATCGCTATTGCTGTAATGAGCCTAGTGCTTCAAGAAACGATGCAGCCGATGCCTGCTTTTGTAACTTGTGTGAGTTGTTACCTTTGTGTATTCGTTATCAAGCGAATTGTGATTTATAACAAATTTGGATTTGGTCGTAAGTGGGTTATGAGTATATCTAAAGACTCACTCGAAATAGGTAGGCGAGCAATAGAGGGTAAAGCTTCAAAAGTTTTGCAAATCGCTAAGGGCGATATCCAAGAAATCATTTTTAATTATACTTTTCACGGTAGAAGTGGTCATATTGTGAACGAAAAAACGGCCAATTTACACGCTTGTGAAATTCATCAAAAAAGTGGCGAGGTTGTTACACTAGATAATATGCGAGTAGGTCTTTTTGATGTGCTGTATCTTTTAAAATTCCACGAGTACCCGCTACTATTCAGAGGTACAACTTCGGGCGGTGCAGGTAATATAGTTATTTTGATTATGCGGTTAATTTCTCTTTCTGCGATCATTTCGGCTCTTGTAATGTTAGCATTTAATTTAAAGTCATAAAGGTGAAGTATTTGTATGGCTATTAGCTGGTAGGTTGGTTAGAGCGGAGTGAAACTCAACAAGTTAGCGAGTTGCAAGGGGAAAGGAGCTATCAGCTTTCAGCCGTTAGCTATCAGATTGAAAGTTAGCGAGTTAGAAAGAGTAAAGGGGAAAGGTACGAGTTCCGAGGGGCGAGATACGAGACGTAGGAGGCGTTTTAACGTCGAAAAAATGGAGATATTAGATATCAGTGGTTAGAAGTTAGATTGGATTGTGCCAGCACATAGTTAAATTGAAATGCATACCCGTAGGCGTGAAATTTATTTCGCGCGATATTTCTTAAATCAACGGGTGAGTTGTAGGTCGGGCTTTAGCCCGTAATGTTAGCGAGTTACAAGGGGGAAGGTACGAGTTTCGAGGGAGGAGATACGAGTTGTAGGAGGCGTTTTAACGCCGAAAAAAGTCGATTTGGTAGGGAGCTCCCTTTACCAATTCGAAACCAACACTATGCTGTTAGCACCTAGCACCTAGCACCTAGCACCTAGCACCTAGCACCTAGCACCATTCCTACGCGATATAAAATCGCTGCTACAATTTTGTAAACTCGCAACTCGCAACTCGCAACTCGCAACTCGTGCCCCTAGACCCTTTCACCTGTATTCTTTTACAATGCATAAAATAACTTAATTTAGAGAATGCGTTGAACTACTTGGCTCACCTTTACTTAGCACAACCGACAGCTGATTCACATTTTGGAAACCTGCTTGGGGATTTTGGTGGGCGTCGGTATTCTGCGCAGTTATCTGATGCGGTTAAAAATGGCCTTGAAAATCATTATTTAGTTGATAGGTTTACCGACTCACATCCCCTTGTAAAAGAGGCTAAGCAGTACTTTTCGCCAGCACGTAAACGCTTTGCAAGTGTTGCGATTGATGTAGCATTCGATCACTTTCTTATTCAGCATTGGCAGCGCTTTAATGACCAACCATTGGCTGATTTCAAACAGCACAGCTATGGTCTTTTAAATGCTCGCCGAGCCATGATGCCTTCGCGTATGCAGCAGGTTGTGAGTAGTATGACCAACAATGATTGGTTTAAAGAATATGAAACACTGGATGGGGTCGGCCTTGCCCTTGATAACATCGCCAAGCGTATTCGCTTTACTAATAATTTTTCAGGAGCCGCTGACGATATAGCCCGCCACTACCAACAATTAGACGCGGTGTTTATAGCGTTTTTCCCTGAGCTGGTTGAGCATGTGAAGCAAATGGGAGTGGAATGAGTCCGCGAGTTGCTAGAGTAAAGTTAGCGAGTTAGAAAGAGTAAAGGGGAAAGTTTGCAAGATACGAGACGTGGGAGGCGTTTTAACGCAGAACAAAAATAGAGATATTAGATATCAGTCGTTAGAAATCAGATTAAATAAAAGAGCTTTAAGCTATAAGTTTTAGATGATTGTGCGCCATATATAGCCATCAGCTATCAGATTTAAAACCCAACAAACAAGCTGAAACTTGCCCGTAGGCGTGAAATTTATTTCGCGTGATGGTTATTATCAAAGAGGTAATTTGTAAGTCGGGCTTCAGCCCGTGAGTGTTAACGGTTGCTTTTCGCCATAAATAACGATCTACAATGGGTTATATCTGTGAAGTTTGCTTTAAATAATTCCTCTAAAGCGCAGCGCCTCTTATCCTCTTTGTGATAATTGTCCCACTGCGGCTTACAAACCGATTTACCTCTTACCTTAAAATACGAAATGGCTGATATCTTGGCTGCTTGTTACGGTTATATAGTCGATTAGCGATAGCTAAGTGAACTTCTAGGCGCTTTCGAACTCGTTTTTTAACTGAGCTGAACTACCCTTTGTAAAGCAAGTAAGCCTTGAATTAATACTTACCTCCATCGCAGTACCTTGAACAAAGCAATGTAATGTAGCAACCGTGAGGGAACAATAATGAGCAAACCCATAATTGCAGCCGTTTCGCCGAAAAAAGTCACCTTAGAGCAGGGGCAAGAATACTATTTTTGTGCCTGTGGGCGTTCTAAAAACCAGCCATTTTGTGATGGTTCACATGCCGGAACTGATTTCAAACCCAAAGCATTTACAGCAGAAGAGTCGGGCGATGCCTATTTATGCCAATGTAAGCACACTGCCAATGCGCCATTTTGTGATGGTAGTCACAAACAGTTTGATCAAAGCCAAGTTGGTCAAGTAGGGCCTGGCGTGCAAATTCAAGCCTCTGATTCGCCAGTTGCTACAGCAACCAAAGAAGAGCCCACCGTTGAGCTTATTCATCAGTTAGCTCGAGAAGGGTTATCAAAGCTTGGTCATCATGGTCCTATGGTGTCGATGGGCGTACCACGATATCAATTACCTAAATGGGATGACTTACAGCTAATGGTTGCGCAAATGGCGACTCAACCTTTAATGGAAGATGTAGCTGTTAATACCGAGCTTGTTATCGGCCCGCGAGCGAAAAAACCATTAAAGCTGGCTATTCCATTGTTCGTTTCTGATATGAGTTTTGGGGCTTTATCTGAAGAAGCTAAAGTATCTTTAGCAAAAGGAGCAGAACTTGCTGGCACAGGTATTTGCTCAGGTGAAGGGGGTATGCTTCCTGAAGAGCAGCAAGCCAATTCACGGTACTTTTATGAGTTAGCAAGTGCAGGCTTTGGTTATAGCGAAGATAAATTAAAGAATGTGCAGGCCTTTCACTTTAAAGGTGGGCAAGGCGCAAAAACGGGTACTGGTGGGCATTTGCCGGGCAATAAGAATGTTGGCAAAATCTCTGAGGTTAGAGGAATTGAAGCGGGTACTTCGGCGATTTCACCACCAACATTTAAAGACTTACACAGTGCTGCCGATTTCAAAAAGTTTGCTGATAGAGTACGCGAGGTAACGGGCGGTATTCCTATCGGGTTTAAACTGAGTGCTAATCATATTGAGGAAGATATTCAATTTGCGCTCGATGCGAGTGCCGATTACATCATTCTTGATGGTCGTGGAGGCGGTACAGGCGCAGCTCCTGAGATCTTTAGGGATCATATTAGCGTACCGACTATTCCTGCACTTGCCAGAGCAAGAAAGTACTTAGATGAACAAGGTGCAAGTGATGTTACTTTGATCATCACTGGCGGCTTACGCTTGCCAATTGATTTTGTAAAAGCGCTTGCGCTTGGCGCTGATGGTGTGGCGATTTCAAATAGTGCAATGCAAGCAATTGGCTGCGTTGCTGCGCGTATGTGTAATACCAATAACTGCCCTGCAGGGATTGCCACACAAAAGCAAGATTTACGTCAGCGCTTAAATATTGAAAAGTCAGCAAATCAATTAAAGAACTTTTTTGAAGCTTCAACTGAGTTAATGTCGGTAATGGCAAGGGCATGTGGCCATGACTCTTTAACTAAGTTTAATGCTAATGATTTAGCAACATGGCACAAAGATATGGCGTTGTTATCTGGCGTTAAGTACGCAGGAGTTGGAGTAAGTTAGCGAGTTAGAAAGAGTAAAGGGGAAAGGTACGAGTTTCGAGGGACGAGATACGAGGTGTAGGAGACGTTTTAAGGCCGAACAAAGATGGAGCTATTAGATATCAGTCGTTAGAAGTCAGATTAAAAACTCAACGAGTTAGCGAGTTACTTGACACAAGTGGTAGTCACTCTAGTGTTTTTAACTTGCTAACTTGCTAACTTGCTAACTTGCTAACTTGCTAACTTGCTAACTTGCTAACTCACCCCATTTAATCGTCTGGGCCTTTTAGGGTAAACACTAAATGCCTGCGCATGTCTTTTAAAATCACGCCTTTTTTCAGCATTGCGCCACTAAGGCGCTTTTGCCATTTTAATAGCTCTGGGGTCGCTGCATCGAGTGATTGTTGGTTTTCAAATTGAAAACACAAAAGCAATGAGCCTGGGAATAAGTGGTATTCCACATCAAACCAGCATTGCAACATGCCTTCAAGTTCTGCGCGACCTTGCTCTTCAAGGGCGTCGGCAACATTTAATACAAGGGCTTGCTGTTTTAATTGTACTTTAGAAAGCTTTTTCATTTAAAAACCAAAATCGAGTCGAAAAACTAATTATACCTAAGCTTTATGTTTGGCGGAATGCATTACGCCAGTCTCGCGGTGATAAACCAAACTGAGAGCGAAAATGATGGCGTAAAGTAACAGATGAGCCAAAGCCGCATTGCTCGGCTAAATGTTCTAATGGTAAATCAGTTGACTCAAGAAGTCGCTGCGCGTGGTTTAAAC
This sequence comes from Pseudoalteromonas sp. 2CM39R, assembly GCF_023161845.1. Lineage (NCBI taxonomy): Bacteria > Pseudomonadati > Pseudomonadota > Gammaproteobacteria > Alteromonadales > Pseudoalteromonadaceae > Pseudoalteromonas > Pseudoalteromonas sp. 2CM39R. The sequence continues at coordinate 40,070 of NZ_JALNTM010000005.1, forward strand.
GTTGATTTAATAGCCATTGCCCAACGCTCAGCCCTGTAAGCGATTGAAAGTGGCGAGTAAAGGTGCGCCGGCTCATGTGCATTTGTTCTGCGAGTGTATCAATCGTGTGGTTGCTGGCTAAGTTTTCTTGCATCTGTTCAAGTAAGCTTGCTAAACGCTCATCAGCAACACTTTCGGGGACGGGTAGGGCAATAAATTGTGTCTGCCCACCATTGCGATACGGAGCTGTTACCATCATTCTGGCAATAGCATTAGTTTGCTCGCTTCCTAAAAATTTGCGAACCAAATATAAGCAGCAATCAATAGCTGCTGCTGTTCCTGCCGATGTATAGAGCCTGTCATGTTCAAGGTAAAGCACTTGATTGTTAAGTTTCACTTTTGCAAAGCGAGCTTTAAAGTCATCACTGTATGCCCAGTGAGTGGTTGCTTCAATATTATCTAAAAGCCCAATGTGAGCTAGCGCATAAGCTCCTAAGCAGAGCCCTACAATAATAGCGCCTCGCTTATGTGCGGCTAGCAAGCTGGCTGTTAATTCTTTAGAGGGGGCTGTTTCAGGAGATGGCCATGACGGAATAATTATAATATCTGCCTGATCAAACTTTGTTATTGAGTGGTGCGCTTGAATATCAAACCCCGCACTTGAGGGCATTACCTGTTCACATTCGCTGCACACTGTTAAGTTAAATTCTTTGATACCTGCCGAGCGAGCGCCCTCACCAAACACCATACATGGTACTGCAAGATGAAATGGACTGATATTTGGAAATGCGAATACTGCAACATTCATGGTAAAGCCTTATCAAACACTTTGGCCCAATATTATCGATAAATGGTATTTGGGTCACTGTTTGATACGTTAAAAATTCAGCAAACTAGGGTCCAATAAAATGAAAAAGGGCTCATACAATGACAAACACAGCATTACTAATTATCGACTTACAGAATGATTATTTTGAAGATGGCGCATTTCCTTTATGGCAGGCTAAACAAGTAAAAGATCATCTAGTAGATGTGATCAAACAAGCAACAGAACGCGGAGTTTTACCTATTCATATTCAGCATGTTGCTGATCCTTCTCAGGGTTTAGCGCCATTTTTTAATGAAGGTACAGAAGGTGTTGATATTCATCCTGATATTTTAAAAGCAGCACCAGAAGCCCCTGTGGTTGTAAAACACTATGCAGACAGCTTTCATCAAACTAATTTAGAAGATGTATTAAAGCAGCATGGTATTAAAAAACTTTTGATCGCAGGCATGATGACGCAAAACTGTGTGACTCATACTGCTATCTCAGAGCAAGCTAAAGAGTACGATGTGGCAGTTATAACGGATGTGAGCACCACAGTATCTGAAATGCTACATTTAATCGCACTAAATGCACTTGCCCCACGAGTAAAACTGCTAGACGCAAAGCAAGCCTTGCTTAGTTTGCAAAGTAATTAATATTTGCAAAGGCCGAAATAACATCTTTGGCAAATGCAATTCGGGGGTGTTTTAATGCCCCTTTGTTCCAAACTAAGTAAATTATGTTTTCTGGGCCTTCGGGCCCTAGTTGCACAAGCTCCCCGGCTTTTATCTGATCGCGACATAGGTAATCGGGTAATACAGAATAGCCAATGCCTGAGCGAATAATATTGCTAATAGCACGTATATCTGGGCAAATAGCAATGACGTTTGAGTGGCATTTTGCGTTGAATACAGCTTCAAAGTATTGTCTTATCAAAGGCAGCTCTTCATCATAAGCAACGACATTGTAGCTTGAGAGTAAATCTGCGGTAATAGTGCTGTCTTTGATTTCTCGGCCATGTAAACGGTTCATTACCAAAATTAGCTTTTCTTTGTCGAGCACTAGGCTATCAAATAGTGCTGGATCAGGCGCTGATGCGGCAATAGCAATATCTGCAGTTCCTGATTGTAATGCGTCAAAAATACTCACCTTATTACCAATATGCAGAACAAGATTCACATTGCCAGATTGCAATAAATTGGCAATTTGTGGCCCAGATACACTACTAATATATTCGGCAGGTCCTGCAATATTAACAGTGCCATGTGCGGCATCAGAACGTGCCCGTATCGACATGATCTTTTGCTCTAATATATCGATATGACCAGAAACCTGTAGCGCTAGATCATGTGCTGCTGCAGTGGGGGTAACGCCACGGGCTTTGCGCTCAAATAAAGATTTATCAACTACAGTTTCCATAGCTTGAATGTGTGAGGTCACTGAAGGCTGAGATAAGCCTAAATTAGCCGCAGCCTTCGTAATATTTTTACAACGATAAACTTCAACAAAGGTTTTTAATTGCGTGAGATAAGACATGTAACTGTACGAGCCATAAATATTCTGATTGCTCCTCTTAATTTATCCGAATTCTACTCGCCCCGCAAACCAACTATGATGGCTTCACTTTCTAAGAGGGCGAGTTATGAAAAAGATATTACAGCGACTAACGCTTGTTGCTGCATCAACTATGTCGATGTTTGCAGTGGCGGCTGAAGGCGAAGTGTTGGTTATTTTATCAAGTGAAACAACTATGGATTTAGCTGACGGCCAGAGCATTGGAACAGGCTACTACCTAAATGAGTTTGGTGTGCCTGCGAAAGCATTAGTCGATGCGGGTTATGAGCTTGTACTTGCAACACCCAAAGGTAATGCGCCTCAAGTAGATAAAAAATCAGTGAGTACCGACTACTTTGATGGTGATGAAGCTAAAATGCAGAGCATTCAGCGTTTTGTAGCATCGCTACCAGATATCAAAGATACCGCAAGTTTAAGCGAAATTTTAGCGGGTGACTTAAGCCAATATGAGGCTGTGTTTATCCCAGGAGGCCATGCGCCTTTAATTGATTTAGCAAACAACCCAGAAGTGGGTGAGATTTTGCGTCATTTTAATAAGCAAGGTAAACCAACAGCGGCAATTTGCCATGGCCCAATTACTTTGTTGTCGGCACAAGTTCAGCCAAATTCTTATTATCAAGCGATAAAAGATGGCGAAAAAGCATCAGCCAATAACTGGATTTATGACGGCTATAAAATGACTATTTTTTCAGACCCTGAAGAGCGTGTTTTTGAAAGCAGTTTAGAAGGTAAAAAGCTTAAGTTCTATCCTGCTATGGCAATGGAAAAAGCCGGTGGAAATATGGCATTCGCTAGTGAGTGGCAGCCAAACGTGGTTGTTGACCGCGAACTCATTACGGGGCAAAACCCGTTTTCAGATAAATTATTAGCAGAAAAGCTTTTAGAAATGTTAGCTAAGTAAATTAGCTAATTAGCAATTTAAACCTAATTTAAGGGGCATTTAAATGTTGAACTTTATTTATAAAAATCAAACCGAAATTTTGTTTGGTAAAGGTCAAATGAGTGAGATCACGTCACGTTTACCAGAAAACGCTAAAGTACTATTACTTTTTGGTGGTGGCTCAATAAAGAAAAATGGCGTATACGACCAAGCAATGAGTGCATTAGCCGATGTTGACGTTATTGAGTTTGGTGGTGTTGAACCTAACCCAACATACGAAACACTAATGCAAGCTGTGGCAACTGCTAAAGAGCAGAATGTTAACTTTATTCTAGCTGTTGGCGGTGGCAGTGTTATTGATGGCGCTAAGTTTGTTGCAGCTGCTTATAACTTTGCAGGTGAGCCATGGGATATCCTTGTTAAAGGTGCAGAGTTTAGTAACCCGCTTCCTATTGGTGCAGTTTTAACTTTACCTGCAACTGGCTCTGAGAGTAACGGCAACTCAGTGGTTACTAAAAAAGAGACGTCACAAAAACGTGCTTTTTCATCATCGAGTGTGCAACCTGTTTTTGCAGTACTTGATCCTGAATATACTTTTTCGTTACCAGAACGCCAAGTAAGTAATGGTGTTGTAGATGCGTTTGTACACGTTATTGAGCAGTACTTAACTTACCCAGTAAATGCGCCATTACAAGACCGCTTTGCAGAAGGTATTTTACAAACCTTGATCAGCGAAGGACCTAAAGCCTTAAGCGAACCGCAAAACTATGATGTAAGAGCCAATGTTATGTGGTCGGCTACAATGGCACTGAATGGCTTGATTGGTCAGGGTGTACCGCAAGATTGGTCTACGCATATGATTGGTCATGAATTAACGGCCCTTTATAACCTAGATCACGCACAAACGCTGGCGATAGTTTTACCTGCGTTAATGCATGTTCAAAAAGAGCAAAAGTCTATTAAAATACAACAGCTTGGTGAGCGAGTGTTTGGTTTTAATTATAACGATGAAGCCGAACAAATCGATAAAACGATTAAAGCAGTGCAAGACTTCTTTGAAGCAATGGCTGTGAAAACGCGTCTTGCTGACTATGACCTTGATGAACAAGCAATCGACGCGGTTGTTAAAAACTTAGAAAAGAATGAGATAACTACGCTAGGTGAACATGGTGATATTGACTTAGCAAAGGTTAAGCAAATATTAGCGCTTGCACTTTAGGGCTTAAATTTAAAGGCGTAACATAAGCTGTTACGCCTTTTTTAGTGCTCAAAAATTGATTTTCTCGAACTAGCTAAAGAAACTCAAAAGGGCAGTTTACTTGAACTATTTTATGCCGCGATGAAAGAGCAATATCAGCTACGTTACCCAGAAAAATAAACTAACGTATGTGAGTGTTCACTATTTCATTGAGCGCCATGCAAAGGTCGAAGCGGCAACCACAATCGCAATAGAAATACCAAGGTAGAGGGTTTCTATTGTGCCGCCAAACTCAACGGCGTGTTCTAAAAACAGAATCACTAAAATGACGGATGTTACCTGCACTAAGGTAATTTTTAAGTCATGAAAATCTTCGATATGAAAAGCGGCTAAAAACTGGCTACTCTTTGTGGTTGCAGGCGAAATGAATAGCCGGTACAGGCTGATGGTAATAACTTGAAGAGTAATGCCAATCAGTAATAAGTCGAGAATTTTTAAAAGCTCGACTATCATCTCTTTCCCTCCCTTAGCAGAGTCAGGCAATGATATAACCGTTGTTTTAACAACATTAAAAACGATGTTCACACAGGTTATGTAAACAAGTAACGATGAAATTGCTGAAGTGATAATCGCGATGATGACTAAAAACCGACTATTTTGAAAAAGGCGCTCCATATCAACTCACACAAATTAATTTCTTTGTTATACGAAGCTTAGCTGGTTTTTGATTAAATACAGCACGGCCATTAGCTAAGGGGATTTAACTTATTAGTTCTTTGAGTATTTACGTGCGAGCTCTGGTTTTGTATAAGTTTAAGGAACAAAAAGGTTGCTTCTATTAAGCATTAATACAAAAGGGATTTTTATGGGCTCGATGGCTAAGCACTCACTAGAACTGGATTTAAATGATAAAAAATGGTTTCGATATGCAGCCTTTAAAGGAAAATCGTCACTAACTGAAGAGTCAATAACAGAACTAGAATCTCTCCCAGGTTTAGCGACGTTATCTGGGTGGGCCGAAGTGTTTTTTGCGCTTATGGTATGCGCAATTTCGATATCTAGTTTTTATTTAGTAGATGCTTTTAACCCATGGCTGGCTTTTTTAGTTTGTCTTACAAGTTTTTTGGTCGTGTTTATTACCAAGCGCATCATGACTTACAAGAAGTATGGCTTTGGTTCTAAATGGGCAATGAGCATAAGCAAGGATGAGCTCAAAATTGATAAATTGACTTTTAAAGAGCACCAAAATCACACTTTTACCATTGCTGAAAACGAAATCGCAGAGGTTTTGTTTCACTACACGATGGATCTAAAACGCAAACGAAAGTTTGGCGAACCACGAATTAGATTACCCACTTTGCATGTTTGTGAAATTCACTTAAAAAATGGTGATACCCATGAAATTGACGGGATGCGGGTAGGGCTTTTTAACGTGTTATATTTAATGGTTTTTCATGGCTACCCATTAAGCTTTAAAGGCACTTTTGCTGGTGGCGCAAGGAATGCCTTAATTTTGTTACTAAGGATGTTTGCCCTATCGGCAATTGCAAGTGCGCTCAGTATGCTTTTCATTAATTTAAAGCCATGAGCAGTTGTAGCGTGTTCTTGAATGAAATAGCGCCTATTAGAATTAATAGACGCAGTTGGTACGCTCGTATTAAGCAATAAAGTCGAGGGTTACAAGTAGCCGTTTTTCGCCAGCAGCGAGTGCTGGTGAGCGGTGCACAAGGCCTTTGCCTTCGTTATCTTGCCAAGTTTCGCCTTTTAATAGGGCTACATCACCCACATTAAGAGAGTGAATTTTAGTATTTGCTGTCATTAATCCTGACTCTTCATCACTTAATCCTTGGTGACCTGCGCCAAGTTTAGTGCGATCAAGTCCTGCATTTTGCAACCACTGTGAGCCACTACCACAATATGTACTGACTAACCGGCAAGGGACTCTGTCAACATGAAAACGTGGGCACATGGCTCGTTCAAGTACTCTTAGGCGTAATCCGGTGCGCTTTAATTCAAATAAATAACAAAACATATCAACGAGCTGAGCAAGGTCGGCCTTAAGCTCTTCTGCTTGAGGTAGTTTTTCAAGGGCCTTATTTATGTCAGTCACAATGGTATTTTGATTGATCACAGCGTTAATACTGAGTTCTGGGTTGGCTGTAATACTCTCAGCTACTTCTGATTGCAGCTGTTTAGTTAAGTTACGCTGCCAAATTGCAATGTTATGCTCAGGTTTATATATTTGTGAAAACACCACAGGGCTTAGCGCTGTTGCTGCCGCTGATGGTAGGTTATCAGTGTCATGTTCTAATGCGTAGGCTGTCATTATGCTTCCTCCCAAACAGGAAATGGATCGGGCAGGGTTTGCCAAAGCGCTTTGCCTGCTAATAGTTCATCGTCGCTAAGTAAGCAGTTATCGAGAGCTTGAGTGATCGCTGCTTGATTGAGGTTTTGACCAATAAAAACCAGCTCTTGGCGCATATCACCAAAGGGCTCTTGCCATACTTGGTTAATTGAATCTAAGTAGTCGCTATCTGTTGACCACTGATCCTTCGGTAAGGCTTTCCAAAATATCCCGCCAAAACCATAGCGGGCTATGCCGCCAGCTTGATTCCATTGGCAAGCAAATTGTGGTCGAGAGGCTAACCAAAAGTAGCCTTTAGAGCGAAGTAGTTTGCCTTCGCGTTGATTGTTATGAATAAAGTTATAAAATTTTTCAGGGTGAAAAGGGCGGCGGGCCTCGTAAGTAAAGCTGCTAATACCGTATTCTTCGGTTTCTGGGGTATGCTCGCCGCGTAGCTCTTTTAGCCAGCCAGGTGCTTGCTGAGCTTTTTCAAAGTTAAACAGGCCCGTACCGAGAATTGTATTGATATCAACTTGGCCATTTTCAATGGCAATAAGCTCTACAGAAGTATTTAATGAGCTTAAAATGGCTTTTAAACTCTCAAGCTCATCGGCGCTAATTAAGTCTGTTTTACTAATTAAAATAACATCAGCAAACTCAACTTGATCAATGAGTAAGTCGGCCACGCTTCGCTCATCTTCTTCGCCTAAATGCTCGTTGGTTTCTTGTAAAAATTTGGCTTCGTTAAAGTCGTTTAAAAAGTTAACGGCATCAACGACCGTGACCATGGTATCAAGCCTTGCGACATCAGAAAGTGACACGCCATCTTCATCGGCAAAGGTAAATGTTTCGGCAACAGGAAGGGGCTCAGAAATACCCGTTGACTCAATAACCAAATAATCAAACTGGCCTGTTTGCGCTAAAGCGCGTACTTCAATGAGTAAGTCTTCACGCAGTGTGCAGCAGATACAACCATTGCTCATTTCTACTAGTTTTTCTTCGCCGCGGCTCAGCGAAACATCGTTTTTAACTGTTGCAGCATCGATGTTTATTTCGCTCATATCATTGACGATTACAGCCACTTTTTTGTCTTCACGGTTATTTAAAATATGGCTGAGCACAGTGGTTTTACCTGCACCTAAAAAGCCAGAGAGCACGGTGACGGGAAGTTTGCTCATAGTAGTGACCCTTAATTAGATTAAACAAATACGATAAATGTTTTGTTATAATATATCAATAAAAGAGCGTTTAAGAATAGTTGTTATGTGTTAATGCAAGATAAAGGTTCACGGTAGTGAAGTGTAATACGCAATCGCATTGCTTTTTATTAGTGAAAGCTGAGCTTTTGCTGTGTGCTTACCTAAAAAGACGAAGTTAATAAATGCCGAATGTTGAGTGTATTTTATGGTGGGGAGGATAAATCTAAAGTAGGAGGTTTAGATTGTTTTAGTTAGAAAAAATTACACAAATTGTGTAATAAGTTTAATTACAGGTTATTTAATTTAATTTTAACTTATTGATATTGTTTGTTTTAATTTTTGGCTTTTTACTTGCTTACTAGTTTTCCTAAATTTACGTAATAACAATTTAATGAGTTTAAAATAAAGGGAAACTTATGCCGGAGTCATTTAAATATTCAGGTCAAAAGGGGCATGGTGGTGAGCTACATCAACATGCAAATAATCAGTATTCAACAATGACTACAGCACAAGGTTGTCCTGTTAGTGATAATCAAAATTCCTTGTCAGCAGGGAAGCGTGGTCCAACATTAATGGAGGACCATATTTTCCGTGAAAAAATGTTTCATTTCGATCATGAGCGTATTCCTGAGAGGGTTGTGCATGCTAGAGGTTATGGGGCACACGGTTACTTTGAAACTTATGAAACACTTGAAGAGCTGACATGCGCGGATATATTTCAACGAAAAGGCGAAAAAACACCTGTATTCACTCGGTTTTCAACGGTCGCTGGTAATAAGGGCTCACCTGACTTAGCTAGGGATGTGCGCGGATTTGCTGTTAAATTTTATACAAAAGAGGGAAACTGGGATTTAGTTGGTAATAACATTCCTGTGTTTTTTATCCAAGATGCGATGAAATTCCCAGACTTGATCCATAGCGCTAAAGCTGAGCCTGATCGTGGTTTTCCGCAAGCTCAAACGGCTCATGATAATTTTTGGGACTTTATTAGCTTATCGCCTGAATCTATGCATATGGTCATGTGGGCGATGTCTGATAGAGCTATTCCACGTTCATTACGCTTTATTGAAGGATTTGGCGTTCACACATTTAAGTTTATCAATAAAAATGGTGAGCAAAAGTACGTTAAATTTCATTGGAAACCTAAATCAGGCATGCAATCAGTGGTTTGGAATGAAGCTGTTAAAATTAATGGAGCAGATCCTGACTTTCATCGCCGTGATATGTGGGAATCAATTCAAAATGGCGATTACCCTGAGTGGGAACTTGGCGTACAGGTATTTGACCAAGCCTTTGCCGATGACTTTGAGTTTGATGTATTTGATGCCACAAAGCTTATCCCTGAAGAGCAAGTACCCGTTAAGATCATTGGTCGAATGGTTTTAGATAGAGTGGTTGATAACTTTTTTGCAGAAACAGAGCAGGTTGCTTTTTGCACACAAAACATAGTTCCCGGAATCGATTTTACACCAGATCCACTATTACAAGGGCGTAACTTCTCATATTTAAATACGCAAACAAAGCGATTAGGAGGGCCAAATTTCACTCATATCCCTATTAATGCACCTAAATGTCCAATGCACCACTTTCACCAAGATGGTCACATGGCAATGCATAACCCCAAAGGAAGAGTAAATTATGAGCCAAACTCTTGGCAAAGTGATGAAAACAATCCAAGAGAATGTCCTGTTCATGGCTTTAAAAGCTCTGATGATGAAGCGCAAGGTAGCAAGCTAAGGTATCGATCAGAAACCTTCAGTGATCATTACAGCCAAGCTAGGCAGTTTTATCTAAGTCAAACTAAGATAGAGCAATCACATATCCAGGACGCATTGATTTTTGAACTGTCAAAAGTGGAACATTTAGCTATTAGGGAGCGTGTGGTGTCTCATTTACTAAATATTGATAGCGAATTAGCTAAGTTAGTGGCCTCTGGTTTGGGTTTGCAAACAATGCCTGAACCTGCTGAGGCTGCACTAAAAACTCGCCAAGATTTACCTGTATCAGATGCACTGAGTATTCAAAAAAGTGCTTTGGCTACTTTTGAGGGAAGGAAGCTCGGTATTCTCGTTAGTGATGGCTTTGACGATCAGCTATTTAATTCATTAGTTAGCGAACTAAACGAGCAAGGTGCGAACTTTGAAGTCATTGCAGCCCAGATCGGTGGAGCGAAAAGCTCTACTGGTGTTCACCTTGGAGCAGAGCAAGTTATTAACGGCGGCCCTTCTGTTTTATATGATGCAGTTGTTTTACTGACATCAGAGGAAGGTGCTAAAGAGTTAATTAAAATTCCAGAGGCGAGAGATTTCGTTTCTGATGCGTACTCACACAAAAAATTTATTGGTTTTACTGAAAGCTCAATGGAGTTGTTAAAAGCTGTTGGCTTAAATGAAGACCAAGACGACGGCATCATTAACCTAGAAATGTGCAAGGCATGTGACTTTCTTCAGACACTAACACAACTTCGTTATTGGCAACGATAACTCATCTTTCAAGGCGAGGGCTACTCGCCTTGAGTAATAATTATATAGTGAGAAGGTGCAGTGAAATTAATTTATGTTGATGATAATTTGCCCGGTATTACTCGAAAAAGTCACTCTAAATGTTGGCTTTACTACGACCCAACAGGTAAGCGGATTAATGATAAAAGTGAAATCGCCCGTTTAGATGCACTAGCATTCCCTCCTGCATACAAAGATGTTTGGTTTTGTCCTGAAGAAAATGGCCATATTTTAGCAACTGGTTACGATACAAAAGGGAGAAAACAATACCTTTATCACCCAAATTTTAGAGAGCAGCAGGAGCTAAAAAAGTTCGAAGTGTGTGAGCTTTTCGGAAATAAATTACCCTTACTAAGAGCAAAGTTAGCTGAATACTTAGAAGGTAATACACTTGATTATCAAAGGACAATAGCTGCAGTTGTTAGATTGATGGATTTAGGCTCTTTAAGGATAGGATCTAAACGTAACGCGAAAGAAAATAATAGTTTTGGAGCGACAACCTTACGTCGCCGCCATGCGAAGATAACAGGGAAAAATATTCGCTTAGAATATAAAGCTAAATCTGGCAAAGTGAGAGAGGTTAACCTTACAGATCGCGTTTTGAGCTCTATTATTAAAGAGTTGCAAGATTTACCCGGACAAAACCTGTTTCAATACAAAGAGGATGGTGAATGTATTCCCGTGACTTCACGTGAAGTTAATCAATTTATCCAGAATGTAATGGGAGAGGAGTTTAGCGCAAAACACTTTAGAACCTGGCGTGCGAGTGTTTTAGCATTCGAAGCTTTTTATAATGCAAAGAAAAAGCTCCCATTGTGCGACATGCTAGAAACGGTATCGAGCCATTTGGGTAATACGCCAACGATAGCCCGTAATTCTTATATTCACCCGGCGCTTATTGATTTATGTAAAAAGGATGAAAACAACCAGGTTGGTTTAAGAAAGCAATTAAAACTGCCCCGTAAAACGAAGTATTTGAATAGATACGAGCGAGGACTTCTACTCTTTCTCGGCCAGTAGATACGTCTATTCTGGTAGTCAAGCAATGCTATTTCCTGATAGCAACATTACAGAATAAGTAAGACTATTTGACAGTGTACTAACCGGTACAACTGGCTTAACCTTTAGCTAATTGACTGCTTATTAAGGATTTATATGCGTTTAGCCAAACTGTTGTTAGCATATTCTATTACTTGTTTACCTTATACGTTATCGGCAAAAGAGCTGTTAGCACCAAAGCTCCCTGAGGCTATACAAGAAATTTACCCTACAGTAATGAATCAACAGATTTGGGTTGCGGGTGGTATCTCTACTGAGTTACCAGCATCAACGGGTAAGATGACAGCAAAAGTTCATTTTTGGTCACCTAAGTATGCTAGTTGGCAATCAGCACCTAATTTGCCTGAAGGGCGTCATCACACGTATTTAATCGCAGTAGAAAACAGACTCTTTGCCTTTGGTGGTTTTGTTAATAGCCAAGGCCAATGGACCAATAGCCGTGATGTGTTAATGCTAGATAAAGGCGCCAAAGCATGGCAAAAGGTGGCGAGTTTGCCTTTTGCGTTAAGTGAGACTGTGGGCGCAGTGCTTAATGGTAAAGTGCACTTAGCAGGTGGACGTAGCCCTAGCAGTGAGAAAAATGGCCAATGGCAGCATAGTTTAGATGTGAGTGCGCATTTAATTTTTGATCCTAAAAGCTTCACCTTCAAAGAAGCTGCACCCTTACCTTCGGCTAGAAACAGTGCGGCAAGTGCACAAGTAAACGGTCGTTGGTTTGTGTTAGGTGGCAGAACCGTTGGCGGCGAGCCTATCACTGACATGCTCGAATACTTACCCGAAACAGACACTTGGCAAGCACATGCAGCTCTCCCTAAAGCACGAGCAGGGCATGCGGCGGCAGTTATTGATAATGCTATCACTGTGTTTGGTGGTGAACATAGCCAAGGAGTTGACCGTGAGGTTTTTAGTTATGATTTAACCAAGCAGCAATGGCGCAAAACTTTCGAATGGCAAACACCTCGCCACGGTTTAGGAGCTGTTACATTAAACGGCGAAATTTGGCTAGTGGGTGGTGCCACAAAGGTAGGGCTTTCTGAAACGAGCCGTGAAGTGACTTCATTAAGAAAATTAGTTGAACAATAGCTTGCTTCTAATTAGATACTTTTAGTTAAGAGTTCATAATCTAATTCTTGAATAAATGTCTCTAATAGAGGAAAATCGTCTGCTTAATCTCATAATAAGAAAACAGTTTTTTGTTGTGAGTAAAATAAAAATTATAAGTTGTTTAGGATAGGGAAATGACCAAGCTACCATACCTTGCGTTGCTATTTTGCTCGCAATCACTTTTAGCCACAGAAAATACTGCACATTATAACCAATATGGTGATGCGACACTTTTAAATTCGCAACAGATTAATTACGACAAAACTTATTTTACTAGCCGCGATAAAAACAATTCGCAAGCAGATTTAGACAGTGCTTCTGGGATTAACTTATCCAATACCACTGTAGATGAAAGCTTAGATTTAACATCTGTATTTCGTCGTTACTCTTTGGGTAATTCAACAGGTCTAAATGGCCTTTATTCTGTAGACTTGCTCGGTAACGGTAATAAGCACATTATCTCGGTGCAACAAAACGATTTTAATATTATTGAGTATAAAGATAATCAATATTCAGTCGTTGAAGGTTTCGATTCTCAGGATTACATCACTGATAGTACATTGTTAAAAAGCATTGCCGATGATACTTATTATCTAATACTTATGACGAGCAATCAGATAGTAAAAATTAATTTACTAACAATGAAAGTCGAAAGTACAAAGGAGGTATTTTCTAGCCAATCAGTTATGGCAAGAGATATTAATAACGACGGTCAGAATGAGCTTATTGCTATTGCTAATAGCCAGATTTTAATACTAGACCAGTCAGATCTTTCTGTTATTTCCCAACTTGAGTATTACGGTAACAAATTTGTTGTTGGTTCGTTTACCGAACAAAATGTTCATGAATTAATGCTTGAAGATGGCAAGTTGTATCGTATCTCTGAAAATACAATAGATTATACAAAAACATTGAGCACGCAACTAACAGGTATCCATTTACAAAGTGTTGATACTAACCAAGATGGTTTAGATGAAGTAATCAATGGGAATGGTTGGTATTCGATTGAATTAATTAGCCCAAATACAGACAGTGTCATGTGGACAGCTAATAGCGAATTAGACATTTCAAGAATTATAGTCGCAGATATTAATAATGATGGTGCTCAAGACCTAGTATATGGCGATGGTCAATGGGGGCAAATCCATGCTCTATCTTTAAGTACTGGTCAGGAGTTTTGGCAGATCAATAACCCTGAACACAGTGTTTCAAGTATTTTAGTAGACGATTTTAATCTTGATGGTAAAACAGATATTGCGTGGGGAGCTGGTTATACGTCTTCAGGTGATGATGGGTTTCATATTCATACTGTAGAAGATAAGTCTAATCAATGGTCGCAAACGATCTTTAGTTACTCGCAGTTTTTATTAGGTCTTGCAGATATTGACGGTAAAGGTGGAATTGATGTCGTTTTTTCTGAAAATGGTACAAATGAACTTCAAGTTGTTGATATCGAAACAAACGAGCAATTACTATCCAGTGTCGATTTAACCGATGGCTGGAATGACTACCAGTATGTGATTGCTGCTGATTTATTCAATGATGATAAAAACTATTTAATCGTTGCAGGATCAAAATCTTACAAAGGAAACATACAAGTATTTTCCCCAGATAATGGAAACTTACTGTATACAGTACCTTTTGAAAGTGGCGACCAAATTTCAACGATTGAAGTCTATGATATTAACCAAGATGGTTTATTAGAGCTAATTGTTGGTAATGGCGCATCGCACACCGGAAGTGAAGGCTCTTATATACGAGTTTTTAACGGACAAACCGGTGAACTTATTAAGCGCTCACCTCGTTTACAGGACTTTTGGGGTGGGGTTTCTGGCATAGTCACAGGTATAGATACACAACAAAGCAGTAAAGAGTTATTTGCTTTAACAGGTAACCAATTAGTTAAATATAACTACACTGATAATAGTGTAACTAATTACTCTTTAAACGACTATTTTAAGTCGCTAGAGGGGGTTGTTATCAATGGTGAAAAAGCACTATATTCTGCCAATCAATATGGCCTTTTATTCTCTTTGACGGAAACTGGAGAAAAGTCTGAAGTTGCTAAATTATGTGACAATTCATTAAACAATATAGTATCTACACGTGCAGGCTTCATCTTATTTAGTTGTGAAGATAAGTTTGGAGAGTACGATTTAAATAATAATGAACTGCTTTATGAAGTAGCGCGTGCAAATCAACGCAGCTCTATAGTAAGTGCAACTTATAATGGAGTGGACTATTCATTGCTATCAGGAAAATCTATAGAAGTTTTCTCGAATGAAGCCCCAGCCCCTTTAGCTAAACCGCAAGATAGCGAGGTAACATCCCATGTGCTTTCGCCGCTCGAAGTTAACCTTAATTTGAGTGATATTGACTTTGTGGTTTTTGAAAATAGTCCTAGCCTTGGTCAGTTGACGTTTATTGACCGTCAAACAGGACAGTTCACATATACGCCTAACGGCACTGTAGGTGTTGATGAATTAGCGTTTTATACAGTAAAAGGCCGTTCACGTTCTGAGCTTGCAAAGTTTACAGCTACGCTAACTAATCAGTCGCCAGTAGTTGAGAATTCTACGATCACAACGCACTGGAATACACCTTTGATTCTTAATTTGCCTGCCTCAGATGCAGATGATGAGCCACTTATTTTCACTGTAAAAAATGAGCCTCAACATGGTCAAATTGAATTACTTGATCAAAATACGGGTGAAATAAAATACACGCCGAGTGGTGAATCTTTACAGCCTGTTTCAATTACTTTTACCGCGAAAGACTCGCTTGAAGAGACTGCGCTTGCCAATGTTGTTGTTGAATTAACAAATACAACACCGACGGCTACAGATTTAAGTTATGAAACATATTACTCAACGGTAGTTAATGGTCGTTTTATTGGTAATGACGAAGATAGTGATAAGTTAGAATTTGAACTAGTAACGAGCCCAAGCTCTGGTGAGCTTAGTTTTGATAAAGATACTGGATTATTTGTATACGAACCGACAGGGGAATCTTCTTACTCAGTAAACTTTAGTTATCGAGCAAAAGATAGATTTGCTTCATCAGATACTAAAACAGTAGTTATAAACATTGTTGGTAAAGCAGATAATTCAGGATCAAGCTCTGATTCCAACTCAGACTCAGGCGGTAGTCTTTACTACTTAATGTCTTTATTACTTGCTTTGGTTGCCTGTAGACGTAAATTTAAAGTATAAACAAGTACTTTTTAAGTACTTAAATTGTAAGGTGCTGTACCAATGAGGTTGGTGCAGCATTTTTTTAGTTGGTTTCATAAAAAAAGCCTCCGTTAGGAGGCTTTGGGTTAGGTTCATCACCTACAACAACATAACGGGTTAGAAGGTTCCGCGAATACCTACGAAGTATTGGCGACCTGTAAAGTTGGTTGTCGCAATGATTGATTCGTCGTTATTGAAGTAACGGTCGAAACGCTCATTGGTTAAGTTGGTCACATTAAAGGTCAATGAGTAGTTGTCATTGATTTTATAAGACGTACTTAAATCAAGCTGTTGGTAGTCGTTTACATGACGAGGACCAGCGAAGAAACCGAACGAAGGTTCTAGTAAGTACTTCTCACGATAGTTGTAAGATAAACGTACTGATGCTGGGCCTTTTTCATAGTAACCAACTAGGTTATATACATTTTTAGACAAGCCAGTGTAGCTGAATGTTTGACCTTCAAAACCATCACCAAAATCAGTGTCACTGTCTGTGTAAGTATAGTTTGCTAGCATACCTAAGCCATCGAATGGCGCTGGTAAGAAATCAAAAGCAGTTTGGAAGCTAAGCTCTGCACCATTGATTGTTGCCGATGCCGCATTACGTGGACGGTCTACCGATGCCCAGTCAATTCCGGCAATTGTTTCTGGTGAACTTGAGTTAAATACAAAGCCATCAATGTCTTTTTGGAACAAAGCAACACTTGCTAAACCTGTATCGTTGAAATACCACTCAAGTGATAGGTCGAGTGAATCAGACTCAAATGGTTCAAGCGCCGGGTTACCCGCAGAGCCTGTCAGTGTGGTGGTGCTAAAAGTAAAGCGTGGCGATAACTGCGAAAGTGTAGGGCGCGTTACTGTTTTGCTAGCCCCAAAGCGTAAGTACACTTCGTCAGTTAGCTCTGCATTTAAGCTTAAGCTTGGTAACACATTGGTGTAGCTACTGCCTGTTGAGCTAGTTTCACCAACTACGTCGTAATCACCGGCACTGCGAATGATGATTTCAACTGGTAATGCACCTGTAGCTTCAACATCGGTTGTTACTGCACGTACACCTACATTACCTTTTACTGGAATGTCGGCTACATCAAAAGCCATGTTCGCTTTAACGTATGCTGCAGCAATATCTTCTTCAACTTTGAATGAGCTAATGCTATCAAACTGTTGCTCAACACCGTATTTATTGTGGAAGTCAGTTGGATCACCAATCACAAAGCTGCGGATAACATTGGCGTTTGGTGCTTCACCTAAGAAATCATCAACAGGGAAATCAAGCAAGTTAATCTCTGATGTAGGTAGTACATCAGGTACTCCATTTGAGCCTGTAAAGCTGTTACCTACATAGGCTTTGATTTCTTTTGAACGTTGTGTGTAACGTACACCTGTTTCTAGGCTTGTGAAGTACTCATTGTCTAAGAAGTACTTAGCATCAACTGCAAAAGACAGTGATGTATCTTTTACGTCACGTGCATTTGAATTACCAAACGCTACACGGTAGTTATCTGGGTCGTTTAAGTCAGTACCAGTAACATAAAGGTCAGGAATACCATTATCTGGATTACGCGCATCATACACTACGTCAGCAAATGCTTGTAATAGCACGCTTTTAAGGTCACGTGTTTGCTCACCTTTAGAGTAACCAATATCAAAATCAAGTTCCCAATCATCATTAGGTGCCCAATTTACATGAGTACCTAATGCTAGCGTATCTGACTCAATCTTAGTTAACTCGGATACACTACGGAACTGGGTTTGCGGTGCAACGGCATAAACCAGGTTATCGTTTTCTACCACAGCTTCGGTTACGAGGAATGGGAAAATACCGCCTACACCACGACCGTTTGGGTCGTTTAAGTCGGCTGCAACCCAAAGGCTAGGATCTTGTGGGCCACGGAATTGGAAACGAGCAGGTAACTGTAGTGCTGTTTCATCTACATCGAATGTTGCATATAAGCCATCAAAAGTGATGTTTAACTCATCGCTAGGTTGAAACTCGATAACAGCATTTAAGCCAGTACGAGTGCGCTCATCACCATAGTATTGAGTAAGCGGTTCGATAGGGTAAAGAGAGTTAGGGTAATCGATACTGCCATCATCTGTACCACCAGGAATGGTTGCAAGGTCAGGGCGAATTTCAACACCATCGCCAGTGCCTGGGCCAAAGTTTACATTACCCCAAGAGAAATATTCGTCTTCACGGGTTTGTCGCTCTGAGTAGGTTACGCCTACCAGTACGCCGAGTTTTTCATCGTCTGATTTCCAGTTCACAATGCCAGAAATACGCGGGTCGGTAGAATCTGGCAGCTCACTGTAAACACCTTCAGCTGACCAAGCACCAGAAAAGCCAACTTCATCTGCATCAAGCGGTTTACGGGTTTTAATGTCTGCATTACCACCAATACCGCCTTCGAGTTGATCCGCTGAAACTGTTTTATAAACATCTAGCTGACCAATTAGCTCTGAAGGCAGCACATCTAAAGAAAACTGACGGCCAATACTACGACCAGATGCCAAAGAGCGGCCATTTAAGGTAACTTGGGTAAAATCAACAGGTAAGCCACGAATTTGTACATATTGACCACCTAGTCGACCATCGGTACTGCCATTAGTCCCCCCATTTGGACTACCGCGAGGGCGGTCAATTGAAATACCTGGAACACGTTGCAAAGACTGCGCGACGTTTTCATCAGGGAATTTACCCATATCTTCAGCTGCAATTGAGTCAAGAATTTTGTCGGAGCCACGCTTGGTTGCGATAGCTTCTTTCAAACTCAGTCTCACACCGCTGACAGCGATTACTTCAATATCATCTTGTGCAACATCCTTAGCTGTACTTTGTTCCTCTGCCATTGCTGTGCTGCCCATCAGGGATAAAGCAACAGACAAGGCTATTTGGCTTTTGGTGAATTTCATCATATTGACCCCCATCGCTCTCGGCGAATTATTCTCGTGAATGTTCAAATGTCCATTCAGTGATATATAAAGACTAAAAATCCGTCAACGCGCTTTGCTGACTGCGTTGGCTAGGTTTCTTAGTTAAAATTTCGCCAAGAATGATGTTTTATAAATGAAACAAAATAGTTGAATTTGTGTTAATGATTATTTTCGGAAAATTCCTAAAATAGTATTAGTAGGAGGGGGCATTCACCAAAAGAATTGCGCATACCAAAAGACCAGTATATTGCTTGGATATTTGTATGAGTGGAAAGTCATAAGAAAAGCACCATGGTCTAGGCCTCTTCGTCAAAACCCATTTTCTGTGAAATATGAAGTGAGGTTTCTTTTAACTTATTTATCACATGTTCAAAATCGGCATTACGAGACTCGTCACGGTACATAAGAATTGAAGTGAGTAGTACAGCGACGGCATTATGATAATAATCGAAAATGGGTACACCAATATCATATACGCCAGCCAGAACAGGGCTTGGCATGGCTTCATGACCTTGTTCTTTTACGCGCAGCCAAATATTTCGCAGTGCCATTAAATCAAGAGACAAGTCAGGGTGATTTTCTTGGTATGCTTTGAGCATTCGTTCACGATTGTCGTACGATGCAAATGCTAATAGCACATGTCCTGCACAGTTATCGGTAAGGGGGCCTCTTCCTCCAACGGGTAGGGTTAGGCAGTTACTGTTGGTATCATAATCTTGGTGAGACAAGATTAATCCACCACCGTCTGAATACACCACTAAGTGGCAAGATTGTTGAATTTCACTACACAATTCTTGGATGATAGGAAAGGCAACATTATTTAGGTGGTGAACTGGCGCGTAGCGGTGAGTAAGCCGATAAAGCTTGAGTGAGAGCCTATAAACGCGTTCAGTTTGAAAAAACTCAAGGTAGTGGAGATCATTTAGAACCGCCACCATACGAAAAATTTCAGCTTTTGATTTCCCTAATGAGTCAGAAATTTGTGTCAGATTTAACCCTTCCGGGGTTCTTGCGAGTAATTCTATAATCGCCATGCCTTTCTCAAGAGCGGGCGCTTTGTATTTAGTTTCTTTCTCTGTCATCGGGTACTTCTAATTACTTATTCTTAGATTAAAACCTTATACATAAGTGTAGTCTCAAAGAGCGCTTATGCACTGAAATATCACCTGAATTTGGTAATAAAGTAGCTTGTATATCCCAACTGTTTTGTTTTGGTCAATAAAGGTTTTCTGATTTTTATTTGAAAATTAAGTAGTTGAATTTATTTTTGAACAATGATTCACGTAAAGTTTTTGTTACCAAAGTGAGTGAATATAGCGCCTCTCGGTAATAAAGATTATTTAACGTACAGCTAACTAGAACCTTTATTAATTGAAGATTGTTTTGTATGTAAAACCCATGTTGAGCCGAATTTCATAAAAAAAATCCCATTCACAAAGCGCAGACAAGTGATTGACTGTTCAAGTGCAAGGTAACTAACTTGAGTTATTAACGTACCTTGTAGGAATAAAATTGTGAAAGTAGGAATTTGTGGTTTAGGCGACCGATTAAGTTATGTTGCCAAAGTGATGCATGAGCTTATTCCAAATTTTTATTTGGTGGCTTATGCCGACCCTGAATCTGTAAAAGTTGAGTATATGCAGTCGCATGGTATCTCGATGCGTCATTATGATGAGCTAGCAGATATGTTGCAAAATGAGCAGCTTGATATGCTGATGATTGGCTCTCCAAATCATATGCATTTAGAGCACTTACGCCTTGGCATTGAAGCAGGATTACTCATTTTTGCAGAGAAACCTATTGTTATGTCTGAGCAGCAGACCTACGACGTGCTTGAGCTTATCGCTAAACATAATGCCTTCGATAAAATTTTAGTGGGTATGGTGCTTCGCTATGCGCCTTTGTATAAAGATTTGGTCGCAGCCTTATCATCTAAATTACTGGGTGAAATCACCAGTATTGAGGCATCAGAGCATATTCCGCCAGAGCATGGTGCGTTTTTTATGCGAGATTGGCGCAGACATCAGGGGCTTTCGGGCGGCTTCTTATTAGAAAAATGCTGTCACGACTTAGATCTTTATCAGGGCATAGTGAAAAGTCGCCCAACTAAACTTGCCAGCTTTGGCGGACGAAGAACCTTTACGGCAGAGAACAAACACTTAGGCAAGCACTCTGTTTACCATCAGCGTAAGTCACGCTGGAATGGCATAGATGAAGTGTTTGATAATGACTCTGAGCTGGTGGATCACCAAACTGCACTTATTCAATATGAAAATGGCATAAATCTGAGTTTTCATACTAACTTAAATGTACCGAACGATTACAGGCACTTTAGTGTATTTGGCACACTGGGCATGGCTGAAGGTGATTTTGTGCGTAACTATTTCAAAGTGCATGACTGCATTACCTCAGGCGCTTTGATTGATAAAACCTACTTACACGATGATTCTATTTCGATGCACTACGGTGCAGAAGAAGAAATGGCCGCAGATTGGATAGCCTATTTTGAAAAGGGAACTCCTTTACCGGTATCCATTGTTGACGCTTTGCAAGCGGGGCTCACCGCCATCAAGTTAGATGAAGCTAGGCAAACAAGTTCGATTATCGATATGACAGAAACATGGAAAAAATTTGATAGCTACCTAAATAAAAATTAAAACACATCGGGGGATTCACATGGTCTTAATTGATTGGTTAATAGTTGCATTTTATGTAGTAGCAGCGGTTGTTATTGGGATGCTCTTTACAAAAAAGGCCAGTGAAAGTACGGCTGATTTTTTTGTTGCTGGGCGTTCCTTACCTTGGTATATCGCGGGCACATCCATGGTGGCCACCACTTTTTCGTCTGACACACCTTTGTTTGTAGCAGGTGCCGTGCGTGAGCAGGGTATCTATGCAAACTGGATATGGTGGGTCAGTGTTATTGGCGTGATAATTTCGGTGTTCTTCTTTGCTAATTTGTGGCGAAGATCAAAAGCGCTCACCGAAATTGAGCTTATTTCTCAACGTTATGATAAGAGTAAAGCCACTGATTTTTTACGAATATTCAAAGCAATTTTTGATGGCGTGTTTGTTAACTGTATTATCATTGCCTCGGTTACTCTCGCTATGTCTAAAATCATTGTGGTGATTTTAGGCCTTTCGGCTGAGCCCTTGTTCGAAATCCCTCTGTTTGGCCCAATCACTGCGACTACGCTTATTTTGATTGTTCTTGCTATTGCTGCAGTTGTGTATACCGCCATGTCAGGTTTATATGGTGTTGTTTATACCGATTTAATCCAATTTGCATTAGCAATCGTAGGCTCTGTGGTTTTAGCTATTATCGTTTATGTAGATTTACAAGATCACGGTGGCATCGTTGCTGCGGTTGAAGCATCTCCTGGGTTTAATAGTGATACACTCAAAATGATCCCCGACTTTGAATGGGATCTAAAAACTGCGACTTTTGTTATTTTAGTGTGTATTGGTTGGCTGAATTACGCGCCTGGGTTTGGCTTTTTCTTACAGCGTACACTTGCAGCTCGCAGTGAGAAAGATGCCATGTTGAGCTTATATTGGTTTGCTTTTTGCCATCTCGTATTAAGAAGTTGGCCTTGGATTATCGTGGGTGTTGCCTCTTTGGTTTACTTTCCATCGTTGGTAGATGCAGAGCAATCATACCCAATGATGATAGATGAATTCTTACCAGTTGGTTTAAAAGGCATTATGGTCGCCTCTTTACTTGCTGCTTTTATGAGTACGCTCGATACTCAACTTAACTGGGGGTCGTCTTATTTAGTCAATGATGTATATGAGCCTTATTTAGTTAAAGGCCGTGAGAAAGCCCATTACATTAAGGCTGCTCGGATCAGCATGTTAGCCCTTACTTTGGTTGCTCTGATTGTAACGACTCAACTTGAAAGTATTCTAGGCGCTTATGAATATATCACAGTTATCATCATTCCAATCTCTGTTGTACTTATCGCTCGCTGGTATTGGTGGCGAATAAATGTGTGGTCAGAAATTAGCGCGCTTATTACTGCCGTTATCGTTGGAAATGCCATGATATATATCCTACCTGATGAAGGAGAGGCTAAGTGGTTCGCAGTGCGTATGCTAATAACGACAATAATAACCTTGGTTGTGTGCTTAGTTGTTACCTTAATAACCTCAAGTAAAACCCCAAGCTCAAAAACCATTGAGTTTTATAGTCGCTTAAAAATTCACGGTCGCGGCTGGAAAAAAGTCAGAGATCTAACTGGCATTGAACCAATCGCTGCGGGAATTAAAGATAACGCGATTGCCTGTGTTGCGAGTATTGCATTTATTTACTCGCTACTGCTCGGTATTGGTAATGCCTTATTTGAAGATTGGCAAACCTTTGGCTATTACTTAATTGTGATTGTGGCCTCTGGTTGGGTTGTAAAGCGTAAAATGCCAAAAGTGATAGCCTCATTAAGGCAAGAAGTATAACAATTTAAACTCCTAGTTGTGTCGCAAGCCATACGTTGTTTTTAAATAAGCATCGTATGGCTTTTTTATTAACATTTTTTAATTGGTAAATAAGAAAATTCATATTGATAAGAATGTTTTATTTTTAAAATGCCAATAATTTTAAAGCGTTAAATATGAAACGAATGAGCGGTAGTTGCTTGTTTTTGTGTAATTTTATTGTTGCTTGTTTGTAAATTTAATAAGCTCATTACATTCCTTATTTTCATGTGGTTTATTTGCTATGAATAGTAAAATCCATAAAATTCTATCTGGCGTTGCCTTAGCAAGTAGTATTAATGTGGGTGCTGCAGAGTTACCTAAAGAAGTTAAATGGATGCAAGATGCCAAGTGGGGGATTAGTCATCACTATCTTGCTGGTGGCACTATGGATAATGCGTGGTACCAAATTACAGACTATAACGAGTGGAACAACTACGTTAATGGTTTTGATGTCAACGATTATGCAGATAAAGCGGCCAAGCTTGGTTATCGTTATGTAATTTTTACCATTACCCAAAACCGTGGTTACTTATCTACGACCAGTGATATTTACGATTTACACTCACCTGCATGTCCGAGTAAACAGATTGCACCGGGTTGTATCACACAAGTTAATTCTAATCAGGCTGATTACACGCCAACCCGTGACCTTGTTCTAGATATGGCGCTGGCGCTTAAAGCAAAAGGCATCAAGCTAATTGCATATCTACCTTCACATTTAGGTGATAGATGGACGGGCAAAAAAGTGAAAGCGCCATATCCAGACTGGTTTATAAATGGTTTTGTGAGTGAACGAGCACAAACTTGGGGTGATAATATTGCCGGTTGGTGGTTCGATGGTTGGTATCAAGCAGATGAATCGCAGCAAGAACTCGCGGCTAATAATGACTACCCAGTGGCTGATCAGCTAGCGAAATCAGTGCGTAGTGGCAATCCTAATGCCGTGATCACCATTAGTGATGGTTTTGAGTACAGCTTTATTCCTAACGATCCACAAAGTAATTACACCCAAGGTGAGCATAATGAGCTACCGCCTATTCCAAAATCAGGTGAAGTAACCACGGCGCTCGGTACAAAAGTACAGTGGCATGGCTTTACGTATACCTCGCAAGAAGATCCATTATTTGGTGGCTGGGGACAAGTTAAGCGCAGCTTAAAATACAGTAATAATGAGGTAGCAAGCCGAGTAAAAGACATTGCAAGGGCTGGGGGCGTCACAACTTTAGATGTGGCTATTAATCCAAATGGTAGTTGGTTAGTTGACCGCTTAGTGCAAATTCAAACGGTAGGAAACACGGTTGGTACAACATCTGACACCACTTATTCAGGCTTAGAGCTTGTAAACGATGATGATCCTCGAATTCAGTATAGCGAAAATGGCAACTGGGTGAGATCTGAGCAAACAAATACTGGCGAATATAAGCAAGATTTGCATATGACTACTGTCAATGGTGCGTCGTTTAGTTATGACTTTAGTGGTTCGAGTATTGTCTTTGCGACTTCAAAAGACATTAACCATGGTGACGTTGAAGTTATCTTAGATGGAAAATCACAAGGCATATACTCTATTTTTGATGGTAACAACTACCGCCAAGTTCAAAGTATTGTGTTTGAAAAACATGATTTAGTAGCTGGAGCGCATACCTTAACGGTTAAAAAAGTATCGGGAGATGTTATGCCTGTTGATGTAGTGCTTTCGAAAAAAGCAAAGAAAATATATAAAGCCAAATCGCTGTAGCGATACCTAAATCAAGGGTGGATGGGGATCCCCCTTTTTATTCAAGCAAGTTTAAGGTTTAAGCCTTAAGCTTGCTGCTCTTCTTTAAGTACATTATGAGTAAATCTATTTTTTAATCTTAGCATTGAATCTTCGCCATCTTATTACTTGTCCTTACATTTCTTTTCACTGTCTGTTAAAAATAATGTTATATTTGTGTTCTTACTTAAAAGTAATAAAATAATACAAATTAAAATTTAACGATCAGGTTTCAAGATGACATTACAAACAAATAGTCCGTTAGTAGAGCAGCGTGCCGATCCGTTTGTGCATAAGCACAGCGATGGTTTTTATTATTTTACCGGTTCTGTACCAACTTATGATCGCATTGAACTTCGTAAGTCTGCGACATTAGAGGGCTTAAAGGACGCTGAAACCTTTGATATTTGGTTTAAACATGACAGCGGCCCAATGAGTCGCCATATCTGGGCACCTGAAATTCATTACCTTGATGGCAAATGGTATATCTACTTTGCTGCCAGTGAAGAAGATGATATTTGGGCATTACGCCCGTATGTGCTTGAGTGTAAAGGCCAAGATCCGCTAAATGATGAGTGGGTTGAGCTTGGCATGATGCAAGCGGCTGAGGGCGATGAAAAGTCGTTTACTGATTTTTCTTTAGATGCCACCATTTTTGAAAATAACGGTAAGCGTTACTTCTGCTGGGCAGAGAAAACCGGCGGTCAATTTGCTGCATCAAACCTGTATTTAGCTGAGATGGAATCTCCAATTAAGTTAAAAACAGCGCAGTTTATGCTGACTACACCTGATTACGATTGGGAACGTGTCGACTTTTGGGTAAATGAAGGCCCGGCAGTACTTAAAAATAACGGTAAAATCTTTATTGCTTTCTCTGCAAGCGCAACAGGTGCATGTTACTGCATGGGTTATATGGAAGCCGATGAAAACAGCGATTTACTTGATCGTAATTCGTGGACTAAAACACGTATGCCTGTGCTTGAAACAAGTGTTGAAAAGAACATTTTCGGCCCAGGTCATAACTGTTTTACAGTAGCTGAAGATGGTGAAACACCGCTGTGTATTTACCATGCTCGTGACTATGAGCACGCAGTTGGTGAGCCAAGTGTGGTGCCAAAAACAGACACCCGTCCACTTGAAGAGATTGTAAAAGATCCGCTTTACGATCCAAACCGCCATGCTCGAGTTATGGAAGTGAAATACGACGAAAATGGTCGTCCGCTATTTGAGCTATACTAATTTTATAGTGACGTAAATTAAGTTCATAAAGCCACCAACTCAGGTGGCTTTATTGTATGAGAGTTAGTTAGCCAGCAATCGCAGGGTACCAGTTTGCCAAAGTCACGCCAAATAAGCCGATTAAGAACACGATTGATATTAGCGTCATTAAACATGCAGTGCCGATAGTGATAAACGTAATATTTGTACGAGCTGCATAGCGGACAAGTTCGGCTATTAAAAGTGGTACTAAGTAAGAGCAAAGACTAACCGCAAGCACGGCTGGACCTGTGAATGTAGCCGTATCAACGCCTAAAGTGCCAAAAACTAAAAACCAGGCAAATATCAGTAACCTAAAAAATAACACACCATTAGCCGCAAGATATAGGCGTATAGCCCACCTTTGATGAGCATTGAAGTTACGAGCCCGCGCTGTTTTCACTGCAAATATACTTGATACGATAACCACTAAGCCGCCAAACATTGTCAGTGCATGCATCAGTGTATTACCAACCGTTCCTCTAACTATCATTAAATACATGCCAGCACATGAAATACAGCAAGCTAAAACAACAAATACACGGCCATTGTAGCGATGGAATGCTCTGTATTTTGCCCTCAGTTTTTCAATGAGTTGTAAGCTTCCGCCAAGGATCATCACTACCGCAAATAATACATGCACTGCATACATCAAATTCCCTGTGGCATCATTTGCAACATAGGCGGTGTTATTAAGTCGGTTCCAACCCGATAGACCTGTAGTTAACCCTGTCATTCCATAACCAAGAATGAGATAAACTACAAAGCAAATTTGCGCCATTAGCAGGCTAATAAACCAAAGCTTTTTACTGTATTCGAGCGCTTTCAAAGGTGTGAGTTTGTTATCTTTGTTAAACATCATCAATTCCATTACATTTTTCTAATACCGCTAATATAAAGGGCTAGAGCAAGGTTTCTTCTCAAATTCGAAATTTGATCAATGAAATATTGTGTTTATTTATGAGAACACGCATAGGGTTTGACATATTCACTAACAAACTCTTTTTGCTATGTTGATCTTGAAAAAGTAAACTTATCTGATTGGTAAATATTTCATCAAACTCCCAATTTAAGGTATGTAGAGTTATGCAAAATACTTCCCCTTATTACTTACTCGTTTTTGTTTGTATGGGGCTCATGCTGCTAAATGGTATGAAAAAAGAGAAGCAGCTTATTCATTATCTGTTTGCAGTATTTTGCGGTTCGCTTTGCATGGTTGGGGTGCAAAAAATCAGTGCACCAAGTATTGGTGTTTATAGTTATTTAATCGGCTTATTTACCTGCGCAACCTGTAATATGTCTTGGCTTATATCACGCACTTTGTTTCGTAAGCATAAGCCTATTTCTACGGTACATATTGCAGTGGCTGTTGCTATTGCGGGTTTAATTATGTTTAACCAAACTTGGCATTATTTGGTGAGTATTGATGTGCAAGTTTTCCCTGAGAGCCAATTCATGTGGCGTTTAAAGCAAGGTATGGCCGAAATAACGGTATTGCTATCTTCAAGTATTCTGGTGCTGTCTTTTTGGGAAGCGTTACGGGGCTATAAAGAGAAATCACAAACGCAAAAGTTGCAGGCAAGTATTTTTGCTAGTTGCTACTTTTTAGCGGTATTTAA
Organism: Pseudoalteromonas sp. 2CM39R; assembly: GCF_023161845.1. NCBI lineage: Bacteria > Pseudomonadati > Pseudomonadota > Gammaproteobacteria > Alteromonadales > Pseudoalteromonadaceae > Pseudoalteromonas > Pseudoalteromonas sp. 2CM39R. The sequence continues at coordinate 67,989 of NZ_JALNTM010000005.1, forward strand.
TGCCAGCATACTGCCTAAGTTTTTATTCAGTGAAAGCGAGTTTCAACAATTTGAGCCGCTTATAATTACCTCATCTGCATTGTTGATTGTATTTGCAATGCAGCTAGTAATGTTTTTGCAAAAACGTGGCCACAACAGCGTGCCTGAAGCTGTTGATAGTGCAGTGGCGAACTCTGAAAAGGTAATAAAAGCTACCCATCAGGCTGAACAATCTGAAAATAAAGAGGTAGAGCCTGAGCTTATTACTGATATAGAAGCACTGATCAATAAGCAGGTTTATTTGCAAACTAATTTGAAAATTTCTGACTTTGCACAAGCATTAGCAGTGCCTGAGTATAAGATTAGCCGCGCTATTCGCCATCATTTTAAAGCATCTAATTTTAATTTATTTATTAATCAGTACCGAGTAAAGCATGCACAAGGGCTGCTGCTTAAAGACGAAGCAAGTCATTGGAGCATTTTAAGTATTGCAATGGAAAGTGGTTTTTCTTCGCTTGCTACCTTTAACCGTGTTTTTAAAAGCATTGTTGGGGTTAACCCAAACGAGTTTCGTAAGCAGAACAACTCATTAGTTGAACAAAATATCATAGAGCTTACTGACTAGAAGTTACAGTGACTTTTGCGTTAAATGCTCAGCAATGACCTCAAACATGGTTTGCACTTCTATTGGCTTGGCTATATAGCCTTGCATTCCTGATTCTTTCGCTTTAGTTAGGTCAGCTTCCATGGTGTTGGCGGTCATGGCGATGATTGGAATATGGGCAAACTTTGATTGCTGTTTAATTTTATTCGCTGCGGTATAACCATCCATTTTTGGCATTTGGCAGTCCATCAAAATACAATCGAAAGTGCCTTTTTCTACAGCTTCAATAGCTGCTATGCCATCTTCGGCAATATCAACAATAAAGCCATTTGAGCGTAGTATTTGCGATGCAACTTGTTGGTTAAGCGGGTTGTCTTCAACTAGCAGTATTTTTGAGCCTGCAAGCTTTTTAAAGCATGTATTGTCGACTCTGGCCTCTTTTTTCGTAGCGATACCCATCACATGCTCGAGGGTTTTTAGTAAGTTTCCTTTAATAATCGGCTTTAATAATATTTCTTCAACGGTTTTATCTAGTGTACTTAGCGTGTCTTTAACTTCTTGGTTTTCAAAAGATGCGAGAATAATGGTTTTTTTAATATCGATAGAAAGCTGCTTTTTGAGGTTCTCTAAAATGTTATTTTGCTCACAGTTTAGTACGTGCCAGTCTAAAAAAATGAAGTCGTAATTATGGCTAATATCGACCTCAGATAGCTTTTCATCTAGGCAATTAATCGTCTGCACATTGATGTCTAATACTTTGAGCATGTCATGTAAAATAGTTTCAGGTTTGTCGCTTTGCTCAATAATAAGAGCACGTTTATGTTTAAAAATATCTGTGTCGTGGCAGCTTTGCATAGCCGATAACGCAAATGACACATCAAAACTAAAGCAACTTCCTTTGTTTAATTGGCTTTTAACCTCAATATGCCCACCCATTAGTTCGATGATCTTTTTACTGATAACAAGACCAAGACCCGTACCACCAAACTTACGGGTTGTAGAAACATCAGCTTGAGAAAAGGGCTTGAACACACTATTAACTTGCTCTTGTGACATGCCAATACCTTGGTCAATCACCTGAAAATTAATACAAATAGAGGTATCGGTTTTTGACTCTCTTGTCATTTTTAGCGTGACATTTTGCTGGTTCGAAAATTTAATCGCATTGCTTAGTAGATTTAATAATACTTGATTGAGTCTAAGTGCATCACCGATTAAAAACTCTGGAATGTCATCATCAATATCAAAAATGACTTCGATGTTATTTTTCTCTATTAAGCTACTGGCTAAATTAGCTAGGTTAGCGAGAAAGTCATTTAAGTTAAAATCATTGTTTTCAAGTTCAAGCTTGTTGGCCTCTATTTTAGAAAAATCGAGAATGTCATTAATAATCCCAAGCAGTGATTTGGCCGACAGTTGGATTTTCTCGACGTAATCATATTGCTTGTCGGTTAATTCAGTATCGAGGGCGAGGTGTGCCATGCCTAAAATTGCATTCATAGGGGTGCGGATTTCGTGACTCATATTCGCTAAAAACATTGATTTAGCTTGGTTGGCGGCATCGGCCATCTCTTTTGCTTTATTCAAATCTTGGGTGCGAAGGATAACTTCTTTTTCTAGATTTTCGGCGGCATGTTTTAGCGTCATATTTGCTTCATATAACTCTAAGGACTTCTGTTCTAAAAGCGCTTCGGCTTGTTTTCGAGCCTGGCGCTCTCGTTCTATTCTACGTTTGTAGAGTTCTTCATCCACATTAAGCTTCTTTTGTTAGAGTAAAAGTGGCAGATTGGTAGTTATCGTCGATCTCACTTTTAACGGTAATAACTTCATTGAAATGCTCACAGGCACCTTCAATCAAGCCCTCAGCTAAACAAGCAAATGGGTTACCTGAGCGATAAAACATTTGCATTTCGCTCTGGCTAATTCGTTTAGTTTCAAAACTTGGCAATTGTGCATCGTTGTAGAGCTTTTTAACCTCAATATGTACGTGCTGGTCAATGGTATCAAGGAATTCAAAAGTACTTTCGACACTTTCAAAGAAATGCGGAAACAAAACAAAAAAGCGCTTTAACAGATATTTACCGTAAGCATGAACCAGCTCATCAACGGGTTTGTTTATATGTTTGCTCAATGAGCTGACCAACATTATCAGCTCTGTATTATCGTAATTGCCAACACTGGTGTAAGCGCCGTTTGAAGTAAGTGAGTTTTCTTCGATGATTTTGTCAGCGACCTCATAAGAGAACTCATTTTCGACCATTTCTAAAAACTCGGTAAAGACGATACCTTTCATACAGTAGCCCAACAAAATTCAATACTAAAAGTTTAGATGTAATGAGAAATTTTACAATTTTTCACCGTTGAACTTTAGTATGGATAGAGTTTCACATTTGCTGAAAAATTAAAGCCTAGCAAGCAAACTGACCAAACAAGGTTATACTTTTTAGTACTAATGTACTTTTAATTCTGTTGGGTTTGGTATTTTATGGTGATTGGCACAAGGCTCAGAAAACGCTTACTACTTGCATTTACTGCTGCGTGCTGTGCTATTTTATTAGCGCAAACAATTATTAGGCATTTTTGGATATTGCCAACATTTGAAGCGATGACAAAACAAAATGACCGGATTGATATTCAGCGTGTGGAGTCACAGCTTCAGCAAGAGATTGATGCCCTGTCAAAAATGGTCTTCGATAGCTCAGCTTGGGATACCATGTATGAAGCTGCACAGCAACGTGATACTCAGTGGTTTAATGGTGATTATGTTATCGCTGACGCACTACAGCGGTTAGACGTAAATGGTTGGTATTTATATGATATACAGGCAAATATTATTGGCGGTGGCAGTTTTGATAGTGATTATCAGCCTTACTCACCAACGGTTTTAGAAAGCCCCAATTTGTTGATAAAAAACGACCTAATAACTTTACCTGATGATCTCGCTAATAGCGAATCTGAGTTCATTCATAAAGTCAGGTTTATTACTATAGAGAAAACACCAGCCGTGACGGTTGCTTACAATATCACTAATTCTGATGGTGCAGGTGGTTTCGTTGGTACTTTACTGCTTTGGAGCTTTATTGATGAAGGCTTTATCGAAAATCTAACGCCAGGGTTGGCAAATGATATTAGCTTTTATGGCACGGATGATGCGCCCAGATATAAAGAACACTTAACAAGAGTGTTTGGTGAAAAGAGAAGTGAAATGGAGGCGAGCCAGCATAATCAGCGGCTGTACTTAGGAGTCAATGACCAAGCAGGAAACTTACTGTTTGTGCTTTCTATTGCATCCCGTGAACGTACTTATGACCGAAGTTTGTTCGATAGCTCTTTAATCACCGGTTTATTGATCTCTGGCTCTGTATTTATTTTATTTTATTTATATATAAATCAACAGGTTTTAAGGCCACTCAGAAAGCTCTACATATTGATAAATTCAGCAATCAGAAATAACGATTTTAGCGCTCGGGATGAGTATTTTGGCAATAACGAATTGCATCAGCTCGGGCGAGGTATGAATGAGTTATTCACTCTGATAGAAAATCAACGTGCAGAAATACTAGAGCGCCACCAGAAGTTAAAACGTATCAGTAATACCGACTCAATGACGACGCTTGCCAATCGTAGGGCCTTAGATAAACATTTTGCAATGCTTGCCAGCGATACAGATTTAGCATCGCAGCCTATCTCAATGATTGTCGTCGATATCGATCATTTTAAACTCTACAATGACTATTATGGACATGATCAAGGTGACAAAGCGCTTTGTGAAGTTGCCAATCTTCTTAAATATAATACCAATCTAGACAGTCACTTTGTTGCCCGCTATGGCGGCGAAGAATTTGTAATTGTGCTCAGCAATACAGATAAGCAAGAGGCACTCAAAGTGGCTGAAACGCTACGAAACGCCGTTGCATCAGCTCACATAACTCACCAAGGCCGTGCAGACTTAAGCTATGTTACCTTATCGATAGGTGTTGCCAGTAAGGCTGCTAATGAGGCGTTTGACTCAGATAGCTTGTTTAAAATAGCAGATGACGCGCTTTATAAAGCGAAAAAGCAAGGTCGAAATTGCTGCGTTGTTGGATGATTTTTAACATCTGTTTACATAAATTAAACATAAATGAGTGCTTTTGGGTACGGATGAATTAAACTATCTCCTTAATAATGTAATTTTATATTACAAATATAATGAAGGAGATAGTCTTGAAGATTTTAAACCAAACTAAACTGTTAGCATTATGCCTACTAGCAGTTGCGTGTTTTGCTCAGAGTGCTGTTCATGCACAACAGTGTAGTGCTATGCCTGAATCTGGCACTGTATATTCCATTATTAATAGAGGCTCTGGCCTTGCACTTGATGTAAATACCAGTGATTCTAGCTCAGCCCCGAATATTATTAGCTACGAATACTGGGGTGGAAATAACCAAAAGTTTCAGCTTATTCAAGAAGCAGATGGCTATTGGATTATACGCTCTAAATTTAACAATAAAGTTCTTGATGTGTTGAACTCATCGCAATCAAATGGTGCAAATATAATTGCTTATGATGATTGGCAAGGGGCTAATCAACGTTGGTTGTTAAAAGCATCTTCATCGGGCGGCTTTAATATCGTCAATAAGTTAACTGGTAAATCTTTGACAGTTGCAGGCTCAAATAATACTGCAAATGTTTATCAAAATGATGATGCTGGGATCAGTTCACAAAGATGGTTTATTAATCCAGTAAATGGCGACTGTGGGACTACCGGAACCACTCCCAGTGACTTAATAGGCTTTGCATCTCAAGTAGGTCAAGATGGATTGAGCACAACGACCGGTGGTGGTAATAACACTGCCATCACAGTATATAGCTGTGATGATTTAAGTACTGCATTGAGTTCTGGCTCTGCTGCGGTTATTCAGGTCCCAGATAACACCGTGATTGATTGTCGAACCGCCAATAGAACGGTACCGGCTTGTCCACTTGATTGTGGTCAATGGGGAGATTACGGTAAAACGTGGTACAGAATTCCCGTTGGTAATCAAAGCTGTAGTGAGTTGGGAAGTAGCTCGAACTCAACCGTGAATGTTACCCGTAATGATAGACGTATCATTGTGCAATCAAATAAAACGCTGCAAGGGTTAGGTAAAAACTCGAAAATAATTGGTGCTAGCCTCGTTATTAGTAAGCAGCGAAATATTATTATTAAGAACATTATGCTTGAAGATATTAATCCTGCGCTTGTTGAAGCAGGTGATGCTATTTCAATAGATGATAGTAGTCATGTATGGGTTGATCACATGGCATTTAATAAAATCAGTGATGGATATATTGATGTAGACAATAGTCAAAACGTTACTTTAAGTTGGAATCGTTTTTATGGATATAACCCTCAAGTTTGCGCTAACCAGCATTGGTATACCCATTTATTTAGAAACTCTCAAATAACAGCGCATCACAATTTTTGGGATACAGCTGCAGGGCGAAACCCTAAAGTAGACGGCTATAACTCTCGTGTGCATATGTTTAATAATTACTGGAAGAACATTACTTATTTTTCAATTAGTGCGGGGAATGGCGCAGAGGTTTTAGTGGAAAATAATTACTTTGAAAATTCAGCGAAACCTCACTGGAATCAAGGCTCTGGTTATTTTAGTGCCTCAGGAAATGTTTACACTGGAAGTTCTGCAACTGATCAATATCGTGATAGCGGGGCAACAGTATTCGGTGATATTCAACTTTACCCATATCGATTAGATGATCCAAGTTCTTTGGGCATTAAAGTGAATGGTGGAACAGGTCCACAATAACTATCAATTGTGAGTTGGAAAAAGCTCAGCTATTGATTAATAGCTGAGCTTAACGCTTTAAATTGAAACCAAGCTCTGCTCAAGCATTGCTTTAATTTGCTTAACAATTTTAGCTTCTGTTTCTGGCTCAAACTGCTGGATACGTGGGGTGTGAATATGCCCTGTAGGGATGTCTGAATTAAGCTCATCACGTAGGCGAATACTACGATACGAGATTTCATTTGATAAGTAGCCGCCGCCACCGCCTTTTACTGCAATCGCACCTTCTAACTCTTTAAGTGATTTTGGCTCAAATGCTTTTTCAAGCGTGATGACTTTATGATTGTCGTTGATTGGGAATGGCCCTTTGGCTTTTTGCATCTGCTTAACTGGTAAGCTGAAAGTTACAAATTCATTGCCCGGAAGAGGGCGGTCGTTAAGGCTCGAAATTTTCGGTGCAGTTGCTGTGCCGCCATACACAATATTGGCGTTATCGGGCGCTGTTACACTACGGCGTTTACCTGGAAAGCGTTCAAGGTCAAAGTCTTTGCTGCCCATACTGATAGTGGCAATCATATCGACATTGTTAAGTGCGTAATATGGCGCAAGTAATGATTCGATAATACCTTGGTCAAAGTCTTCGTAGCGTACTGGCACCATTACCGTATTGATCTCGGCGCTAATGCCATTGTAATTAATTACTTGGCCATCAAGTAATAATGCTGCAACACCGGATGGGTTACTTTGATTAATATTTCTATCTAATAAGAATGGATCAAAACCTGTAATTAAAATGCGTTTGTCGGTTTTTTTACTGTAATCAAGGTCGGTGCGTCCACGGCTGCCATTTTCAAGCATTGTTAATAACGCGGTTTGCTCGCTGTCGGTCATTGCAAACTGGGGTTTGCTGGTACGAATAATCTTGCTTGAAAGTAAACGAGCCCAATACAGCTCTCGGTCGTCGAAGCTGTTGGTTTTAATTATACGTGCTTTGGCATCGCGCCATAATTGTTTAGCGTAATCATCAATAAGATCACTTGCTTGCTGATAACTAGCAGCCGCTTGCCACTGTTTTTCAAATTGGTTTACTTCATTAGAAAAAGCATTTAACACCTTTGGCATGGCTTTGCTGGCTTTTTCAATACGCAGTTCTTCAACAGTTAAATTGGCTGCAAATGCAGTAAATGACGAGGCAATTAAGCTGGTGGCAAGTAAAACTTTTTTCATGATTATCCTATTTAGTTACAGCACGTTTAGTAGGCTTGTGTTAACTATCCTATGGATAAATGCCGAGCGCAAATAAAATCGCTCAACACAGAATTTGAAAAATAATGAATTAACGGAGATAGCGCTTTTGATCAAAGTTATTTCTCAAAGGAAGGGCTTTGCATGTTCGATATTGAATAACTAATTATCGTTTTTCGATAATTTTAGTTTGTTTTTTAACTTATCTAGTGCCATAGTAGTTTTTTTACTAGAAGGATCGTGAAAATGAAATTTGGTTCTATTGCGGTGGTTTCGCTGATTGTGCTGTTATTAACTGGTTGTACGACAATTAAGGTTGAGGAGTCTCACTTTTTATATCCGGATAAAAAAATAACGATGCAGGATATACAAAGTGTTAATGCCACCGCCAAAAAGCAGGAGGTAACTTTAACTACCGATGAGGGTACTAAACTTAAGGGTACCCTTATTAAAGTTTCAGATGCTCGTGCGACGGTAATTTACTTCGGTGGTAACCAGTTTCGCGTTAGTGTCGCAGGAGGGGAGCCAGCCAAGCTACTTTTACCTTTTCAAGTTAATATTTTAATGATGGATCATCGTGGTTATGGGCTTAGTTCTGGAGTACCTAGTGTAGCTAATCTGCAAGCTGATGCATTACAGGTATTTGATTATGTAAAAGGCAGATCAGACCTAAATACTTTGCCAGTGGTGATCCATGGTCATTCTTTAGGAAGTATGATTGCCGGTTATCTTGCCAGTCAGCGTAATGTTGATGCTCTGGTACTCGAAGGGAGTGTGACAAATGTTGAACAGATGACAGCAGCACGAATTCCGTGGTTTGCTAAACCGTTTGTTAGTGTTGAGTTTAGTGAAGAGATTAAACAAGTCGATAATTTAAAAGCGTTACAAGTTTATCAAGCACCGTTATTAATAATCACCGGTGAAAAAGACACTCAAACTCCAGCTGTGTTAGCTAAATCACTATATCAACATGCAAAATCTCAGCAAAAGCAGATTTACATTGCAAAAGGGAAGCACCATTCTAATGCGTTAACAGGTAAGCAGTTAGCGACTCATTATGAGCAACTTCTAAAACAAATAACACTGAGTAAATCGTCATGAAAAAAATTGTTTGGATGAGTTCGTTTATCCTAAGCCTGCTAATTTTTACGCTTATTAGCTTGTTAGTAACAAGCATTATTGTGCTTTTCAGTGACAGTAATGTTTTAAGTTTTACACAAAGTAATGGTGCGCATATGTGGATTGGTCTTGAAGTCAGCGGCTCTTGGCAAGGAGTAGCACAAACATTAAATGAGCATGGTTTTGATAGTGTTTTATGGCTTGGTCTTGTGCAATTGCTACCGTTTATTCTTATCAACATAATTTTGATTCGGTTATTTTTGCTTTACCGACGTGGATCCTTCTTCGCTATTGAAAATATACAATGTTTTAAATGGTTAGGTGGCGTATTATTGGCGCAATTTGCACTAGTTGTGTGCTATCCGTCACTACTTATAACTCTTCTTAACTTGGCAACAGGAACAGATATCGGAAGGGTCGTGGCTATACAAGATACTGATATTATAGGCTTAGTGATGGGATTAATTATTTATGTTATTGGTTGGATCATGGGTCAAGCGCAGCAGCTACAAAAAGAGCAAGAGTTAGTGATTTAATGGCGATTATTATTGATTTAGATGTAGTGTTAGCTAAGCGAAAAATGAAGTCTGCAGAATTAGCTGAAGCGATAGGTATTACGCCACAAAACTTATCAGTTCTCAGAGCTGGACGAGCTAAAGCTGTGCGCTTTACGACCTTAGATGCAATTTGTAAGCACTTAGGTTGTCAGCCTGGTGATATTCTGCGTTTTGAGGATGACTAACGAAAAATAAGCTTTGTTTGTTTAGTTTGAGAGTCTTTCAATAAATTGCGGTATTTTGCTGGGGTGATGTGCATTATTGCTTTGAATTCTTTGATTAAATGAGGCTGATCGGTAAAGCCACATTCAAGTGCAATATCTGCAAAGCTCATTTCAGGGTTATCTTTAATTGCTTGTTTAGCAAGTTTTACTCGGTAGATACGCTCAAAGTACTTAGGGGTGACGCCGCATTGATCCTTAACTTGCCTTTCGAGTTGGCGTTGACTGAGTGGGGCAAGTTGGTAAGCAGTTTCGAGTGGCGTTAACTCAATAAGGTTACGGATTAGGTGCTTTGAGTGTCTGTTACCGTGGTTAATGTTTTTATTATCAGTAAAGTGGCGGCTAATAAGTGCAACAAATGCGGCTAAGCTGGCATTATTTTGCAGATCTTCGGCAATTTCACATAGGGACTGCTCTGCAAGGAGTGGGTGAGCATTACGCTTTAGTTCAGACAATACGGTTGGGTTAAAACGAATACCACAAAACTGCGCATCGTGTGAAAATGTGACTTTAGATGCTTGAGTCGATGTTTCTTGCACTGCATAAGGGGCAGCAAGCGGCTTGTCATCAAGTAAAACTTCACCATCAACAGGAAACACAAGCCCTGTGGCACCATCGCAGGCAAGCCATTGCTCTCCTTGAGAGTGCGCTGTGGCATACCAAATAGCTTGTATGCTATCGGCAAGATTGCCCTTTGGTGTCATTAATTCGAGCGTTAAATGGTTACTCATTACACTTCACTGCCTCTATCGATAGCGAAAGTATCATCAATTGAATAGCGTTGTGTCAATTTTTAGTCCAAAAGTAAGCTACATTAGGGGCTGTTATTCGCACCCTGTTTTTAATCCTGCTATGCTACGCCCATTAGCAATCACTGAGTATTTGAGATGATTAACGATAACGATGTAATTGAAACATTAGACGAGTTAGAAACATTTTTACGCCTAGTTGAAACTGGCGGTTTAGGGCTTGAGAATGTAACCGGTGTTGCTCTTGCAACCAATAATAGTGATGGCCGCCCATTTATTGCGGTACTTGATGATAAACATCAACTTTTACTTGGCCGTTACGTGACAAGTGAAGTGTATGAAAACGGTAAAGATATGGTGCGTTACGGCACTAAAAAACCGCATTAATCATTACTGGTTACGAGCTAAAGTGGGGCGAAGACGCCCCATTTTTATTGGTATTCTATCGGCAATTTTAATACCTGCTTTTTGAGTTAATAGCGATTAACTAGAGTCAAGACAGCCAGCAAAATATGCTGTCTGTCTATTAGCTACACATCTAATAAGGTTTAAATTAAGGTAAACGTCCCTTGCATAATTGCGTAGTGACCAGGGTATGAGCAGAAAAATGCATAATTTTCGCCCTCTTTTAAAAGGTTGCTTGCGAAGGCTACGCTGGTTTGTTCGCCACCCCCTATTATTTTAGTTGCAGCAAGTACACGGCTATCACCTTCTTTTAGATAATTTTTGTCAAGCCCTGCGCCCATACCATCGCTGGCGATATCTGGAATATCTGCTTGTTTAGAAAGCACCCAGTTATGGCCCATGGCATTTTTTGGTAATTTGCCAGTATGTTTTAGTGTTACCGTCACTTCTTTACAGCTTTTAGGAGCAGTTAATGACTTAGTTGAAAATTGCATCATATCGTTTGATTCAATCGTTAGTTCACATTCATTAGCATTAGCATTAGCATTTGCTGAAGCTGCAAGAATAAACAAAATAGAGCCTAAAATTTTCTTCATGGTATTCTCCTTAAATGAACATATTTACACAGTGGCACGTGCATCTTTAGTTAGTTGAACAAGTGCTTTTCGTACTGCTTGAGGGTTATCACATACCTCATCAAAAGGGATGTAGTAGTTCTTGTTATGGCTTCTTATGTAGCAGCCTTGCGGTAGCAAACCATTCATAACTGGTGCTGTGTCGTCAACGCAGTAGTGTTGGTTTAAAATTAAGGCCATTGCATCTTTGTGGTCTTCGTTCATATGGTTGATCATATGCAGCTCTTGGTTGTCATCCCATGCTTTTTCTGATGTAAGCCATTCATCTTTTTCAATCCAAAAAATCTTGCCAAAGCCGCCTATATAGCGAACGCGAACAGGGTCTAATTGCCATAAGTTAAAGTCATGAGCGCTACGATAAGAGTCAGCTTCTGGGTATAAAGCAAAATATTTGGTGAGTAATACTTCAGCATTTTCTGCTGGAACTAATGAGCCATCACCCACAATGGTTACTCGGCCATGTTCGTTTTGATCGCCTGTTTGGGCTGCATCAAATATTGTTAGGCTCATGCGCTTGTCGTGTACTAGGTTTTTAGTGTGTTGAGCAATATCGCTGATAAAAAAATATAGCTTTCCTTGCTCATCACACATGTAGGGAGTTACAGAGCCAAATGGATAGCCGCGTAAATTATATGAAAGGGTAGACATTACTCCGCTATTTTTTTTGTATACCAATTGCTTGGCGTCGTGAACGGCTTGTGTTCTCATGAAAACTCCTGACGTTGAGAATAAATCATTGGGGCGTCATGCAGTGGATGTGACTTAACATACAAAGGCATGGCGTAAATGTGTTTTAAGTTATGTTCAGTGAGGACATCTGATGTTCTGCCAGACGCCAAAATGTGTTTTTGATGCAACATAATAATGTCGCTGGTATAAAGACTTGCTAAATTTAAGTCGTGGATTGCAATAATAGCGGCATTGCCTTGCTCAACAAACTTGTTAACACAACCTAATAAAGCATGCTGGTGGCGCATATCGAGCGCTGAAGTTGGCTCATCTAATAACATGAGTTTCGGCTGAGTATCATCACTAAATGCATCAAGTTGCGCTAAACAACGTGCCATACTCACTCGTTGTAACTCGCCGCCCGATAAAGCCGTGGCACGACGATCTCTCAAGTGACCTAGCTCCATAAAATCAATGTATTGAGCTACTTTTTTAGCACAGTGCTGTGTTGTTTCTTTGTATGGGTAACGCCCCATTGCGACAAGCTCTTGCACTGTGAATGCAAAACCTAGCTGCTGAGACTGCATAACAACGGCACGTTGATGGGCCAGTTTAGCTTGGCTAAATTTTGCTAACGGTTGGTTGTTGAGCAGTATTTCACCTTGGTAAGAGTGACTTCCGGCTAGAGTGTGGAGCAAGGTGGATTTTCCAGCTCCATTTTCCCCAATTAAGCCCACACATTGACCTGCCTTAATCTCGCTAGTTAAATCTTGCAAGATGGCTTTTTCGCCGAAATTAACACTTAAGTGATTAAAACTAAGCAATTGCGCCTCCTTGCTTACTTTTTAAAATAAGGTAGATAAACAATGGCGCACCAAGCAGGGCGGTGATAATCCCAATAGGAAGTTCTGCTGGCATCACTAATGTGCGTGCGAGCCAATCAGAGAGTAATAAAACGATAATGCCAAGCAACATACACAAAGGCATCATAACCCGTAAGTGGGGACCCACCATAAGCCTTGCAATATGCGGAACAACCAAACCAACAAATCCGATTAAACCTGTCATTGCCACACTTGCTCCCACACCTAATGCAACTAAAAGAATGATTTGAAATTTAAGGGTCTGCGTGTTTATTCCTAAATACTGAGCTTGTGATTCACCTAGCAGTAAACAATTCATTGGCTCTTTTAAATACCACAGACCAATTGCACTGATAAGTAACAGAGGTAACGCTTGATTTAAATTAGCCCACGTAGCGCCGCCAAGTGAGCCCATAGTCCAGTAGTTTATTAACCTCAGCGCACTGTCATCAGCATAAAAACTTAATAACCCTATTAATGCAAAGGCGAGAGCGTTTACCGCTACACCGACCAAAATCAGGGTCGTTACATTAACTTGACCGGCCTGTCTAGCAATAAGGTAAACAAAAAGCGTCACAGCCAATGCGCCTAAAAATGCGGCATAAGGTAAATATTTGTCAGCTTGAAAATCAAATTTCGCACCCAGTGCGATAAATGCTACAGCAATGACGGCAGCGCCTGAACTAATACCAATAATAGATGGGTCGGCAAGTGGATTACGGCACAGGGCTTGAGTCGCCGTACCAGTTTGAGCCAGCACTAAACCAATCATTACTGCCAACATAAACCGTGGTAAACGAATTTGCGTAACAACATTAATTTGTAACGGGTCAAACTGTGTAAAGTGCTCTGGTGCAAGCCAAGCAATAGCTAAACGCCAGTCCCAGCCTGCGGGGCCAAAACCAATGCTTAGTAAAGATAAGGCGGCAATACTCAGAACGCAAAGGACTATCCATTTATTAGGAAAAAGCCTTGTTCTTAGCACTATTGGTAAAGTAATTGAACTGTTCATAGCTTATTGTGATAATCACTAACTTGCTCAATGGCAGTCGCTATTCTTGGTGTCAACCCCAATGATAATAAACTATCCATAACCAGTAACTTACAATTTTGTGCTGCTTTTAATAAAGATAAAGCAGGCAGCTTACAAAATGCATCTTTACCACCTAATGAGTAAACGACATGAGCAGGTGCAATAATAAAATCGGGTTGTTCTACAGCAAGGATCTCTCTATTTAATGGTTTAAAGCCTGAATGGGTCTGTGCTAAGTTTTTAATTCCAGTATATTCAAACAACATTTGCGGCACGGTATCAGTACCCGCAGCAACTAAGCCTCTATCATTGGCTGATAATAGAAACAGTGCTTTTTTACCAGTAATCGGAGATTTTTCAGGTAAGCTATTTTGGATTTTTTGATTTAAAGCACGTGCTTGCTCTTGCGCACCTAATTCATTACCTAAATTAGTAATTAAGCTATTTAGCTCACTGATAGAGTCTGGCTTAGGGTAGTTTTTTAAAGTAACACCAGTCGAACTAATTTGTTTCAATACTTCAGGTCTGCCAGCTCCTTCAAGTGCAAAAATTGCTGTTGGGCGTAAAGAAAGTACACCTTCTGCAGCAAGGTCGCGGTAATACCCAACCTGAGGTAACTCTGTGGCCGCTTTTGGATACATACTCGATTGATCAACACCTACTAACTCTTGCTGCTGACCTAACGCGAATATAATTTCTGTTAATGTTCCTCCGGCACTCACTATTCGTTGCTCAGCGAAGGCGGAGCTTGAAAGCAGTAATAACATGACGCTTAAGTATTTCATAATTGCACTCACTTGAATGATATTAGCCCTATTATAAATACATAAACGCAAATGAAAATAGTTATCACAATCAATTTGCTTATTGGTGTGGTAAAAAAATTACCAAATTAAATAGTATGTTCTATTATGTTTTTCATTCTTTGTTTTATGATAATCGTAAAATAAAGTTTGACAATCATAAATCAACTGTGTACTTTTTAGACTATGAAAATACGAATCAACTTAGATATAGAATTGGCAAAGAACAAAATGCAGCTGAAAGAGCTATCTCAGCGCATTGATATTTCTATGACCAATTTATCATTACTAAAAAACGGAAAAGTGAAAGCGATCCGCTTTAGTACACTTGAAGCTATTTGTGAAGAGCTTAATTGCCAACCCGGCGATATTTTGGTGTACGAACGCGATAGCGAATAACTTTACAACGCAACAGGATTTTGGAGGGCATATGCTCAACCGTGACTATTTACTACCCGGCATAGCTGCAGGATTACTTGCTGTCATTTTTCCCATGTACTGGATTTCAGTTTTTGGCGAAACACTTGATGGCTTAGGAGAAGCGCTCAAGCTTGATTTACAAAGCTTAAACTTTTCAGACTTTGTGTTCGTGCTCATCGGTACACTTGAAATTTACGTGTACTTGAGTTTACGCAAGGCACTAAAAGATATGTTCGATGTTGAAGGTGTACGCATCTTGTTATGTGTGTTGGCGGTGTTGGTATTAGCTTTTCATGCCACTGTGTTATGTGATGTTTATCTTGCCGTAGCTGGTGATAAAGCATCGAATGATGTGGTAGAAAGTATTTCAATTATTGCCATGGTAGTCTCGGCTGGGAGTTTAGGCTTGTATGCCTTAGTGGGTTTGATCACAGCCGCGTTATTACTAACAAAGCGCCATGGTATGTCATCGTTGCTAACGGTGTTTTCTATCCTATTGTTGCTAATGTGCATCTTACAGCTAACGGTGATTTTTGCTTACTTGAATGTGTTTTTATTCCCAGCAGCATTATTAATTTTAATGGTGTTCTTTATCAAAAAACCTGAGCAAATCGAAGTGATTTAACAACGCTTTGTAACACAAGGAATAGGGTATGAGCTGGTTTAAAACGATTCTGTTAACGTTATTTTTGTCATTTGTTTGGGCTGCTATCTGCGTATATGGTGGTGTCAGTGGTTGGTTTTTAAAACCCATAGCCGAAACAGGCAACACTGAGCAATTTATTGCTAATAGTCAGGTGCTGATTGCCAACAATGAAGCAAGCATCGCTTATGTTTTGATTGAAAATGGCCAAGTGGTTTTTCAAGATTACTCAAAAAGCAAAGATGAAATAACCGCAAATACTTTGTTCCCAGTCGCATCGCTCAGTAAATTTATTACCGCCTATGGTGTGATGATTCTGGCAGAGCAACAACAAATTCGTTTAGATCACGCGATTAATGAGCAACTGACGGGTTGGCAGTTACCTGAATCAGAGTTTGATAATCAAACCGTTAGCCTTGCTCATCTGTTATCTCATACTGCGGGGCTTGGTGATGGTTTGGGCTTTGCCGATATTCCGTTAAATGAAACCGTACCAAGCGTGCTAGAGTCGCTAAACAAGCCGCTGTCATCAACAGGTGTGAGTGAAATAAAAGTCACCAAGCCTGTGGGCGATTTTAAGTATTCTGGGGGCGGCTATTTAATGCTAGAGCTGCTGGTAGAAGAAAAAACGAATCAACGCTTTGCAACTTGGATGGCCGAGAATGTCTTTAAGCCAGTCAATATGACTGATGCCAGTTACGATGTACTATCTGAGTTAGACAACATCGCACCCGCTTATAATAAAAGCGGGCAAGCTGCTGGGTATTTTCAATACGCATCGGCAGCGGCAACAGGCTTACTGGCAAGTAGCCATGACTTAATCGCTTTAGTGCAAGCATTAACATCACCTCAAACAGGGCAGTTAAGCCCGCAAATGATCAGCACCATGCGAGAGCCATTGGCAATTAGCTTAGGCGCACCAATTTGGGGGCTAGGTACCATGCTTTATGCACCAACAGCATCGGGAGATTTTGTGTTTGGCCATGATGGCGCGAATGAGCCAGCAATAAATAGCACGCTTCGCATCAACCCAGATAACAATGATGCAATCATCGTACTTAGTAGCGGCGGTGAACATATTGCATCAAAGCTCGGTTATGAATGGACGCTTTGGCAAACGGGTTACCCCGACTTTTTAGCGTTTGATGTTGCCTTGCAAAGTGCTTTTGTACCTTGCTTAATAGGCCTTGGCATCATCTTGATAGGTATGCTTTTGGTGCGTTTCAAAAAAGCGAAATAAGCAATTGATGTTAGGTTTAAATTATTTTTCTGCTTTATCCGTTAATTAGTAGCATTGTCATTGTTCATTAACGTGAACAGCTATAGTATTTGCTTTACATTGATTATTCAGGGTAGGGCGCATGTTACGATTTTTTTCTATAGACCAAGGTGTGATCACAGAAACTGAGCCAGCTGCTGATACGCCTCTTGCAACCGCCATAAAAAATGCCCACTGGATTGATACCATAAATCCGACCGAAGAAGAACGACAAGCACTGGCAAGCACGCTTAATATCACATTACCTGGTGCTGATGATGTTGAAGAAATCGAAGCCTCTTCCCGTTGTTTTATTGATCATGAAGGTTTGCATGTGCATGCGCTTTTCATGTCACCAAATGAAGGGCGCTTTAATACGGTAACCGTGGCTTGTTTGCTACAAGACAACTGCTTGCTGACAATCCGCGATGATGAACTAGCCGATTTTCGTCTATTACGACTGCGTGCTCGGAAAGGGCAGGTAGCGTGTGATAATCCGAAGCAACTTTTGGTGACTTTATTTGACCAAAAAGTCGAAAACCACGCTGATATGCTTGAAGACATGCATCACCAGTTAGAAAAACTTAGTGCCTATGTACTTGAAGAGGATGACTCTGACTTAGAAGAAGCTGTTAGTCGAATCTCTCGCCTTGAAGATAACAACGGTAAGGTGCGTTTATGTTTGATGGATACGCGCCGGAATATTTCGTTTTTACTGCGCTACCTAGGAGCGCCGACAGAAGATCGCGAGTCACTACGTGAAATTGTGCTCGATATCGATACCCTTATGTCTCACTGCACATTTTTGTTTGATAAGGTGAATTTCTTAATGGACTCGACTCAGGGTTTTATTAACATCGAACAAAACCAAATTATAAAAACCTTCTCAATTGCCTCTGTGGTGTTTTTACCGCCTACCGTCGTCGCCAGTATTTATGGGATGAATTTTAACAGCATGCCTGAACTGCAATGGGCATGGGGTTACCCGTTTGCAATTGGCATTATGTTGCTATCTGGCTTTGCACCTTACTTGTTCTTTAAACATAAAGGTTGGTTGTAACAAAGCATAAAAAAGCCCAGCAAATGCTGGGCAAGGGGTCTTCGGATAGACCTAGGGGGTTTAACCTTTAAATCGGGTTTATCCTTTCAATTCGCCGGTAGACGATTCGATATGTGCACGAACAAACCATTGAAATTGTTCTAAATCAGCCAGTTGGCCGGTGATCATATCTTCAGATACTGGGTCTAGCTCACCAAGCTTTTCGATAGCTGCACGGTGGTCTTTATTAACACCGTTATACACTTTATCAAGGGCTGTTAGGTGGTCAGTAACTAAGCCTTTACCAATTGAATAATCTTGCCAAGTACGGCGTTCTACAATTGATTGTGGTGTGCCAACAGGTACGCCGCCCATAGTTGCAATACGCTCTGCAATCGTGTCAGTCATCTCTTGCACTGCGCTTACTTGCGGGTCTAACATTTCGTGTACACCAATAAAATTAGGGCCAACAACATTCCAATGAATGTGTTTTAAAGTGAGGTGTAAATCGATTAATGCGACCATGCGCTGGTCTAGAATAGCAATCGTGTCAGCTGCAGCTTGGTCTTTAACACCGGGTGCTGTAAATTCTGCGATTTTTGATGATGAATTACTCATTACTCCTCCGAGATTATCTATAAATTTCCTTTCGCTTTTAAATTAAAAAGCGTGTGTAGTTATATAGAAGCAAGCGTTGTGCCTAAAATAGAGTTGTCATTAAGCTATTGAATTTTAAGGTTCAATTTTATTTTGTTTTGAGGCGGGGTGGTTGTGGTGAGGTATGACTATGAAAACTCTGCACACCTTGTGTAAAAAATTCAGTGTGCAGATACAAATTTACGACTTAAGAAAGTAATGCAGCTGCTAAACGAACAAAGTCAGATGAGGTTAGAATTCCCACTAGGCTGTTATCTTTATCAACCACAGGCATGCAGCCATGACGGTTTTCAACAAAAAACTTAGCAACTTCGTGTAGCGGTTGCTCGGGCGAGATACTAGTAAAATCGGTAGCCATAATATCAACCACTTTAGTTTGCTTTTCTTTGCGTTCAAGGGCGCTGGCGCTGTAATTCGCCATGATATTCATTACCTGAGCAATCATAATTTTTTGCGTTAGCATGCCAACCAAACCACCATGCTCATTGATCACTGGAATATGGCGGACATTTTTCTCTTTCATTAGATTATGCGCGTCATGCAGGGTATTTTGCGCGCTAATGGCGAATGGGTCTGGCGTCATCAAATCACTAACTAGGTGTGTCATGGCTAAATCCTTACAATTAATCAAGTTGTGGTAAGTCTAGCGCTTATCGAGTTAATTGCACTTTAGTGAGATCAAAGTTTTAGTGATTAACGGTGCAAGTACCTGCATTACTTTGCTGACAATAATGAAAGTCTAAATAATAGTGAGACTTAGCTGGTCGCTCACCTTTACTGAGGTATTGATACATCAATTCAGCAGATAGACGGCCCATTTCAAATGGGTTTTGACCAATATTGGCCGATGATAATCCTTGCTGTAATACTTCTAATTGCATTTGCTCAGTATCGGCAGAAACGATCACCACCTCTTGATTAGCAATACGTTGTTTATGTTTAGCAATCACGTTTGCATAATTAGAGTTAAATTGGGCAAAGCCCGCTACCGCTAAAAATAGCGGTGGATTTTCAAGGTTAAGCAGTTTGTCGAGCTGGCCGAGGGAGACCTCTCGTTTTCCTAAGCTATACAAAGGGCATCGATCAAACTCACTCCAGCCATTTTCACCGCTTAAACGTTTATCTTTTTGCCCAGATAACGCATAGCGAACACCTTCAATACGCTTGTTTAAATTAGGTGTTGTTGAGTGTCCTGATTGAATACAGACTTGGTTATTTTCTTTGTTGGTGAATTTTTTTAATTCATTCCCCAAAGCCACCCCATAGTCAAAATTATTAGTACCCACGTAGGCTAAACGGTACTGCTGATCTTCTTCGAGCAGATCAGAGTCAAAAGTGATCACTGGAATGTTGTTATCTTTAAGCTGTTTTAATGCTCTTTCAACAAGGTAATTAGAATCTGTGGTTGCGATTAATAAACCACTAATGTTGTTTCTGCGAACAAGGTCGGTGATCACTAGTACTTGCGTGCGAATATCTTGAAAGTCTTTGGGGCCATCGTAAATACATTCAAAATCGAGATGCTGTTTTGCAAATTGCTCACACCCTTTAAAGGCTTGCTGATAAAAGCTATCGTTTTTAGTTTTACCCACAACAGCCACCACATATTTAGCCTGAATTGGTAGGGAAAAAAGCCAAAAACTGGCGCATAAAAGTAACCAGTTTAATTTAAAATTTAATAATACTTTTAAAGACATAGCACTACATATTGCAAGTTAAGTATAAGCACGAGCTAATTATAGTGGCAGCGCCTTAATTTACAAGATTGATGGAAAAGCCTTCAATTTTTTATGTTGTTAGTTCTTTACGGTTGCTTCTGGGTATTGATTTCTATGCGGTTTCTACCATTATCTTTCGCATCGTAAACAGCTTTGTCTGCACGATTTACCAAGCTTTCAAAGCTGTCATTTGCTTGCCAGCAAGTTAAACCAAAGCTAGCGGTAACTGATATACGATGTTCTTGATAAGCGATTTGACTTGTTTCGATGGTTTTATGTAGTTCTTCTAAATATTTTGTAGCAGAGTCTAAATCAGCAGCAAAGAACAATAATAAGAACTCCTCACCACCGAGCCGACAACATAGGTCTTCCTTATTTAAATGATGTTTTATTAAATCAGAAAAAACCTCAAGTACTAAGTCGCCCCCTTCATGGCTATAGTTGTCGTTTATTTTTTTAAAGAAATCAATATCAACAATACAGGCATGGAGTATAGAAGTTTTATTTGGGCTTAAAACTTGTTGCTGTTCGATAATGAATTGCAGCCCGCGGCGGTTATAGAGTCCGGTAAGCGGATCTTTTAAAGACAGCTCCAAATAGCGTTTTTTTTCATCCACTAACAGGGTAGTGATGAGACCGAGGCCAGTCATAACAAACACGGTTGCATGGGCTATAACCGTTAGAGAGTATAAGGTCGCTAAATTGTGTTCATGGGTAATAATACTCAGCTGTGAAATAGGCACTAAAAGAAGAATACACTGCGCCATCGACAACACTGTATTACCTATGTTCTTCTCACATACAGCACGCTTTGTTGTGTAGTAAATAAGTGCAGGTAGCACGCTTAGTGTAAAACAAGCTTCAATAAGGGCAAGTTGATTTATATTTTGAGTAAGAAGGGCAAATACAGAAAAAATAGCACCATGCGCAATAATTATCTTATTAAATCGGCTGGGTTCGTCGTGGTTATAAATGGATAATTGCAGTAATGTCATGGAGATCATATAAATTACCACACCAGAGCGAAAACTTGGCGTAAGGTCTAATAAGTCTTGGATCCAAAGCCATGCAAAGCCAATTACACCAAGGTAAAAAAACAGGTTAAATAAGTAAATCGAGCGGTTATTAAAACTACTGCGCATCAGGCGCGTGGCTATAATGGAGCAGGTTACTACCGTAATGAGTAAGAAGACAAAAAAGCCGTGGTAAAAGTAATTCTCTACGTTACTAGCCATGAGTCGCACTGAAAAGCTCTAGGTAAATAAAGCTTAGCACAGGAAAAATTACTCATCTTTAAATCCTATCTATGATTCAAAAATGCTTTAATCGTTAGTTCATTTATTGATAGCTAAGCTTTCAATATACTACTGACAAGCAAAGCTTGCTCAAATTAAAACAAACTAAACATCACTGAAGCGATTAATAGTATTGCCATTAGGTAGTTAAATACTTTTAAGCGCTTTGGGCTGGCAAGCCAGTGTTGAAGCTTTTCGCCAAGTAGGGTCCACGAGCTGACGCATGGCAGGTTAATTAAGCCAAATACGAGGCTTACGATTAACACAGAGGTGAGGTTTTTGTCTGGGGCATATAAGCTTACCGCGCTTAATGCCATTGCCCACGCTTTTGGGTTCACCCATTGAAATAGTGCAGCCTGAATAAAAGTAAACGGCTTACTTTCACTACTGGCTTTTTGTTGTGCGTTACTTGTGGCAATTTTAAACGCCAGATAGAGTAAGTAAGCAATGCAAAATACCTTTAATATCAAGTAGCTTGGTGGAAACAAGTCAAATAGCTGCATGATGCCAAGACCCACTAAAACCAGCATCAGCATAAAGCCAAGCGTCACGCCAAGTAAGTGTGGTGTGGTTCTTTTGAAGCCAAAGTTAGCACCTGAGCTCATCAACATTAAGTTATTTGGCCCAGGGGTAATTGATGACACTAAAGCAAATAATGCCAAGGCTGTTAAAATTTCAAAACTCATCGCTATCTCTCCATTTGAATTTAGATGCAATTATAAGTTGTAATGTGCGCAATTTTTGCGCTTAATATTGTTGTGTATATTTAAAGTTCACAATCAAAAATGAAAAAAGATAAAATTAACGACAGAATATTGCATGAGCTTAAACGCAATGGCCGAATTGCCAATGCCGAGCTGGCAGATAAAGTGGGTTTATCGCCATCGGCATGCCTTCGTAGAGTGCAAGAGCTAGAAAAGCTTGGGGTTATTGCAGGGTATCGGGCGGTGATTAATAATCAGGCCGTTGGCCTAGGGTTTATCGCTTATGTTGGGGTTGGTTTAAATGAGCACTCAACAGTCTCTCAGCGAGCATTCGAACATGCTCTTGAATTTATTGATGAAGTAAAAGAGTGCCACAATGTAACTGGCTCGTTTGAATATTTGCTGAGGGTTGAGACGGCGGATCTTAAGTCCTATAAAGCGTTTCATGCTGATGTATTAGGCTCAATACCACAGGTACGCACCATTACAACTCATGTGGTGATGGAATCACCTAAGGATGAACGCGCTTAATAATAGAGTTTGTACCTTTTTTGTTATTGATTTATTGCGAGCTATAAGGCCTTAGTCTAGAATCTTCGCGTTAAAATAATAATATATAAGGAAATTACGTGAAAACGTTTAAGCCTTTTTTGGCGTTTATAGCTTTAGGTTTATTAGCAGGCTGTCAATCTACAACCGAAACAGGTGTATCGATGGCACGCTTTGAGAGCCCAGAGATCAACAGTGACCCCTTTCATTTTCGTGCAACCGTTGGTACAGATACAAGCAAGATCATTGCGAAAGATACCAGCGAGAGTACTTCAACGAGTACAGCGATAACGACTTCGATGAGTATGACCTTAGGTTATTCGACGGAGCTTACCGTAGGGGCTGGTATTGGTGGCGATCATGATTATGAAAAATACGCTATTAAGCATCAGTTTTACGGCAGCCCTTTAGAATCGGCCGTCGAGAAAAACTTCTCTATGGCTGTCAGCCTTGGCTATATTCGCAGTGAAGATGCGGGGTATGGTCCAATATTAGCGGGTAATTATGATGACGATACCTATGATTGGGATTTATCGCACGATACTTATGATATTGCACTTATTTCAGGATACCGATTAAGCTCAAAAGCCTTATTATACGGCAGTGTCTTTTATCAAAAAGGCACTATCGATGTTGATTATACCCAAATGTATTACCGTACAGAGGAAGGTGATGTATTTTTATCGGGTGCATGCAGTGATACGCCAGAGCAATGCCTTGATTTTAGCGCTGATTACGACGGTCATAATGCAGGTGTCAGCATTGCACTTGAATATGCATTTACGTATTGGTTCGCTATTACAGGTGAAGCGGTTTATAAATCGATGAACTGGTTTGATCGCAGTGAAAGCGAGACTGCAGCAAATGTAAACTTTGAATTTAGGTTCTAGGTTCGGCTTTTCGAGAAAAGGCATTAGCAATCGCTAGTGCCTTTTTTGTAATGATTGTTATAAAAATACATAAGCTGCTGGGAGTAGCATACCGCTAATGACTAATACAGAGCGACTGCCCCATGGGCTATTTTTACCCTTGATCATAAACAAGCCGCTGATTGCTAAAAACAGCAGCAGCCCAGCAAAAATATCAGAAAAAATCACCCACGAAGCTTTTGTCTCGTTCAAGTGTAAGCGGTTAAATGCTTGAAATACATGACGAGGCTCAATAGCTTCATAGCTTATGACATCTTTATTGAGTTTAAGGCTGAGGTTGTTACCGTTTTTTAAAAATACCTTAAACTCTTGCGGCGATACCCAATAAGAAGCCTTTACAGGCTCGCTTACATCAGCATGAGAGATAATTTGCTCAATCAGCAACGCGTCATTATCTAATTGCCAAGTTTCATCGCTCACACGGATTTGCTGGTGGCTTACTTTGTAGTTTGGGTTCCAATCATCTTTGTGGTTCACTGCAATGCCAGAAACCGCAAAGATAATCACTAAACCAACACAAAAGTAACCAATATCGCGGTGTAAGTTTCTGTTTAACTTAAACCAGTTGATACTTGATTTATTACTCAATGATTTCAACTCCGCTCGGTACGAGCTGATAAATAGCCATTGCTTCAGTCACTGAGTTTACATCAAAACTTTCGCCGGCTTGCTGCGCTTTGTGAGCAAGTAGCGCTTTAGTGCGGCCAAGGCTAAGCTGAATTTTATCGAGTTTACCAGTTACAATAGCTTTACTGCCTTTAGCCGTCATCGGGAACACCATGTCGCCATCTTCAACTTTGATACGTAAGTTTTCAAAGCGCTTGTCAGATGCAAGTGTCATCCAGCAACCACGTTTTTCGCATACCCCAGTGATAGTCCCTTCCACGGTAATTGGACTTGCAAGGTAATCGTCTGGTGAGGCCATAACCGTCGAAATTTTAATGAGTTTGTCACTGTCGACTTGATTGCCAAACTGTAAGCTAAAGGCGTGCTGGCTAAAGCTTAAAAGCGCCAATGAGAATGCAATAAATGTTTTTGATTTTAGGAACATGGCGGTTGCTTCTTTTAATAAAATTTAGCCTTAGTTTAAGCGATTTACTTGTATGATAAAAGGCTAATGCGATTAAAAATTATTTGCAATTGAGGTGTTTGTAGTTCAATTGCTTTAATGTTTTACGTGTTTTATCAGTTAAATCAAGCTTTATGACAATTTCGTGAATATTGTGATAATGTAACTTTTTATCGTTTCATTGCTTTATAATGCCTTTTTTATTTGTATGATAAAGCTGGTTTTTAGCTTGGAGTTAGCATGGTTTCACGTCGAGAGTTTTTAGTAGGGGCGGGCACATTAGCCTTTTTAGGATTATCAAAAAGTGCCATAGGTAAAGTGTCGTTAAGTGATTTAAAAACAACGGCTATGGGCTTTGGACCGTTAATTCCCGATCCAGATAAATTGCTCGACTTACCAGAGGGCTTTAGTTATCAAGTCGTTTCAAGCCTAGGTGAGAAAATGTCTGATGGATTTACGGTCCCCGACAAAGCCGATGGTATGGGCTGCCTAGCTCTTGGTAATGACCGTGTTGCATTAGTGCGAAACCATGAGCTCAAACCAAAAGATTTAGCGAAAGCTGAAGCAAGTATTGCCAACCATAAAACGCCCCTGGCTTTTGATACTAACAGTGATGGTGTGGCGTTACCGGGTGGCACAAGTCATATCGTTTATAACTTAAAAACTCATCAAAAAGAGCAAGAATACTTGTCATTGGTCGGCACTATTCGTAACTGTTCTGGTGGTATTACGCCATGGGGCACCTGGCTTACGTGCGAAGAAACCACAGATACCAAAGCCGATGGATTTAACCAAGACCATGGATATATTTTTGAAGTACCCGCAAATAGCAAAGGCTTAATTAAACCTGAGCCATTAAAAGCCATGGGTCGATTTAACCACGAAGCGGCTGCTGTTGATCCGCGCACCGGCATTGTTTATTTAACTGAAGATAAAGGTGATAGCGTCTTTTATCGTTTTATTCCAAAGGAATATGGCAAGCTGCATAAAGGTGGGCAATTACAAGCTATGGTGGTAAAAGGTAAGCCACAATTCGATAGCCGCAACTGGAATAATAAAGCCATGGGGCTACATCAAGAGCTTGAGGTTGAGTGGGTCAATTTAGATAACCCTGAAAGCCCGAAAGACGACTTACGCCTGCGCGGATACAAACAAGGTGCGGCACTATTTGCTCGCGGTGAAGGTATTCACTGGGGTGATAAAGAGCTTTATTTCTGCTGTACCAATGGCGGTAAAAAACAACTTGGTCAGGTTATGAAATATCAGCCATCAGAATTTGAGGGCACAGATAAAGAAGCGCAGCAACCAGGTAAAATCTCGTTGTTTGTAGAAAGTACTAGCAAAACCCTATACAACTTTGGCGATAACCTAACCGTGTCACCTAATGGTCACTTAATTGTTTGTGAAGACCAATACACCGATGTGGTCGATAATCACCTTCGAGGTGTGACACCAGATGGGCAAGTTTATAATTTTGCTCGCTTGGTTGCGCAAACCGAGCTGGCAGGTGCCTGTTTTTCACCAGATGGTAGCACTTTGTTTGTGAACGTTTACTCACCTTCAAAAACACTTGCTATAACAGGCCCATGGCATAAGTTTAGTGTTTAACAAATAAAAGAACTTTACTCTAATTCATCAATTATTAGTAACGGAAAGTTCTTTGCCGAGCGGGGCTGCCAATCTGCAAACTCAATATTATTCACATTCAGTGTATTGAGTGCTTTTTTTGAGTAGCTCCAGCCTCTGGCTTTTTGTGCCACAGCTGCATGTTTTAGCTCTTTAGATAAACCAATCGTTAGCAAGTCATGATTAACCCCGCGTTTTGCATAAAAGGCTTTTTCACGAGTCACGGCTTTTGCGATTATTTCATCGTAATGAGTGCGTAAAGTCTGCCACTTGGTTGTTTTTTCTGGCTCTTTTAAATGGCTTACCATGGCATCAATATCGCTATCTCGCCAGCGAGCTGAAGCAGCATCGCCGTGCCAACCAACAATGGCGTTCTTAGCTATAGTGGTAGGGTTTCCTGCAAGCAATACGTAATTCGCACACGACGAAAAGCAAAATTGTTTTATATGAACTTTTAAATTATGCGCCAAAATCAACTCGGCGAGATCCATACCTAAATCAACGTTTCCGCCACCACTGGTAATTTGTATGCTGTTTATGCTTGGCTGCTCAGCCAAAAGCTGTGCAACGTGTTGATTGTTTTTGGCACTAATTTCGCCCTGATAAATAATGCGCAGCTCGCTTAGTGACACACCGGCAAAGCTTAACCAAGGGATAATTAAAAACAGACTAAAAAATACACGCAACATAAAACGCTAACCTTATAAATTGTATGATAATTCTATCATGCTTTTAGGGTTTTTTAGCGGCTTTTTTGGCGCTGACTTTAGCTGCGTGTTTAGCAATCCACTTAGTCATTTTTTTCATTAAAGCGGGCGGAAAATCATGGCCCATTCCAGGCACAACTTTTAACTTACTGCGCTTTATTAACAGTGCGGTGTTGATACCCGCAGACAGTGGCATAACAGGATCAGCGCTGCCGTGAATTACTAATGTGGGGGCTTTAATCTTTTTTAGTAATTGCTCGCGATAAGGCGTTGCGGCAATGGCTGCAAGCTGACGTTTAAAGCCTGTTTGATTCGTGTGGGCCCGCTCAATATAGCGTTCTGCGTTGGCGTATAAAGCGTGTTCATCTTGTGGGTAGGCTGGGCTGCCAATGAGTTGGTTGAGCCTAACATTGTAATCAATCGCGGCTTCTTTATTACTGCTTCGGGGGCGTATTTTAGCGAGCTTTACTAGCAGGTTAATGTTTGAACCCGAAAACGATAACGGCGAGCTACTCGACATAATTGAAGTTAAGCTCAGTACACGTTTTTTATACTTTGCCGCGGCAATTTGCGCAATCATGCCTCCCATCGAAGCCCCCACTAAGTGCGCTTTTTTGATAGCCAGTGCATCCATTAATTCTTTAACATCGCGAGCCATGTCATCGAGCGAATAGGGCAGCTTTGTGCGAATGGGTAATCGGCGGCTAAGCCAATGCTTTACCAGGCTAGGCTTGCCTAACTCATCTAACGATGAGGATAGCCCTGCATCACGATTATCAAAACGAATAACCCGAAAGCCTCTTTCTACCAAGCCAAAATAAAGCGACTCTGGCCAAACGGTAAATTGAGCACCTAAGCCAATAATTAAGATGATCACCGGCGCATTTTTATCGCCTTCATCTTGATAACTAATACAGATACCACTGGCTGTAAGGATATGTTCCATAGACTGATAAATAAGCTTACGCAGGTATCATCAGCTTAGTGTGTGAAGTTGGCAGTTTAGTGACAGTAAAAAGAATACTGATAGTAGGAGTAATAGTGTAGTAAGAAAAATAGACAGCACATGACTGCATGCTGTCTATTTTCAGGGAGTCTTCTTAGAAGTAAGCGGTAACGCCAATCCAGAAGTTACGGCCTTTATCTTTAACGTTGTAGTCGTCTGTGAATGTTACTTCGCTAACTACACCGCGACCTGTTAGGTACTCATACTCACCATCGCCATTTAGGTCGGTATAACTAGTGCTATATGAGGTGAAATCTTCGTCTAATAGGTTGTTTACACGGGCATTGATTTGCACATACTCATTTACATAGAACTGCGCACCTAAATTAAATAGGCTGTAGTTTTTGTAGTACAGCGCTTTGTCGTGCACGTTATCCCAGCCGCGGTAACGGTCTGAACGATATACACCTTGTAGATATAGGTTCATAAAGTCAGTCGCTTCCCAGTTTAGGGTAATGTTTGCCATGTGCTCAGCTGAGTTAGTTAATGGCTGACCTTCTTCAGGACCGCTTTTTTGTTCGCTATCAGTCCACGTGTAGTTACCGTTAACAGATACTGTTTTAGTGATAGTGTATTGACCAGCAATTTCAACACCTTGAAGGTCTACTTCGTCGATATTGATCTTTTGGCTGTAGCTATCGTAGCCAAGTTGATCGTATTGACCTAAGTTGACACAAGGGCGTACATCGTTAGTTTGCTCACAGCTTAAAATAGTGTCGCCGCGGGCAATTTTGTCTTCAAACTTGGTGGTGTAGTAAGTCACATTAATGTTGTGATCGCCATCAAGCGAAGTCCAGTAAAGTGCAACTTCAGAGTTCACACTGGTTTCTGGCTCTAAATCTGGGTTACCCGCAAATGGGCTTGTGCCCTGACCACCAAATCCGGTGATACCGTCGTAAAGATCAGTGGTTTGCGGCGTTTTATAACCTGTACTTACACCGCCTTTTAGGGTCCAAGTGTCAGAGAGATTATATACACCGTAAACGCGCGGAGATACTTGGCTGCCAAATACATCATGGTCATCGTAACGAGCGCCTAATGTAAAGGTGAAGTTGTCAGTTGCCATCCAGTTATCTTCGGCAAAGACTGAGTACATGTTTTGCTCTTGTACTTGACCTGCTTGGTCACTTTCAAGACCAAATACGCCGTCTTTTAATTCACCGTCGATAAGCTGGCCACCAATTGCTAGGTTATGGCTACCAAAGCTGCCTGTGATAGGAATATCAAAGCGTAAGTCATAGGTATATTGGCTGCTTTCAAGTGGGCGTGCAGGGCGTGGTAAGAATGTCTCTTCGGCTAAGTCTTTACGTGCTTGCTCGTCCATTCCTTCGTATTCGCCAGTACCATCGTACATAGCTTGTAGCTCTAATCGCTCGCTTACACTCAGTGGTAAAGTACGGCCATTGTTTTGCGTATCAACATAAGATACAGAGGCTTTTACAGTTGCCCAGTTAAGTTCACCATCGTAACTTAGCGACCACCATTCACGGTCAAACTCTTGGTCTGCCGCATAACCTGCGCGCGGGTTTACTTGGCCGCGGCGATCTTGCCAGATTGATTCAATGTTATCTTTAGTACCAAGCGGGTAAGTAATGGTGCCTGATTCAATGTCATAGCTTGGCGTGTTGTCGTACACTTGGCTTGAGTTATCATAATCAAAACGTAAATGATGAGATTCAAACGGGGTATAAGTTAAAGTAAAACCATACTGCTCGTTTGTGTTATCAACAGTACGGCCGCCACGACCAAAACCTAATGAACGAGCATGTACAACACCATTAGGATCGGTTGCTGGTTCAAATGTTGGCGATGATGCTTGTTGCTCGTAAACGCTGCCGCGTACACCTAAGCTTAATACGTCTTTGATAAGCGGACCCATCACACTAAAGTCAGTGGTAATGTCATCACCAAAATCATCGTTTTGCTGTAATGAACGGCTAAATGAAACAGCACCGCTCCAACTGTCAGTGTGCTTTTTAGTGATGATATTAATTACACCACCTAGCGCATCTGCACCATAAAGTGTTGATGCAGGGCCGCGAATTACTTCAACGCGCTCAATCGCATCAACTGGTGGTACGTGGTTAAACGCGTTACCACCAAAGTTGTTTGGATAAATATCGCCATGGTTATTTTGGCGTTTACCATCAATAAGTAACAAGGTGTATTCACCTGTTAAACCACGCATACTTACACTGCCTTGGCCTGTTTTATCACGAGTTGTGCCAATGTCGATACCTTCTAAATACTGCACAGCATCAAGTACTGAGGTGAATGCATGAGACTTAATATCTTCATTGGTGATGATCGAAATACTTGCAGGTGCTTCGGTAACTTTTTGCTCAAAACCTGTTGCAGTGATAACTAAGCGTTCCATATCTTGTTTCGGCTTAGCGTCATCAGCAAAGGCTGAAAAATGTGTTGCTATGGCAAGTGCCAGTAAGCTTGGTTTTATTGATTTCATTGTAGGTTTCCAGTTCTTTTTGTAGGTTATCCCTTTGAGGAACGTTGCGTATACTACACAAATGAAAAATACAATCAATAACTATTCTTATTTAGATTAATCTTTTTCAAGTTGGCTTAACATTATTCACAATTAAGTTGCGTTTGTTTTTTAGCTAATTAATACCAACCCGCTTAATTAAGTAGTCTATTTTGAGGCAATAAAACCTCGTTGATAGCAAGGCAAAAATTTCGTTATTTAGTTGTTCTAAATGAGAAATTTTTAACGCAGTTAGCGACAGGTTTAATCCCTAAAAATGATTAAGTATTATTGCGGGTTGGTATAACACGCTGTTACAAACAAGTTTTAGATTAAATACCCAAGGCAGATTCAGTTCCTGTATAGTGTTTTAATCATCATCATAAAAATTAAAATAATGAATTCAGATATCTCTTTAGCGCGCTTTAAGCAGTTTCCTGTGCTTATGTGGATCTTCTTATTTGGCTCGTTTATTACCCGTGGCAGCTATTACATGGTGTGGCCATTTCTTGCGGTGATTTTGTACGAAAAGTTTGCTCTATCGGCGACAGAAGTCGGATTGGTACTTACCAGTGCTGCCGTAATTTCGGTGTTTACCAGTTTTATTGGCAGTAGCCTCTCAGATAAAGTGGGCCGGCATACGCTG
Source organism: Pseudoalteromonas sp. 2CM39R (assembly GCF_023161845.1). Lineage (NCBI taxonomy): Bacteria > Pseudomonadati > Pseudomonadota > Gammaproteobacteria > Alteromonadales > Pseudoalteromonadaceae > Pseudoalteromonas > Pseudoalteromonas sp. 2CM39R. The sequence goes on from NZ_JALNTM010000005.1 coordinate 99,391, forward strand.
ATGTACATTACCGGCGTGTTGTATATTATTTCTTTCTCGCTGTTGGCTGAGGTACAAACCGTGGCCGGTTATGTGATTGTGATGACCTTATGCTCGATTGCGACTGCACTTTGGCGACCACTAACCAGTGCGGCGATTGGCGATATTATTGATGATGCACAAACTCGTGAGTTGGCCATGCAGTCGCTGTACTTTATTGTTAATGTGGGCTGTGCGGTGGGCCCATTAGCCGGAGTATGGCTGGGTTTAACAGGTGAGCAGTCGAGCTTTTATATTACCGCAGGGGCATTTGCTATTTTATTGGTGCTGCTTGTTTGGGGCTTTAATTTTAGTGATAAAGCCGCAAAAAATACTGCCGCAATCGACGAGCCTGAAGAGAAAAAACCAGCAGTACAAGGCAAGCAAATCTTACGTATTCTATTTGCAGATAAGCTGCTGCAGTGTTTAATTTTAGCCAATATTTTGTGCATGTTTATTTATGCGCAAATGGATAGTTCACTCATACAATATCTAACTCGTGCAGAGGCACCCGACCTACTTGCATTGATTTCTGCGCTTATTTTTACCAATGCGTTAGTGATCATTTCAAGTCAATTTCTGCTGTTAAAAATGATGGCGCGGTTTAGCCTAACGGTGCGAATTCAAATTGGTTTGATGCTACTAATGGTGTCGCAATTTTGGCTAGCACTCAATCCAATCGATTTATTCTGGGGCTGGATTGGTGCGATAGTGGTGATGAGTTTGGCCGAAACCATTTTGTTTCCGACGATGAACGTTCACCTTGATAGGCTCGCACCATCACACTTACGTGGTGCGTACTTTGGCGCGGCTTCGTTTTATGATTTAGGGTTTGCTTTAGCACCACTCGGTGGTGGTTTAATTTTAGATTATTACAACGGCCCAACCTTATTCTTTGTAGCGGGAGGGCTTTGCCTTGTGGTGATTTACTTATACGCCATACTCGAAAAGTTACCCAGACCCGATTTTGCAAACCCAAGCTCGTAACCTTTAAATAGCCCCTTTATGGGGCTTTTTTACGCTTTAACAATTAATGACAGCGATATCAATTTACGTATTTTTTCCGAGATATTAGTTTGTAGTATCGGCTTATAATGTTAAAAAATTGTTTACCATACCGATAAGAACTCAATGAACGCACCTTACTCTTTGTGCAAGCGCTCGCTATTATGCTCGGCTGTATTGCTAACACTTGCTGCTTGTGGCGGCTCAGGCTCAGATGAAAAACAAACAACAACCCCTCCTGTAACCGAAACACCACAAAATCAAGCGCCGCAAATCAGCGGTCAATCACAGACTTTACGTGTTGGTGAAACCTTGAGTTTTAGCCCTGAAGTTTCTGATCCAGATAATGACCCACTTACTTTGTCTGTAACAAACTTACCAAGTTGGCTAAGTTTTAATGAAGCCTCAGCAAGTATCAGTGGCACGCCTGAGCAAGTAGGTAAGTATGCAAACATTGAGTTTACGGTCACTGATGGGCAGCTCTCTGCACAGCTTTTGATTGATATTAATGTAGAAGCCAAACTTATTGAAAATATACCGCCAACGCTCACCTCTACCCCATCAGATAGCAATGAAGGCCAAGCTTATACTTACCAGCTAACATTTACTGATGCACAAAATGACACTGTGGTAGTAAGTGAAGTTAGTAAACCTGATTGGCTTAGCTTTGATGCGACTAACCTTAGTTTTAGCGGCACGCCCTTGTTTGCGAATACGGGCGAACAGCAAATTCGTTTTCGTTATTCAGATGGCGAAGTGACGCAGCAGGCAGAGCAAACATTTAACATCGCTGCCAGAGCAAACTCAGCGCCTGTGGTGTCTCCACTGAGTAGTGAAGCGCGTGCTGAGCAGGCTTTGAGTGTGCAATTAATCAGCACCGATGCAGACAACGATGAAGTGAGCTTAACCGTAACAGGTTTACCTACGTGGCTAAGTTTTGATGAGCAAACTAGCATCTTATCTGGCACCGCGAGTAATGAAGCTCTTGGTGAACATAAACTCACAATCACAGCCTCTGATTCACGTGTACAGGCAAGCTTTGAGTTTGTGTTAAACATCACCCAAAGTTATGTGGCCGAGGCACTCGAAATTGGCAATGCGCTGGTTGTTCCAAACAGTGAGTTGCTACTTGATGCGACCATTAATGAAATTGATACCCACAAAGCGCGCTTTCAAAGCATTAAAAATAGCTTATTTGCTTTTGGCTCAAGCTCCGTTCTTGATGAATTAAGCTGGTATCCAACATGGGATGCAACGTTATTAAATGCCACTTATCCATTCAATGAGCCAGTTCTACTTACCAACAATAGTTGGCAAGATGGTTACGAGACAAAAGTCAGAAACCTTGCCGTTGTTGGTACTAGTGATGGGGAACAGGGCCGTTACTTAGTATTTGGTAGTAACCCATATCGAAATACTATTAACGAGCAAATGACTCAGTTTTTGAAAAACAGCACCACCTGGTTAGCTGGCAGAGAAATAACCGCAGAGCAGCCACTTAAACTTGTATTAGCGCAACTTGATCAAAGCTATTACTTTCAAGATAGGATCAAAACGCGAGAGTGGTTTGATAGTCAATATGAAGGCATGGTGAGCTATAACGACAATGCTAGTTGTGACAACGACGCTCTAGCGGCGTGTTTAACAACTGACACGGATGTACTGATTATCTCTCAGCATGAGCGTGAAGGATTAAATATTGATAATGTTGTGGCTGCAGTAAAGCAAGCGCAAGAAAACGATATAGCAGTGATTTATATTCAGCGTGATGGTAGCCAAACTGCACTAGGTAGAGCGTTATTTGAATTACTCCATGTGAGTGTTGCAGGTGATAATTATTGGCACCGATTAGAATTGGCACAGTGGAACCCAATTGCTATTAACGACAGCTTGCCAACCGATGCGCAAACTATTAAAGACTTACTTAGTCGCTTTAAAAGCAGCGAATTTAGTGTTGATTTAAGTGCCTGTGATAACCGTAGTTGCCCAGCTGAAAGCCAATATCAGCAACAGTTTAGTGATGCGGCAACGATCATTAATTCGGTTTTTAGAGGTTTTGACCAAGCGAAAACAGATATCTTTACAGAGCAGGGTTATCGCTTTTATCAGTTACTGGCGCTGCTTGCAGATCATTATCGCCAAGTTGTAAGCTTCCCGATGGATAAGCTAAGCACTGATAATACAAGCTTTTTTCGTGCCCTGTTTACTGATCATGCGGTATTAAATATACGTAAAGTTAACCCACTTCAAGTTGATATGGGTAATTTCAGCCGTAGTGATTTTAGTCATGTAACACCTAAAACCGTCACCGTGAATATGCAGAGTAAGGCGTATTTTCGCTCAACGGGTGTGTATGCCTTGCCGGGGCAAACGTTTGCTATTAAACGCACCGATAATCAAGCAGTGAATACCCAGGTGTTTGTTAATACTCTGCGTGATGGCGCAACACATTACATGAGCAGCAATGGCTATAATCGACCCGCTAAATTGCAGTCGGTTCATGTGCCTATAGAGACAAATGAAACAGTCTATTTTACGTCACCTTATGGTGGGCCAATTCAAATTGAGTTTGATCAAAATGATTTAGATGTCAGCTTTGAATTTAGCAATGTAGGTGAGCACCCCTATTGGCGTAGCAGCAGTGATGATGAGCGCTTCGCTGAGTTGCTTGAAAAAGGTGACTATGATTGGGCCGAGGTCGCAACCGGTGGCTTTGAAGTGCATTCAAAGCTCGAGAAAATGCGTATTTCAATTAACGATGGTTATTGGCCCATAGCGTCTGACTTCGCCCATGCTGTAGAGCGCTATACCCATAACTATCCGCATGTACTTGCTGGTTTCAAAGGGCCGGGCATCGATGTGGTTAGCGAAATTCATGACTTTGCGAGTGAACGCAATATTGAAGTACAAACAATTGATATTGTAAAACATATGAATGCAGACCAACCGACCTGTGGTTGGGGCTGTTCTGGTAATCCGTATGACGCAGGTTGGAATTTTAATCCAACTGGGCATGGCGATATCCATGAATTAGGACATGGTCTTGAAAAAGGGCGCTTTCGTATCGAAGGGTTTGGTGGCCATTCAAATACCAACTTTTACTCCTACTACAGTAAGTCGAAGTTTGAAGATGAAACGGGCTTTTCGGCATCGTGCCAAAACTTGCCATTCGAGAACTTGTTTGATCATTTACAAGCCAGTAAACAAAGCGCAGATGCATTTGCTTACATGCAAGATTTAGCAATGTCTCAGTGGTCGCAAAGTCACGCTATTTATTTACAAATTATGATGGCCGCACAGGCACACAATAAGCTCGAAAACGGCTGGCATTTATATCCTCGCTTACACATTTTGGAGCGTGCGTTTAATCTAGCCGATAACAGCGAGACTAATTGGCAGGCACAAAAAGATGCACTTGGCTTTTCAAGCTACAGCTTGTCGGAGGCACAAAGTATAGGCAACAATGATTGGCTATTAATAGCGCTTTCAGAAGCAACCGAGCTCGATTTGAGCAGCTACTTCAGCATGTGGGGCATGGCAACGTCAGACAAAGCAAAACAGCAGGTTAAAGCAAAAAACTACACGGTATTAGATGATGTTTACTATGCCTCATCTGCCACAGGTTATTGCACGACGTTAAATCAAACAGAGGTTGCAATTGATGGGGCTCAAAGCTGGCCTGAATAATACACCGCTTTGTTGAGTTGATTGGTATTTGTATTTAAAACGCCAGCGAAAGATTTCGCTGGCGTTTTTATTATTAGATTAGTGAAATTAGCTACAACTGCTACCTTTATAACACACACATTTAACGTTGAGGTGTAACATGGCTGTTTCTGCAATCCCCAAAGGTTTCCATGCGGTAACCCCGTATTTGGTTATTGAAGGTGCCACTAAGGCGATAGAGTTCTACAAACAAGCTTTTGCTGCTGAACTTGTAATGCAAATGCCTCTGCCTGATGGTGGGGTAGCGCATGCTGAAATAAAAATAGCCGACTCTCATATTATGCTTTCTGATAATTGCCCTGATGTGCAATTTAAGTCGCCGCAACAACTTGGCGGTACACCAGTGAGCATTATGCTGTATGTTGAAGATGTCGATGCTGTTTTTGCTAAAGCTTTATCGCTTGGGGCAAAAGAGCTACGCCCAGTACATGACCAATTTTATGGCGATAGGTCAGGGACTTTAGAAGACCCTTTTGGCCACATTTGGACTATAGGCACACACAAAGAAGACCTCAGTGAGCAAGAACTTATGCAACGTATGAGCGAGCTTATGAGTAAAGAGCAAGATGCTTAACATCAATCCGAAATATTGCCCAATCATTAAATTTTGGCATTTAAAATCCAAATAATGGATTTACTCGTATGAGTATTAAAAGCAACGAGTAATTCAATGAAAAAGCGTGTTCTATATTGGCTGCAAAATGATTTACGCCTAGTCGACAATGAAATTCTATCTGATTTAGCTGATTTTGATGGCGAGCTTGATTTAGTGTTTGTGATTGAGCCGCGCTGGTTTAGGCAAACTAACTACCAATCAAAACCGTATGGCACGCATAAATACCACTTTTTACGTGAAAGCCTAGCTGCATTTGCACAAGCCGTTGAGAGGCTTGGGCAAACACTTCATGTGCTAAGTGGTGAGCCTGAGCAAATAATCAGTCAGCGATTACAAAAGTACGATATTGAAACTTTGGTTTGTACCGAGCAAGTTGGCGTTTATGAGCAAAAACAGCTCGATAAAATCAAAGTGTTATGTCCAGAAGTGACAGTGAAAACTTATCAACAAGATACCTTGTTTAAAGCAACGGACTTGCCTTTTCAGCTTGATGACCTACCTAAAAACTTTACTGCCTTTCGCAAAAAGGTAGAAGCTGAGCCAACCTTTATAGCGGCGCCACAGCAAGCGGTTAGCCACTTACCTCACCCAGTTCAGCTATGCCCTGAGCAAGCTATAGATGATGTTCCTGTTCACTCAGGAAGTTTTAAAGGTGGCTTAATTGCAGCTCAGCAGCATTGTGATGCGTACTTTTCATCTAAAGCGCCAAGCAGTTATAAAGAAACACGCAATGAGTTAGACGGCTTTAGTAACAGTACTAAGTTCAGTGTATGGCTCGCTGGTGGCACAATTAGCGCAAAACAGCTGTACCGAGAAGTTGAAGTGTATGAGCAGCAAAACGGTGCGAATGAGTCGAGCTATTGGATAAAGTTCGAATTACTGTGGCGCGAATATTTCAAGTGGCATGCAATGCGCTCTGGCGCAAAACTATTCCACTTTAAAGGGCAAAAGCACAGTGCGCCACTGACGACTTTTAACAGCCAGCGCTTTAATGCGTGGTGCCAAGGCCGCACGCCGTTTGCTTTGGTAAATGCAATAATGCATGAGCTTAATACAACTGGTTATATTTCTAACCGTTCGCGGCAAATTGCAGCAAGTTGTTTAGTTAACGAGCTTGAACTTGATTGGCGTTATGGTGCGGCTTATTTCGAGCAGCAACTCATCGATTACGACGTGGCTGCAAATTGGGGTAATTGGCAATATATTGCGGGTGTCGGTGTTGATCCTAGAGGCGGTCGACATTTTCATATTAATAAGCAAACAGCGCTTTATGATCCTCTGGCGCGTTACATTCGAAAATGGCAAGGAGATCAAACTATCGTAAGCACAATCGACAGTGTTGATGAGGTGGATTGGCCAATGATTTAATAGCCTGCGTTAGATCAATATTCTTCACAGATTTTTAGTGTTTTTTTATTTTGTTAACTAAAATAATGATTAAGGCTTGCTTTTATTGTTGGTGGGCTAGTTAACAAGGCTAATTATGGCGTATAGTGAAGGGTATGATGCGATTAAATCGCAGCTTGGTTTAGACATTGCTCAGCTAATTCTCGACAGTGGGGATGCGGGTATTTGGCTTTGGAATGTACAAACCGGCGAAACCATTTTCAATGATAAGTGGGCCGATATTATCGGTTATTCACTGCAAGAATTACTGCCAGTTTCAATTGAAACTTGGCTCAGCTTTGCTCACCCTGATGACTTGCCAAAATCTGAACAGTTATTAAATGCCCATTTTAAAGGGGACTCTGAGCGCTATATTTGCGAAGCGCGAATGAAGCACAAACAAGGGCACTGGGTTAAAGTGCTCGATAAAGGCCAAGTGCAAAGTTGGGATGAAAATGGCAACCCTGAGTGGATGCTAGGCGTTCATATCGATATCACTGAGCAGTGGTTAAAAGAGCGAGAAATTGAGTTTTTACATGCTAAATTGCAAAAGTTTACTGATAACTTACCGGGGTTTGTTTATCAATATATAGTTGATAAAAATGACCAAGCTTACTTTCCTTTTGCAAGCTCTAAAGTTTTTGATATCTATGGCTGCACGGCAGATGATATAAAAAAGTCTGCTGATTTAATCATGCATATTATCCATCCAGATGACTTAAAGCGCGTTATAAAAAGCATTGAAAAGTCGCGAGTCGAATTATCCGATTGGCATGAGGTTTATAGAGTCAATCATCCAACTAAAGGTGTGATTTGGGTTGAAGGAAAGTCCTCACCAATAGCCCGTGCTAATGGCAGTGTTGAGTGGAATGGTTATTCAGAAGATGTCACCGAAGAAGTTAAAAGTAACGAAAAAATACAGCTGCTTACAGCGGTATTTACAACGACAAGCCGCGGTATATTAATAACCACCCCTGAGCCTAAAATTGTGGATGTTAATCCTGCTTTTGAACAAATCACAGGCTTTAGTAAAGCACAAGTGCTTGGTAAAAACCCATCTATACTCTCAGCTAAGCAGCAACCCAAAGAGTTTTTTGAAAAGATGTGGGAGCGTTTATTAAATACTGGCCGTTGGCAAGGCGAAATATGGAACAAGCGCAAAACCGGTGAAGTATTTCCTGAATTGTTAACTATAGATGCTATGTATGACGAACTTGGTCAAGTGAGTCATTACATTGGTGCATTTGATGATATTTCAAAGGCAGTAGAAAAGCGCCAACTTCTTGATGAGCTGGTCAATCAAGACCCTCTTACTAAGCTGTTAAATCGGCGTGGTTTAGATATTCAGTTACATTCATTTTCTCATCATGCGGCGAACGAAGGAATCCAGTTCTCGTTGATTTATGTCGACCTTGATAACTTTAAACTGGTGAATGATACCTTTGGTCATGAGCAGGGCGATAATCTACTGCTTGAAATCAGTGAGCAGCTTTCACTTCAGCTGCGTGATAAAGACATATTAGCGCGTATTGGCGGCGATGAGTTTGTGATTGTGTTACCAACGTTAGCAAAACTTTCTGTTTGCCAAGACATTGCAGGGCGCTGCCAAAAAGCGGTTGAAGAGGTTGCTAAGCGCTACGCAACCAAAGTGCCTGTGAGTGCTAGTTTTGGAATCGCGCTTTACCCAGAAGATGGTAAAAATGCCAAAGAGTTACTCGCCACTGCTGACGAGCAAATGTATAAGATGAAGCTTAAACATAAAGCATCACCACTCGGTTGAAATTTCGACACTCGGCAGCTTATTCAAAAGCGGTAGTAAAGCACGCTCTTTGCGTAAATCTTTGCGCTCGTTTTCTAAATCTCTTCGTTCTCGATAAAGCTCTTTTTGTTGGCCATTATCAAGTTGATTGCTGTTAAGCTCAGCGCGAATATCTTTTAGGCGGCGGTCAATATCGTCAATTCGGTCATCAATGTATATCAGCCTTTGCTGTACTTGATACCTGTCGTTGCCTTCCTGCCATGCCTTACGAAAAGCGGTGCTATTACAGACACCATTGTAAGATGCTCCTTGCATGCCAAGCGTAAAGCCATTTTCGGGCTCACAATACACCGCCAGACCTTGATCGTATCCCACTTTATATTCAGCAATATCGGCACTTACGCCATACTCGCTACATTGTGATAAGGCATCTATGCCATCACGATATTCAGTGCCATCTGCACCATGTTTATAACCAATACCATGCCAATTGGCTTGTAAACATTCATCTTTACTGACTGAGGTACAGCCTGCTAATACGATTAATGGCAGTAGAGGAAGTGTCCATTTTCTCATTAAAGTCTCAGCTTAAATTATTAATAACTAACTTGATTCTAGCCTGTAATATTGTGTTTTAGAAAGTAGTATTTGTATTTCATAACAATGCCCTCAAATGATTAAGCTTTATTGCGCCTTGGTATCCATTACCACTGACAGAACCGCTGAGCAATGCGAATATTTGGCTGCGCATTTTTTAGGTGAGCTAACTGTAATAAGCATAACGCGGTAAAATGACTGCGTTTGATCAACTGATGGCGGTCAAAGCGCATGATCTCGTACCATAGCTTAAACAGCTCGCCAAAACGCATTAGGTTATTATTATTAAACTGCCACTGTGATTGGTAATTTACCTTGATAGGGCAAGGCATGTGACCTGGGTAGGCCTGCCAGGGGGCAAGCATGGCACGTGGGTAACTAGTTTTCAGCCAGCGTTGATAAAAGCGGTGCTTACGTACATATTCAACAGGGACCGCTAAAGGATATTGCAGTACCTTCCACGAATAAAACGGATGGAAGAATTCCATTTTAAATTCGCATACTTGCTCGTTTGGAATGCTCAAATGATGGTGTTGATCATTGAGTAGTAAGAACAATTGAAATGCTTTTTCGAGTGGTAGCTCGGCTAACGGTTTAAAACTAAGTTTTAGGTTATCAATTAATTTTTGTTGTAGTAGTGACGCATTATGTACCACTGACTTTGGCAAATAAGCGTACTGCTGATCTAAATAAGCTTGAATGAGCTTATCAAGATTGTTTTCTTTTGCCGCATCATAAATAGCGTCGCCATAAAACACGGCACCTAAGCCAACACTGCCACCATTACCAGACCAACTAATTTGTGGTCTTGAAACGGTTTTATATTCATTGTGATGTGCTTTGCGCCAGTATTTGCCAAGGCGCTGCTCAACAGAGAGCTTTTGCGTGTCGCGTACTTGCACAACTTCAAGTTTAAGGGCATTTTGCGAAGCATATTGTTTTGCGCAGTAGAGATCTTGGCTATCTGATTGCGAAAAATTAAACGACTTAAGCTCAACACCTTGGCGTAATAGCTCGCAGTTAATTAACCGTGAATCAAGGCCGCCAGAGAGGGTGCTCAGCACTTTTTTATCGGTGTGCATCGCTTTTGTTACAACACTGCGAAAAGCCTGAGTAACCCCTTCAATTGCGTCGGTCACCTCAAAGTTTTGTTTGGCAAGGGCGACCCAATCGAAGTAACGTTGTTTTACCACGCCGTGACTGGCATCAAAACGTAATATTTCGCCGGGGTATGAGCATTTAATGTTTTTGTAAGGCGTGTGATCTAATAGCGGGTAACCAAGCACAGCAAGCTCTGTAAGTGCTTCGGCATCGCTTTCAAGCTCAATACTGAGCTGTTTGAATAACCCCAAGTTGGTTGAAAACAGTAAGCCTTGCGCTGTTTTTAAGGTATAAAACGGCTTTAAACCAAGTGGGTCGGTGGCAAGTACTAAGCTGCCTAATTGGCTATTAAACTGGCAAAAGCTAAATACCCCTTCACATTGCTGTAAGCAAGTGTTGAGCGAAGCTGTATTGGCCATGGTTTTTAAATCATCACAGCGCGAGCTGCTCAGTAAAGGGTGACCAATCAGCGTTGCAATTTGCGACTCAGTTTGCAACCAACTCGCTTGTTGGTAAGCATCAAAGTCATAGTGAAAAATAGCTCCATTATCGCAATCAAAGCGCTGAACATCTGCTTTTTTATAGCGATTAAATACATCAGCTAGTTGATTAATATAATGAAATTCTGTTTTGCCTAATTCATTGAATTGGATATAACCTGCGATAACAGCCATGTTAACCACCTTTTCGTTTGCTAACTTACATGTAAAGTTGCAAGCCATAGGCCAAAACGAATAAAGGCCTTAAACAAGGCCTTTGGTAACATTACAAAATTACAAACGCAGATCAGCGATTGTTAAGTTGTTGGTTGATTTCATCGAATATACTCGCATCATCAATGGTTGATGGAATTTGCAGTTCTTCACCATCGACCAATTGGCGTAAATTCTTTCTGAGTATTTTCCCTGAGCGGGTTTTTGGGAGGCGCTCAACATGCAAAATGTTTTTCAGGCAGGCAATGGCGCCAATTTGATTTCTTACCGAGTGGACTAACTGTTGCTCAACCTCTTTGCTATCACCAAGATAATCGTCTTTGAGCACTATCATCGCCATGGGTAATTGCCCTTTGAGTGCATCGTTAACACCAAATACTGCGCATTCAGCAACAGCAGGGTGGGCTGCTACAATCTCTTCCATTTCACCGGTTGATAAGCGATGACCTGCAACGTTAATTACATCATCGGTACGACCCATAATAAATAGATACCCATCGTCATCAATATAGCCGCCATCACCAGAGAGGTAATAACCAGGGTACTCACTTAAATAGCCCGCTTGAAAGCGTTCATTGTTTTGCCAAATTGTTGGTAAACAACCAGGAGGTAAAGGCAGTTTTATGACCACAGCGCCGCTTTCGTTTGCGGCGCACTGCTCACCATTCATATCAAGAATTTGTACATCAAAGCCCGGTGTAGGCACCGTTGAACTTCCCGGTTTAGTGGCAAGTTGTTCAATACCAATTGGGTTACACGCAATTGCCCAACCTGTTTCTGTTTGCCACCAGTGGTCGAGTACAGGCAAGCCGGTGTTGTCTTTCAGCCATTCATACGTTGGCGGATCTAGGCGCTCACCGGCCAAGAATAAACGTTTTAAACTTGAGGTATCGTATTTTTTAAAGCCCTCGGCGGTAGGGTCTTCTTTTTTAATTGCGCGAAATGCAGTTGGAGCACTGAATAAGGCGGTGACTTTATAATCTTCTACAACACGCCAAAACGCACTGGCATCAGGAGTTCTTATTGGTTTTCCTTCATAAAGTACGGTGGCACAGCGATAAATGAGCGGTGCATATACAATGTATGAGTGACCAACCACCCAGCCAATATCGGAAGCTGCCCAAAATACCTCGCCGGGCTTCATGCCATACACGGTTTCCATGCTGTAATGCATTGCAACAGCGTGACCACCGTTTTCTCGAACCACCCCTTTAGGTGTGCCTGTGGTGCCTGATGTGTAAAGAATATAAAGCGGGTCGTCACCTGCAACAGGCACTGCATCGACTGCACTTGCTGTATCAGAGGCTGATTGCCAATCGATGTCTCTGCCATCTTGCATCTCGGCAATGGCTTGTTCACGCTGAAATACAATACAGTGTTCAACAGCATGCTTGGCGTTTTCGAGTGCTTCATCAAGCAGTGGCTTATATTCAATCACATGATTAATTTCGACCCCGCAAGACGCAGTAAGCACAAGCTTTGGCTTAGCATCATCAATACGCACCGCGAGTTCGTGCGGTGCAAAACCACCAAATACAACGGAGTGAATGGCACCAAGGCGCGCACACGCCAGCATACCAATAACTGCTTGTGGGATCATTGGCATATAAATGACTACACGGTCACCTTTGCTTACACCAAGGGATTGCATGAGCCCAGCAAATTTAGCAACTTGAGTTTGTAACTCGCCATAAGTGTATTGTTGTTTGGTATTGGTAACAGGGGAGTCGTAAATCAGTGCAGTTTGGTCGCCATAGCCTGCTTCGACGTGTTGGTCGAGAGCTAGGTAACAAGTGTTTAACTGACCATCGGCAAACCAATGGTAAAAATCATTATCGTCATATTGATAAGGGGCACTTGGCTCTTTAAACCAAGGAAGTCGTTTACTTTGCTCAAGCCAAAACTGACCCGGATCGCGCTGGAACTGTTGGTATTGTTGTTGATATTCGCCCGCCATTGTGAGGCTCCTATACTTTTTAGTGAGAGATTTGTACAACGTACTAAAAAATATAGGGCGGTTTTTGATTAAATAATATGCGACCTTGGTCGGCATTAATTGAGCTAAATGTAGTGAAATCGCCCTGTTTAGGGGCGATTTTAGGGAATCGTGATGCTAATTAAACCTGTTGTTCACTAATAAGCGGTAAGCAAATGAGGATCTTAACGCCGCCAAGCTCGCTGTGCTCAGCTTTGATAGTGCCTTTGTGTGTTTCAATCAGGCTTTTACAAATTGCAAGCCCAAGGCCTGAGCCGCCTGTTTGACGGCTGCGCGACTTATCAACGCGGTATAAACGTTCGAATATTTCAACTAACTGATTATCGGTAACGCCGGGTGGGGTATCTTCAATACTAAAAGTAATACTCTGCTCTGAGGCCGTTGCTATAAATTTAATTTTGCCGGGTTTATCAGTATAAAAAGTACTGTTTGATAAAAGGTTCGTCAGTACTTGCTTAATTTTATCGATATCCCATGTCACTTTGATATCTGCAGCAAGGTGAATGTTACTAGTAAATTCAAAGCCTTTGTTTTCTACAAAAGTAGTAAAGTCTTGCTGCCAAACGGATAATACATCAGCGAGTAAATAGGGTTTTAAGTTCAGATAGAGGCTATCTGAGTCTGCTTGTGCTAGCTGATGGATATCACGGATCAGTACATTAATATCGGTAAGTTTTCGATTAATGGCATCGTAAGAGGCATCAACGTCTTTGGCGATATTGTATTGCAATGCTTCAACTTGCAATTGCAGTGCTGTGAGAGGCGTGCGAATTTCATGAGACACATCGGCTAGTAAGCGGTTCTTTTTATCAACGACTTCTTGGAGTAGCTGTGCTCGTTCACTAGCAAGTTTACGCTTTTTAAATGAGCGGTAACCAAAGCCAGATATCAATAAAATCACGCAGCTTAAGCCCAATAACCATGCTTTAAATTGCCATTCACTTTCGCTTAGTTGGGCCGCTTGAATTTGCTTTTCAGCACTCAATTGGTTGATTTCTTGTTGATTTCGCATAAAAGCCACTTGGCTTTGCATCGCGGCCACGGTTAAGTCGTGCTGATTTTTACCGGTACTATCTTCAAGGGTTTGATAGCGGTTTTGCGATTCAAATGCTTGTTTATACAGTTGTAAAGCAAGGTAAGAGTCAGTGAGTAACTTATTTAAGCTAATTTGATCTTCAACATCTTGCAGCTCGTCAGCCTGTTTTAAAGCCTGCTCTGCGGTTTTAATTGCTTCAGCGTGATCATCAATGGCTTGATAAATACGTGTTTGGGTGATCCCTAAAGACACTAAGTGTGAGCGAAAATTATAGTCAGTAGCGATTGCTAAAGCGCGGTTGATATAGGCTTGTGCTTCACTGATGTTGTTTTGTTTTAAAGCAATTAACGCCATTAAATCGTACGAGCGACATAGCCCTGTGTTTGAAGATGATTGCTGATAATAGCTAATCGACTTTTCTGCGTAATCTGTGGCTGTAGCAAGTTCACCTTGTTTTAGCGCAGCGTAGCCGACCTTCATGGCACTATTACCGATGTCGACTTTAGAACCAATTTCTAAATCCAACACGTGAGACATTTTAAAGTGCTTTAACGATTGGGCATTGTCGCCCATACGGCGGTAAACTTCGCCAATTTCGTAAAGCGAATCGGCAATGCCTTTTTTGTCATCAAGCTTTTGATGCAAAGAAAATGATTGAGTTAAACTTGCAAGCGCCGCATTGTGATCGCCAATAATGGCTTCGATTATTCCTAAGTTTAGTAATGCCGATGCATACGATTTTTCATCATCAAACTCATGTAAGATATCGACAGATTTTTGTGCCTCATTAAGGGCGGCTATGTATTTATCTTGCCAGCGTAAAATGGCTGCTAATCGCTCATAAGACTGGGCAATCAGCACAGAATCTTTTATCTTTTTAGCAATAGCTAATGCATCTCGGTAGTGCTGCTCTGCTGTTAGAAAGTTACTTTTTCTGCCTTGAGCGTAGCCCTGAATAAGCATCGCTCGTACTGTGATAGCCTGATTACTTTGCTTTTGTCCGTACTCCAGTAGCTGCTCTGCATAGCTCAGTGCTTGATCATAATCACCACTGCTCACATTCATAAATGCCAGCGATTCAAGCGCCTCTTGCATGATGTTAGGCTCATTGACAAGAGTCGTATCGGTGGTTAACTGCTCAAATATTTCAGTGGCTTGGTTTGGGTTACTATTGCGTAGTGACTGGGCTTCGTTTAGCTTTTCTAACGCCTGTTCTGGGGTAATAGCAAAAGCGCTTAGCGTTAGACAGCTAAGGGCACAAGCTAAGGCTAAGCTTTTGTAAAATAATGGAGTATTTTTCATTTTTTATTTAGGTAAAGGCAACTGCCATTTTTGTAAAATTGCTTGATATTGACCACTTTGCTTCAAAGCTTCAATGGCGTTACTTAGTTGCATAGTGAGTTGTTTATCTAAATTAAGATTCGCAGCTAAATAAAGACCTGAGGGAAAGTCATCTAAGTGTAGGCTTTTATGAATGTCACTTGGATCAACCCCAGATAATGCCAGTTCGTTTTGCAAAGTCAGGGTGTTGGTCAAAACAAAGTCTATGCGCTCTTTTTCAAGCAATTGCCAAAGTTGATGGTAATGACTGACTAGCACCAAATTTTTATCTTCATTAAATCCGGCTTGCTTCAAGTAATGCTCACTTGAATAGCCTCGAATAGTCGCGACACGGTACTGCTGAGCTTGCTTTAAACTAAATATTTTGTGGCTTTTGCTCGCAAGGTCAACGAGGTAAGCGTCCGAAAAATAGGTTTGTGCTAACCACTGAAAGCGGTTTTCGCGAGCTGGGTTTTTTAGTAGCGAAATCATTAACATGTTTGGATTGTTTTCGAGCTCATGAAAAGCCCGCGCCATAGGCATAATTGCGAATTCGCTAGGGATGTTTGCGTGTGCTAAGGCGGCTTTTACTACTTCAACAAGTGCACCATCAGCTTCGCCTTGCTGATTTTTAAAATGGTAAGGAGGTAGATCTTCAGCGATAAAGGTCAGTGTTTTCGCAGCCGTTGCACAACTGATGAAACAAAGCAGGGTAGCAATCAGTAATGAGCGAAACAGCATAAAGATCCTTTATCCTTAAACAAGTAATTAACATACTAAAGAATCTTAATGAAAAGGTATAGGTTTTTAATTGCCAAGTCAGATTTAGTTGCTTTTTTTACTGCGGGGTGCCCCTAGCAAGATACCGATATGGCAAACACAGACAGATAGAAAAGCACTCAAGCCCAATGCTCCACCATAGCCATGCAAGCGCGGCACAAGGTATTCAAACAACAAAGCAAACAATATTGAAGCAATGGCTAATGTAAAAATGCCAAAGCGTTTTGGTGCGCTCATGCCAATGAAAGTCCCTCCAAAAAACGCCACGCTGTAAAGTTCTACATCAACAGGGAGTAGGCTTAAAATCGCAAATGCAATAATGCTTGTGGCGGCTGAGGCGCGAATGCCATCAAAGCGATTATGATGCGCTAAAAAGTAAGTTGAGTAGGCACCTAGTAAAGCGGTAACAGCAATAAACAAATCCATTAAAAGACTCCTTTTGCAAGCATATAAAGCGCCACACTGGCAAAAGCAACGCTACCAAGACGACCACCAAAACCTGCAAATAGATTCATAGTTAATACGTAAAGGCTGGCACCAATTAAAGAGATAAAACTCAGCTCCCAGTAGCTGTTGATTAAACTCGATGAGCACATACCAGCAAAACTACCAGCGTAAATGGCTGCATAAGGATGGTTACCAAAACGAGCAGGAAAAGGAATAAATGTGCCAACTAATCCGGTAAATGCAGCAGATAACACAAGGGCAACATTGGCTTGGTCATGAAGTAAAAAGCAGGAAAAACAGCCAACAGAAAAGGCCAAAAACTTGACCATGAAAAATGTAATATGTGCCATTAATTGACGATACACCTCGCTTAAGTAGGTAAACGAGGTGCATTATCTCATTGATGCGTTTAGTCCTGCAACTGCGCTTTGGCGGGTATTGCTGCTACTTTGGTATGGTGGCCATACAAAGCAACAATTAAGAAGCAAACAAGTGGTACAACAAACGAAACAGCAGTGTTAAAGGCATCTATAGTTGCGGCTTGGATCAGAGGTAAAAATGCGCCCCCTAAAATTGCCATTACTAAACCTGCCGCACCAACTTTTGCATCTTCGCCGAGGCCTTCAAGTGCTGTGCCGTAAATGGTTGGAAACATCAAAGATAGACAGCTTGAAATAGCGACAAGTGCGACTACGCCCACTAAATTAACTTGGGTGGTAACAATAAAACAAAGCACGGCTGCAACTAAAGCCATAAAGCGTAGTAATTTAGCGCCGCTAATAAAGCGCATTAGCCAAGTCATAATGAAGCGAGACACTAAAAACACCAACATCGAGTATTGTAAGACTTGGCCGCCAGTAACTTCTGTAGTGTTAAGTGCTTCCATTGTGTAGCCAATGGTGTAGGTCCATACACAGGTTTGCGCGCCAACATTAAAAAACTGTGCAAGCACACCAAATCGGTAGTGTTTATTTTGATACAAATGTTGAAAGGTTTTTTTAAGTTTACGCGGCTGCGCTGCCGCTTTTGTTACTGTGGCAGGAGAGCGGCTAAAAAAGATACATAGCCATAGTAAGATTAAACAACACGCCATACCCACATATGGCACCATCACAGCATCGAGTTCTGCACTCACAACGGTTTTTAATTGCGCTTCACTCATCAGGGCACGGCTTGTGCTATCAGCTTGATTTAAGTTTGGTAAGATCAACGTCGCCGCTAAAAACACACCAATATTAGTACCAACGGGGTTGAAAGCTTGTGCGAGGTTAAGTCTACGGGTTGCTGTTTGTTCGCATCCTAACTGCATGACATAGGGGTTTGCCGAGGTTTCTAAAATAGACAAGCCACCAGCAAGAATAAACAAGGCCAATAAAAAGTGGCTATAGAGCATGGTTTGGCTAGCTGGGTAAAACAATAAAGCACCACAGGCGGCCATGGCTAAACCCACTAACAGCCCCGTTTTATAATTAAACCGTCTATTGATTATGGCTGCCGGTAAAGCTAAGCAAAAATAAGCGCCGTAATAACTAAACTGCACCAGTGCTGATTGCAACGCACTCATCGAAAATGTTTTGCTAAAAACTTTCACTAATGGGTCTGTCATATTGGCCGCAGTACCCCAAGCAGCAAAGCAAATTGTAAGCAGAATAAAAGGCCAAAGCATTTGGCGCGATACAATAGCAGGCTGTGTTTGCATAGTTCACCAGATTAATGTGTTCATATTGTTGTGGCCGACAGTATTCACGACTATAAATAATAAATCAACCTAGTTGATTTATTATTTTGACTGGTAGATAGTATTCTAAAAAGGTCTAATAGGCCGCTTATCAGGTTGTATCAAGAAGGATGTTATGAAGAGCAGTTTATCGCGAGCACCAAGAAGCAAGAACGAGCGCGCAATTTTAAGCTTAATTAGGCAACAGCAAAGCATGCCTAAAGCACAAATAGCGAAAGCGTTAGCCTTGTCTGCTCAGGCGGCAACAGTGAATATCAACAAGCTCGAAGAAGATAAGCTATTGCTTCGTGATGCACCTATAAAAGGACGGGTAGGGCAACCAAGCGTGCCATTCAGGCTCAATCCAGATGGTGCATTTAGTTTTGGTTTGAAAATCGGGCGACGACGCTTCGACCTGATACTCGTTGACTTACAAAGCACGCAAAGAGCATCGGTATCTGTTGAGGTGAATGAAGCATCGGTTGATGAGCTTAAATCATTCTTAGAAACACATATTCCACAATTAATCAGTCAATTAGAGCCTGAACTGCGCTCACAAGTGTGTGGGCTTGGGGTCGCTATGCCGTTTGATATTTGGCAATGGCAAGCCGCTTCAGACTCTGCAACAAATACCCTTAGCCAATGGCAAAGCTTCGACTTAAAAGGTTACTTAGAAAGTCAGTTTAATTTATCGGTTTATATTAGTAACGATAATAACGCTGCCTGCTGTGCAGAACTAAGCCTTGGTAACCCTAGCAACTACAGCGATTTTCTCTATGTTTATTTGGGGGCTTTTTTAGGTGGGGCCGTGGTGATTAACCACCAACTTCTCGAAGGTAAAAGTGGTAATGCCGGTGCTATAGGCTCAATGCTAAACGCTGATCGGGAGCAGTTACTTAGTCAATGTTCATTACTATCATTGCAAAGCGAGTTTGATAAGCAGCAACTTGGCATTTCAGTGTACGAGCTAACTGACAGTCAGTTCTCAGATCATAAATTGCTAGTTCAGCCTTGGCTTGAAAAAGCTGCTGGGGCTATCAGTATTGCCATGCATAACAGTTTGAGTTTATTAGATATGCAAGCTGTGATTATTGATTCGCCGTTACCGAGAAAAGCGCTTGAACAGCTAAAGCAGTTATCAATTGCAGCATTTGCACGTTTAGATAGTCGTGGACTACGTAGCTGTGAAGTGGGTTTAGGCGTGTGCGGGGAAAAAGCGCAGTCGATAGGGTCTGCTCAACTTGCGCTTAGTCATCATTACTTTTAAGCAGGAGTGAGCACCTCACTCCTGCTTAATTCATTACTTCTGGTATTGTTTGAACCACGCAAGGGTGTATTCAATTTTCGAAATCATACGTGATGGACGACCTGCAATACCATGTGGTGAGCCTGGTACGCGAATAAGCACGGTATCTACCTTTTGCAGTTTTAATGCTTGATAGAACTGCTCTGATTCTGAAATTGGCGTACGGCGGTCTTCTTCACCTGTCATGATCAATGATGGCGTGGTTACGTTACCCACTAATGAAAGCGGCGAGCGTTTCCAGTAGTGCTCAACATTGTCCCATGGCATGCCAGGGAATTGGTTACGAATTTGACCAATATAGCTGTCGGCTGAAAGAGTTTTACTTAACCAGTTGATCACAGGCTTGGTGATCGCAGCAGCGTTGAAGCGGTTTGTTAAACCAACCGCATAAGCCGTTGCAATACCACCCGCTGAACCACCAGCAATAAATAGGTTATCTTTGTCGATAAAGCCTTTAGCAATCATGGCATCAACTGCCGAGTTGTGATCGGCAAAGTCTTCTTCAGAGCTGTATTTACCATCTAGCAGTAGTGCAAAGTCTTTACCGTAACTTGTTGAACCACGGTAATTCACATACACAACCACGTAACCTTCAGCGGCATAACGTTGTAATTCAGCAGTAAAGCTTGGGCCATAGGCAAGGTGTGGACCGCCGTGAATTTCGACCATTAATGGATATTGTTTGTTTTCATCAAAGTCAGGTGGTGTGATATACCAACCTTGAATGGCTTGGCCGTCGAACTGCGATTTAACATTCAGCTCGTGCACTTTACCAAGCTTCTTATGGCCTAATACATCTTCGTTTAATGAAGTTAGCGTTTTACTTTTACCTCTGTAGATGTAGCCTAAATCAGCTGGGCGGTATTCGCTGCCTGTGGTGTACGCAATAGCGCCATTATTGGCCATACTGAAACTACCACTGATATACGGACGACCAATCGAAGTGCCCGATACGGTATCAGTTAAGTCAGTGACCTTACCGCGGCTGCTTACTTTAGCGAGTTTACGCTTACCAAAATCATCGTACTGAATAACAAAGTCACCATCGCCTGACCACTTATAATCAGCCACTGAGCGGTCTAATTTTTCAGTAATATGCTTGATTGATTTATCGTCTAAATCGAGCATAGATAGTGTTGAGTTAATGTAAGGCACAGGGGCGTTGTCACGCGCAACAAAGGCAAGTTCATCACCGTCTTGTGCGTAACGCGGCTTAGTTTCACGGCCTGGTAAATCAGTTAGTTGCGTAAGCTCGCCTGATTTTACATTGATTTCGTATAGGTCTGACTCAGTTGTGCGATATTCCCACTCATCATTGCGAACAGCAGAAAAAGCGAGTTTTGTGTTACTTGGATCCCAAGCAAGTGGACCATAGTGCTGATAATCACCCGATGTTAATTGGCGTGGTGTGCCACCCGAAACTGGAATAACAAAAACGTGACGATATGAAGGCTCTAAAAAGCCTGCGCCATCAGCTTGATAGCGTGCTTTTTCAAACACTCTCACTGGTTTTGACCACTCAGCGCCTTTTGGTTTTTTTGGCAATTTTACTGATTTAGCGAACGCAGATTTACCTTCAGGAATGCTCATGGTGAAAGCAATTTGTGCAGAGTCATTCGACCAAGTTAAGTTACGTACTGATTTTGGTAGTTGCGTTAACAATGCTTGTTTGTCTTGCGCTAGCCAGTAAACGTGAAGTTGATTTGAGCCGCTTGAGTTGCTGGTAAAAGCAATTTTCTTGCTATCTGGAGACCAAGTAGGTTGGCTATAGTTATGCTCATCAGAAAACAGTGGTGTGTGTTGACCAGACTTTATATCGTACAGCCAAAAGCTACGCTTATTACCATCTTTCATGATGTCGTAGCCGCTGCGAACATAAACGATTTTTTTACCGTCTGGGCTTATTTGTGGGTCGCCTGCGTATTCAAGTTGAAAAATATCTTCAGAGACAAACTTGTCGTTAGCATATACTTGAGCTGTTGTTGCTGCGCACAGCAAACTAGCTCCAATAAGGATTGTTTTTTTTAATTGCATGGAATGGTCTTTTTTTAGCCGTAAAATTTTATCCTAAAAGCAGACCATTCGCTGCGCAAGCACATTGAGATAAAGTTGCATTTACCCCAGTTGAATTGACTCTAAATTTATTTGTACTTGCTAGTACCTGATTTTAAAGGCTTAGGCAAACTTAAAATAGTCATCCCAGCGCGCATCTAAGCGCTGTTTAGCCTTATCTAAATCAACCGCTGTATAAACGTCATTTTGTTGATTAACCAGTTCAAGCCTTACTAGCTTGTCTAAAGCGTCATCAATTTCAAAGTCGAGCTGGCAATTATGTTGTTCGTTAAACCATTGCTCAATTTGATTATCTAATTGCTCTGCAGTCATCGCTGATTCGCTTTTTAGTAAAAAGGTGTAGGCAAGCAGCGCCTCTTTAACATCTTCTTCTTCAGCTGCGTCGACTAGGGTATGGAAAACCCCCGCATTGTTATCGAGGTTTTTAAAATACAAGTTGTCGGCCAGTGCTTTCATAAAGCGAATTTTACGGTTTTTAAACTTGCTCCATTCTTTAAAAATAAAGCTGCCAAATACCCCCATGCCGATTGCAAAGGTAATAAAGTGTTGCTGACTCATATGTACTTCTTCACTGCGCCAACCACCCCAAAAGGCAATCAGAGCAATCAGTAGTAAAATTGACGCGCCTAATTTTGTTACCAACACCACAGCACCGCCAATCAATGCTGATGAACCAATAATCAGTTTATCTATTGGGCGCATTTTTACTTCGCTATTCGGAAACAGCATTTCTAAATCGGCTTTTGGCACATTCTGAAATAATTTGACGATGGTTGAATTTGGCTCAAAGGCCACTGGCATTTTGCCTTTTTCTAAAAAGTACTGCTCGTCTTTAAAGCGAATGAATATGGCAACGCGATCATAGTTAGTAAATTGAATCTGTTTTTTCTTAAGTCCCCAAAAACTGCGCAGCGTCTCAGTTTTTTGCGATTCGCCGCGCCGGTAAAAGACCACTTCTGCAAAATCATCAAACTCAACGGCTAAACGTACTTTAAATAAAGACTCTTCATTCAGTGCATCCTGTAAGTCTTGATTGGTAATGGTTTCAAAATTGGCGGCATTGAGTACGGTGGCAAAGTCTTTTGCAAAGGCTGACTGGTAGTTAGCACGTTGCTCGTTAGTAATCGGTGTTAGAGTGCGGGTGTCGCTATTTGGGTCAAATGGCGCATAGTTGTTTTTTAATGACTCCAGCAGCTCGTGATATTGATAATGAGTCACGCTTTGCAAAAGTGTAGCAAACTCCATAAAAGAACCTGATTGCGACTCACCTAAATAGGCTTGGCAAAGGTTAATGATGTCGTGTTTTCGAAAAGGAATAAATCGTGCGTTACTCATTGATTCTTGCTGTGTCATTTAAATTGTCAGCGATGATAAAAAAATAACAGCAGAATTGCGACCGTTAGTGGCAAATAGCATGAACTTAGACTTTTTTACTGACTAAAACGGCTTATTTTTAGACTTTTTACTCCAGTAAAAACGCTGGTTTTTGCCCTTTAAAGCGGCTTTATCATGCACTTTTAAATCTGCTTTGCTAATGTTTAGTTCATTGCAGTACGTTGTCGTGATTAGTTATGAATAAGCAAGCATCCCCTCCTGAAGTAAAGGCTGAGTTAAACTCAGTACCACTCATAATAAAGCAGTTATTTATTAGTTCTTTTATTGTCTTTTTGTTGCTGATAGTTATCACTTATCTGTATTATTTTAATCGGCTCGAAAACGATATCTACTTAAATGGCGTGCTAAGTGACGCCATCAATTTGCTCATTTTGATTGGTATTTTCGCGTTTGTGCAAACCTCGGTGGTTGCTAAGCGCAGTTACTTATTTTTAAGTGTAGGTATCTTCCTCTGGAGCGTTGGGCTTACATTTGATTTTTTAGATGAGCTGGTATTTCAACCAATCTGGGTTGGCATTTATATCGAAGATATTACTCGCACTTTAGGGATGCTAGTAACTGGGTTTGGTCTTTATCTTGCCCTTACAGACTTAGCTAAAACCCGTGAGCAGCTTGAAGAAGAGCTAAAAACCGATGTATTAACAAAGGCGTATAATCGTCGTTATTTTTATCATTATGTGCAGCAAAATCAAGATAAGCCACACAGCTTAGTGATAGCTGATATTGATCACTTTAAAGCGATTAATGATGAATATGGCCATGATGTTGGTGATCAGGTATTGATAGATTTTGTTTATCAGTGTCATCAAGCATTAGATGAAAGCATTCTATTTGCGCGAATCGGCGGTGAAGAATTTGCATTGTATGTTGCCACCGACGACGCTGATGAGTTACGTGCTACCTGTGAGCAACTGCTCAGCCTTGCTAATAATGTGATGGTGACGCCGAGTAAAACGCTCAGCGTAAGTGTTGGTTCGGCGATTAAGCGTGCCACAGAGACATTTAGCAACACCATGAAACGTGCCGACCAAGCGCTTTATTTGGCAAAAAATCAAGGCCGTAGCCGTTATATTCATAAACCGTAAGGGACGGTTAAGGGTTTTTGTTGTAACCTATATCGCAACAAAACTCCAAGGGAAGAATAATGGCAATTGCTAAAAAGTTAAAGCAAAAAACACGGCAGTTTATCGACTCTAAACATATGCTCAAATCAATAACGGCGGCATCCTTTTTAGAGTCAACCATAGTGCCTATTCCGCTTGAAGCTGTGCTTGTTCCGTTAATGCAAGCCCGCCGAGAAAAGCTTTGGTTAATCGCATTAATGGCGACCATTGGTTGTATTATTGGTGCTATTTTTGGTTATGCCCTTGGCTACTATCTATTTGATGTAGTGGGGGACTGGGTGATTAATACCTTCTCAAACCCTGAGCAGTTCGAGCAAGTTAAGCAAAAAATGCAGGCACAAGGCTTTTGGTTTGTATTGACGCTCGGCATTGTGCCCATCCCATTTCAAATTGCCATGCTGGCTGCTGGAGCAACTAAGTATTCAATTTTTCTATTTTTACTGGCTACGGTCATTGCTCGCTCAATCCGCTACTTTGCCCTTGCCGCAGTTGTTTATTACGCGGGTAATCAAGCAGAGCGGGTTATTCAAAAGCACAAAACCAAAGCTTTAGTCGCTATTTCTGTATTAGTACTGTTACTTTGGTGGCTCAGTACACTTATTTAACAAATAAAAAATACTGATTATGGTTATCCTGTCTATACTTTGAATTAAGGAAAGCGCTTAATAAAAACAACAGGATGACCCATGAATACCCTAGTGGCTGCACTACCTATTTTGGTGCTGATCTGGATGATGGTAAAACGCAGCCCCATCGCTTCTTATATTGCCTTACCCATAACAGCGCTACTTGCTGCTTTACTGCAACTGTTTTACTTTCAAGCTGATTTAAGGCTGTTGCTTGCTAATTCGTTTGCTGGTGTGTTGTCTGTTATGACGCCCATTTCGATTATTGCAGGGGCTATTTTACTTAACCGAATGTTGGCAATATCTGGGGCCGAAACCACGATAAAACATTGGCTAGAATCAATTAGCAGTAATCAAGTTGCACAGTTGATGATCATTGGTTGGGCATTTGCATTTATGCTCGAAGGCGCATCGGGGTTTGGCACGCCTGCGGCTATTGCTGCGCCTATTTTGGTCGGGCTTGGTTTCTCGCCTTTTAAAGTGATTATTTTCACTCTTATTTTAAACTCGATCCCCGTATCCTTTGGTGCAGTAGGCACACCAACATGGTTTGGCTTTTCGGCGCTAAACTTAGATGATGGGCAAGTGCTGGCTATCTCAAGATGGACGGCGCTGTGTCATGTTGTTGCTGCTTTGGTTATTCCTATGATTGCGCTGTGTCTTGTTTTACCACTAAAAAAGGTGCGTCAAAATAGCGTATTCATTTATTTAAGTGTGTTTTCATGTGTCTTACCTTATTGGTTGTTTGCCCAGTGGAACTATGAATTTCCTTCGTTGATAGGTGGTGCAGTGGGGCTATTAGTGACTATCTATTTAGCAAGTAGGGGAGTGGGGTTAGATAAGTCAGCTGCAAATGCACAAAACTCGAAAGGCAAGGTTGAGCTCACACCCAAAGCGCTATTTTTAGCTTTATTACCGTTATTACTTTTGATTGTTGTGCTGGTCATAACCCGTATTCATCAGTTGGGCATTAAAGCATTGCTTAACGACGAAACGCTCTGGGTGAGTATTCATTTGGGCTTTGCACAATTTGAATTAAGCAAAGCGCTGATCTTATCTTTACATGAGATATTCGGCACCTCAGTGGGGTGGTCGTATAAAACCTTGTTTGTACCAGCGTTGATCCCGTTTGTATTGGTGGTGTTGATCTGTGTGCCTTTACTTAAAATGAGCAAGCCACAAGTAAAGCAAATGTGCTCCGACACCTTAGGCCGTATTGCTATGCCATGTATTGCTTTAATTGGGGCGCTGGTGATGGTGAATGTTTTAATGCAAGGCGGCCATAATGCACCCATATTTTATATGGCGAGCACCTTTGCTGATTTAAGCGGTGAGCACTGGGTGTTATTTGCCTCGTACTTGGGGGCACTCGGTACTTTCTTTTCAGGCTCTGCAACCGTGTCTAATCTTACTTTTGGCGGTATTCAATATGGTATTGCACAGCAAGTGGGCTTGTCAGAAACCTTAGTACTTGCGTTGCAATCAACGGGGGCGGCGATGGGGAATATGATCTGCATTAGCAATATTATTGCTGTAGCCAGTATTGTTGGAGTGAATAATCAAGAAGGGCCTGTGCTTAAGAAAACCTTTTTGCCTATGCTGATTTACGGTGCAATAGTAGGAAGTTTTAGTTATCTATTTTACTGATTAAACATGTGCAGATAAAAAAGGTGCCCAGATAAACCGAGCACCTTTACGGAGTAATTTATTGAATGGCTTTTTTTACTTCGCGCCAATCAATAATCTTAAAGTTTTGCGGTGCTTGTGGCATACGGTTGTAACCATCTTGCACAATTAGCACCCCTTCAGGGTAGCCCGGTAGCGCAGCTGGTGTTACCGTTAGGCCATCGGTTTCTGATACGCCATCTATTGCTAACTCTAGGTTATTGCTGATTGCAAATTTACCCGCAAACTCAAGGCTAGGGGTATTGCCATCAATAATTTTATAAAGCACATAGCTGTAATCACCTTGGCTAGAAACCACTAAATAGCGGGAATCTTTTGCGTGGTAGATTTCCATGCCTTCTACATCATCAACCAACATATCGTTCACGGTTTGCAGCATTACAGGTTTATTTCCTGCTGTTGGCTCAGCGCCAATAAACCAAATACCTTCGTCTTCTTCACCTAAAAATAGCTGTGCAGTTTTATCATCTGCACTGCAACCTTCAGGTTGGCTTGGGACACTAAATTCGCGTACTAGTTGTGCTGATACGCTCTCATTATTACCAGTTAATTTGTATTGCTGAAATAGACCTGATTTGTCATTCATAAACACATAGTTGCCTGTGTTTGATGAGTACATACACATACCGTAAATTTCTTTTAGAGTCGTTGGCAGCTCAGCAAGATGTTGCACTTGATTGTGAGTATCGACGCTGTAAACACTGATGCTGTTATGAGTACGGTTACTACCTGCAATCCAGGTATTTGTTGCGTTGTTGATACTGGCATGTTGGCGCACATCAACATTATTTAAACGGCCTGTTTCTAGCGCTTGTAGCTCTTTGCCTGCAAGGTCATACACCATTAAACCGCGGCGTTTATCGGTACCTAAAATCAGGCTTTTTGCTGCATTTTTAGGGTTTACCCAAATAGCAGGGTCATCGGCGGCATCACCAAAAGCACGTACTGCATCGGTTTGCGCTTGTGCATTGATGTAAGTAACAGCGGCTGTTTTAGCGCTATTATGTTGTTTAGCCTGCCCATCTATTTGACCTTTTACATAATGACCTGATTCATCATCGTATAACACGATATCAGCTTGATTATTGTTAAAGCGCACTGCGGCAGATTCAATCGCCAGTTCACCAGCAAATTGCCAGCTACTAAAACGTTTAGTACTCTTTTCGTAGCGATGTAATTGGTTATCTTCAGAGGTGGTGAACCATAAGCTACCATCATCTGTTGTGGTTAAACCGCCAACTTCAGGCGCTAAGCTGCCAAATGGCGACATCAAAGCCACGGGCTTTTTATCGGCGCGCGATTCAGCATCTGCGTTAATTTGCCAAATGCCTAGCTCGCCTTCACTTAAATAAAGAGTTTTACTGTTATCATCAACCGCACAGCCTGATGTTTCACTTACGCCGGCAAACTCACGTAATTCAAGGTTTAACGCGCGTTTGTTTGCCATATCAAACACCAGTGTTTCGCGGATAAGACCACGAGCGTCTGCCACAAATGCCGAAACTGCTTGAGTTGTCGGGTTAGCAAATAAACACACCGCCTCAGGTTTTGCTTTTGGTGGGCTGATACGGCTAATTTCAGTTAGCTGCCATTTAGCTGCTTTTTGTAAGCTAAAAATCACCGCTTGGTCGGCTTCGTTGTCGATACTAGCAACAAGATAGCTGTTTTTGTTGATCGCCTTAACAGATAACGCTTCGAAGTTACCTTTTTGTAATGCGTGCTGTTTACCTGTGGCATCAATAAGTTGCAGGCCTTGGCTTTGTGAGCTTAATAGCCAAGCGTCATCAGCAAGGGCTGCTGCTTGTGAGCCTTGCATATTTTCAGTCGTGCCAAAGGCTGTTAATTGGTTTTTACTTGGTGCCTCGGTCGCCGTTGTTTGGCTACACGCTGCTAGGGTGCTTAGCATCACTGCACTGGCAACAAGATTAAGTGGTTTTTTAAAATTCATGGGATCCCCAAATATACAACAAGGCAGCAATACGCTGCCTTAATAACTCTTATGTGTATTAAAACGCGTAGCGCAGCATCAACTGGATAACAGGGCCTGCTTCTTCAGACTCCAGTTCATACTCGTCAAAGTCGCGGTTGATTTGGTCATCAACCGTGTCGAACTTGTTAAAGGTTTCGTCTTTACTTGCATCTAATAGGTTTGAGCCCACTAAACGAAGCGTGACGTCTTGCCAGCGTTTTTCTACAAATACTTCAAGGTCTGCGCCGTAGTGTGTGGTTACTTCTTCACCCACGATACGGCCATAAGCATCACCTTGTTTACGGTAAGTTGCACCGAACGAAGCGCCTAAATCAGGTAGGTCTTGAATAAAACCAACGTTAAACACGTAGTCAGATTGGTCGTTGAATTTACGGCTACCGAAAGTGTCATCTACTTCTGAATCAAGCCATGAGTAGTTAAAGAATACCCCTGTGTTTGGCATGCTAATAGCGCTTAGCGGCGTTGATAAATCAAGCTCGATACCTTGTACATTGCCATCACCGGTGTTACGCGGTTGCAAAATGTAAGTACCATCACCTTCTGAACCTTGTTGGCCTGTATTGGCTATTTCGATAAGGTCAGTGACATCGCGGTAGAACACATTGATACCCACGACGCCGCTTTTACCTAAGCGATATTCATAACCTAAGTCCATACCCCACGATGATTCTGGTTGTAGGTCTGGGTTACCTAAAAAGTCGTTATCGCCTAACTCTTTTTCAAGTAGAGCAGGGGTGATGTAATCAAAGTCAGGACGACGTAAGCTACGTGCTACAGATGCACTGACACGGCCGTTTTCAGAGACGTTGTAGCGTAAATGGGCCGATGGTAAAAAGAAGTCATAATCGTTTTCAGCGCTTACACCTTCTGCTTTGTCTGTAATAGTTGAGTCGGTTGTTTCGTAGCGCACACCTAACTCCCACGAGAAGTCTTGGTCTTCGTGCTTAACTAATGCAAATACATCAAGGCGGTCTTCTTCGAGTTTATTGACGCCACCAGCGGCTGCTTCAAACTCGTTGTTAAAGCCTGCCAGTGACAGTGGTGTTTTGCTGAACTGATCCCAGCTAGTAAAGCTTTGTTCGCTTTCACCTTCGGCTTGATAAACCGCAGTATCGCGCTCTTTACCTTGTACAAAGGCACCGAATTGAATCGTTTTGTTCTCGCCTGCAAATAAGCTATGTTGCCATTGTAATGACCATTCTTTGTCATCAAGGTCTACAGTTTCTTCTTCTTCCTCAAACACCATAGGTAGCTCAGAAGTATCGATTTCTACTTCTTGCTCGTAAACAGACTCTTCAAAGCTTGCAAAACCAAGCTTAAATTTACTGGTGCCACCAAAAAGGGGTAACTCATAACCCGAGTTGATGTTGTAGTTGGTTTGATCGATGAAAGATACATTGGCGTTGTCGGTCTCAAGGTTACCGCCTTCAACAATTGAGTTATTGATTGCTGTTGGATCGTCATATTCGAATGAACGCTCATCTTCAGTACGGTCGGTATCAACCCAAATTGCGCTGATATCGAACTTGCTGCCGTCATCAAAAGCAATTTCGTAGCTGGCGTTTAGCGAGGTGTCGTCACCGTCACGGATGTCTGATTGATCTTCGCGGTTATCGAATTCTTCGGTTTTGTAATTGGCGTTATTCTCTGGGCTGTCGCCATAGCGTAGGCTTGATTTTTGTTTTGGGTTATAACGACCTTGTAAGTTCGCACCAAGTAATAAACGGCCACCAGCAAACTCAGTGCCGTAAACACCAGCAAAGCTTTCTTTTAATTCGCCATCATCATAACGCAGACCGCCCGCACGAAGGTAACCACCATCTAGGCTGTAACCGTCACGTAATACAATGTTTAGAGTGCCGGCAATGGCATCAGCAGAGCGGTTTGCACTTGAAGCACGAATAATTTCTACACGCTCAATTAGCTCAGCAGGAATACGGTCAACAAAGAATGAGCGGTCAGCACCTGCACCAGGTACTTCTTCACCGTTAATAAGTACCTTGGTGTAAGCTGGGCTTAAGCCACGCATACGTGCACCATCAGACTCTAAAACATCTGATAAAAACGTCACACTCGGTACGCGTTTTAATGCATCACCGGCAGTCAGCGGTTCAAAACGTTGAAAGTATTCTTGTGAGTATTCAAGCGTTGGTGCCAGCTCCTGTGAGCGGTTGCGATAACCAATTTCGCCGTATACAACAAGCTCTTCAGAGACTTTTACTTTTTTCTCATCGCTGCTTTGTTCGTCTTGTGCGTAAGCGGCAAATTGGCATAAGGCGAGGGCGCTTACTAACGCCTTCGTTTTAAATTGTTTCATGGGTTTGCTCCTGGTTGTCCTTGGTTTGATGAGCAAAGTACGCAGCTTAAATGACGCAAATGTGACAGAAAATCGCTAACAGCCAGTAAAAACAAGTGATTAGAGGCTTTTAAAAGTACTTTTGAGCTGCAATAACCCCATCTTTTTAAGGTAAATACAGTGCTTAAGGGGTTTAACAAGATTTGACTGTCGTTTTGCTGTCACATCATTGAGCTAATATGACCCTGCTGCTTTAAACGCTAACGAGTTAGCATGGCAGCGTGAATTATTGTTAGGTACTGAGAATGCGATATAACCCTTTTACTCATCATCGTTGTTTAACCAATGCTGTTATTGCTCTGTTTGTATTTGCGTTTTTGCTAAGCGCGCAAGCAGGAGAATTAAAGCCTTTTGCTGATATCGCATGGTTAGATATTTTAGGCGAGGGTGGCATTGTGCTTATGACCCTTACTTGGATAGCTGCGCTGCTTATTTCGAGGCCGCCCGGCAAAGTCACCAGCTTTTTAGTGCTTGGGCTTGGGCTTTTTATGTTTTCAGCTTCCCTTGATTTATTTGATGAGTGGTTACATCAACCAACTAACACGTGGCTTACTTGGATTGAATCATTGCCTGCGCCGATTGGCATGATTTTCACAAGCCTTGGGCTTTATCAGTGGCATCAAGAGCAATATGTACTTAACAGGCAGTTAAAGCGCCGTGAAGCACAGCATCGTGAGCATGAGTTAGTGTGCTCAATAACAGGGCTGTATAAGGCTGATTACTTACAAGATGTACTAAAAGAGCAGTTAAGTGAGCCACAGCCATTGCAACTAGCCGCCATTGATATTCGCGGTTTTGCTGATTTTAACGCTGAATTTGGTTTTATTGAAGGCGACCGCTTACTAGGTGAAGTGAGCGAGCTTTTATTGATGAATTGCCGCCTTAGCGATGTCGTGTGTCGCTATGCAGGAGACTGCTTTATGGTGCTAATGCCAAATACCAGTGCAGTACAAGCAAAAGAGCTGGTGGCGCAAATTACCTCGGCGCTGAGCCATTGTGCTTTTAAGGTCGAAGGCGAAAAACACGCAAAGTTTCAAGATGTAACAGCGGCCTTAGTGGGTAGTATGCAAAGCGATACACCACAAAGTTTAAGCTTGCGTTTACACGCTAAGTTACAACAACAAAAACTACAAAGAGTCAGCCATTGTGAAGCCGTATCTTAATCAAGATGACAAATACCTCACCGCACAGGGACTGATCACCACGCTGGTGGAGCTGGCCTTAAGTCGCGGCATTGCACTACATAAGTTACTCAGAGGCACTGGGGTGTTTGAGCAAGACTTAATGAGTGTGCAGCATCAGTTTAGTATTTCGCAGCAAGTGCGTTTATTGGCGCAATTTAAGCAGCTGATGAAGTCCGCCGACAGCGGTTTTTTATTAGGCAGTCAACTGGCAAACGATACCTCTGTTGCCGCCCAAGGCGTGTTACATGCAGCTCACATTGGCCAAGCTTTAAAGCAGTTACACAATTTGCGCATGCAACTGGCACCTTTGTTATTTAGTTATAGTTATGTGCATAACGAGCAGTATTACATTGTGCTGCAAAATGCTGTGGGCTTGGATGATGAAATAAGCCAGTACGTCATGGAAATTTATAGCGCCGCGTTTTACCAAGTTCTAAAAAAGGTGGCGGGTGAGCGAGTCCCTTGTCAGTTTGAGTTTGCCTATAAACGCGCCAGACATAGTCAAGAATACGAGCAGCATTTAGGCCTTAAAGTCGCTTTTGAAAAGCCTATAACCCGCTGGGTATTAAATAAACACGCGCTTAGGCTTACTAACCCCGCGTTTAGTAGTTTTAGGTTCTCACAAATTAACTCGCAGCTAGCTGCATTAAATTCTGCAAATAGCACTTTTGTGGAAGCAGTAAGCCGATTAATTTATCAAACTCCGGCGTTAAATTTAGATCAAGTAGCCAGCCAATTTGCCATGAGCCCTGCAACCTTCAAGCGCAAACTGAAAGCCCATGGCGTGCGGTTTTCTACCTTGTATGATGAGCAAAGTAAGCGCAAAGCGATTTACCTACTTGCCATGCGCGAGCAATGTAATGAGCAAGTCGCCATGCGCTTATCATTTTATGATATTGCTAATTTCAGACGAGCGTTTAAACGCTGGACCGGGCTTACGCCAAGTCAATTAAAAGGATAAGAAAGCCCATGCTATTACATGGGCTATGGGTGTTATTCACCTAGTGGAGTAGGGTCGTTTTCATCTAAAATGCCATCGTTATCAGCGTCATCATCAGCAATGAGGCCAGACTCTTCTATAGACTGTTGTGTTGCTGTTGATAAGAAGAAGTTAGGTTTACCATCGTGATCTGTGTCCACGCTTGCGATGTGTTGTCCTGGAAAGTCATCTCTATTAGCTATTAACGATGCTTGTAACGCATACAAGGCCAGTTTATCAGCTTCGCCATTTACATCATGCTCTATTAACTCTGCTGTTAAATCTGTAGCATTTAATAAAGTGAATAGTGAAACAAAGCCCTCCATATTCTCTTGTATAACTTTATTTGTTTGGGTTAACACAAAATCTTTACTAAAGCTGACGAGTGTCAATAGCTGGTTATTTAGATCAGCATAAATATCTGCGTATTGTTCACTGTTTGACTGATACTTACTAAGTGATGTTATAAATGAATCTCGGGTAAAGTAGTTTCTACCGACTTTTTCAGGAGATAGTAAGCTATTATATAAGTGCTTTAAGGTAGCATCTAACTTATCGGCATCATAAGTAGAGATATTCGATCTTACTAAGTTAATAGCTTCTAATGCCCATGAATAAGCTATATCAACATGGTCAGTCTCAATTAAATATCCCAAATACTCAAGTAACATCGTGACTTTGTCTTGAGGCTTTTCTAAGCGGTCTAACTGCGTTTTTTGCTTAGTGATAAGTGGAGTTATTTCGTTATCGAGGCCTGTTATTTGAAAAGCACGAATAAGATCAGAATAACCATCGATGACAACACGGGTAGATAATGAGTTGGCATTTTCTTCAAACCAATTAAGGCATTGCTGAGCAGTCTCTTGAGCCTGTTCTTGGCTACCCACAATCATTTCTAAGTTTAGGTGTTTAGTACACCCTTGAGCCCCTACCAATCGATTAGTTTGCGTTTTCCCTTGCTCATCCCAAAACTGTGCTGTGAACATATATTCCTTAGCTTTTTTAAGCAAAGCTAAAGCAATCTCTGGTTGTCCACTATTATAGGCTATCATTGCCGCACCTGGGTCAGAATAACCATCAGCAAGCGCTAAATATAAATCGGTATAATTAGCTTCATCTTGCTCTAAAAAGTAATTTTTGGCCTCAGCAATGGCATCTTCCATTGTATATCCAGCATTTAATGCGGTTACAATCTCGTATGCTTGGGTATTTGCCACAGCATCAGCTTGGTCATCTTTTTCGGAAATTAAGTTATAAGCAGGGTTATCATTAAGCGGTATTTTATATATAAACCCAATGTATGCAGAAAGATCTTGTAAAGGGTTTTGATATACTGCAAGTGTTGCTTCGCCGTAAGGAGAGGCATCAAAAAGATAGTTGCTGTCAAACCCTGAGTGCCCATATAGTGATAGTGCATAGTTTATATAGTACTTTGCCATTTCAGTATCATTTAATTGCATAGCAAAATTAATCACACCCGTTATGAATGTTAATTTTAAACGGTTAATAGGCTGGCCTTTATATTCACCTTTTTTTTGGTATTGATACCCTGTGTTTTCTAGTAACCCCGCGTAAGTTTTTACAACTTGTGTTGCTAAAGTTAAGTTGGTGGTGTTTGGCTCTGTTTGGTATAAATCGACTGCTGCTTGAGTCGCATTTCTAAATGCTGTTATAAAGCGCCCATAAGTTGGTGTGTACTCTTCTTCTCTAACTTGGTTTGCATAAAGCTCAAGAGCTTTATAAAGATCAGCCGCGTCCTCATATTGACCAGCTTCATTAAAATCATTTGCAAGATTAATAAAGAAAGTAGGGTCACTTGGACTAATGTTGTCTAGTCCTTTTTCGGCTATGTATTGATTATATGCAGTTACTGCCTTGTTTCTAAATTCTGCAGCTTCCTCTATTTGAGACAGCTTATTTAAAGTACCTGCAGTTTCTCTATAGGCATTTGCTAGCGAGTCTAACCGGCTAATTGAGCTGTATAACTGATCTGCTTTGTCAATAAAGCCTGCCGTATAGTAACTTTTAGCTAGTTGCGCATTGATAGTATCCAGATAGATATCGTCATTGATTTTTGCCGCAATAGCCTCAGCTTGTTTCAAGTGCGATTTTGGTGAGCTGTAATAGTAACTTAGTTTATCTTCGTTAGTAATGTACGAAGGCTTTAATGAAATTGTCGCTGTAA
The DNA here is from genome assembly GCF_023161845.1 of Pseudoalteromonas sp. 2CM39R. Classification (NCBI taxonomy): domain Bacteria; kingdom Pseudomonadati; phylum Pseudomonadota; class Gammaproteobacteria; order Alteromonadales; family Pseudoalteromonadaceae; genus Pseudoalteromonas; species Pseudoalteromonas sp. 2CM39R. The sequence continues at coordinate 134,512 of NZ_JALNTM010000005.1, forward strand.
TTGGCTCATCAATAATACCATCGGTATAAGTAATGACAAAGGTGTCATCAATTTCTGTAAGAGATTGTGCTGTATAAGAAAAGTCACCTGTTTGGCTATCTAAGGCTAACTCACCATTCGCGGGTGGTGTTACTACATTAACTGTTACGTTATCGCCATCAACATCACTAAACGTTAGTGTTCCTTCTGTTATAGATGAAGTTGTTACTGTAATTGACTGGTTCGTAAGAATGGGGGCATCATTTACGTTATTAATCGTAAAATTAATCACTGCTTCAGTACTTGATGAGCCATCAGATGCGGCTACAGTAACACTATCTTCCCCAAAATAATTTTCATTTGGTGTGTAAGTGAAGTTGCCATTTTCATCCAAAGAAAATGAACCGTTGCTCGCAGCTGACGCTACAGTATAAGTCAAAGTATCATCATCTTGGGCAATTACTTGACCTGTTAATTGAGTATCTTCTTGTAAAGTGTATGCCATCGAGCCTGTAAACTCAGGAGCTTTATTACTGTCTGATCCTCCACACCCTGTTAAAGCAATCGCAATAGCAAGCGGTAAATATTTTAGTTTGTTATTCATTTTAAATCCTAGTTAATTTATTCCTGAAGGCTGGGGAAGGTTATCACATAAATATTAATGATAATAGATCTTATTTACATTCAATATCCGGGTGTGAAGTGACATTCTAAAAAATAGTCTTTTAAAATGTAATTAAGCCCCACAAAACGAGGGGCTTAATACTTAAAGGGTTTGTAAAAATGCAACTAAAGCATTTTTTTCTTGCTTCGAGAGCTTTAGTTTATGTAATAGCTCAGTCGTTTTAGGAAAGTGGGGATCATTTTTAAACTTAGCTCTTGGCTTAGGGCGAGCTCCACCTGCGTTATATAAATTGACAACTCCCAGTAAACTTTGAAAACCGCCATTGTGCATCCAAGGTGTACTTTGTTGTAATGCTAAAAGAGATGGGGTTCTAAACTTGCCAATATCAGCGGGGTCTTGGGTGGCATCAAAACGCCCTAAATCCTGAAGTCTTCGACCATAAAAATGTAGCCCAGTTACATGGAATTCATTGTCGCTGAGTAAAGCTCCTTCATGACAAGTCATACACCTCGCTTTGGTTCTAAATAGATGTAAACCTTCAAGTTGTTGATCGTCTAAAAGTGCAACTGCTTCACTAGGATTCGTTTGCGCTTTATCAATAAAGCGCGTGAATAATGACTCAGGTACATCAAAGGTGCGCTCAAAAGCAACAAGCGATAGAGCTAATAGCTCTTTATTAAGCGCTTCTTTGCCAAAGGCATTGAGTATTGGTTTTTTATAGTCTTCAGCACGGTTTACTTTTTTAAGCACAAGCTCAACCGAACTGCCCATTTCTATTGGGTTTTCAATTGGCATTAACGCTTGCTGAGCTGCAGTTTTAGCTCTGCCATCCCAAAAGAAGCTTTGCCAATGATCAATACCAATAATGGCTTGGGTGTTTCGTGTGCCGACTTGACCGTCAATGCCGACAGCTAACTTTCGCCTGTCTGAAAACGCTAAACGAGACTCATGACAACTTGCGCAGCTTACCGTGTTATCTCGCGACAAACGAGTATCGTTAAATAGTTTTTCACCTAATGCGATGATCTCATCACTTTGATTAATCGGCTTGGCTTTTAAAGGTTTGAGCGGTGCAGCTGGCACATCTTTACTGCTAATAATAGCTGGCCACTCATGCTGTGGCTTTGCGTATAATTCACGTAATGACTGCTCTTGCGCAAAGGCGCTCGCTGTAAAAATGCTGCACGTAAAGAGAAATAACCATTTATTCATAGTTATACGACACCCCTAACCAAAACATTCTACCGGGTTCAATACCAGAGTTTCCTTCTGTAATAGCATGACTACGTGCGTTGAATAAGTTGCTGATATCAAGGCGAACTTCAAGAGATTGAGATTGACTTATTTGATAATTCCAACGACTACTTAAGGCAAACATAATGCGAGAGTCAAAGGTATGTGCTTCGTATTTTGGCACAAATATTTCAACTGCTTCACACGTAGTACACTCACTACCAATACCAATTCGTTGATCGCTACTAGACTTAATTGCAGTTGTGTAACTGCCGCTGTAAGTTGCTGTTAAACCAGTTGAAAAAGAATCAGTCCAATCTGTGTTCCAACCAAAGTTTGCAGTTACAGGGCGACCAAAATTCGCTTTAAGGGTATCTAATTCAGATAGGCTCATGAGCTCACCCTCATAGGAAACCAGTGTCTCGATAGGGGTGTTGTCAGGAGTTGCTGTGTAGTCGCTATTGCTTTCACTATTTTGGCTATAAGATGCATTGGCCCATATCGAATGGTCGCCAAATTTGGCATCCCAAGACAGCGAATAACGCTCACTTTCGCCAGTACCACTATTATAAATAGTAATATATTGATAACCGTCGTTCTTTAGATTGGTTTTTTCATTTCTGGATAACTGGTCTTTTTTATCACGATGTATGTATTTAACTGCAAAGTTACCGAAACTCTCGGTAGCGTGGCGAAGACCTAAGGCAATTTCATCATCGTAAGGATTTTTTACATTGTCATAAATATAACGAAAGTTACCTGTGTAAGAAGAAGGAAGCCAAGCTTGTAAATAACCGTTTTGAATAGGGCGATACTCACGATAAGCAAACTTTTGCTGTTCTTTGATTTTATAACCGAGTAGGCCTGCATCGTAATAACGGTTTAAACCCGCAGTCAGTAGTGTATTGCCATCGTTAAATACGTCATAACCCATTGAAAAGCGTGGCGCGATATTGTGATTTTTGAAAAAATCATCGTAGTCGTATCTAACACCTAAATGAAAATCAAACTGCTTCCAGGTGATCACATCGGTAGCATACAGTGCTGCTTTATTTAAGCTTACATCGATATTTTCACTTGGTGTGACAAGACGAGAGTTAAAATACTGGGCTGTTGTGGCTACGTTATTAGAGTAGGCAAGTAAGTGCTCTGGGTTATTAAAGTCGATACTTCCACCTAATTGTTCGGCAAGGGTATCTAAATCGACATAAAAGCTTTGCTCAACACAATCAAGGGTATAGCCACTACAATTAAGTTGTTCGTTGGTTGATGAGTATTGAATTGGCGAGTCATACTTATAATAGTTTTGTTGGCGAGTACGCTCATAGTTTTGATGGTTAAGTTCAGCGCCAACGCGAATTGCGTGTTCAGTATTGCCCCACTTTTTACGCTCAAGCGTTAAGGTATTTCGCCAATTAAAGCTTGTTTGCGTATTATCAAGATTGCCATAGCCGCCGTACTCTGAAACAGGAGTTGAGTCGACGCTTTGATCGGCTAATTGACCCCACTCTTTACCTTTTGCTTGAAGCCAAGTATAAAAGTGGGCAGGCCCTGTACGGTTGTTATCACTTTGACTCATATTAAATTTGCTGCTGAAATGACCAAAGCGTGTTTCTTCAGCTAAATTTGCAGTAAAACCAATGCTGCCACCCTCAACTTGATAGTCACTATTGAGAACGTCTTTTAAATAAGAGTCCGATGTATAAGGTGCATACATAACGCTTAAATCAAGTGAATCAACCCAGCCATCGCGATAGCTATATTTCAGTAATGCGTTGATGTTTTCTCTACTTTCGACCTTCTGCGCCGAGAGCGAAATGTCCGAAATATCACTTTTTAAATAGCTTACGCTCATTAGTAAAGCATGCTGTTCATTTAACTTTTTTTGTATTGAAAAATCGATATTAGTTTTTTCATAAACCGGTGGCTCAATGGCGTTTTGCCCTTCAGCAGTGTCATCTGGCTCATCGTTATCGATTATATGGTATTCACCCCAGTCGCTGCGGTTACCACGAATACCAAAGCTCACACGAGTATCTGTAGAAAAAGGTGAAATAGTTTCGGCATCGACAACGCCACCAGAAAAGTCACCAAAGTCTGCTGGAATGTTATGATCGTAAACAGTAATCGACTCAACAATTTGACTGTTAATGTTCATGCTCTGCACACCGCCTGACACCTCATTTTCAGAGGCTCCAATACGGCTCGCACTGGCAGGATCAAGACGATTGTTATAATTCATGCCATCAATCATAAAGCCTGTTTGCCAAGGCTTTGCACCCGAGATACTTATTTCAGGGGCGCTAATTTCAGCAAGGTTATCAATTGAGTAGTAGTCTTCACTTAATTGCACGCCCGGTAGTAAGGCAATCAATTCGTTGATATCACCATTACCTTTGGGGGTTGCTTCGATAAAGTTTCTATCTAAATAGGCACGACCTATCACCTCAGGTACTTCAATTCCGATGTATTGCCCTTTAACAGTAATGCGCTCTATCTCTTTGCATTGCTTATTGTTCTTATCGTTACATTGAGGATCTGTTGTTTGTTGCTTTACTTCATTAGCGTGTAAAGGGGCATTAAGTAAAAGCATCAAACACGCTGATAAGTAGCGCATTTGCATGGTAAAACTCCTGAAATAGTACCAATTAGATTAAAGAGAAGGCCGCTTAAGAGCTGGCAATAGTTAATTACCTTTATTAAATAGCTTAATTTGTTGCATATTTTGCACAAAGGTAAGAGCGGGTAATTGTATCAATTAAAAATGCGAATAGAAATAGATCTCAATTGCATTTGTTGGGTTTTTAACTTTTTAAGGAATATTAAATTCTTTTGGTTTGTATTTTTATGAATTTTTTGAGATTTTTAACTTGACGGGCGAGGCATAACTGCCTCGCCGTGATATGAACGTACTACTCCCCTAAAGGAGTTAAATCGATACTGTCTTCAATACCATCATTGTCGGCATCGTTATCAGCAATTAAGCCTGAGTCGGCAATTGCTTGCTCTGAAGCGCCTGATAAGAAGAAGTTGGGTTTGCCATCGTGGTCCGTATCGATACTTGCGATCGAAGATGCAGGGAAGTCATCTCTACGCGCAACAATATTTGCTTGCAAAGTATATAGAGCTTGCTTGTCAGCATCGCCATTTAGCGTTGAGTTGATTAACTCCTGAACTAATGCCGGTTCATCTAAGAAAGTATAAGTAGAAACGAGCGTTTCCATGTTATCTTGTACAACTTTATCAGATTGCAGGTTAACAAATGTAGTCGCTTTATCTGTGAACTGTTTAACCAACGAGATAACTTTTGCATAGTTAGTCGCATAGTCTTCATCACTGGTGTGATGTTTAGCAAGTGCTGTGAGAACTGAGTCTTGAGCAAAAAAGCCAGTCCTTGATTCTTGATCGTTAATTGTTGTTTTAAATACAGTTTCAAGCATATCAGTGAAATCATCAATTTCCATAATAGCTTTTTCTGTATCTAGTTCAGTTAGTGAGCTTTCTAGCCAACTAAGTGCAGTATCAACCTGATCTGCAGCAATTAAATACCCTAAATTTTTCAGACGATATTCAATTTGGGATTCATTGCTTTCTAACAATTTTATTTCAGTATCAAGCTTTGTAACTACGGTAGGGATCGCAGCATAATTGTTTAAGTTTACATAAACATTTATGAGGTTTGAATAAGCTGCAATGCTAGATGTTGTCTCAAAATTACCGTTATTGCTAGCAATGTAGTTATCAATAATGTTTGAACACTCATTAGCATGCTGATTAGCTTGCTCAGTTGCATTAAGAGATAAATCAAAACGTACTAATGCTGCACAGCCTTGGAAGCCAACAATTTGAGCTACTCTTTCATTTAAAATATAGTCTTCTGAATAAAGTACTGTCGCTGCATAATTTAGTACTTCAATTGCTAATTCATCTTCATCTCGTGATTGTAAAATCATTGCAGCACCAGGTGCTGAAGAGCCACCCACTAGTGAATCATAAAAACTTTTAGCTTCAACCTCTTCACCTTCTAGGAAATAAGCTTTTGCAGTTGCAACAGCATCTGCCATAGAGAAACCAGCTGTTAAATTGTCTGCAATTTCATAAGCGAACATAAATTCTCTAGCATTGGTTTTATTTCTATCACTTGTAAGTAAAGAAAAAGCTAGGTTATTTTCTGCATTTACTCCATAAAGTGCTTTAATTGATGCTGATAAAGAGACTAATGGGTATGTATAAGTATTTAATGTTGCCTCAGAGTATGGGCTTGACTCATAAGGATAATTTTCATCAAAACCTGTCACACCATATAAAGATAAGACCAAATTTGTATAGTCTTTTGCAAGCTCCACTTCGTTGATTGAAAGAAGCAACTCAGTAGCCCAACTGATGTTTAAGGCCTTTCTCTTTTCTACACGCTGGTCTTTAAAAGCGCCACTTCTTTGAATCTCGTAACCAGTTTTAACTGATAATTCGCCATAGGCTCTAATAATTTGTAAAGCATTAGCTCTATTTGAATCCGTTCTATCCTCTACGTAGGCTTCAATTGCAGCTTCTGATGCATTTTTGAAAGGTGTTAAGAATCGGCCATAAGGTTTGTTGTACTCTTCTTCTCGGACTGTGTTTGCGTAAAGATTCAAAATATCTAATAAGTCATTAGCTTGTGTAACTTGTTTAGCTTCATTGTAATCATTTATTAGACCTAAATAGAAACTAGGGTCGCTTAAGTCAATGTTCTCAAGACCCTTTTCTGCAACGTATTGATTATATGCTGCTTCAGATTTTGCACGGTACTCTGCAGCTCTATCTGAAAGAAATAGTGAGTCTAATTTTTCACCAGCATCTCGGTGTGCTCTTGCGAGTTTATCTAATGCACTAATGGCAGAAAAGTTTTGTTCTGCTTGTTCTTCAAAGCCTGCTGCAATATAACCAACTGCTAATTGTGTGTTTACTTCGTCCATGTAAATATCATCATTGATATTTTCACTAATCGCTTGGGCTTGTTTTAAATGAGACTTATCAGAGCTGTAGTAATAATTGAGCTTATCTTCGTTCGTAACATACGACGGTTTTAATTCAATGGTTGCGCTGATAGGCGAGCTAATATTGCCATCGGTAAATTCAATAACAAAACTATCGTTAATTTCTGACAGCGTTTCTGCGGTAAATGTAAATGCCCCCGTTTGTTCATCTAAATTAAGGGTACCGTTGGTAGGAGGCGTTACTAAAGAGACAGTTACAGTGTCACCGTCGGCATCATTAAAAGTTAATGAACCTTCAGTTGTTGTTGAGGTGGTTACTGTGATTGACTGGCTCGTAAGCGTTGGCGCATCGTTAACGTTGTTAACCGTAAAAGTAAGTACTGCATCAGTACTTAAGTTGCCATCAGTGGCGGTAACGGTAACCGTGTCTTGGCCTGCAAAATTTTCTTTTGGGGTATAGGTAAATGTACCATCAGCATTTAAAGCAAATAATCCGTTACTTGCTGCTGAGCCGAGGGTATAGCTAACAGCATCATCATCTGTTGCCACAACTTGGCCTGAAATAGATGAATCTTCATCTAAAGTGAACGTTAAGTTACTTGTGAACTCAGGTGCATTATTACTATCTGAACCACCGCATCCAGTGAGTGCAAATGCAATTACAAGTGGTAAATACTTTATTTTTTTCCTCATTCCTATACTCGTATTTATTATTAAATAATTTTAAAGAGGTGGAATAATATCATTATAATACGAATGATAATAGATCTTAATTTCATTTGATTATTCGTTTTTGTGCAATTGCAGTGATCCTAGCCTGGGTCGTGCTTTAAATAACTAACTCTTGCAGTGGACGGTAAGTGGCATGTTGCAAAAAAATATACCTTTTCAGAGCAGTTATTTTTTCAGAGCTGCGTTAGACTATTGTTATTGATGTAATTAACCGAGGTCTCAAATGATTGAGTATCCTGTTGACCAACTTCCCCAGTTAATTGATGACTTGCTTCAGTGTGACACCACAACACGTAAAAATAAGTTACTTGCTGATGCTAAAGAAAAGCTTTCTACTGAGCATTTATCGTTATTATTTGAAGCCTTACCTAAAGAACAGCGTCTAGAGATTTGGCAATTACTCGATGAAGATACACAACATGAAATCTTCATTAACTTAGGTGGTGATAGCTGTCGCTGGTTATTACAAAGCTTAGAAGAAGCCGAAGGCTTTAAGCTACTTGATGAAGTGAGCGTAGAAGAGTTACTTGAACTTGAAGAAATTATTCCTGAGCGCTTTGTTGATTATGCACGCAAACAACTTGATGAAGTTCAAACAAAGCAGTACGACCTTGCACAGCAATATAATCCAGAGCAGTTAGGTCACTGGCTCGATTTTGATGCGCTAAAAGTGTCAGAAAAACTCACCGTGGCCGGGGCTCGTAAAATTTTTCAAAAAGGTTTACCGCAATATACCGAGGTGATTTATCTAGTCAGCCGTAAGGGCACTCTCATTGGTGAAGTGGCTATCAATGCTTTATTTAAAGCCAATGATAACGACAGCCTGCTGGATTACGCGAACCTAGATGTATCGGCTTTACATGCTGATGACGACCTATACGAGGCGGCCGAAGTGGTTATTCACAGTGAACAAATGGCAATGCCAGTTGTTAATGCCGACAACAAACTATTAGGCCGGTTATCAGTGTCATCAGCTTATGAATTGCGTCAAGAAGTCACCGACGAAGCCGCTGCAAAAGCCGGTGGTCTACGTGAAGACGAGGATCTGTTCTCAAGCGTCACTAAGTCAGCAAAAAACCGCGGTATTTGGCTTGGTATTAATCTAGCAACGGCGTTTTTGGCCTCTTGGTTTATTGGTTTGTTTGGTGCAACTATTGAGCAAGTGGTTGCGCTGGCGGTATTAATGCCGGTTGTCGCTTCTATGGGTGGTATTGCAGGTAGTCAGACGTTAACGGTTATTGTGCGCGGTTTAGCGCTTGGTCAGGTTACCGACTCCAACCGTAGAGCATTGCTGAAAAAAGAGCTAAGAGTAGGAGCGTTAAATGGCTGTGTTTGGGCCTTTGTGATTGGTGTACTCACTTATTTTTGGTTCAACGATGGCATGTTAAGTTTAACAATTACTATCGCTATTTTACTTAACTTGGTTGCTGCTTCGTTATCAGGGGTAGTGATCCCATCGATTTTAGATAAGCTTAAAATCGATCCAGCCCTTTCAGGTTCTGTGATCCTGACCACAGTCACCGACATCGTTGGTTTTGTTACCTTCCTAGGTTTAGGTAGTTTACTCCTTCTTTAAGGGATCGGATGCTGGCTAAAGTAGTGTTTAGCCAGCTTTTACAAAATTAATCCCCTCTAGTGATAACTTTCAAAAGAACATAAAATAAACACTTTTATTTACCTAATACACAGTTATTATGAATTGTGACTCAGTCAAACTAAAAGGACGTTAATATGGTATTAGGTAAAAAAGGAGTACTCGCTGCTTTATCGGTAATGTCAGTGTTTAGTGCATCAGCAGCACAAAGCGCTTCGGGTGAACAAACTAAACTGAGTGAAGATCCCACCAAGGTCGTCACTCAGTTTGGCGCAAGTTATTCAGATGAATTAAGGATCACCGGTTCGCTAAGTTTGGGAGCAGTAAAAAAGCTTAATGCTAGTGTGAGTGCCAATGGTGATGAATGGCGTGTTGGTGGCTCGTGGCTATTTGATATTGGCATTGTTAATTTTAACTTTGGTAAGCAAAGTTATGATCAAGGAGCTGAGCGCACAACCTACAGTATTGGCACTTTTATGCCACTGAGTTACTTTGATATTGCGCCCTATGGTTGGCAAATTTTCGCTATGGGTGGTTATAGCCATGTTGATGGTGACATTGCTTGTTTAGCAGGGCAAGGTGCGTGTTTAACAACAGAAATTCCTGGACCTGAGGGTTGGGTTCTCATTCCAAATAGTAGTGATGGTGGTTACTTGGGCGCGTTTGCTCTAAAACCATTATCCGAAAAATGGACATTAATGACTGCAGCAGCGTATTCGGTAGGTTCTAACGATTATTCAGGTTATTTCGCCGCTATTGGTGCAAGTTATCAATTTGATAAACAACAAAGTTTTAAACTATTTGGTGCAACAGAAGACAGCGATTACGGCTCAGATCAAAATTTAGTGCTGGGTTACACTTATCAATTTAATTAAAAATTACTGTTATAAGCTGTTAAATTTTGTTAGTTTTCTGAGTGAGTTATCGCTGAGAAAATAGTGCATGAAGAAAAAGTTAGCCTTGTTATTGTTAGGATTATCGAGCCTTAATGCCAATGCCTCTGAAAATTTTAGTGATCATGAGATGTTTTGTGAGAAACAATCACAAATTAGTTGCTTAGATTACATTAATCAACAGCTAGCAAGCAGTGAGCTTGGCTCTGCGCGTTGGTATGAGATTAAATCTTATCAGTTTGATTATTTCTACGACAAAATGGAATATCAAATCTTGAAAGATAGCACTGAGCCTTTCATTACCAGTGAAGAGTTACCTGTTGTATTTCAGGTGCAAGTTTACTTTTATTACGCCAAATCAATGCATTATTTAGGCGACTTTGAAACTGGTCGTAAATATGCCACAAAAGCATTTGAAAAACTGCAAGCAATCTTCGACTCCTTTGGTAACCCTATGCGTATGGTTGAATTGGCTAATCTACAATACGTGTTTGGCAACAAAGAAACGGCATTGCAAATTCTTGATAGGGCAGAGCGACGCTTTGGCAAAAGCAAAGATCCCATTTTCCACTTTGAACTGGCTTCGAATAAAGCAAATGTTTATCACTCATTAGGTGATATAGACGGTGCACTTGCAAATCGAAAAACCGCCGCTGATTGGATTTTAAAAACCAACCATAACCGCAAAATCTCTGTTGCTTTAGGTAATTTAGCGCGTACCCACCAACTTCTGGCAAATTATGAGCAAGCCGATGAAGTTTATGTACAGTCTCTTAAGTACATGGATACAGATTCAGATAGACATGTGATTGCTATTTATAAGTTACGTCTTGCTGAAATCAATTGGCAAGCAGGAAAGCAAGATCAAGCATTAAAATGGTTTAAGCAAGTGCATAAAGAAGACATTCGGCAATCACATGCGAAACTTTATGCACACCTAGGTAACGTGCTTTAGATAGTGTAAAAACACCCTGGTTTTTCGTCTTCACCCGGCGCTAAAATTTGTATATGGGTTGACTCACCTTGTTCCATCAAAGGCTTCATAGTTTTATCAAACTGCTTAGCGGCATGTTCAATTAATTTTGCTTGCTGTTCCAGAGCTTTAAAATCGGCATCATGAGCAGCCATAAGTTTATTGAGTTCTTTAGCCAACTTATCTTGCTCTTTTAATAAACTTTTATTAATTTGCAAGTGGTTCTCGTCTTCAACAACTGCTTCTTCGGTGATTGCTTCTATTTGCTCAGAGTACTCAGTAACTTGTAGCTCTATGTCATTAATTGGTTGCTCAAGTGCTTCAAGTTTTACTTGTTCACGCTCAAGCTCTAGGTATGCTGCAATTTGCTCGTTATTGAGGGGACTTTCGCTTACCTTTTTACAGTCTTTAAAAGTGATAACGCGATAATCACCCTGGTTGTTTGTTGTGCTGGCATTAGAGAGGCCAATACAAGCAGTAGTGGCCGTGATTAAGAGTGCACTTACGCTAATACGTACTAAATTCATAATGATGTCCTAATGGGTTATGTTATTTAGTTAGTCGTCGCAAGTGTGAAAAAGGTTGTTTAAATTTTAAATTTATATCCCACACCATAAATTGACTCAATGTAATGACTATCAGGATCGGCTTGAGTCAGCTTTTTACGCAAGTTTTTAATGTGCGAATCAATACTGCGCTCGTAGCTCTCAAAGTACTTCCCTTGGGTCATAGTTAGTAAATCTTGGCGTGAAAAAACCTTATTAGGTGAGGCAATTAATATTTTTAACAAGCTAAATTCATTAATTGTTAGTTTCAGTTCTTCATTTTTTACCAGTACTTTGTATTCGCTCGGATCAACAATAATATTGCCTGCTTTGAATGTACTAGGTTTGCTACTTGGCATTCGGCGTCGTTTTAAAATAGCTTTCACACGCGCCATTAACTCTTTTGGTTTGAATGGTTTAGTAACATAGTCATCGGCCCCAACATCAAAACCAATTAAGTGATCAATTTCTTCAACCCGTGCCGTAAGCATAATAATAGGCACATCACTGAATTGTCTTATCTTGCTACACAACTCGATTCCGTTAGTGCCTGGCAGCATGATATCGAGAATAATCAAATCAGGGTTTAGCTCATTAACAGCATCCAGTGCGCAGTTGCCATCGTGAATTAGGCTTGTTTTAAACCCTTCAAGATATAAATACTTTTCTATTAATTCGGCAATTTTAACTTCGTCTTCAATAACGAGAATATGCTGTTTAGCTAAGGTTTCTGACATATTATTGCGCCTCTGCAAGCGGGAGTTTTAACGTTATACACAGACCGCCTAAACGGCTTTTAGTTGCATTTATTTTTCCCAGGTGGGCTTCAACAATTGTTTGGCAAATCGCCAAGCCTAAGCCAAAACCGCCAGTTTTTCTGTTACGAGAGCTATCGGTGCGATATAAACGATCAAATAGTTTTTCAAGAGCCTCATCAGGAACACCGGGGCCTGAATCTTCTATCGATAAAAATACATGATGGTTAGACACGGTTAAATCTAACCAGACTTTTTGCTGTTCATCGGTATAGCGTAAATTATTTTCTAAAATGTTTTGTAGAACTTGTGTAATACGATTTTGGTCGGCTAAAACCATCACTGTTTGCTCTGGTAAGGTGGCATTAAGCGTGATGTTTTTGGATTGAAATTTAAACGCATACTTATGCGCTTGTAGGGCCACCAAGGCATTAAAATCAATGGTTTCCATATGATAGTTAAAGCTGTGTCTGTCAAGTGAGCTGACTTTATGTAAGTCGTTCACAAGTCGGCTTAACAGCGCCACTTCTTCTTGTAGTGAGTTTATTGCCTTTTGGTTTGGTTCGATAATGCCATCGTTAATAGCCTCTAATTCACCCTCTAAAATAGTTAAAGGCGTGCGTAGCTCATGAGAAATATCCATGAGCCATTGGCTTTGCTGCGATTCAAAACGTCTGAGCTCTGTAGCAATACGATTAAAATCATCCGCTAAGGTCGCAAATTCATCACTACTGTTGACGGTTATTTTGGTCTCAAACTCTCGCTCTGCAAGGGCTTTCGCGCCTTTTTTTAGCTGCGAAATAGGGTTAGTAAAATGACGTGCGAGTAAGTAACTAAACAATAACGCAATTAATAAACCAATCCCTGCTGTCCATAAACTGATATTAATTTGTGTATTAAGGTAATGCTGAGTTAGCGCACTAACATGATTGCGGTTAGCATGCAGCTGAAGCACCGCAACAACCTCGCCATTGTGGGTAATTTCTTGTTCGTTTACGACCTCTGTTTCGGTATTGCCTGCAATCAATATTTCGCCCTTTTCATCAAGCAAACTTAGGCGTTTTTCAAAGGGCATAAAGTCATCAGGCATGGGTTTATTACGGGGTGGCGGTTCATGCATGTCAGCAAAGTTTGCAGGCTCTTTAAACTCTTTTGATGGGTCAAATTCAGGTGGTTGGTCGAACGATGGTGGTACCCCAAAATCATCAGGGGGTGGCATCGGCTCATTTTGCATATGCTTTTCAGGAGGCCCATTTAATGGAAAAGGGCCGGGCTCTCCTGGTTTTGGGCTATTGGGCGAAAACAATAAACGGCTTGAATGAAAATTACGGTTGATTAGCTCATACCACAGGGCTTTAGAATCGATAAACATCCCAATCGAACCCGTTTGCTGATACTGCAGGCTAATTTCAGTGGCTATTCGGTTAAATGCTTCGTTATCTATATCTTCAAACACATTATTGAGCATACGCTTATTGGAAATTGCATTTAGACCAAACATGGTCAGCACCAGTAGTAGCGTAATGATAAGATTGGTAATTAAGAGTTTGTGAATTAACTTCATAGATGTAATAGTAAAATGTAATAGCCAGAAATGAATATACTATAAATGTCTATTTTTTGGCATGTGCATCCTAGTCACTCTATAAAAGCACCACTTTTTCTACACAAAGTCTCTACATTTGTTCTTTATACTCGACGTTAATTACTCATGTTAGCGAAGGGGCACAAGATGACTTTAAAACCTGAACTTTATACTCGTAGAAAAATGCTTAAAACATTAGGTGTTTCAGTTGCTGCTGTGCCTATGTTGGCATTTTTAGGCTGTAACTCAGATACAGTATCGTCCACCGATACAACATCAGACACCGATACATCAACAGATACAGACACCAGCACTGATACAGATGATACAACAACCACGAACGACAGTGATTATGTATCGGGCACAACAGCACTTATTACCGATGACTTCCCTGATGACAGCATTTTTGAAACATCAACCGCATGTGTGTTAGCTCTGACTCAAGCAACAACCGAAGGCCCGTGTTACTTCCAAGCTGATTCAGACGAAGACATCTCTGATGGCCTAACGGGTTTACCTATGATGCTGTGCTTACAGTTAATTGATAGCGACTGTAACCCATTAGCAAATTACGAAATCTCGGTTTGGCACTGTGATACCAGCGGTATTTATTCGGGCGACACTAGCAGTAGTTCTGATAGCTCACGTTTTGCGGGTGATTTCTGTACTGGTGACGATGCCGAAGCTGAGGCAAGTACCTGGTATCGTGGTTCATTGATCACAGATAGCAGTGGTCGTGTGAACTTTAAAACGCATTTCCCAGGTTGGTATGCAGGTCGTACTATTCATATTCACTTTAAAGTAGCAAACAACAATAACGACTATGTAATTAGCCAGTTCTGTTTTACTGATGCGTTTGCAAAAGAAATTTGTACCACTCATAGCGATTACAAATCACGTGGTGAACAAGATACAACCCTTGCTAGCAACGACAACGTGTTTGGTAGTGATTATGAGCAGTTTATTTTAAACACAGCACAAAATAGTGATGGCACTTTATTGGCGTATCACACTATTCAAATTAGTTAATTTATTCACTCATCATTGTAGGTTAGGGCGTGTTAGCAATTACTGCTTTCACGCCCTATTTTTTAGAAGCTATAAGTGATGTTACCGTAAATAAAACGGCCATCTAAGCTGTATGGCGCAAAGCCACTATAAGGGAAAATTTGATTAAAATTACTAAAACCAATGTTGCTTACAGTATCTTGAGGGTACTGATCAAACAGGTTGTTGGCACCTAATGCGAACTTCCACTGCTCATCAGGGCGGTAAGCCACTTCTAAGTCAGCAATCCATTTAGCATCAAGTACTTCATCTCCATCAGGAGTACTTGATGTATCAACTACTTCACCATAACGAGTTGCTCGTAATGTAGTTTGGAAGTTTTCATAATCCCATGTTGCAGATAGGTTCCATTTATCGGCTGGTGTGCCTTTTTCAAAGCGTGTGATTTCACGACGAGAGAAATACTCGTAGCTATCACCAAGGGCTTCTAGCTCTGCTGGGTTTTCTTTAACATGTGTCACTTCGGTGTCGTTAAAGTTAACTGCTGCACTTAAGCGTAAATCACCATAGCTTTCTAAACCTAATGAGTAGGTCGCAACAATATCAACACCTTGCGTACGTGAATCAATGGCATTAGTAAAGTAACGAACGCGCTGCGTATTTACTTCGCCCGCTTCGGCTAAAATAGCTTCAACTTCTGGGCCGCTTAAGTTTTCAGATAATACGATACGGTCGTCAATTTCAATGCGATACGCATCAAGGGTTAAGCTAAAGCCGCCTTGCGTAAAGATGAAACCCGCCGTCATATTAACTGATTCTTCAGCGTCTAAATCACGAGCTCCCAGTGCTTGCGCTGCTGGCTCATCAACAGGGAATAACCCCACTTCACTTGGCACACCATTTTCAAAAACAGTGCTTACTGATTTATAAGATGTTTGGGCCAGTGAAGGCGCTCTAAAACCTGTGCTAATTGCACCACGTAGCGACAGCGACTCATTAATGCTGTAGCGCGAAGCAAGTTTAGAGGTAAAGGTACTACCAAAATCACTGTAATCTTCAAAACGACCTGCTAAAACAAGGTTCCAATCTGTAGTTAGGTAAGTATCAAACTCTGCAAATACCGCAATATTATGACGGCTTTTATCGGTTACACTTTCTGGTGAGAAGCCAGGTAACACTTGCGCGCCACCGGCAGCAACTGGGTTGCCATCGTCATCTAATACAGTTAGGTAAGATGCTGTTTCACCTGCTTTAATTTGGTAGTTTTCGTGACGATACTCAGCACCAATCGTAACAAACACATCATCAGGTAAACCTAAATCTAGTGTGTTGCTTGCATCCATGTTCACTAAGTATTGTTCATAAACAAGCGAGCCATCATCAAACTCTGTTGGGCTGCTAACACCCATCGAGGTATTTAAGCTGTTACTTACGCCAATGCCAAAATCGTTGCGACCATAATTGGTGCTTACATCCCAAGCCCAATCATTAGTTTCGCCATTTAAGCCAATTGCAAATGAGTAGTCATCAACATCGGTATCAATTTGCGGTAAGAAACCGTCAGGGTACACTTCAGTTAAGTTACGAGAATCTTTAGCGCGACGATAAAAACCACCTGAGTTACCTTTACGGTTTGAGTAACTTGCAAATGAGTAAAGCGACAGCGAGTTATCAAACTCATAACCTAGGTTGTAAAAAAGCGCGAAGTCTTCGATATCGGCTTTACCAAAGCGGTGGTTATAGCGGTCAAAGTCAAACTCACGTGAATCTAAATCGCCATTCTCATCACGGCTATATTGCTCACGTGCATCAAAGCCAGAGCGATTTGTTGGCTCGTTATTACGTGACTCAATCGACACATTAATAAAGCCATTATCGCCAAGTGCAAAGCCCGCATTAGCACTTGCTGTACGCGTAATTCCGTCGTTTACTTCACGGTCGCTGCCAGTTTCAAAGCTTAAGTTGCCTTCGCTATCCGTTGTGGTGTTTAGTAGCTGAGGAGAGCCTGCCATTTGTGTGTCGTATTCACCGTATGTGTAGCTCACGCTACCGCCTTCATCGGCATCTTTTAATACAATATTGATCACACCGGCAATCGCGTCAGAACCATATTGAGCTGCAGCGCCATCACGTAGAATTTCAACACGTTTAATTGCAGAAGTAGGTATATTATTTAGATCTACTGCCGTTGAACCGCGGCCAACCGTACCATTTAAGTTTAATAATGCACCGGCATGGCGGCGTTTACCATTAATCAGCACTAATGTGTGATCCGGAGCAAGGCCACGTAAAACAGCCGGTTTCGCGTGGTCAGTGCCATCAGCAATTGTGGCACTCGGGTAGTTAAAGCTTGGTAATTGTGATGCCAATACTTGGCTCATATCAAGCTGGCCTGTACTTGATAGATCGCGACTTGTTAATAAATCGACAGGCACGGTACTTTCAGAAATGCTACGAAGGCTACGGCGAGTACCTGTAACAGAAATAACTTCAACATCTTGAACGGTGTTGTCAGTTGTTTGCTCAGCAGCGATTGCAGTCACTGATGTAGCTAGCGTACTTGCAATTGCGAGTTGCAAAGGTACTTTTTTAAAAATTGTCATTGTTGGATCCCATCTAACGTTGATTTCGCTTCGCAGTTTATCAATAAAAAAGGAACAAACAAATAACATAAAAGTATACTATATGATTATCTAAACAAGCTATTTAGCTCACTGAATTTACATTAAATTAACTTTTATTATGCGCTAATACTGATTTTATTTCTGCCCTCTGTTTTTGCTCGGTATAAAGCAGTATCTGCAGCGCAAATTAATGCCTCTGAAGTACGATATTGATTATTAAATTCGCAAGCAATTCCTTGGCTTACACTTATTCTAAAATCACTCGGTAAACCTATGTCAGTAAATGGCATGTTATTTACTTTTATTTGAATATGTTTAGCAATAGCGGCGGCCGTGTCTTTTTGGCAGCGGGGTAATATAATGGCGAATTCTTCTCCACCATAACGGGCTGCTAAACAATCGCGAGAAGGGAGTGATTCTGCGATTATACTTGCTACTTTTTGTAAGCATTTATCGCCTTTTACATGACCAAATCGGTCATTGAATAATTTAAAGTAATCAATGTCGATTAATATAGTGCTAATAGCTTGATTAGTTTGTACGCTTTCTTGCCAGTGCTCTTTTAATGACTCTTCAAGGGTTAATCTATTTGCAAGGCCAGTTAAATGGTCAGTAGTAGCCTGTTTAATTAAACGGTTATATTGTTCTTTGTGTGATGATAAATCATGTAATACACATATAAATAAATTTTCTGCAACGGCAATGTTTTTTGGCAGGCTAGATATACATAAATCCGCCTCAAGGGTTTTACTGTCGGCACGGTTTATTTTAACTTCGTTTGGCCCAAGGCTTATCGGCGAGTCTTTATGGTCTAACCAACTGAGTAGGGTATACATGTATTTATCACGGTCGGTGTCGTGTAGGTAATGTAAAATGTTTTGCCCGATTAACGCTTCTTGGTTGTCACCTAAAAGCTGAGCCGCCATCGGGTTTGCAAATTCAAACGTGCCTTGGCCATTAATGATAAACACTCCCTCAGGAATGTTCTGAAACATTTGGGCAATCAGTGCAAGTTGCTCTGAATTTATAGACTGCGCAAGTGCGCTTTTCGCTTCTGATTTATTAGTGCTTGGTTGTTCATTTTTATTAGTAGACACGTTCGTTTCCTTTTTGCCGATGCAAACGATTTTGGTGTCTATAAAGTTACTTAAAAAAGTGCAAATTAACCTTCCGGTAACCTTCTGGTTTTAAGTTGTTGTTTTTGAAATGAAAAAGGCTCCTTGGTGGAGCCTTTTGTATGTTTTTTAGTTTTCACCTTTATTTGTAATCCTAGGATCACTACTAACGAATTGTCCTTTTTCACTTGAAACAACAAGGTGAACTGCAATTTGTTCATTTGTTAGATCTGCGTCGATAACTGTAACAGTCTTCTTATCGTTTGAAATACTAACTGTTATATCATCCAGGTTTCCATCAATGATTTCTTCTCCAAGAGCATTAAGTGGTGATAGTTCTGGATCGTTAAAAATTAACTCTTCATTTTTATCTGTTAGTTTGTAGTTGACCAATGTGTTCTGAACAGTGACAGTTACATCTCCATCAGTTTGATTTCCATTGTCATCATAGTAGGAAAACGTGTAGCTTTCTGTTTCTGGATTAAAAGTTGCGATAACTACAACATCGATTTGAGGTGATACTTTATAATTAGACATTAATTTTCCTTTTTAAATGGATTTAACTAAACACTCTGATGATTTTGAGTATTGCTTTTTAAATGATGTTTTATTGCTTTTCTCTAATAAAGGCTTTACTAGTTCTAATGATTTTCTACATTGTTCATTAGCTTCAGTAGCAAGGTGTTTATTTGAAAGTTGTTTTGCGTAGAGGAAGTGAAATTTACTCAAAAAAATAGCATTGTTGTATTCATCTAATTCTTTAGTTGAACTTATAATATTAATATTCGTTTTAATTAACTCATCACTTTTACCCCAATCTCCAATCGTTTGATAATAATCAATGAGGTGATTGGTTGATATTACTTTGTCAATGCTGATCTTGAAGTTGTATTTTTCAATTGACAGCAGGTCATCGTTTGACACTGTATGCCCTGTTTTAAAGCTTAGTGGGATCATGAAAGCTTTATATAGTTGAAGTTGTTTTTCCCACTCTTTATTATCTTTATCTCTATTGGAAACGGCTTGTAATATTGAAGTTGCAATTTTTATATTTGAATATGCCTTTTTGTAGTTGCCCTCTCCCTCATATATAAAGGCGATTAGGGAGTAAGAATGAGCTAAATATTCTTGGATACGGTCATTTTTGTTGCTTTTTAAAAGTTCTTTATATTGTGACTGGGCTTCGAGGTGTTTAGTGATCGCTCTATCAGGAAATCCTAAATGGTCTTCGACATTAGCAATCCAAGTACCTGTCTCTGCTTTAGTCATCAATAAATATTCATTTTGGGGCTGCTCGGAGAGTCCTAAATCAATAAACTTAATTGATTCTTGAAAAGCATTTTTAGCTCTTTTATACTCTTGAAGTTTCAAGTATAGGGCGCCAAGAGTGCTACTAGAATCTGACATCTCTGTAATAGCGTCTTTGGATTTGGGGTTAATTTTATACATTTTTCCGCTAGTCACTTTATATTCTTCAAAGAATGGCCTAGCTACTTTATAATTCTGCTGATCATAGGCTATCTGCCCTAACCAAAAAGAATTTGCTCCTTTTGTTTTTAATACTTCCATCCTAGAACTATATTCTGTGACAAGAGGATTAAGTAAATTATTAGCACTTTCGAATGCCTTTTCGGCTTCGTCAAGTCTACCTCTATAATATGCAACTTCTCCCATTGCCATTAAGGTTTGTATATATTGGAATTCTTGTTTGAATGTTTGTTCACTTCTTAGGAAGCTCCAAAATGAAGCGTCAACTTTTTGATTTGCGAAGTATTCAAGGGCTTTGTTGCTAATACCATCCAGTAAATCCATACGCCTTACGCTTCTGAGTTTGTCGGCAAATTCACCAACCATAAAGCCCAATAAACTTTCAGCTTCTTGGCGTTTTTGTGTTGCTATTTGTTCGGCGTGGTAGCTGCGCACGCTCATAAATGTGGCAATAAAGGTTAAGCAAACAAGTGCAGCCGCCGTTATTTGTAACACACGTTTTTTACGTTTGGCTTTGTTGTTAGAAGCTTTAATTAACGCTTGTTCGTCGCTCGATAAGCTAAACATAGGGTTTTTAACTAGGCTTTGTGCTTCTTGCAGCGGTTTGCCTTGGGTTAATAAAAAGTCGCTGTGTTTATGTTCAAGCAGCCAGCGCTCGGTGGCTAGTTGCACGCGGCTTTGAATTGCTAAGCTTTGTTGGTGTTCTTGTACCCAATCTATGGCGCGTTGCCAATGGCGCAGCAGCGCTTCGTGGGCAAGGCTAAAGCAGGCTTGCTCATTTTTAAGGTGCGATACAAACAAGCGGCTGTCGACCATGGCCTGAACAAGCTTGGTCGCAGCAGGGCTGGTTAATTCGCTCCAACGTGCTGCACGGCTAGTGAGTGTTTCGCCATCTGGGTTTAAAGTGATTAGCTTAGAAAGAACTGCAGCAAGTTCAGTTTGTTGGTCTTTGGGTAATTGGCAAAATACTTGTTCGGCTTTTTGGCCGATGGCTCCTTCGATGGTGCCAAGCGTTTGGTATTCAGAAAACAATAATTCGTTGTCTGGGCTGCGCTGCAAATAAAGCTGTTGCAAGGTGTATTGCAGCATTGGCAATGCATCTGGGTTATTGGCAGTGTCGTTACAAAGTTGTTCATCAAGCGGTGTGTGATGCTCTGGGTGATGTTGCCAACTTAAGCCTGCTGCAAGTGCTGGCAAACGGATCATTTGCTTAAGCTCAGAGCGAGTTGGCGCTAATAAGTCAAAATGTGCGCCATTGGCTTTACCTGCCATTAAACTTGGTTGACTCACTACTTGCGGGTAAAAGTCATTCCGACAGGCACTAAAAATGATCATGCAGCCACTTGTTGCTAAGCGCTCAATAAGTGCTAACAGCTGGTTGCGCTCGTCATCGCTAAATAGCGGCGATGACAATAGCACTTCGAGCCTGTCGATAAATAAAAATAAATAGGGCGTAGTGCGCTCTTTATTTAGCGCTGCAAGTGCTGCTTTACAGCGAGAAATAACCTGTTCTGGATCTGTTAATAACAATTCAGCCAACGCATCGGCGCTTATATCGCTAAGTACAGGTGCGTCGTTTATTTCTAAATCGAGCAAGGTTGAGGCTAAATCAAGCAGTAAGCGCTCTTTGCTGACATCGGCAAAGTCGAGTTGGCAGTAACTGTGTACTCTTATGCCATCGTAGCCATTACTCGACATTAAAGCGGGCAATACACCTGCGTTAACTAACGACGATTTACCTGAACCACTGGCTCCCAAAATTAAGCAAAATGCGCGACCAAACTCAATTTGAGCCGACACTCGCTGTAACAAGGTGGCAATTTGTTTGTTACGACCAAAAAACACATCAGCTTGCTCTGGTGCAAACGCACTTAAGCCAACAAAGGGCGAATCACCTTGCCAACTGGTTTGGCTGGCTTTTTGTTCTTCGTTGAGTGGAAAGTTGATTTCGGCAATTACTCGATAACCGCGTTTACGAATGGTTTCTATGTAATGCGGATCGCTTGCTTTATCTTCAAAGGCTTTACGTAATTGGGTGATCACTTTATGTAAGGGGTTGTCACCGAGCGCTACATTTGGCCAGCAGTGGCTGATAATTTCTTCACTTGTTAGTAGCTCACCTTGTTTTTCGCAAAGCAGCAGTAATACATCCATCGCCTTGGGTTCAAGATGCTTTGTTTGTTCACCGCGCCGGATTGAATTAGTGGCCGGAGTAACTTGCCATTCGCCAACGAAAAACAGTGCCGTATTCATAGTGTTATCTTCATTGTTATTGTTAGAAACGCAGCCCGATTGGACCCGTTTTTATAAGATTACGGAATTCTTTGATTAATACAATATTATGAGATTAACAGCAAGTGCCTTGCCTTTTTTGAGATTAAAAAATCATATTGATGTCGTGTATATAAAACTTTTTGTAAAGTTTGTTTGACTTTTTGTGTTGCTAGGTTAACCTTTAGTCAAGTTTACTTTACTTTTAAGGTGAGAATAATGAATCAAACAGGATTAACCTTTAAACAACGTAATAAGCAGAACACGCTAAACCTCGCTAAATGGACATCTGCATGGGTGATTACATTAGCAATTGCCTCATTTGGGCCGCATTTTTTATGGCAAGAGCAGGCTATTTTTAGTGTTGTGGCAATCTTAATCAATGTAGTAGTTGGCATCATGATGATTTTATCTAACAAACGACAACTACAAGGAATGGATGAGCTGCAGCAGCGTATGCACCTTAATGCAATGGCCATTACCTTGGGGGCAAGCTTAGTATTTGGTTTGGCTTATTCGGTGGTGCAATCAAGTGGTTTAATAAGCTTTAAAGAAGATATATCTCACCTCGTGCTCTTTATGGGTTTAACCTATTTAGTGAGTCTTTTAATGATGAATAAGCAGTTAAACGACGAGGGCGAAGAATGAAAAACCGCTTGAAAGTGCTTCGTGCTGAGCACAACTACACCCAAGCGAAACTCGCAGAGCTTTTGGATGTGTCTAGGCAAACTATTAATGCGATTGAAAAAGGTAAATTTGACCCAAGTTTGCCATTAGCATTTAAAGCCGCGCGTTTATTCAACCTGAGTATCGAAGAGATATTTCAGGATGAGTAAGTTTGATAGCGTAGGAGGCGTTTTAACGCCGAATGTTAAATCATTCTGGTTAAACGCCATTTATCCTACGTGATATAAAATCGCTGCTACATTTTTGTTAACTTTCGACTCGTAGTTTTTTCATCTGCATCGCACTTAACGACCACATTAAAAAGCCACCTAAGAATAGTGCCGCCGAAACATAGCCTGTTTGACTAGGGAGTGCGCCTTCGGCAATAGCCATACCGCCAAGCCAAGGGCCAATCGCATTAGCTGTATTAAACGCACACTGGACTAGTGCACCAATCATGGCATGCCCTTGTGGTGATACATCCATTAATAGCGATTGGATCACGGTACCTAAACCAACACTAAAACCAATAAAGAAAATCACCGCGTATAACAGCCAAATATTATGGCTTGCGCTTACATAACTGGCTGCAAATACTACCGCACCAATTAGCGCAGCCCCTGTGGTTTTCAGCGGTGAGTAGTCGGCGGCTTTACCTAATACGTAGTTACCTAAAGTACAGCCAATACCAAACATGATCATCGCAATAGAGATAGTGTAAGCAGGGGTATGGGTGACTTCTAAAATAGTGTCGGCAATGTAAGTGTAAACACAAAATACACCACCAAAACCAATAATGATGATACCCAGAATAGTCCATACGAGCTTGTTCTTTAATACACTTAGCTCATCGAGAATCGATGTTGGCGCGGTATTTTTTACGTTAGGTACGTATTTCACAATCAATACCAAGGCAACTAATGCAAGTATAGCGGTGCCCGCTAAACAATAACGCCAGCTAAAGTTTTGACCCACAAGGGTGACCATGGGCACACCAACGATAGTAGCAATGGTTAAACCCATAAATACTTTTGACATAAAGCTTGCGCGTTTATCGGCAGGGGCGATGTCGGCCGCCAATAAAATAGCGGCGGCGAAGTAGGCACCGTGTGGTAAACCACTTAAAAATCGAAATAAAATAAGTTGCTCAAGCGAGTTTGCAAAAGCACTTAAGCCATTGAATAAAAACATCATACTGACAAACATCAACAGGGCATTGCGCTTACGCATGTTGGCGGTTGTGATCATAAATAGCGGCGCACCGACGACTACGCCTATCGCGTAAGCACTGATGGCATAACCACTTTGCGCAGGCGTAGACGAAAATGTTTCGCTGATCAGGGGCAACATTGGCATCATAGAAAACTCTGATAGGCCTAAAATGAATGTGCCTAAAGCCAATACTATCAGAATGGTAAACGTGCTTGCGTTGCCTTGGGAGTTGGCTACGTTAGTCATGTAATTCCTTTAAAATAAATTTAAAAACAAAATAGATTTTTGATAATTGAAAATGCCAGTAACAAATACTTTGTTCTGGAGTAGAGATGTGTGCCCAGCGCTATTGTAATACAAATTAATGGGGTTGATACAGTACTTTTTGGAACGTTCTATATTTGTTTGCTATAAGAAAATAACCTGAACTTCTTAAGTCTTTGCTGTTCAAAATAAATACTGATAAAAAGCCAACTATACTTGGTTAACTAAATTGGTTTAAAGGAGAGCGCAATGAAAAAGATATTTGCTTGTATCGACGGTTCATGCATGACCGATGCGGTGACAGAAGCGGCTATTTGGATTTCTAAGCGCTCCAGCCATCCAATTAATTTTCTGCATGCATTAGAGCCACCTTTGCCGCAGGGCAGTGATGATTTAACCGCAATTATTGGTTTAGGTTCGCAAACCTCATTGTTAGAGCAATTGGCAAAACTTGAACAAGAGCGCAACAAAGTAGCGTCGCAGCACGGTCAATTATTGCTAGATGAAGCAATGAAAAAAGCCGAGCATGCAGGCTTAACCGAGATTGAGCAACAGCAGCTTTCAATGAGTCTTGTTGATGCCTTACTTGAACATGAAGACAACGCCCGTGTGATGATTATTGGCCGCTCTGGTAAAGGCCATTACGATGATTTTAAAGTACTGGGCTCGCATATTGAAACGCTGATCCGTCAGGTGCATACCCCGGTTGCGATTGTGCCGCCGCAATTTCATGAGCCTACAAACTTTATGCTGGCTTATGATGGCAGCGAAAGTACCGACAAAGCGATTACACAAATTATCAATGGCGGGATTTTATCCGGCTTAGATTGCCATTTGGTGATGGTTGATAAACAAGACGGTCACTGCCAAGACAAACTTGATACTGCCTCAGCAAGGCTGGCTGAAAATGGCTTTAATGTGAGAGCGCGCATGCTCGATGGTGATGTTTACCAAGCGCTGTGGCGATATAAAAGTGACCACGCCGTTGACTTAATGGTGATGGGCGCATTTGGTCACTCTAAATGGCGGCAATTCTTTTTAGGTAGCACGACCTTAAAAATGCTTGAAGATAGCCGTATTCCTTTAGTGGTATTGCGCTAATTATATACCTGTGACAGGGTGCGACAATATGTCACGTGTTCAGACTAATTAATGAGTTTTATAATCGGCGTCATTAATTATTTGCTTTGATTTTAAAAGAGTTATGAACACGCAATCTTCTCGCCCTAGTTTTTTATTTTCTAAAATTGCTGCAGCACTTAGCTGTGTTTTAAGTATTTCGGCCTTTGCTGATGATTCTATTGAAGTGATAGAAGTACAAGGTCATGCCCAAAATAACCATCAATTAGTTGGCTCTGCAGACGCGTTACTGAAAGATTTAGGTGTTGATTTTTCAGCAGCCGGAGGGGTGTCTAACTTTCCTGTGCTGAACGGCATGATGGGCGATAGAGTTAAAGTTTTAGTCGATGGTGCTGATGTTACAGCAGCGTGTGCTAACCAAATGAACCCGCCACTCTCTTATGTGTCGGCAAACCAAATTGCCTCTTACAGTGTTGTTGCTGGTGTATCACCGGTAAGTAGTGGTGGTGATAATATTGCCGGTGTTATTAGAGTAAATACGATTGCCCCTGAATTTAGTGATACAGATTCAGTGAACTGGCGCGCAGGCTATGTTACCGCCCAGTACAAAAGCGTTAACGATAGCCAATCATACGCGCTAGGTGCCAGCCTTGCGAGCAAACAGTTTAGCTTGTCTTACCAAGGCAGCTTTGAAGATGCTAACAGCTATGATGATGGGCATGGTGAGCGTGTACTTGATACCTTATATCGAGTGCAAAATCATGCTTTAACGGGCGCTATTCGTGATGAGAAACAACAGCTTGTAGTTAAGCTGACGCATCAAAAAATTCCTTACCAAGGCTTTGCAAATCAATACATGGATATGACCGATAACACCAGCTATGGTTTCGTTGCTCAGTATCAACGTGAGCTTGAAAATGGTGATTTGCAGGTGCAAGTGAATGCGCATGATGTAAAACACGAAATGGGTTTTTTCAGTAATGAGAAAACCGGCATGATGCCAATGAATACCGATGCACAAGATTACAGTTATCAAGTTCATTGGCGCACTGATTTATCAAAACAGTCATCATTAATGCTTGGGCAAGAATATTACGGATATCGAATTGATGATTGGTGGCCGGCGGTTGCAGGGTCAATGATGATGGGCCCAAATGAGTACGTAAACATTAACGATGGCAAACGTGACCGCCTTGCGGCATTTGCTGAGTACCAAAACCAAGTAAACCAAGCATGGTGGGTGTCGGCAGGTGTTCGTGTTGAGCAAGTCACCACAGATACTGGCGAAGTGCAGGCTTATAACGAAGGTGGCATGAGCGGTATGGCTAATATGGGCTCAATGATGGATATGTCAAAAACCGACGCCCAAGCTGCGATGGAATTTAACCAATTAGACCGTAAACGTGACGACACCTTAGTTGATATTAGTTTACTTGCTCGCTATCAATTATCGAACAACGATGAGCTACAATTTGGTTTAGCTCGTAAAAACCGCGCCCCTAATTTATATGAGCGTTACAGCTGGGGTGTAGGTAGGATGGCAACCACCATGATTGGTTGGTTTGGCGATGGTAATGGTTATATTGGTAACCCAGATTTAGAAGCCGAAACAGCTCACACATTGAGCTCTAGCTACACCAAACTTGCCAAAGACGATAGCTGGCAAATAACGGCAAATGTTTGGTACACGCAAGTAAATGATTATATTGATGCTGAAGTAACTAAGAGCTTTAATCGCACCGACATGGCGCATACCAAGCGTAATATTCTTACTTTTACGAACCTAGATGCGACACTTTACGGTGCAAAATTGGCTGGCCTGGTAGAGCTTTACAACACAAAGCAAGCAGGAAAGTGGCAGTTAAAAGGCTCACTAACCAGTACTCATGGCGAGCATGATGATAGCAATGAAGACTTATATCAAATTATGCCACTGCACACTGAGCTGAGCCTAGAGCACGAATACAAAGGCTGGCAAAACGCACTGAGCTGGCAGTGGGTTGATAGTAAAACCCATGTTGATGAGCGCCGTTTAGAAAACCAAACCGACAGCTATCAGCTATTAGCTATCTCAAGTCAGAAAACGTGGCAAAATTTAACCTTTAAGTTAGCAATTACCAACTTACTTGATGAATATTACCAACAGCCGCTTGGCGGTGTAAGCATTGCTAATTATAAGCAAGACATGAGCAATGGTTTTGAGCAACTTGCCGGACAAGGCCGCTCGTATAATGCCAGTGTGAGTTATAGGTTTTAGAGAAGGGAGTTGCTAGAGTAAAGTTAGCAAGCTGCTAGGGGAAAGAGTAAAGAGAGCTGTCAGCTATCAGCCGTCAGCTTTCAGATTAAAAACCAGAGTTTCTAGTTACGAGAGTAAAGTTAGCGAGTCAGAGCACGTGTCCGATATAAATGTGAAATAAGCTGTCGTAGGCGTGAAATTTATTTCGCGCGAGGGTGCTTGTTTTGTGTGGTGGTTGAGACGCGCCAAGCAAGCGTGACGCCTACGGTGTAGGAGGTGTTTTAACGCCGAACAGCTTTATTTTATTCACGGCTAAAGCCGCTCCCACGTTTTTTGATGTAGGCGTGAAATTTATTTCGCGCGTTATCTTTTTATATTGCGCGATGTAAAATCGCGCCTACAATCTTTGTCTCGCAACTCGCAACTCGCAACTCGCAACTCGCAACTCGCAACTCGCAACTCGCAACTCGCAACTCGCAACTCGCAACTCGCATCTCGCATCTCGCATCTCGCATCTCGCATCTCGCAATCATTTTATCGGCAAATATATATCCGTTTGCAGATCACATTCATCAACTTCATGGATGAGGTTGAGGTAATGAAAGAAGCAAGGGAAGTCTCTGACTTCTTCGCGGCTTTGCACCAGCCATTCACGGTATAAGTAGTAAACTGTATCGCTAATGGTGTCATGAGAGCCATTATGACGAACTACGGCGCAGCGTCCTGCTGGAATTTCACCATTTCGCACACCTTGCGGGTTTTCAGTAATCGGTGAGGTGATACTGCCTGCGAAGTCAAAACGAAATGCATGGTCTTCAGTGGTGGCCGGATCGCTAAACGGGATCCCATACGTGTTACTGGTTTTAACAGGTGAAAAGCCTGATTCTTTACGCCACTCAATAAATTTTGCAGCGGTATTCATTAGGGTATTAGCAGCGCCTTGGTGGGTTAATAAAGCCACCGGCTGTGCTTTAAAATCAACAATGTTTACATTCATAGGGCAAACCTTTTTGTCAGGTAATGAAAATTCAAACTGTGTGTGCCAATTAGGCCAGTTTGGTTTGCTTCTGAATTCGCTAGGCGACTGCGTAAAGGTGCGCTTAAAAGCACGGCTAAATGCTTCTGGGCTATCAAATTGCGCTTCTAATGCAACATCAATAATTTTAAGTTGATGTTCAAATGCAAGTCGAAATGAGGCACGCTTTAAGCGCGCAAGCTGCGCATATTTGGTAACGCTTAGGCCAACTCCAGCGACAAATAAACGATGAAAATGATATTTCGAACAACATGCCACCTCACTGAGTGTCTCCAGTGATAAAGGTTCATCAAGATGCTGACTAATGTAGTCACAGACTAACTCAATGCGTTGTTGTTGCTTCGTTTTCATGGTTACTCTTTAATGCTTTTCAGAAGAGGGGCCAGTTTGCCATGGCCCCTAAGTCGTTACCTGATTGAAATTGCGCATTTTGAGTTTAGTTGATAGCTGTCACTTTAAAGGTGTTTTGATAGAGCAACTGTTGGTTTGCGCCCATCACATCTAGTGTCCACGTACCTGGAGTCGATGTTTCATCTAAAGTGCGGTAGGTAGACCATTCGGTAATTGGGTCGCCCCACAGAGTCTGATAGTAAACAAAATCATTTAGCGCTTTATCGTCAGGAGTGAAGTGCCATTTGGTAAACACAACAAGTCGATCTCTACGAGAATCGAGGCCATCACGATTCATGTAAAACTCTATGCCAAAGCGTTGTTCATCATCGAGTTTATAGATGAAATCTAATTGCTTTGATAGCTGTTCTATTTCAGGTTCACCGTTAAACTTATCGGAAAGTACTAGTTTAAATAATCCTTTGCGTTCTAACTCCAAAATAGCATTCGGGTAATTCAAGCCATAAAGCTTAGCTAAGACACTGTGAAGACCTTTTAGCTCATTCTCGGAGTAGTTTCCTTCTTGCATAATGATTGATATTTGTTCTCGAACATGTTGGCGAGATTCATTATCAACTTTATTTGCATAGCTATTAAGCATAGATAAACACTTATCTACATCTCTGATTTCATTATCAGCGATACAATAGATAGAGGCTAAGTTAAATGCATTATCAACACTATGTTCTTTATCAAAG
Organism: Pseudoalteromonas sp. 2CM39R; assembly: GCF_023161845.1. Lineage (NCBI taxonomy): Bacteria > Pseudomonadati > Pseudomonadota > Gammaproteobacteria > Alteromonadales > Pseudoalteromonadaceae > Pseudoalteromonas > Pseudoalteromonas sp. 2CM39R. The sequence goes on from NZ_JALNTM010000005.1 coordinate 164,490, forward strand.
GCCGTTTGAAAGAACTCTTTTGCTTTATGATAATCCGGTTTAACTAGCTTACTCACAGAGTATATATAGCCTAAACGCTCCAGCGCTTGCTCATAGCCTAATTCTGCCGCTCGAGAGTAATACTCAATAGCTTCTTTGATATCGATTGGTCTATTATCACCACGATGATAATAACTGCCGACATTAAACATTGCTCGGTCATGATCTAAGTTGGCAGCTAATTGGTAGTAGTCAAAGCTTTCTGTTTTACGATCAGTTTCTATAGTCTTACTGTCAAAAGTATCTGCTAACAATATGGCATCACGTTGAACCGCTTTCTTTTCTGATTCAGTATAATTAGTCAATGTACTGTTTAGATTAAGTTTTCTTTCAAGAAAGTCGTTAGCTAAAGCTGCTTCTACTTGATCGTAATACCAAATCTGATGGCCATGCCCTGAACGCTCGAAAAACGCTTTTTCAACATCATGACCTAAACGCTTTAAAACATAGTAAAAGCGATTACTTTGCTCAAAGCCCGATATTTCATCTTGTTTACCAGCAATAATAAGAACTGGGGCTTTTAAAGATGTAGCCTGATAGACGGGGGAAATATCTTTTAAATCTTGGCTATATTCACCAACCGTACGTTCTATAAGCTCTTGATAATCTTTAGTTAAAGCGATATTACTTGCGTTATAAAGTAGAGGTAAGTCATAAATCCCAAAACTTGCAATCACGCATTCATAAATATCAGGGTGTTTAATTGCCAGCATCACCGCAGAATAACCACCATAGCTTGCGCCAATAGAGCAGGTATGTTTAAAGCTATATTGTGAACGAATTTCTGCCACTGCGGCAGAAATGTCTTGTTCGATAAGGTTACCAAATTGACCAACACCGCTTTCTAAAAATTCTTTACCAAACCCTGCTGAGCCTCTGAAATTAACACGTAAAATAGTAAAGCCTCGAGAGGCAAGGTATTGCACTTCAGGGCTAAACTCATCACTTTCACGAATACCTATTGGGCCACCATGTGGCATCACTAATAATACCTGATTATCGTTGTTAATAGGTTTGGTTAAGTAACCTTCTAGGTTAGTTCCATCGTAGGCTTTAAAGTTAAAAAACGTTGTTTTAGCGTACGTTGCGTCTTTATTTTTGGCGACAGAAAACAGTAACTCCATGTGATTTGTTTCTGATTGGTATAAATAGTATTTGCCAGGTACGGTGGCTGAGTGACTGAATAAAATTTGTGTCTTACCATCGATAGAGCTATCAACCCAAAAAAATTGTTCGTCTCCTAAAGCTTCCGCAACTTTGCTATGCAATTGCTCATAGGCGTCAATAAAATAATCGGTAGTATATTTACCATGCTTGATATACGAGGCAGCAATAAGTTTGCCATTATCATCAAGCTCAGCGGACTGAATGTCATATTTTGGGTGTTCATAGAGTGTGTCGGTGATTTCTTGTGTGTTGATATTAAAAAGGCTCACCTGGCTCTTATCGGTATTTTTGTTGGTAATGACGGCAAGGTGATCTTGGTCTGTAAATCCAACGGGTAAAAACTGATAATCTGCGTCAGTGAGAGTAAAAATCGGGATCCACTTTTTATTGCCAATAACCTTATAGAAGAACTGTAAACTCTTTTCGTCTTCATCAAATTTTGCAGTAAAAAGCTGCTGTTTGTGCTCGTCAAAGAAGTAGCTATAGGCACCTTTTAAACCTTTTTCTATAGGAGTATAAGAGCTGTAATCATTACTGTATAAAGCTGTTAAGGGCACTTGATAAAGCAGTGTGTTTTTCTTATCAGGTTTAGCAAATAAGATATGTTCAGGATCACTGAGTAACCTATCTACGATGTAGCCTTTTGCTTTAACTCTATGCTGTTCAATTTTTGGTTTTTTTTCGCCTTCAATAACATTCACGACGACTTCAAAATCGTCACTATCGCGACTTTTTACACTGATAAAAATATCATCGTCTGTTAACCATTGATAATTGTAAAAATCATTATCCTCGTCGAGTTTGACGATATAGTACATTTTCATCGAATCCATATCGATGATATTGAGAGTTTTGGTTTTGTCTTCCTGCGCTTCTAAAAAGCTGATCCAACGGCCACTGGGCGATACTTTAACTTGGCTTTGATCGGGCGAATACATTAAGTCTTCACTCGATAACATTTCAGCATGCAAGGGAAAAATAAAAAATAATAAGATAAGTAGCTTTTTCATTATTTTGCTTCCTGCTGCGAAAATGTTTGTTCCAAATAATCAAAGAATGAGTCTTCGCCGGGGCCGCCATAATTTAGCGAGCGACCAGACAAAATCGTTGGGAAGTTTTGTTCCATGTATTGCAGTGCTTCAGAACTACGGTTTTCTAAAACAATATGAGAGCGTGTGTTCCAGTAACCTATAGTTGTTATGTCTAAATGGCCAACATAATTAACTTTGTTAGGGGCAAGTGTGAATTGCCAACTTTCTTCATCGTTATCAAATTTGAGAAATGAGTAATGACTTAAGTTCAAGCGTGTGATGGTGTAATCACCCAGTGGTAGATTCGCTAAAATATAATTGCTACCACTTCGAATGTCCTTAGCCGTAAGAACTAGCGACTTTGGACCATCAATATAAATGGCTTTTAAACTGCGGTTAGTTTCAATGCCAATCAGTAGGTAGCCTTCATCGGCTTTAGATAGTGTGTCTCGGTCTTCTTTTATGTTGGTAACTTTAGATGCGCATGCACTTAACAAAAGCGCACAGCTAAGCAGCAATAAACGTCTCATTCCCTTGTATCTTATTGTTGTTATTTTATTAATTTTAAAATACTTAAAAATCGGAACTATGTGAAGCACAATTTGTGAATGAGTGTGAAAAGAGTTGAGTTGCTAGGCGTGAAATTTCTACGCGCAAAACCAGAGTATCTAGCTACGAGAGTAAAGTTAGCGAGTCAGATCACGTGTCTGATACAAATGTGAATTGAGGTGTTGTAGGCGTGAAATTTGTTTCGCGCGAGGGTGTTTGTTTTGTGGTGGCGTTTGAGACGCGCTAAGCAAGCGTGACGCCTACAGCTGGCAGCGGCGTGAAATTTCTTTTGCGTGTTGCGCGATATAAAATCGCGCCTACAACCTTACCGCTGACCGCTAGGTATTTTAACTTTCCTGCTCAGCTTCTTGCTGTGCTAATTTTTCGCGTTCTGCCTTTGAAATGTAGGCCGGTTTATTGCTTTTATGCAATTTTGCATTGGCACGCTTATCTTTTTGCTTAAGTTTAGTGAAGATCTTTTTTCTGCGGTTCATGAGTCTAACAAACGAATTAATAGGGTGAGTGGCTATTGTACCTTGTTGGTATTTTTAAGCGATCTATTTTGCTTGAATTAGAGATGTTATGTCGGCGTTATAAGCGTTACAATTAAAGCGACTTTCTAAAAACCTTCTTAAACTCTGGAGCTTATCTTGAAACATTCATTACTTGCTGCATTTTTATTAAGTGCTTTCTCTAGTCAGGCTGCTGTGTCTGAGCAAAGTGAAAAGCTGGCTAACTACGCGGTAGAGCAATATCAACAAGCGCAAATTCATACCTTAGAGAATTTAGTTTCGTATCCAACGGTAAATAAAGAAGGTCTAGCGACTCCTGATAACCCAGATTTCATTGGCTTTAAGTCGTTCTTAAAAATGAAAGCGGCTCAGTTTGGTTTTGATTATCAAGATTTAGGCTACACAGTGTTAATTGGCATGGGTAACCAAACTGAAAAAGTAACCATAGTAACCCATGGTGATGTACAACCTGCAGATGCCAGTAAATGGCAGGAAAGTCCATTTAAAATGGATAAAACCTCTGAGCCAGGAAAGCTAATTGCACGTGGTACAGAAGATGATAAAGGCGCAATTGCGACTGCACTGCATGCAATGAAGGCGATTAAAGACAAGGGTATTACATTAAATAACCGTATTGAATTAATGGTTTACCTTGCAGAAGAGTCTGACTGGGCACCACTCGAAGAGTTCATGAAAACCTATCAGCAACCAAAATACGCTGTCACTATTGATGCTTCATACCCTGTGGTTGTTGCAGAAAAAGGCTGGAGCTTAATTGCCCCGACTTTCTCAGCGACCTCTGCACAAACAGGCTTATATGTTAGTGACTTAAAAGGCGGCGCCTTTGTTAGCCAAATCCCTGAAGATGCCAGTGTGTTAGTACATAACGCTGATGCAGCAACTGTGGCTAAATTGCACGATAATGTTGCTCAGCTTAAAAACGTCAAAGTGGCGATGACTGAGCAAACAAATGGCTTGTTAGTACAAGTGAAGGGGATTTCAGCGCATTCTTCTGAGCCAGAAGCGGGTGAAAACGCCATTGCGCACCTTGCAGAAATCTTTAAAGGTATTGATCTTGAGAACAATAGCGATGGTCAAGCAATTGAGTTTATCAATCAGCTAATTGGTCTTGATTTATACGGCGCACAATTCGGTGAAATTGGTTACAAGCATGACTTTATGGGCCCGATGACTGTTTCGCCAACCTTATTAAGCCGTGACGGTAACGAGATTAAATTGTCGATTAATATGCGTCGTCCGGTAGGTAAACAAGAAGCGGTGCTTGAGCAGCAAATTAATGAAGCACTTAGCGCTTGGCAAACCACTAATGGTGTTACGTTAAAAGACACTAAAGTTGTGATTGGTACGCCAATGCTGCTAGATGGTGCGCCTCATGCAGAGGCGTTACTCGATATCTTTAAGCACTTTACCGGCGATAAAGACGCGGGCTTTGTATCAATAGGTGGTGGCACAAATGCTAAGTTATTTGATAATGCGGTGTCATTTGGTCCATCAATGCCAGGTAAAAAGTACACAGGCCACTCAGAGCATGAGTTTATTACTGAAGAGCAGTTAGAACTGAACTTAAAAATGTACACTGCAATGATGATTAAGCTAGGTAATATGTAATTCTATAAACTGAAAACGCCGCTTTATAGCGGCGTTTTTGTTTAAAGCTATTGGCTCATATCAGTTTAAAACTGGGCAACAAACTTAAGGTTATAAAGTTCAGCAGAGCCGCTTTCAGTGTAATTCGCGGTTAAATAGTATTTATCATTAATAAAGTACTTGCCTTGTAAAACGAGTTCAGAATCATCCAAACCTGCGCCTATGGCATAGTGATCGCCGAAGTAGTAGCTGATCATGGCATTGCTTGCTGAATCATTAAGGCTGTCTTGGTGGCCAACATCGACAGTAATGTAATGGCTACCACTTAAATGATTAAAGTATCTGGCAGAGACATTCCAAACGTCGAGTTCATCATCTGTTTCCGCGCTAAAACCAAGGTAATCCTTATCGTTTATTTGGAGGTTATACTGCGCTTTTAAGCGGAAATAATCATCACCATATTCACGCACATCCCTATTTACAGAGACCTTTAAGGCATCGGCAAATAAATAGCCTATTCCTAAGGTATAGTCATCAGCATCATCAACATCGTAAATTTCACCTGTAACAAACCAGTTTTTATAAAATCCTTCACCAAACATGCCAAGATAATCAGTGTAATCGCTATTAAAGTAATTCACTCGGATGTTGGAATCTGTATCTAGGTAGCCATAATCATCAAGTACCCCAGAGCTCTGCTGCTCCTCAAAGTAGTAATGACTCACTAATTGGTAAGCATTAAAACTATATCTGTTACTCTCTATGTGCGTATAGTCGATACTATTGAACCATTGTTTACTCATCTGTTGTTCTGTTGCGATAGAGCTGCTTGAATAAGCAAGTGCTGCCAGAGCAATAGGGGCAAGTTGTTTAAACATACATATCCTTGTTGTATTTGGTTTTGCTTCATCAAGATAATACAACAAGTAGGTATTTACATTGTAATAAAGTGTTGTGGGTCTGTTAGTTTGTGAAAAGGCCAAGCAGTGCTTGGCCTACAGAGATTAATTAAGCGTTGTGGTGAGTGATATTTCGGCATTCATCAGTTTAGAAATAGGGCAGCCTTGCTTGGTTTGCTCACAAAGTTGCTCAAACTTTTCGCTCGAAATTTCTTTTATCTTAGCACTAACATCAAGTGCAATGTGGCTCACTTCGAAGCCGTCATCAACTTCATCAAGACTCACTGTTGCTTTGGTCGTTATGTCGTCAGCGACAAAGCCTGCTTCAGTTAGTGCAAGCGATAGCGCCATGCTAAAACAGCTACTGTGTGCCGCTGCAACCAGCTCTTCAGGGTTAGTGCCCGGCTTATCTTCAAAGCGAGTGTTAAAGCCAAATGGCTGTTTCTCAAGCGCGCCACTTTGACTAGAAATATAGCCTTTGCCAGATTTAATATCACCAGACCAACTCGTATGTGCAGATTTTTTAATCGTCATCATCATCTCCTTTGTAATTTTTTCGACAACCGTGAAAGGCTTTCAGGGTTTTGTGCCGAAAACTGTGAGTTAACGATATAAGTGCAACTTAAACGCCAATATTTCTTTTTGCTTCACGCTTGCAACGTTCTGAGCAGTACTTTACATGCTCCCAGTCACGTTGCCACTTCTTACGCCACATAAATGGCCTGTCGCAAACGGGGCAGGTTTTGCTGGGTAAATTAAGCTTTTTATGAGCCATGGCGTTGTCTTTTAAGGCTTATCACATGCTTATTCAGTACGGCTTTTGTACCACGCTTTACATCATCACGTTCTCGAAATGACCATAATCGCTCACGTGCTTGTTTGGCTGCATGTTCAATGTCTACCATAGGCTCAGGGTAGTCTTCGCCGAGTTTAAAGTTATTAAATAAGGCCTCCATTGGCGGCTGTTGCCATGGCTGGTGGAGATCTTCTATGGGTAAGTTTTTAAGCTCAGGGCACCATGTTTTAATAAATATACCATCTGGGTCTTTATCTTCAGATTGCTTTATTGGGTTATACAAACGAATCGTGTTGGTTCCTGTGACAGATGCTTGCATTTGGATTTGTGGGTAGTGAATACCAGGCTCAAAATCTAAAAAATAACGCGATAAAATAAAGCTGACGGATTGCCAATGAATGTTCATATGATGAGTCATAAAGCTGACTAACATAGCGCGCATTCGAAAATTAATGTAACCCGTTGCTGCTAGGCAGCGCATGCACGCATCAATAATGGGAATACCTGTTTGACCTTGCTCAAAGCGCTTTAGGTGCTCAGCAAGATGTTCATCATCACGATAAGGGTAGTGCTTGTAGCCCGCATTTTGCGGTGCAAACTCCATGCTGCATTGAGTTTCGAATTTTTGCATAAAATGGCAATGCCAGTGAAGCCTTGACTCGAAAGCATATAATGAGCGATGCCAGCTTAAAGGCTGCTTTGCTAAATAGTATTTTAGAGTTTGATAAACTTGTCTGAGGCTCAAGTTGCCAAAAGCTAAGTAAGGCGAAAGCCTAGAGCATGAATCTCTACTTTTGGAAGGACTCGAGATGCCACTTTGGTAGCTCTTTGCACGCTCTTCTACAAAGCTCTGTAGGCAAGCTCTAGCTGCATGAGGGCCACCATATTGAAACTTCGGGTCGTGCTTTAGAAAATCATCAGCACAGGTTGCTGCTTGGTAATTATGAGGCAGCACTGCATTAAAAGCCTGCCAATTTGGCGTTACAAGGCGTTGGTTCATCACGCCATGCCAATGTGTTTGCCAATCAAACTGTTTTGGCCGCGCTCGTTTTACACCTCCAAGTGGCGTTTCATGCCAAGGAATTGCTTTGCTGTTTAGCCAGCGTTTGACCTGTTTATCTCGCTCAAAGGTATTGTAAAGACCTATTTCTTCATGACTATAAACCCCTGCAATATCAAAATCTTCACTAAGGGTTTTTAACAAGGTAATCATTTCTTGATTATAAATAGCGATTTCAGCGTTGTATTTTTCGAGCTGTTGGTTGATGTCTTTAAGTGACTGAGCAATAAAACGCCAGTGCCTAAAGCTGTAATGGGGGTCTTCGAGTAATAGGGGCTCAAAGTTGTAAATAAGTAAGCAAGGCAGCTCTGATGCAATTGCACTGGCAAGTGGCTGATGATCAGATAGTCGTAGGTCACGTTTAAACCAAACAAGATTTACTTTTTGTTTTTTTGAGCCTGCCATAAACGTGGAGTTGAAAATTGCTTTGGTGCTTATACGTAGCAAGTCGCAACTTAGATTAATTACTAAAGCAATCCACAAAGTTTCCACATTTGTAGCATATTGCCCACACACTTTTGGATGGTATTCAGATTATGCTTACGGTCAATTGAATGACATAAGAGGTTCGCTATGAAGCAATTATCTGCACTTTCTGTTTTAGCTATTTCGTTGTTAGCCACAGCGCCCGCTTACTTTGCTCGCGACCATCAAGGCGGTCCACCCCAGCGACCTGACTTTGCATCGATTGATATAGATGGCAATGGGGCGATTGATTTTACTGAGTTTAGTGAACAGCCTATGCCTGAAGATATGCTGCAAACCATTTTTAATGACATGGATGCTGATCAAAATGGTGAAGTAACTGAAGACGAGTTCAACAACCATAAACCACTAAAACGTAAGGAAAATCAACGATGATCAACAGTGTTTCATCGGGTGCGAATTTTCAGCCCATGCAACGACCTCAAGCAGAGCCGTTGACCAGTGAACAAACAGAGTTAATGAATGAAACCTTAGCTCAATTTGATCCTGAAAACTTAACTGCAGAAGATGCACAATCTATTATGCAAACATTTATGGATGCGGGAATTCAACCGGGTCAAGAAATGGAAGCAATTATGGCTGAAGCTGGCTTTGATGCCGCTGAAGTCGGTGAATTAGGTCGTCCTGAAGGTGAGCGTCCGCCTGGTCCGCCACCACCACCGCCAAGTGGTAATTCACTTGAGCAGGTTGATAGCGAAGAAGTTGTCAGTTATTTAGATGAGTTGTTAGCGCAATATTCTGATCAACTGGGAGAAGAAGATAAAGAAGCGATTCTAGCCTCTGTGCAAGAAAAGTTTGGTTTATCTGAAGGTGATTCGCTTTTATCGGTCACAGTGTAAATCACCAAGCGGTCATGATGACCGCTTTTTTATATCTAGCTTTATTAATCACATATTAAAGTGACGCGGTGAAAGCCTTTATTTCGTTTTGTGCTGCTTCTAAGCTTTGCTCTGCACCTGGCATCGCAAGGCCTTCAGCGTAAATAAAGTTAACATCAGTCATACCCACAAAACCAAGTACATCATTTAAGTATTTAGTTTGTGTATCTATCTCTGTGCCTTGATAGATACCGCCACGGGCAGCAAGTACCACTACTTTTTTGTCTTTAATTAAACCTACAGCGCCTTGCTCTGTGTATTTAAATGTAATACCAGCACGAGCAATACGATCAATCCAAGCTTTGAATGTTGATGGAATACCAAAGTTATACATTGGCATACCAATAACAATCAGTTCGTTATCGTTAAGTTCAGCAATTAAATCGTCAGAAATTGCAGCAAGTAGCTTTTGCTCATCGCTACGTTCGTTTGCATCAGTCATCCAAGCAGCCATTTCTGTCTGCGTTAAGTGAGCAATCGCATTGTCGCTTAAATCGCGAGTTGTTACTGAAATTTGTTGGTTGTTAGCAAGCTGCTCAACAAATAGTTGGCTAAGCTTGGTTGAATTACCTTGTTCACCATTTAAAGATGAATTTAACACAAGTACTTTTTTCATCATGTCACCTAAGAAAACTGAAGTTGTGCAGCTATTATAATTAGCAAAAAATAAATTAATAATGCTATTAATCGAGCATTACGTTCGTTTTAAACGAATAGAAGAGGTGTCTAATTTTTTGAATTAGTCTTTTTTTGTAATTTAATGTTACTATTGCCGCGACAATAAAAAAGAAATGGACTTTATTATGAAGTACTTACTGCTTACTCTTTTTGCAGTGCTGAGCTTAATGCCTCGTGCTGCTGAAAACACACAACTCCCTGTAGAATCATTCGCCTCATTACGCGCTTTTAGCCAAGTAAAATTTTCGCCAAATGGTAAAAATTTATCGTTTATTCGAAATGTAAATGGTGAGCTGGTTTTAATGGTTTATAACCGTAAAACTAAAGAAGCTGATTCTATTATTCGTTCAGATAATCACACTATTTTCTTCGATTGGTATGAATGGGCAAATGATGAGGTACTACTTTTAGGTGCCCGCTATATTCAACGCCAATTTGGCGGCCCTAAATATACCTCTACGCGTTTATATGCATATAAAATTGGTGGTGATGGCAAGGCGAAACTGGCTATAAAGCCTAACTTTAATCGTGATGAACGCCAACCGCAATTTGGTGATCAGGTCATCAGCTTTTTACCCGATAAAAAAGATAAAATTTTAGTTCAAGGTGATTTTGATGTTGCCAATGCCCCTGGCGTGTATGAACTTGATTTAAGTACACTTCGTAAGAAAAAAATTCAGCGCTCACGTAGTAAAGTTATCGATTGGACAGCAGACCGCCAAGGTAATGTGCGTATTGCTCTAAAAATGGATGAAGACGAATTTGAATATATTCTTTATGACGAAGATCGAGATAACCGTAAAACGTTATTCAAATATAAAGCATTTAGTCCTGATGTAGTGACTGTTTTGGGCTTCGATAAAGACCCTAATATTCTTTACTTCAAAGCTCTTAAAGATGGCTATGATGCGCTTTATAAAATGGACCTAACGACCATGAAAAAAGAGTTAGTGTTCAGCGATGATAACTATGACTTCGACGGTCATATATTCTATTCATCTCTTACAGGTGAAGTAGCAGGGTTTACGCACTCTCAATTAGATGAGGGGATCCGTTACTGGGATGAAGATTTAAACAACCTTTATAATGGCTTACGCGCTGTATTGCCGGCAGATAAGTTTGATATTGATATTATTGATACTAGTAAAGAACAGCGTCAATATGTGGTTTACGTTTCAGGTGAGCAAATCCCTGGTACCTATATGCTGGGTGACCGAGATTCTAACGAATTAACTGCATTTGCCTCGGCATTTCCAGATGTTGATGAAACTGTTTACAGCGGTAAAAAGAAAATTAGTTATAAAGCTCGTGATGGCTTAACTATTGAAGGGTATTTAACTTTACCTGTGGGCTACAAAGAAGGGGATAAATTACCAACTATTGTGTTCCCTCATGGCGGGCCAATGGCTCGTGATTACGCTGGTTTTGACTATTGGACTGCGTTACTTGCTTATAATGGTTATGCAGTACTGCAACCAAACTTCCGTGGTTCGAGTGGCTATGGCCATGAATTTGAGATGGCTGCAGTTCAAGGTTATGGTAATGAAATGCAAGATGACTTGCAAGATGCGGCGAATTGGCTTGTTGAAGAAGGTATCGCAAATAAAGATAAAATTTGTATTGGCGGGGCAAGTTATGGTGGTTATGCTGCATTAATGGCGGTGGTTAAACACCCAGAAACATTCAAATGTGCAGCAAGCTTTGCTGGCGTTACTGATCTTGAGCGTATTGTTAGTAAAGCGCGTTATTTCACTAATAAAGAAATTGTGCGTAAGCAATTTGGAACTGATGGCGATAAACTAGAAAAAGTGTCGCCTGTTAATTTTGCAAAGCAAATTAATCGTCCGGTGCTATTGGTTCATGGCTCTGATGATAACGTGGTGCCTGTTTATCATAGCCGTGAAATGGATGATGAACTTAAAGACGAAGGCAAAGATGTTACTTACATTGAGCTCGAAGATGGCGACCATTACTTATCGCACCAGCCGTATAGAATTAAAACGTTGAAAGCGTTTTTAGAGTTCTTCGATAAGAACTTAAAAAACTAGAATTAGCAAAGAAAAAGGCGACCTAGGTCGCCTTTTTTAATACCTGATTTTGCGTCAATTTTATTTATAAGCTAATTCAGCATCAATATTGCGCATTAAGTTGGTAACCCAATTGATATATTGGCGGTGGATTTTTTTGCCATTGTAATCAAGGTTTATCGAATCTTTGTAATCAATAGAATATTCTTGCTCGTTAAACGTAATATCAACACGTAATTGGTGTTTACGAATATCAAGTTTACCTAAGATTTGACCCTCGGCATTTGAACGACACGTCCAGCCTAGTTTCATACATGCTTTTAAAATATTGGTTTTGATACTTTCAAGGTCATGTTGGCCAGACGCCATTTGCGGTACAGGGTTTGCGTCAAAGTTACGAATAGGCACACTGGTGCTACAAGCAGAAAGTGTAAGTAGCGTAAGAAGTGCAAGAGCTGCCTTTTTCATAGTAAGTCCTTTTTGGAAATAAAATCAGCGCGATTATGCGCTTTTTTTACTGTAGGGTCTAGGCATCGGGTAAAAACCACGCACTAATTGCACCAAGTAAGCCTAAGATACTGTAGAAAAAAATTAACTCAGCAGTCGTTAAGTAGGTATTTAGTAAGCCGACGCTACCTAGCAGTAATAATATAACCCCAATCACTGTATTACTAACAGAGACATAGTCTGTGCGCTTGTTTCCTTCAGCCATATCAACAAGGTAGGTTTTACGACCAAGGCGAACCCCTTGATGAGCTACGGTGAGTAAAAAATAACAGAGCGGTAATAGCCAAAACTCATTGAGCGTTTGTGGGCTCAGATAAGCAACTAAATAAACGGCGAAACCGTTGAGGGTGACGAGCATTGCAGCAAACACTAATACCTTGCGGCTCGATAAGTCACTTAGTCGACCCCAGATAGGCGCAGAGACTAAGCTGGCAAGCCCAGAAAGCGCCATAAACGTAGCAAGTAGTGAAAAGTCGAAAGCCTGTTCACTGGCAAGAACGATATAAAACGGTGCGCTCAAAGCAGAACATAGCAACAACGCACGAGTGATAATAAAGTGAGCAAATTGCTTATCTTGGTAAAGCAGTTTTAATTTTGATAAAGCATGTAAAAAGCCGTTTTCAGCGCCCTCGGTTGCGCCCTTGTATTCTTGAATGCGGCTATAACTGAGCGCTGCAAACAGCCACATTAAAGCGGCCAGCATTAAAGCTACATACACCCCATTTTCATAGCCAAGGCTTTGTAGATACCATAAACCAAGACCAAAAGTGAGCGTTGCAAATCCGGCAAAACTCGCAGCAAGGCCGCTAATGCTGCCTCGTTGTTGTTTAGGTATGACCTTGCCTAATACATCTTTTGCAGCAATGGAATTAAAGCCACGAGCAAGGCTAAAGATAATCAAAATAGCGATGATAGCAAAACCTGCCGTTGCACCTTGGAGTGTTAAAGCACATATAAGCATGCCAACAATACACAAGGCTTGCACTATGGCGCCAATCACCCAAACCCACTTTCTAACAGGCAGCCTACGAATAGCACTGGCGATGGCTAGTTGTGGCAACATTGAGCCTGACTCACGAATAGGCACAAGCCAAGCAATAAAACTACTTGGTACATTAATGCTTTGTAGAAGCCAAGGCAGGGTCACTTTAGGGTTTAACAGGGCATCTGCAAACTTACTAAATAGTTGGCTTACTAATAAGGTAAGGAAATTGCCGGGCACCACTTTACAAGCAGCTTCATCAATCGCTTTGCAGGCACGGGCATCCTCGGTGTTACTGAGGCGTTGGTAGATATCTTCTTTACTGAGCTTTTGCATACTTTTTGTTTTTATGAAAAAGGGCACTTAAGCCCTTAAAAATCTTCCCTAGAGTGGCGCTCTGCTAACTGCTCAGCTTCATCACCCCATGTTTTGTTAACTCTGCGACCTCGTTGTACAGCAGGGCGGCGCTCAATTTGTTTTGCCCAGCGCATCACATGACTATATGACTCAACATCTAAAAACTCTGCCGCATCATATAAATTGCCAAGTACCAAGCTGCCATACCAAGGCCAAATAGCGATATCGGCAATTGAATATTCGCTACCAGCCATGTAGTCATGGTCGCTTAAATGGCGGTTTAATACGTCTAACTGGCGTTTTACTTCCATGGTGAAGCGATCAATTGGGTACTGCATTTTGAAAGGGGCATAACTATAAAAATGACCGAAGCCTCCACCTAAGTATGGGGCAGAGCCCATTTGCCAAAATAGCCAATTTCGACATTCTGTTTTACTAGCGTGATCGCTTGGGATCAGCGCATCAAACTTTTCTGCCAGGTATTGTAAAATTGCACCTGACTCAAACACGCGAGTAACGGGCGCTGTACTGTGATCCATTAAGGCTGGGATTTTTGAATTAGGGTTAACACTTACAAACCCTGAAGAGAACTGGTCACCATCGCCAATTTTAATTAAAAATGCATCGTAGTCGGCTTCATCAATACCAAGCTCTAATAGCTCTTCGAGCATGATAGTGACTTTTTGGCCGTTTGGTGTCGCAAGCGAGTAGAGTTGAAGATCGTGTTTACCAACGGGCAAGTCTTGCTCGTGGGTTGCACCTGAGACCGGACGATTCGTCTTCGCCCATTCACCACCGTTTTCTGCATCCCATTGCCACACTTTAGGTGGCGTATAACTGTCGGTATTACTCATTGAAACTCCTAAATTGTGCTTTAATGAATGTCATTACGAGACTACCATCCTAGTTGATCAGATAGAGCAAGGGAAGTACAGTTATTAATTATGAATAACAAGGAGGATGACATGAAAAAGCATGGTTTAGCCATTGGCCTTGAGCGAACTGGCACGACTTTTTATCTCACAATTAAAGTAGTCGGAAAGCTTACCCACGAGGATTATAAAACTCTCACTCCTCTTATAGATAATGCTGTAGCAGCAGTTCCGAGTGCAAAAATAAGAGCCTATGTTGATATTACTGAGTTAGAAGGCTGGGAGTTACAAGCGGCGTGGGATGATTTTAAGTTAGGCCTTAAACATAACAAAGAGTTTTGCCGTATAGCTGTGCTTGGTAACAAAAACTGGCAACAAGTGGCAAGCAAAGTGGGTAACTGGTTTATCAGTGGCGAAGTGAAATACTTTGAAGACCCAATTATTGCCACTGAGTGGTTACACGAATAAGGAATTAAGTGATAGAAAACAGTCAACTAAAGGTGGCAACGTTTAATTTATATAATTATTTAGCGCCACCTGACGCATTTTATGATTTTCAGCGTATTTATAGCGCTGAGCAGTGGGCCAAAAAGCAGCGCTGGTTGGCCGATTACCTTAAAAATCAGCTGCCAGATATTATTGGCTTTCAAGAAGTGTTCAGTATCAATGAACTAAAACAACAAGTTAACGCAGAGGGTTACCCTTATTTTGCAGTGGTTGATGAGCCAACGGTGATTGATGACTTTATTTATCGCGATCCGGTTGTGGCCATTGCCTCACGCTATAAAGTTGTTGCTGTCAGTCAGGTTGAGGCAGATCAAGATGATATTTTAGCGATGGGCTTGAGGGATAATTTTAACTTTAGCCGCAGTATTATTCGCGCGACACTTGAAGTACCTCACTTAGGACACGTCGATTGCTATGTAGTGCACTTTAAATCAAAGCGCAGCATGCTCCATCACCAAGATGATGAAAGCCACAGCGAACAGCAAAACTTAGTTATGCAGTTAAAATCGCAAGCCCTTGGGCGCTGGGCATCAAGTATGCAGCGTGGCAGTGAAGCAGCGCTGTTACTCGTTGAAATCATTAAGCGCAGAGCGCACACCAATAACCCTGTAATTGTGATGGGGGACTTTAATAATGAGTTACACGATGGTGTGCTCAACCATTTAATCGCTGACCACCTTCGTTTTAGCGGTCATAGGCAAAATAGCCCATCTCGTTCAGAGTTCAAACTACAAGATAGTTGGCAACTCTATCAGCGCCATGTTGTCACCGAGAACGACAGAGAAGCCACCCACTATTTTGGCAGTAGCAGCTCAGTATTTGATTATATTTTGTTATCCCGTGAGTTTGATGCCGGGTTTCAGGGCAGCTTTTTTGAGGTGGTTGATTATCACACCTATGATCAGCACTTAATCAACCCACAGTTTGCCTATGACGATCAAAGTACCGACCATGGCGTTGTGATGGTGACAATGAAGTTAAGGAGTTGAAACTGACCACTTTCTGCTGCTAGTGTTGAACTATAAGCTATAAGGGAGCAAGCTTTGATGGTTAAACTCAAATGGAAGTTGGTAGCGGGTATTCTAGGTGGAGTAGTCCTACTTTTATTCGTAATAAAGTACACATCTGTTATTGTTCAAATGAAAGGTAACATTACTACGTCTTTATTTTACGTATTATTTTTACTTACAGTAGTAGCACTAGTATTGTTATTTAGGTTTTTTATGAGCCTATATAAACAATTGAAATATAGCTCTAAACGTGGGAGTTAACTTATTAATTTTTTATCCAGCCGATACTTAAAAGATATCGGCTGCCAGACGTTACCCGCGTCACCTGATGTTCGCAGATATCAGGACGGAATAATTTGATTCGTGAGCTTTCATAGAGTGGGGAAGAGCAGATAAACTTCCCACCTGCACGCGCTTTTTTGAGTACAATATTAAGCCTGAAATGTTTACCACTAGCGACTTTATCGGTGTGAGCCGCTATTTCACTGCCCTCAGGAAAACGCAAAATATACATATCAAATTTAATTGGCCAGCGGGCTGTGCAAATTAGCATTTTATCGTAGCCTGAAAGTTGCCTGCCTTTTTCAAAACGAAAGAGCTTCTTAAACAGTGAAGGTGTGGTCATTATTATTTAAAAGCTTTCAGTTTAAAGCTTAGGGCTCTTTTGTTTATCACGCTTTGCCATAATATAGCCAATGAATGCGCCGCTAATTGCGCCGAATAAATGACTTTCGAATGAAATATGAATGCGCTGCGGGAAGACACCCCAAATCAGGCCGCTGTATAGCACAACAACCGCAATACTGATTAAAATGGCTTTGAATGAGCGGTGCATAATGCCGTAGCTAATTAAGTAGCCCCATAAATCGTAGATAACACCACTTAGTCCTACATGAATATTGCTGCGGCCAAATAGCCATACTAGTAATCCACCAATGAGCGCTGTGCCTGCAAACACCAGCCAAAAGCGTTTTACGCTAAATTGGCAAACTAGCCAGCCGAGAATAGCAAATGGCACTAGGTTACTAAAAAGGTGTGCCCAGCCACCATGTAAAAATGGCGCAAAAAACACCCCTGATAAACCAGATATCTGTCTTGGCAAAATACCTAAGCCGTTTAAGTTTATGCCGGGTAGGGTATTAATTATTTGCAGTACCAAGCACACCAGCATAATGCCTAAAATTGCGAATCGCTTACTACTGATAGGAGGAATTTTGACAGCTTTTTTTTCAGTCATGATGAGAAGCTCTTAAATCAATGTGACCGAATGAGTATAACTTATTAAAAGTGAAGGTAAACACCTTGATATGCAAGGTGTTTACTAAAGGCCTAGGGCATGTTGACCTTGTTTAACCTAATTTGGTCAGTAGTTTTTTCGCAGCAAGCTCAGAACTTGCAGGGTTCTGCCCTGTGATTAGTAGGCCATCTTCAATCGCAAGCTCGCCCCAATCATCGGTTTTTTGATACTGACCACCTTGTTTGATTAACTCATCTTCAACAAGTAATGGCACAACATTGGTAAGCTGTACGGCATCTTCTTCTGAATTACTAAAGCCGGTTACTTTTTTATCAAACACCACAGATTTACCAGCGGCATTTTTCGCATTCAGTAATACGGCACTGGCGTGACATACTGCACCCACTGGTTTCTCTGAGTTAAGAAATTGCTCTATCAAGCTAATTGAATCTTGGTTATCAACTAAGTCCCATAACGGACCATGGCCACCAGGGTAAAATACCGCATCAAAATCATCGGCTTTAACTTCAGCCAGAGGTTTAGTATTAGCCATTAAAGTTTTTGCCGCACTGTCTTGCTCAAAACGTTTTGTGGCATCGGTTGCTGCATCAGGAGCTGCACTGTTTGGATCAACCGGAGGTTGGCCACCTTTAACAGAGGCTAAAGTTACCTCTACACCAGCATCAATAAATGCGTAATAGGGCGCTGCAAATTCTTCAACCCAAAAGCCTGTTTTATGGCCGGTATCGCCAAGTTCATCGTGTGAAGTGAGTACCATTAAAATTTTCTTAGCTGACATAGTGAATCCCTTTTTGTGTATTAAACATCGTTGATAACACTATAGGGGTGAAAATAGAGTTAAACAACGCAGATAAATTTGACTTCATTGGTTTAATAATTGATACAATAATTCAGGTTAGATTAGGAGTTTGTATGAAAGTATCGTTTGAGCAGCTAAAAAGTATGGTGGTGTTTGCCCACATTGTGCAGCAAGGCAGCTTAACTAAAGCAGCTCAGCAACTTGGTTTATCAAGGGCTGTTGTTAGCTATCACTTAAAGAAATTAGAACAGCAACTAAAGCTTACCTTGCTTAATCGCTCAACACGCACCATGACCCTCACCGAAGCAGGTATGGCGTATTATGAACGTTGTCAGGCTATCACCGAGCACGCTGAGGCTGCTAACTTACACCTTGAAAACTTAAAGAGTGAACCGGTTGGGGTTATTAAATTGAGTTGCCCGGTGAATGTAGGCTTGCAACTTGTGGTACCGGCACTGGCTCAGTTTAAGCGTTTGTATCCGAAAATTGATATTGATTTACAGCTTAGTGATGATGTGGTTGATATCATCAAACAGGGCTACGACTTAGCGATTAGAGGCGTGGCCCTTGAAAGCTCAAACTTACAAGCCACTAAACTTGCAAGTATGGCTACTTGCTTATGTGGCTCAGTCGATTACTTTACAA
This sequence comes from Pseudoalteromonas sp. 2CM39R, assembly GCF_023161845.1. Lineage (NCBI taxonomy): Bacteria > Pseudomonadati > Pseudomonadota > Gammaproteobacteria > Alteromonadales > Pseudoalteromonadaceae > Pseudoalteromonas > Pseudoalteromonas sp. 2CM39R. The sequence continues at coordinate 183,157 of NZ_JALNTM010000005.1, forward strand.
AAAACCCTATACCAAAGAGCATCGCCGATTTAGCAGATCATACATGGGTGGTGTATCAACCAAGTAGTGCTGTTGTCACGCTCGAAAAAGATAAACGCCGCTTTGAGGTGGCAGTTAGTGGTGGCATAAGTACCAATAACGCTGCAGCACGAACTGCCTTTGTAGAAGCCGGGCATGGCTTAGCGAAAATCCCAGTTTATGATGCATTGCCAAGGATCAAAGCAGGATTGTTACGCACAATCTTAGATGATTACAAAACTGCTGATATTGAACTTTATGGCGTATTCCCGCCAGGGGCGGCGGGAAGTAAAAAGCTGCGGGTTTTACTTGATTACTTGAAGGATTATTTTACTAATCAAGTAGCCACTATGACGATTTAAACAAGTGTGTGATTAAATAAAGCGACTGCTTGTTGATACATGCTGATGGCAAGAGCTGGGTCGTATCGGTCGCCTTCGTCGCGCATAAACGCATGTTGGGCGTTCACTTCTTGCCACTGGTAATTAATGCCTGTTGCCACCGCTTGTTGGTAAATTTTAAGGCGGCCTTCTTTTGGTACATGTGGGTCTTGTTTACCCCAAACAAAGTGGATCTCACCTTTAATATCTGCCATGCGCTCAAATGAGTTATTACCTGCTTGTGCTGGTAAAGTATCGCTGTGTATATCTGTTGCGTATAAACAAAAAGCGGCTTTGATACTTGGGTTTAAAGCAGCACGGTATGCAAGGTGACCACCAATACATACGCCCATCGCACCTACATTCCCTGTGCAGTAATCTTGCTGAGGTGCAAATGTAATTAAAGCGTCAGTGTCTGAGTCATGGCTCTCAAGCGGTTTTGCCCATTTGTCGGCATTGCCTTTGTCTTTACCAGCATCATCATAGGCAAGTACTGTCCCAATAGGATTTAACTCATGAAAAACTTCTGGCACTAACACGACAAAACCATGACCAGCAAGTATTGCCGCAGAGCGTGCAATTGGTGCTGTTTCTTGGAAAATCTCAGAGTAGAAGATAATACACGGGTATTTACCTTCTTCTACAGGACGATAAATACTGGTGCGCATTACACCTGTGTTGGTCGCTATGTCGTGGCTATGGTGCTGAATAATCATGTTTATCCTTGTAAAAAACGGTTTAGCTAATAATACCTCAGCCCCACCTTTTGGACGAGTAAAAGCCCTTGAAATTTATTGATACTCAGTTAACTATCTGAGGCAGGATACTGCATACAGCTTGCGTAATAGGTAAGAGTAGCAGGCCAGTCAGAGAAAATAGCCATCACACCCACTTGCTTAGCAAGGACGTCTACCACTTTCATCATTTGCCCATCTTGTTTAATTACACGGGCAATCGACTGGTAATAATAACCACCGCCATTATTTAATGGACCAGAGCGCTCTAAACTCCAAGTAATGATGTTCAGTCCGGCTTGTTTAGCTTTAATAGCATAAAGGGAAGGCACGATTGCACCTGACTCATCAAGGCTCAAAAGCATCCACATTGGCGGTGCGATAATGCGTACTCCATCGTTATATAGAGCCTGCATTGATGGCTGCCAAGTTGTTTCATCCATAGCATCAAAGTCTGCTTGCTCATCTCGACCATCAAGATAAATACTGTTGTTTGCAAATTCAGGGTGATTGCTTAGCCAATACTTCACATCTTCAAGATTAAATGATTGCGGATAAACATCTTGGCTATTCACATCTAAAGCCCGATACTCATCAAGCATTTTTTGCGCATAATCTTGCTGGCTAAAACCGTTAAATGGCATGCTAACTTCTGGGCTTTTTAGCTCGGGTGTCATTTTTACACCCAATGATTTGAATAACTCAATGCTTTGCTGGTGGGTCATAACAGTGCCACTGTTTGCGTATAAATCAGTGCGCCAGCTTGGTGTTCCTTGCATATATTCTGCGACGGTTTTGGCGTTTGGGTTGGCGCCATCCATTTTAGCCTTTAAGGTTAAAAACTCAGCCTGGGTGATATCGCTGGTGCAGCATTTAGCCTGAGCTGGTTGGCCGTCTTTGGCCGGGGTAAAAGGTTGGCTGCATTTTGCAGCCAGCTCAGGAATCGCTAAAATGTTGGTAGTGGTGTGTAAATCACACTGTGAATGGCGACACACGAGTTGTTTGTCTTTAGTAAAGGCAACGTCACATTCAAGTACGCCAGCGCCCATTCTTGCAGCGGCTAAATATGACTCTTTGCTATGCTCAGGAAACTGCATGGGGGCACCGCGATGACCAATTACAAAATCAGTTTTATAGAAAGGGCCACTACCGCATTCAGCAAGTTGCTGCTTTAACGGCCCATCTGTCATCTTGTCGATTAAATAGTAAGGCCTAGCACCCACTTGCACTGCCTGATCCACAGGCAGACTCTTACAGCCTTGAATAACGAAAACTAAACAACATAAAACCAGTGCGCGCATAACAGCATCCCTCTAATCGAATAGAGTTTAGCCTATCATGACTCCGTGGCAGTTTTATTAAGTTTCTGATTTATAATAAGTGCTAATAAGATAATCGCTGCGCCGATGGCAAGCTTGATGATATCGGCATCACGATTCCAAATCACAATGTTAACGATGATCCCTGCTGGGATCAGTAGGTTATTCATTACGGCCAAGGCACCTACATTGACAATAGTTGCGCCCTTATTCCACGCGAAATAACCAAGCCCTGAAGCAATCGTGCCTAAGTAAATTAACACGCCCCATTGTGTCGTTGTGGTGGGTAGCTTACTGGTATCACCAAATAAGCCGTAACAAATTAGTGCGACAATTAAAGCGCCAATGAAAAACCAAGCAAACACCCGAGAGTGGGGGAGTTGCTCATCTTGCATTAAACGTTTGTAAGTTACTTGACCGGTAGCAAAGCAAATATTAGCAGCCTGAACCATTAGCATACCAATGAGATAGTTTTCATCGACGCCTTCATAGCGAATAGCAACGGCACCTAAAATAGCTAGCATTGCGGCGAATAAAAACTTGGCATTAAAACGCTTTTCAAGCAAATCGTTTAACAAAGTGATGTAAAGTGGCGTCATTACCGTGAATAGCAGTACCTCGGGCACGCTAAGGTACAAAAAGGAATGGTAATAGAAGCTGTACATCACACCAAGCTGTACTGCGCCTATTGCCATGAGCTTTAGTGCTAAGGCTTTAGGGGTTTTACGCCAGTGTAAAAAGGGCAAAAACACGCAAGTTGCCAAGCCAATGCGCATTAACACACTAAACCATGCATCCACTTGGCCTGCTAAATAGACACCAATAAGACTAAACGAAAAGGCCCAAAGCAGGGTTACAGCAAATAAGTAGGTCATGTTTGATTAATTTGTAATTTTAAAAATTGCACTATAACAAAAAGCCCGCATTAATTGCGGGCTTTCATCATTTTGCGAATAATTTTAGATTATTCAACTAAACCACGACGCTTTAATAGTGCGTCTGTTGTTGGTTTTTGACCACGGAACTCAATGTAGCTTTGCATTAAGTCGCGGCTGTTACCTTTAGATAAAATCTCTTTACGGAAATTATCACCGTTTTCACGTGTTAAACCACCTTCTTCGGTCATGTGTGCAAACGCATCTGCTGCGAATACTTCAGTCCAAAGGTAAGCGTAATAACCCGCTGAGTAACCACCGGCAAAGGTGTGGCTGAAGTAGCAAGACTTATAGCGTGGTGGTACTGGGTAGTAAGCAATACCGTGCTTATCTAATGCATCATGTTCAAACTTTTGGACGTCTGTAATGTCAGCATCAACACCAAATGAGTGCCATTCCATATCAAGCAGTGCCGCAGCTAAATACTCAGTTGTATCAAAGCCTTGGTTGAATTTTTGTGACTCAAGTACTTTATTTAAAAGCGCTTGTGGAATTGGCTCACCTGTTTTGTAGTGCTTGGCATAGTTTGCAAGTACTGTTGGTTCAATATTCCAGTCTTCATGTGCTTGTGAAGGGAACTCAACGAAGTCACGAGCAGTTGCTGTACCCGCTAAGCTTGGGTATTTAACATCAGAGAATAAACCGTGTGCAGCGTGACCAAACTCATGGAACATAGTCGTTACTTCAGAGAAAGTCATAAGTGTAGGTTGACCTTCAGCTGGCTTAGGAATGTTCTGTGCGTTGTAGATCACAGGCATAGTGTCTTTAAGGCCGCTTTGGCTAACATAAGCACTCATCCATGCACCACCACGTTTACCTTCACGTGCGTAAGGGTCCATGTAGAATAGGCCAATAGCGCTACCGTCTTCGTTAAATACTTCAAACACCATGACGTCTTCGTGATAAACCGGTAGGTCTTTACGCTCTTTAAAGGTAATGCCGTAAAGTTTATTCATCGCAAAGAATAAACCGTCGTGGATTACTGACTGCATTTCAAAGTAAGGCTTAACTAAAGCAGGGTCTAAGTCGTACTTCTCTTGGCGAACTTTTTCAGCGTAAAACGCCCAGTCCCAAGGTTGAAGCGCAAACGTTTCACCTGACTTTTTAATTACTTGTTGGATTTGCTCTGCTTCAGCTTCTGCTTTAGCAACCGCTTTCGGTGCTAAGTCATCAAGGATGCCGTAAACATTTTCAGTTGTTTGCGCCATACGATTAGTCATTACATACGAAGCCCAATCTTTATAACCAAGTAATGCCGCTTTTTCTGCACGTAGCTTAGTTTCTTTGATGATGATAGGGCTGTTTGTTGCTTGTGCACGCGTTGAAGAAGTTGTCCAAATCTTTTCACGAAGCTTGCGGTTTTCAAGGCTTTGTAAGATAGGTTGGCGAGTCGTGTTCACCAATGTGATCATGTAACCTTCTTTACCTGCTTTTTTAGCAGCAGCTGCAAGGCTTGCAATTTCACCTTCAGATAAGCCAGCTAACTCACTTTTATCTTTAACTAAAATCACATCTTCTTTAAATGATTTTAAGATATTTTGTGAAAACTCAGTTGAAAGCTTGGCAAGCTCTGCGTTGATTTCACGCATTTTTGCCTTTTCAGCTTCAGTTAGTTTTGCACCCGCGTTAACGAACTTTTTGTAGTAGTAATCAACAAGGCGTTGATCTTCAGCATTTAAAGATGCTTTGTTGTCGTAAATGCTTTGTACGCGAGCAAATAAAGCTTTGTTTAGGTAAATGTCATCAGTGTGAGCTGACATAATCGGCGCCATTTTAGCCGCGATACGTTGGTACTCACTGTCAGAGATTAAACCCGATAGATTAAAAAATGCCGCAGACGTGCGGTCTAATAGCTCACCAGAGAACTCCATTGCAACAAGGGTATTTTCAAATGTTGCTGGTTCTGGGTTGTTTGCAATCTTTGCAATTTCAGCTTTTTGCTGTGCGATGCCTGCTTCAAACGCTGGCTCGTAGTCTTTGGTCGAAATTTTATCAAACTCAGGGGCCATGTATTGTAAAGGGCTTGGCTTGAAAAGAACGTTTTCAACATTAGCTGTTTGTGTTTCAGCGGCAGTTTCAACTTGAGTTTGAGTGTCGGCTTGTTGTGAACTACAAGCTGATAATAAAAGCACACTAGCAATCGTAGTTGCTACTAAGGTCTTACGCATGAGAGCTCCAAAAATGTGGATAAATCTTTTCTAACTTATCAAATTTTTGGCTAGAAACAATCAAGTTTGTCGTTTGATTAGGGAATTTGAACGCAAATAATGTGATTGAGAGGATAAATGTGTGTAAAAAGCCATCAATTGTGTATTAATGGCTCACTTAAGTAAAAAGTGGCACTAGCTGCCAGTTTAAATCTTGTTGGTAATAAATCACCATAGATTAGTTGTAACCCAACACAAACTTTTTCTCTGAGCCAAAGCTTTCTGGCATGGCGTTGCCAAACTCTTTATTAATTAAATTCAGTGAGTGCTCTTGCTCAGCAAGTAAGTTTAAGATGCGGTTACGATACTCCAAACTTGATTCAAATAAGTTTAGATCAACTAGGGGCTGTAAAGTGGCAAGTTTTTGTGTGAGTGTCATTTGTGACATTGTGTTCTCCTCGTGCTATTCAAAGCCTGTGAAACCTCAAGCTCTCTCTATGTATATAGCAGCTGTAGTCTAAAATAGTTAATAATTAGCGCATATTGCGCATAAAGAACTTAGTATTTACCAAGTTTTCACCTATTATGCCGTGCTAAACTTAGTCACAACTGAACCACACTGATTTTTACTAGGAATGTTAATTTATGTCTCTTGCTGAGCTGCAATCTGCATTATCGTTTGTATTGTTCACCTACAACGATGTGCAGATTACTGTACTAAAAGTAATTCAAGTGCCTTTGGTGCTGTTTTTAATGTGGTTTGTGGTTACCTGGATTGGTCGATTAATAAAAAAAGCATTACTGGCAAAAAACCTAGGCCCTGACGCGGTTCATTTATTTACTCGTATTTACCTTGTTGTGACTATCGCAGTACTTGTGTTTACCTCGCTAGAGGTACTCAACATTCCTCTAACGGCGTTTGCATTTGTTTCTGGTGCCATTGCAATTGGTGTTGGTTTTGGTGCGCAAAATATTATCAATAACTTTATTAGTGGTTGGATTTTAATGTGGGAGCGACCAATTCGTATTGGTGATTTTTTAGAAGTGGGCACAGCTAAAGGAGTCGTTGAGACAATTAATACTCGCTCAACTCGTATCCGCCGTAACGATGGTGTGCATATGCTGGTACCAAATAGCCAGTTATTAGAAAACACAGTAACTAACTGGACCTTAATTGACCGTAATGCCCGTTCATTTGTGAATGTTGGCGTTGCTTATGGTTCAGACGTGGTGCTTGTAGAGAAGCTGATGAAGCAAATTCTTGATGATCACCCAGCCATTTTAAAAACACCAGCATCATCCGTGTTATTTGATGACTTTGCTGATAGCTCTTTAACTTTTAGTGCTATTTTCTGGGTATGTGCTGAATCAGAAGCACCGCTTCGCCAAGTGCGCAGTGAGCTGCGTTTTAGCATTTATAAAGTATTTGCCGAAAATAACATTACCATTGCATTCCCGCAGCGCGATATTCATATCGATGGTGAGATTGCTTTAACAAGGCGTAATAACCAAAAATAAAAAAAGCGGCTTAGCCGCTTTTTTTATGCTTGTTCATTGAGTTTTTTTAGCTTCATAGCAAGCAACACCATCATTATGCCAAATACGATGGCATAGGTTGCAACTAGCCAAAGTAGGGTGATTATGCCCGCGCCAGGGTTAAATATCAGATAACCACCAAAGATAATCGAAATAATACCGCTACCAATTAACAGCCATTCATTACTGATCTCTTTGCGTAGCTTACTCGCAATCAATATTTCAATCACTCCGATAGCAATGGCCCATGCGGCAATAAAGTACAGCATTAAGATAGCCGTTACGTTGGGAGCAAACAGGGTTACAAGTGCAGCAGCAATTGAAATTAAACCACCAACTAATAGCATCCACCAAAGTGGATTTTCATTTTTTGAAGCAATAGCTAACCAAGTTCTAATGGCACCATCGACAAAAAAGTAAGCGGCGAAAATAAACATCAGAATCGCTAATGAGGCTTCTGGGGCAAACCAACCACATAAGCCAAAAACGATGGCAATGGCACCATGGATCATTAATGATGACCAATGGGGGATAAGTGAACTTGAGATTTGCATAATAGTATCCTTTGCTTAAGTCTCTATATAACTAACATTTCAGTGCTTGCTTGCAAAGATTTTTAATTATTTTTTGTACAGTTACACAAACCATGCTCTAATTTAATTAGCTGATTATTTCAGCGATTTAATGTTTATCGAACAAGGAATAGAGTGTGAGCCGTTGTAATACCAAGTTTTCATTACAATTTAGTAAGTTATTAGTGTGTTTTTTACTGTTGTTTAATGCGCCATTATGGGCAACAACTACACCTGAAGTGACCGTTAAATCCTTAATTGATAAAGACAACAAGGAAGAGCAAGCCGAACAAAAGCCGGCCAAACAAGAATCTGAAACGAATACACCTGCTACAACGGAAAAAGTGCAGGAGCCTCTTGAAGATGACTTACCCTATGATGCCTTTGACCGAATTACACCACGCAGCTCCATGCAGGGGTACTTAAAAGCGGCCCGGGACCGAGATTTTGAGCGTGCCAGCCATTATCTTGATTATCGTAACTTACCCAAAGAAGTTGAGGCATTAGGAAAAATTCAGCTTGCTGAAAATCTATCAGTGGTACTTGATCGTACCTTGTGGGTCGATGTTGATAACTTGAGCAATAAGCCTAAAGGAAAACAAAAAGAAAGCGTGCCTAGTTATCGTGATTTGGTTGGAGAAATCAGCACTTCACAAGGTAAGGTGCAAATTTTATTGCAAAGTGTACCTGATGATAAAACAGGTAACCGGATCTGGAAAATATCGAATGCCACCGTAAGTCAAATCCCTCTACTCACCAAAGAGTATGGCTATAACCGAGTTGGTGAGTGGCTTTACGATAACCTACCAGACATTGAATTTTTGGGTGTGATGCTTTGGCAGTGGATTTACTTTGCCTTCACATTTGTACTGTTTTTAGCGGTCGCGATTATCATTACCCGCATAATCACGTTTATTCTCGCACACTTAAAAGTCCCTGTAGAAAAAGACGTTATTGGTTTTATTAATGGGCCGGTTAGCCTGTTACTTGCGGTATTTATGGCGCGTTCATTGAACGACCAATCTAATGTAACTATTGCTGTGATGGCGCTATTCCATGGCGCGACCGTGTTATTGATCGCTTGGGGCTGGATTTGCCTACGGGCAGTTGATCTTGCCAAACACAGATTAAGCCAGCGCTTTATTAGACAAGATAAACCACAAGCGATTTTCTTATTACGCCCTATAAGTAATGTAGCAAAAACCCTGATTGTCATTTCGTTGCTATTCATGTGGTTTGAAAACTTAGGCTTTAATGCCACTACCTTACTGGCAGGTTTAGGTATTGGTGGCCTTGCAATTGCCCTTGCAGCGCAAAAAACGGTTGAGAATATCATTGCAGCAATCACTTTATATATTTCTGCACCAGTAAAAATAGGTAGCTTATGTAAGTTTGGCAGCCAGTTAGGCACGGTAGAAGAAATAGGACTAAGAGCAACGCGAATTCGAACGCTTGATCGTTCAGTTATCTATGTAGCGAATGCAAAGTTTGTTGATATGCAGCTTGAGAATGTTTCTGAACGAGAGCGTATTTCTTATCGACCTAAATTGATGCTCAGTGCCAATACTAAGCAACAAAACCTAATGTCGTTTATGCAAGCCCTAAGAGAGCTTTTAGAGCAACATAAGCACATTGCCTTTGAGCCTTGCCGTGTTCGCTTTAAAGGCTTCACGCCTTGGGCTTTACAAGTGGATGTACTAAGCTACGTAGAGACCGTCGACTTTGCTTTTTATATGGAAGTAATCGAAGAGTTAAACTTAGCAATCTTAGGCTTATTAAATGAGCATGAATGTGAATTAGCCAACCCAGAATTCGCACGTGTGGCTGATTAGTTGCTAAAAAAGGGGTAAATGAAAGCGGCTCTCATTTGTACATAATGTCTACACATTGTTGCAATTAGATGCACAGGACATATGTCCGCTTTGGTGAAAAATAATTGCATAAAATCTTCTAAATGCGGCGATGTTGCCGCTAATTGTTGTAAAAAAATTGTATATTTCTAATTTTTAATGCAGTAAAAGTGTCATAAAGTGTTATAATCGTCAGCGTTCGTTCAGCCTCTTTACTTCGTTTTGCACTCTCGAACTAGAGGTCCGCGCAGCTTATTACAAGGCGCGAAAAATTGGCCGAGCCCGTCAAATGAATTGACGCAACATCATCACCGTTGAATAAGAGTGCATAAAAAAGGTTAAAACCCGACATGAAAGCAATGAAAAGATCTACGTTAGCAACACTTATCAATGCAACGTTGTTCTCTGCCGTAGCAGGTACTTCATTTTCAACTCTTGCTGCCGACGAAGCGACAGCAGAAAAAAACAACCAACTAGAAGTTATTCAAATCACCGCTCGTAAACGTGTAGAAAACGCACAGGAAGTACCTGTAGCTGTATCTGCATTACAAGGTGACAGCTTAGACGCTTACAGCTCAGCTGGTATGGATATTCGTTTTATGAATGCGAAGATCCCAAGTTTATCAATCGAATCTTCGTTTGGTCGTTCTTTCCCACGCTTTTATGTTCGTGGTCTAGGTAACACTGACTTTGACCTAAATGCTTCTCAACCAGTTTCGTTAGTTGTAGACGAAGTTGTTCAAGAGAACGCAATCTTAAAAGGTTTCCCTGTATTTGACGTAGCACGTGTAGAAGTTCTACGTGGCCCACAAGGTACTTTATTCGGTCGTAACACACCGGCTGGCCTTGTTAAATTTGATACAGTTAAACCATCACAAGAATTTGAAGGCTATGGCTCAGTATCTTACGGTAGCCGTGGCGCAGTTGATTTTGAAGGTGCTGTTGGCGGTGGCCTAACAGACCGTTTATCAACGCGTGTTTCTGTACTTTGGCAAGAAAAAGACGATTACATCGATAACCGTGCACCGGGTTTTGAACAAGATGACGTATTAGGTGGTTACACTGAAAAAGCGGCACGTGTTCAGTTCTTATATGAAGGTGACGATTTCACTGGTCTTTTCAACTACCACGTTCGTGATATGGACGGTACGCCAATCGCATTCCGTGGTAACGCTATTAAAGCAGGCACAAACGATTTAGCTGATAACTACGAACATGATGTGGTTTACCACGATGCTGCTTCTCGTGCGACACAGCAAGTTGAATCTCAAGGCGCAAGCTTAAAGCTTGAGTGGGATATCAATGATTTAACTCTTACGTCAATCTCTGCATGGGAAAGCGCTGAAATCTATTCTCGCGCTGACATCGACGGTGGTTACGGTGCAAGCTACTTACCAGATATGGGCCCAGGTTTTATCCCGTTCTATTCTGAAAGTGCTGACGGTATTCCAGATCAAGACCAATACACGCAAGAACTTCGTTTATCTAGCAACTATGCTGGCGACGTAAACTTCCAAGTAGGTGTTTTCTACTTTGATGAAGCGCTAACAATCGAAAACTTCAGCTACGACACTTATGGTTCAACACCAGGTGAGTTAAACGGCTATGTTATCCAGCAGCAAGATACAAAAGCATGGGCGTTATTCGGTTCATTAGATTACACAATCACTGACGACTTAAAAATCACTGCAGGTCTACGTTACTCAGATGACGAAAAAGAGTTCTCTGCAAACCGTACTTTAAGCCCAGCAGGTGGCGGTGCGTTATTCCTAACAGAAAACCCAAGTGACGATCACGTTAGCTGGGATTTATCTGCTAACTACAAGATCAACGACGACGTAAACTGGTACGCGCGTGTTGCTAACAGCTTCCGTGCACCAAGTATCCAAGGTCGTATTTTATTCGGTGATGAAGTAACTGTTGCTGAGTCTGAAACTGTGACGTCTTTCGAAACAGGTATCAAATCAGACGTACTTGACGGCCAAGGTCGTGTAAACGCAACTGTGTTCTACTACACAATGGATGACCAACAATTAACAGCTGTAGGTGGTGGTGCAAACTTCAACCGTTTAGTTAATGCTGATAAGACAACTGGTTACGGTTTTGAGTTAGACACTGAGTGGGTATTAACTGACAACCTAAACGCTACATTTAACTTAAGCTACAACAACACTGAGCTTGATGATAAAGACCTAGCCGTTGACGTATGTGCGCAGTGTACTGTAACAAACTCATTAAACAGCGCAGGTCAAGCTATCCTTGATGGTAACAGCTTACCGCACGCACCTGAGTGGATCTCTAACCTTACATTACGCTATAGCCGCGAAGTAGCTGACGGTGAATTCTTCACTTACGCTGACGTGTCTTACCGCAGCGAAATCAACTACTTCTTATACGAGTCAGTTGAGTTTGAAGGCAAGCCATTAACTGAAGTAGGTTTACGTGCAGGTTATGCTTGGGCTGAAGGCGACAACGAATATGAAGTATCAGCATTCGTTCGTAACATGTTCGACGAGCAACAATCAATCGGTGCTATCGACTTCAATAACAACACAGCAATGGTGAACGAAGAGCGTTACATCGGTGCTGAGTTCAAAGTAAGCTTCTTCTAAGCTGAAATAATAAGTCCTATTAAAACCCGCTGTATAGCGGGTTTTTTCGTTTATAATCGCGTTGGTAACTGCTAAAGTGGCAGGATTAATTGAAGAGAAAGAGAATAACTATGGCTGGATTTTGGAACTACCGTGTAATTTTTTGTGAAGCAACAAAAGATGAAGCGGCACAATATCAAATTCATGAAGTTGAATATAACTTAAATGGTAAAGTGACTAACTGGTCAGAAACCGGTGCAGCACCATTTGGTAATACAGTCGAAGAACTTGAAGCAGATGCAGATCGTTTAAAAACAGCGTTTTCTAAGCCGGTTTTAAAAGTGGTAAGAAAGCAACGTGGCTACGAGCTGGTTGATGTAGAAACAGGCGAAGAAGCGTTTGCTGAGCCACCTGCGGGCTTAACTGAATAATCATATTTAAAGGTGCCTATGGCACCTTTTTACTTTGAAGGAATGAGGATGACTTTAAAAGCAGTATTGTTTGATATGGATGGCACCTTGGTTGACTCTGAAAGTGTGCATTTTAATATTTGGAATGATTTGTTAGCTCCTTTTGGCGTGCAGTATGATGAAGCTACGTTTTGTCAGCGCTTCTCAGGAAGACCAACACTTGAAGCCGCTAAAGAGGTTGTGACAAATTATGGGCTTACTATCAGCCCAGAACAGTTAACGGATGATAAGTACGCTGCATTTGGCCGTTTTGTTAGTACTAATTTGCCCGCCTTTATGCCACATGCAAAAGCGGTGCTTGAGCAAGTCAAAGCCAGTGGTTTAAAAATGGCATTAGTAACAGGTAGTGCAAAAGATGAAGCCTATCCTATTTTAAAAGGCTATGGCATTTTCGATTGGTTTGACTGTGTGGTTACCAAAGATGATGTTAATAATCCTAAACCTGCTGGTGACCCTTATCAATTAGCTCTAGATACGCTAGATATAAAGGCTAATGAGGCTGTAGCCGTCGAAGATACCTTTACCGGTGTCACTGCAGCAAGCAATGCCGGTGTTGCTGTGTATGCGGTGCCAAATCATTTCACGTTAGAGCATGATTTTAGTAAAGCCGCGGGTGTGTTTGCTGATTTGAACGAATTTTTCAAATGGCTACAAACTAAACTATAATTAGCTGACTGTTGCTAAGCTGCTTTTGTTAAGTAGTCAAAGCCAGTTAATACTCACAAATTTGCAAGGAAGCAATAATGGTTAAATTCACTCGTGCGCTTTTGTGCGCAATCACGTTATTTATAGGCTTTTCAGCCCAAACGCAACAAGCTCCTTCAGTCCTTTTAGCAAACGTCTATCAAGCCGAAAAGGTAAATGTATCTGACTATTTAGTTAGTGAAAAATATGATGGCGTTCGAGCTATTTGGACAGGGAGTCAATTAGTAACCCGAAATGGGAACCCAATTTATGCCCCCAAGTGGTTCACAGATCCACTGCCAGGTGTCTGGCTTGATGGAGAGCTTTGGACTAAGCGCCAAGATTTTGCCAATGTGAGCGGGATCGTTCGAAAAGTCACACCTGTAGAATCAGAATGGCAAACCGTCAGTTATATGATATTTGATATGCCGGATGCGACAACGCCATTTAGTCAACGCTATGAAAACTACACAAGGTTAGTAAACCAGCTGCAAAGTGAGCATATTAAAGCCGTTGCGCAAATGCACTTTAATGATAACAAGCAACTTAGTTTGTTTATGGATGAACTAATCGCACAAGGAGCTGAGGGCGTCATGTTGCATCTAGCAGCTGCAAAGCATAGTGCAGGGCGAAGTGATGCATTGCTAAAGTTAAAGCCTTATTTTGACGCTGAAGCGGTTGTAATCGGTTATATCGCAGGAAAGGGTAAGTATAAAAATATGCTTGGTGCACTCAAGGTGCGCAGCAGTGATGGTACCGAGTTTAAAATTGGCTCGGGGTTTACCGATCAACAAAGATCATCGCCCCCAGCGATAGGTAGTACTATTACCTACAAATATCATGGCTTTACTAAGAATGGCCTACCACGTTTTGCAAGCTTTTTACATGAAACGCCATAGCGTCATTCAAAAACGGCTGCGACTATGGTAAATTTCGCGGCCTTTTTATTGATGTATAGGTGTTAGAATGTTTGCAGGCTTTGATTACGGTAGCTCAAATTGTGCAATCGGTGTAATGAATAACGAGCAACAAGTCTCTTTAGTGCCGCTTGAGCAGGGCAAGCAATATTTACCCTCAACACTTTATACTCATCACAGTGCATTAGTTGTCGATTTTGTGACAAAACACCTTACGGGTAGCCCATTTGAGCACGACTTTAAAACTGAGCGACAAGCGCTTTTAAATACCATTCCTCGTATTAAATCTGATCTTGATATACAAGCTGGTGATGAGACCTTATTTATAGGTCGCGAAGCAATTAGCGAGTATGTGCAATTTCCTGAAGAAGGTTACTTTGTAAAATCACCTAAGTCATTCTTTGGTGCAGTAGGCTTAAAGCAAGGGCAAATAAACTTCTTTGAAGACATTGCCACGGCGATGATTTTAAAAATTAAACAACGCGCCGAGCAATCATTGCAAGACACATTAACAGAAACGGTAATTGGACGACCGGTAAACTTTCAATCAGTCGGTGGTGAAGAGTCTAATCAACAAGCGCTCGGTATATTAGAGCGAGCAGCAAAACGCGCAGGCTTTGAAGAGGTGTCGTTTTTGTATGAGCCATTAGCGGCGGGGATTGATTATGAAACCTCATTGCAGCAAGACCAAAAAGTGTTGGTTGTCGATATTGGCGGGGGTACTAGCGATTGCTCATTTGTACAAATGGGGCCGAGCTTTCGTGATAAGCAATGCCGTGATAATGACTTTTTAGCTCACAGTGGTAAGCGTGTGGGTGGAAATGATTTAGATATTGCGCTGAGCTTTCATGGTTTAATGCCATTACTAGGTTTAGGCACTGAGTTTAAATCGGGTCTTCCACTACCGAATCAACCGTTTTGGCAAGCCTGTAAAATCAATGATGTAAATCTGCAAAGCCAGTTTTATAGCGATGCCCATCATCGTGAGTTACTGACTCAACTTCGAGAAGTTAAAGAGCCTGCGCTTTTTAAACGCTTAATTCAATTGCAGCAAAATAAGCAAGGTCATCAATTAGTGCAGCAAGGCGAGGCGGCAAAAATTGCGCTCTCGTCAGCCAATGAATTTACTACAGATTTACGCTTCTTAGATTCAGACTTAATACAGTGCTTAACGCTAAAAGATCTAGCTTTAGCTGTTGATGACTCAATAAATCAGATAGTGAGCCTAGCTAAACAAGCGATTCAAGAAGCTGGCACAACGCCTGATGTCATTTACTTAACAGGCGGTAGCGCTCAATCACCGCTGATCAAGGCCGCGTTAAAATCCCATTTAGGCGATATAAATATGCTGAACGGGGATCACTTTGGTAGTGTTACTGCAGGTTTAACTAAGTGGGCGCACAAGCTTTATAGCTAATAGCCCCCACTTTGATATATCGACTAATAGAACTAAAGAGTCACTTGGCGCGTTGCGAGGTATTTTTCGTAATCTGGCAACGTGCGGCACAGCTCAGTTTCCATCATAGGTGAGCTTAATAGCATATCGGCACTGACTTCATTACAGGCAACAGGAATATTCCAAACCGCAGCTAAACGTAGTAATGCTTTTACATCAGGGTCGTGTGGCTGCGATGCAAGTGGATCCCAGAAAAACACCAGCATGTGCACTTCATGTTCAGCAATTTTAGCACCGAGTTGTTGATCGCCACCCATAGGGCCGCTTAGCAGCTTAATTACTTCAAGCCCTGTTGTACGCTCGATTAAATGACCTGTTGTGCCCGTACCGTATAGTGTGTGCTTACTTAAAATGTCTTGGTGCTTTTCACACCACGCCTGTAGGGCTGCTTTTTTACCATCATGGGCTACGAGGGCAATATTCTTTTTGGCTGGTAAGGCTTGTTGTTTTTGTTCCATAAGTGCTCTTATATCAATAGGTTAATTGCTAGTGCAATAAACACCAGCCCCGTGATCCGATCAATCCAAATTTGGGTTTGTGGGTGCTCACGAAAATAACTGGCTATCTTATCGCCGAAATAAATATACGTGCAGTCGATAGGAAAAGCAAAAAGCGGGTAGAGTAAACCAAAAAAAGCGAGCTGAAAGGTCGTTGAAGACAAGCTCGGATCGACGAACTGCGGAATAAACGCAATAAAGAATAGAGCGACTTTTGGATTAAGTACCTCGGTCATCATTGCTTGAAACATCACATTTTGCTTTTTACTGGTACTTACATGGGGTTTTTCTTCGCACTCTGACTCAGCCTGTGTAAAGGTGTCTTTTAGCGTCATTATGCCCAAATAGCACAGGTACGCCGCACCTAAATACTGAACTGTGGTATAGGCAACAGTCGAC
Organism: Pseudoalteromonas sp. 2CM39R; assembly: GCF_023161845.1. Lineage (NCBI taxonomy): Bacteria > Pseudomonadati > Pseudomonadota > Gammaproteobacteria > Alteromonadales > Pseudoalteromonadaceae > Pseudoalteromonas > Pseudoalteromonas sp. 2CM39R. The sequence goes on from NZ_JALNTM010000005.1 coordinate 199,662, forward strand.
GCTTTTAAAATTGCCGTTAAACCTACCACCGCAAAAAAAGTATGCACCACACCACCTAAGGCAAAACCAAAGGCACTTTGCATTCCGGCTTTACGGCCATTGGCAAAGGTTTGTGCCATTAAAAATGCATTAGAAGGGCCGGGGGCCACGGCAATTAAAAAGCTGGCGCCTAAAAACGACAGTAGAAATTCTGGATTGATCATCGGCACAAAGATAAAAAGCTAGGTAGTTGATTTTAACAAGCTTCTAGAAAAAGAAAAAGCGGGCAATCAATGCCCGCTGATTTGGGTTGGGGAAAGTATTAGAACGTCACAGTGCTGTTGTTTGAACAAACAGTTGTGCTTTGTGCTTCACATACTTGGTAAGTGTAAGTGCCACCACCTTTTGTTGTGATAGTGTCAGTATAGCTGTTAGTGTTTGCCACTGAGCCTACTTTGCTACCATTACGGTAAACATCTACAGTGCTTGTAGCTGCGCCACTCCAGCTTAAATCAATGTATTTAGTGCCTTTTGACTTATAACCTGAAGTAGAAAGACTAATATCATCACCACCTGGTGTTGTGCCACCGCCATTATCGCCACCACCTGCACAGCCATTGGCTGTTAGGTATGCATCTGCGTCAGCTGCTTTAACAATACCGTGACCGAAGTAAACATCGTGACCAGAAGCACCTTGATCGTCTGCCGTTGCTTTTAGTGCATCACGGATTTCTGTACCCGTACACTCAGGGTGATTTGACCATACTAGGGCTGCGATACCTGAAACAGCTGGTGTTGCCATTGATGTACCGCTCATGAAACCATAATCACTGGTACCAATTGCGATATCAATAGTTGTGCTTGAAAGAAGAGCTGAACGGTCTTCAAGTGCCGCACCGACAGCTGGAATTGTTGTATCGTTAGTTTCGCCTAGTGTAGCGTATAACATGCCTGCTTCGTTATTGATTATAACAGCCCCGATACCGCCTGAGTTCTCGCAGTTATTTACCTTGTCATAGAACGAGATATTACCGCGATCAATCATACAAATTTTGCCAGCTGCGCCAGCATCTACGCTTTCAGCAGTACCCATGTAATACGCTGTGCCTGATGCATTACCTGAGTTTTCCATTGATGAAGTAGCAAAGCCTGCGCCATCAGCTGCTAAGCTAGCTGACGTTGCCATACCAGCAGGGTAAGTAGAAAGAGTATCAACACCACCTGCTGTTACTTCAACACAGATAGTTTCATCTGTAGTAGCGCGTTTACCGCGACCCGTTGTACAGCTAGGGAATTGCGAGAAATCTGCAATTTGGTTGTCCGCATCATTTGCACCAACCATCATTACTGATGGATAGCCTGCAGGGTATGAACGTACGTTGTTACCATCGTTACCCGCTGCAGCAACAACTAAACCGCCAGCGCTTGTGAAATTAGCAAATGCGTTAGACTCGGTGCTATTTGAACCACCGCCACCAAGGCTCATGCTGATGATATTTGCACCTGCTTGAGAACATAAATCTGCTGCGTGTGCTAAGTCTGAAGAGTAACCCCAGCCTTCAGCATTGAATACTTTGATGATGTGCATTGCCACACCGGGTGCCATACCAACAACACCAACATTGTTGTCTGCGGCGCCAATTGTACCTGCTACATGAGTACCATGTGGGCCACCATTGTCGTACCAGTTGCCTGTGCCACTGTCATTATCACCTGTAATGTTACCCCAAATGAAATCAGGGTTTGTAGCATCTAAACCAGAGTCAATCACACAGACTTTCATGCCAGCATTCGCATCGAAGGTAACTTGATCAGCTTGTGATTGGTAAACTGCGTAAGGCGTTAATTGCTGCTGCATTGCATTACCAGCGTCATCGTTATAAAGCGCCATGGGTACACGCTTTTGGTCTTCTTCAATCAGTTTGATGTGAGGGTTGTTTAGTAAGCCTTTTACACTTGCAAGGTCATGACCTGTAAATTGCGCTGCAATAAAGCCATTACCATCAACTTTAATATCACCACCAAGCTTTTTAGCGAGTGCTTTAACTACGCCTTTTTTATTGTTGTCTACTTGAATGATGTAACGGTCATTTGCTGCGTTTGCAGTTCCTGCTGCACATAATCCACTGATGATCAGTGCTAATGCTAATTTATTCTTTTTCATAATTCGTATCCCAAACATGTTGTTGAGTTAACCAAATGTTAACGTGAGTAAACAATAGTTTAATGGCGCTATAGGTACAAGCAAAATAATCCATAAAACTGGAACAAATCATTCTAGAAAGATGCTTTTTATTACGGTAGGAAATAACAGGATGTCTAAACGGGTAAATAGAATATAACGATTCTCATTTACCCGTTATAACAAAAGTATGATAAAACTTTTTTATGACAAGTGCTTATGTTTGAACAATAAATAGGTAAATGGGATGAGCATTAAAAAGTGCACGCCAATTAATACTGGTGTAGTCAAATTTAACAATTGCGTTATAAACACTAATAAGCTTGCACCACTCATTTGCATTAAGCCTATAAGTGCTGATGCTGTGCCTGCTTGTTTAGGAAACAAACTTAATGCACGGCCTGCTGATGAGCCAAGTGTCAGTGCAAAACCAAACGCAGCAATAAACATCGGAAACATCAACGCAAGGGCCGTTCGTTGTTGGCTAAAGGCCATCATTAAGGCACCTGCGATTACAAGCAACAAGAGTCCTGCTTTTAACGCGCGTTTTGGTTGGCGTTTGATGTACAGTGGCATAATAAAGCTTGCAACAATGCTCAAGACCGCATTACAGGTAAACCAGAAAGTAAAGTCGGTAACACTGCCACCTAATTCAGTAATAAGCCAACCAGGGGCTAAGGTAACGAATACTAAAATAGCCGACATAGTTACTAAGCAAATTAAGCTATGAAATAAAAACAATGGTGTGCGGATAATTGGCATAAAACGGCGTAAGTCAAGAATATGACCACTATATACACTATCTGCAGGGCGGGTTTCTTTATACATTAACAAGGTTATGAATAAACCAATGAGTGCAAATACAGCCATGAATAAAAAGTTCATGCGCCAGCCAAACTGTACTGTGAGCCAAGCGCCTAAAATAGGCGCGAGGGCAGGGATAAAGCAGACGATACCATTAAGATAAGTAATGATTTGGCCGCTGCGTTCACTACCAAATCTATCTCTTACAATCGCAAATGCTACTACAAATGTGGCACAGGCCCCCAATCCTTGTAGTGCTCTTGCAATCATCAGGCTTGCAAAATCAGGTGCCAGATACGCGCCAAAAGCCGCTAAACCATAAATTGTCACACCGGTGATTGCCACAGGCTTACGACCAAATTTATCTGCTAATGGCCCTGCAATGAGCTGTCCAAGCCCAACGGTAAGCATAAAAATAGCAACGGTTTGCTGAATTTGCTTTTCTGAAGCACTGAATTGTTCTGCAATGGTCGGAAATGCGGGTAAGTAAATATCAATTGCTAACGGGCTAAAGATAACCAGAAGGCCAAGAATAAATAGTAAGCTGAGGTTTTTGTGCTGGCGTGACTGCATTCGCTCTCCTTTAAAACGGTATTTTATGTGCCCCTAAAGGAAAAGAAAAGCGTTCAGGTAGTTAAAAGTGTAATACATACGTAATCATCAAAACTGCTTACAATAATTTTCCATTTCGCTATCTGGTCTGATGTGTTAGTTTTTTATCTCTCATCATAAAAATAATGGATAAACGTCGTGAGCTCACAATCATCATTATTAAAAATATGGACTAAATGTCAGTCACTGCCGAAGGGTAACTGGTTGTTTAGTAAGGCCGTGTGTTTTAAAGCCCCTTACTTTGGTTCAATTAAGCCATTGATCACACATTTAACCGCTGGGCATTGCAGCGCAACTGTTAAAAATCGCCGAGCAATCCATAATCACATTGGTACTATCCATGCAATTGCACAGTGTAATGTAGCAGAGCTATGCGCAGGTTTAATGGTTGATGCAACTGTACCAGCAAAAACACATCGCTGGATCCCAAAAGGCATGACAGTGAATTATTTAGCAAAAATTGATACAGACATGCGTGCTGTTGCAAAGGTTGAAGTGCCGAGTGAGTGGTTAGAAAAGCAAGACTTGCTAGTACCAGTTAAGGTTTATAACAGCCGCGATGAACTCGTTTTCACCGCGGATATCACAATGTATGTAACCGCCAAAAAACGTTAAGACTTATCAGCGGCTTGTTTGTTTACAAACGACAGGTCGTTGTCATCATCAGCCAGTATTGAAGAGCTGTTTTGTTCTTCAGGCTTAATAGGCGCCACATTATCTTCTTCATTACGATGTTTTAAGCTGCCTTCAATGATTGCGCCGGCTTCGATGCTCAGTGTGTCATGAAATACATCGCCATGAACTTCTGCAGTGCTTTCAATTGTCACTTTATTGGCAATAAGCGAACCAATAATTTTACCTTTGACGATGACACTGTCAGCTTCAATAACACCTTCAATCATGCCAGTGTGACCAATCACTAAATGTTTAACACGTAAATCGCCTTCGATACGACCGTCAAGCTGAACTTCACCTTGACTGCTGAGGCCGCCAGTTAAACGAACGTCTTCAGAAATAATTGAAGGAGTATGGTTGGTTCTTTTTAAAGATGAGCCAGACGAGCTAGCTGCTGATTGTTTTTTTTTACCGAACACGAGAAAGCGCCTTTGTTATTTTAACCGGGTTGACATGTTTGCCATTCACTAAAACTTCGTAATGTAGGTGAGTGCTGGTACTACGGCCAGTACTACCCATTAAGCCGATGACATCGTCTTTAGTCACTGTTTGGCCTTTTTTAACCTTAATTTTATTAAGGTGACCGAAGCGAGTAACGAAGCCATTTTTGTGTTGTAGTTCGATAAAGTTGCCATAACCGCCATTACGACCAGCACGCAAAACGGTGCCGTCAGCGGGAGCAAAAATTTCGGTTTTATGCCAACCTGCTAAATCAACGCCTTTGTGAAAAGCGCGGCGGCCATTCATTGGATCTTTTCGTAGACCATAACTACTTGAAATGTAGTAATCGGCAGCAGGAAGTGTTTGTGGTAATTCGCTCAGTAAGTTTTCGAGGTTATTTAATGCCAGCAATTTGTCGGCAATTGCTAAAAACTCAAGAGGGATTTTTGATTCGTCGAATAAGTCTAATGGACCACCCTGTGCGGTATCTGTACCTTCTAATACCGAACCATTGGCAAGGCTACTATCAAGGCCTGCGCCCTCTAACATAGCAACAATTTCTTGGTGGCGAAGTTTAATTTGCTCATCTAATACAACAAAGCTGTTGTTATAAGCTGCATCAAGGCGAGCTAGGCGCTCAGAAATGCTCTCTAAGCGTTTAACTTGTTTTGGTTGCTGTTCATCTTCTAAAGGTGCGTGAAACTCTTCAGCGTGCTCCTGAACAGGTAAAAGCAATGGCTCTGCGTCGCTTGGCAGTGCCGGTTTGTTCATTGATTCTGGTAATGACTCGATCATGCTTTGCAATAGCGCTTGTTTTTGTTCAAGTACGGCTAATTGCTCGAGCTGTTTTTCATAGACAGCTTGTTGCTGATAATGCTGTTTTTGCCATTCTTGCTGTTTCGTAAGCTGGGTTTGTTCAATGCTGGTGATCTTGTCAGCTTGAGAAATGATTTGTAGTGTCGAAATGCTTAACCAAACAATAGCGGTTAAAATGACTAGTAAAGTCGTTAATTGCACCCAAGGGGCTAATACTAAGTGTTTTACCTCGCCATTTTGACGGATCAACAGCTGACGAGCTGGAAAAAACGTGCGATAAAAAGACTTAAGTTTAACTAACATGGCGTACAAAATTTGACTAATAACCGAGCTAAGATAGCAATCTGATTTAAAAAAGCCAGCAAAAAATTGTAACTCAACTGAAAAAAATGCAAAAAAAAGGGCAAAAAATGCCCTTAATCGTTGTTCTGGAAATAAAAATAGCTAGTTATTTTTATTTGGCAGGTAGTACTGTACCTTCGACTGAACCAAAACCAATACGTGCAAAACCGTCTTTTTCACACCAACCACGCATGATTACGTTGTCGCCATCTTCTAAGAAAGCACGTTGTTCGCCATTAGCTAGGGTGATCTTTTCTTTACCACCGCGTGATAGTTCTAATAATGAGCCTGCTTCTTCGTGCTCAGGACCTGATTGCGTACCTGAACCTAACATGTCGCCTGGTTGGAAGTTACAGCCATTTACAGTGTGGTGAGTCACCATTTGCGCGACTGTCCAGTAAGAGTGCTTGAAGCTTGATTTAGATACTTGTGTTGGTGCTTCGCCAGCTGCACGCATCTTTTCAGTTTCGATTTGTACATCCATTTTGATATCGAATGCACCAAACTCACGGTTATGAGCTGACTCTAAATAGTCCATTGGTTGTGGATCGTTCTCGTCACGTGTCCAGTTTGTTCTAAATGGTGCCAGTGCTTCTGTCGTAACAATCCAAGGAGATACAGTCGAAGCGAAGTTCTTCGCAAGGAATGGACCAAGAGGCTGGTATTCCCACGCTTGTAAATCACGTGCAGACCAGTCATTAAATACACAGAAACCAAATACGTGGTTTTCAGCATTTTCGATGGCAATAGCATCGCCTAATTCATTACCTTTACCAAGGTAAATACCTAGTTCAAGTTCGTAGTCTAGGCGTTTACAAGGGCCGAACGATGGTACTTCTGCATCTGGCGCTTTAGTTTGACCGTTAGGGCGGTGAAACGTTTGACCTGAAACATCAATTGACGAAGAACGGCCGTGATAACCAATTGGTACCCATTTGTAGTTAGGTAGAAGTGGGTTATCAGGGCGGAATAGACTACCTACCGCTGTTGCGTGGTAAATAGAGGTATAAAAGTCAGTGTAATCACCAATACGGCACGGTAGCGCAAATTCGATGTCTGCCTGAGCGATAAGCGCTTCGCTTAATTGCGCTTGCTCACTCGCACCTTCACGGAGTGCTTTTGATAACGCTAGACGAAGTGCAGACCAATACTGCTGACCAAGACCCATAAATTCATTGAGTGTAGTTTGGCTTGCTGCTTTAACGGCAACCTGTGCATCACCAGAGAATAAACCAAGTTCATTTACTTTTGCTAAGTCGATAACTTGATCACCAATTGCGACAGCGCCACGGAACGCTTCGTCTGAATTTTTACGACGTACTTCTGCAAAAGGAAGATTTTGAATTGGGAAGTCACAGTTCGCTTCGTTAGCAGATGCAACCCAGCTTTTTAGATTAATATCGTGGGTTTCGTTAATTAGGCTCATACTCTTTCCTTATTGGTTCGCGCTGATTTATTAGTTATCTATATGGAGGCAATCAACGCAATTTAAACAGTAGTTTAAAACAGAATTTAAAACGACAAAAAGCAGCGTGTGAATAACGCTGCTTTTTATTCATGATGATGATTTAGATTACACCACGACGCTCTTGATCACGTTCGATTGATTCGAAAAGCGCTTGGAAGTTACCTTCACCGAAACCGCCGTCATCTACACGTTGGATCATCTCGATGAAGATAGGACCGAATAGGTTCTTCGAGAAGATTTGTAGTAGGTAACAATTTTCGCTTTGGCTATCTACTAGGATCTGATGCTTACGGATCTTCTCTTTATCTTCTTTAACCCAAGGCACACGGTCAAAAATAGTGTCGTAGTACTCAGGGATGATATCAAGCGTGGCAATCGTTGATTGGTCAAGCTTATCAAGTGAACTTACTAAGTCATTCGTTAGGAATGCTAAATGTTGTACACCCGGACCATTGTACTCATTTAAGTACTCATCGATTTGGTTATTGTTGTTATCTTTACCTTCGTTGATTGGAATCGAGAAAGTACCGCACGGAGATTTAAGTGCGTAAGATAATAACGCAGTTTTTTGACCTTTGATGTCGAAGTAACGAACTTCAGTAAAACCAAATACGTCTTTATAGAAGTTAGCCCATGTTTCCATTGTGCCTTTATAAACGTTATTGGTTAAATGGTCGATACGGATGAAGCCTTTGTCTTCAACAATGTTTTGCTCGCTTAAATCTTCAAAATCTGACTCATAGATAGAACCTTTGTCGCCAAATTGCTCGATGAAATAAATTAAGCTGTCGCCGATACCGTAAATAGCAGGGTATGGTAAGTTTTTGTGAGTTGAGTCTGTCGCAGGTTTTGCACCGCGCTCAACAGCAACTTCGAATGCTTTTTGTGCATTCTCTACACGCCAACCCATAGAACAGATTGCTGGACCGTGGCTTTTAGCAAATTCAGCAGAGAAACCTTCACGTTCATTGTTTAGTAAGAAATGAATGTCATGTTGGTTGTAGTAAACAATGTCTTTACCTTTGAATTTTTTTAGCTTTGAGAAGCCAAAATCAGTAAACACTTTGTCCATGTAATCTGCATCTGGTGTTGCGTATTCAGTGAATTCAATGCCCATTAGGCCTAATGGATTATTTACTTCGCTCATTGTCATTACTCCCGCAATTATAAGCACTGCGCTAAAAAAGAATTATTGTTCTGTAATGAGCGGATGATTAACCAGAATCTCAATAAGGGGAAGATCCCCGCACTATTTAGCCAAAGCCTCTTTTGTAAATTAAATGGGACAATGATTTTAATTTCAGCAATTGCAGTTTCAAAGGCAATGAGTAAGCCACTAGGTTGACTAATATCTACTATTCTATTTTGTGGTTATCTATATGTATTTAAAGGTAAATTAAAGTATTTGTCAGGCAATAAAAAAGGCCTGAAATGGCCTTTTTTATTAAGTTGATTGTATAGCTTAGTTTACAGTTTGGCGCGCTTTGTTAAAAAACTTGCTGCGTTGTTGTAACCAAGGGTTATTCATAATTTGTGGCGCAGCTTGATAATGGCGCTCAACCACTTGGTTTAAGGTACGGGTTGATTGCGTAAAATTAAGTTGCTGCTGTGCAGCACCCATATTAGCAATCTCGGCATCTGTCATTGCACGACCAGCAAATAACAAGGCGTTTAAGTAACCCGGCTTAGTTTCGTAGTCATTATCGGTTAAGAGTAAGGCCGCATCGTTGATTGCCCAGCGCTCATTGATTTCACCTTCATCTTTAATACCAATCAGCTCGCCATCAAGATAAATTTTTAGTGCCCCGTTGTTTGGAGCAGCATAAAACACAAAAGCAATACGGTGCCAGGTGTTTGCTGTAAGCTCGCCAAAGTAACCACTGTCACTGGTGGCAATACCGATGGCGTTATCTCGGCTAACGTAAAGGTCTGCGTCATCACTGTTAGTGATATCGGTTTGTAGTAATGAGCGCCACTCATTGGTGCTTTGTTCTGGCCACATAATATCCATCACTAAGGTGTAATCAGCGATAAGCCCTTCAGTTTGGTAATCACCGTTTGCAGCACTATTAGCCGTTAAGGTTAAGCCTTGCGTTGGGCTATGGCGAGCAAAGGCGAGCACGCCAGAGGAGCCACTTGGTAAATCAGCAATTTCAAGCTCAGTGGTGGTGGCAAATTGGCTATCTTCTGGTCCCCAATTTTTGTCTTCAGGGTCATAAAAGCTGAGTGTTGCAGGGCCAAAGTCACTGCTAAAGCCTTGCTCAGGGTTGTTAAAATTCCATACTGTGACCGCATCATCTGCTTTACAGGCATTTAGCATGTTATCGGTATCGATATATAAACATTGGCTGGTGCGTGCTCGCGCGTAGTTATCAAGCAGCCACCAACTTTCAGCGACCAATTGTGCTTCTAAGTTTGGCAGAGCAGGGAAGAACAATTCGCTATTTAGCGCTGGGCCTTTAAATAAAGCAACCTGGTAAGTGCTTGCATCGTCAATGTTATCTGGCACAACCAAGACCCATTCAGGCTGGCTTTCGCGCATGCTTTTCAACTGGCTGCCAGTCACTGCGACTTGATAAATTGAATTAAAGCCTGGGGTGTTTGATGGTTGGCGTTCAACCTTAAATGCAGCATGGAAGTCTTCTTGGGTTAACGTACCCGGTAGCCAGCGATCTTGTACTTGGCTTGCATCAAGCAAGGCGGCATCAATCTCGGGAAACTGCTGCATAGTCGCTTTGGCTGTAATCGTGGTGAGTTCTTCTGCAGTGGGGTAGTTTTCTGAAACGGCAATTTCTGTGTTTGCATCTGGAGCATAACGTCCCATGATTTCATCGATGGCGGTTTTAGTGCTTTCATCTAGGGTCGTAATGTTGGCGGTTGGAACTGTATTGTAATCAACATCCGCAAGTGTCTTGTCTTCAAGGTTGAAGGTTAGGGTAAGATCCGTTAGCCCTTGTGCAAAAAAGTTTGGCTGAATAACAATACTGCCGTTATTTAAGGTTTGATAACTTTCACCGCCATGGGTATGCCCGCCAAGCACTAAATCAATTCCCGTAACATTTTGTGCAATGCGGGTGTCAGTGCCTTCACCTAAGTGACTCACCATGACCATGTAATCAACATCTTGACGATATTGGTTAACAATCTGCTCAGCCACTTCTTGCCACTGCCAATTCATTTTGAAATTAGCGATAAAATCAGGAATTGGCTCGTCTTCAACTGGTTCATCGAGTTCATTCCAAGGCACAGAAGTCATGCCAAAAAAGCCGATACGTAGGCAACCTACTTGGACAACGGAAAAATCGACACCGGCAAACGGCGTCTCGCTGCTACCATCATATTCGGTGTTACTTGAAAGCACGATGGCATTATCGTCATCGGCAAAGTCCAACAGTTGCTCAGGTCCCCACGCATAGTCGTGGTTACCAATCACACGTACGTCAAAAGCCATCGCTTTTATTGCTTCAACAGTGGCTAACCCTTGTGATGTTTGTTCAGCTACGGTGCCTTTTTCATAATCGTCACCGCCATTGGTGAATAAGGTGTTAGGGTTTTCAAGTTTTGCATTGTCGTAGTAACTGCGAATACGGCTGAATAACTGCTCTTTAAAGCCAAAGCGCGCGTGTAAGTCAGCAACATGAATAAAGCGTACTGTTTGGTTACTGGCTGTGTCATTACATTGCTCGCCAATGGTTTTACTGGCTGTAGGAACGGTGCGAGACATTAAAGCAAAGCTACCAAATTCTGTAATAGCACTGACTGCAAATCCATCATTGCTTTGTTCTGTACTGAGAGTTTGCCATTGTTCATCGACTAACTGCACTATGCTAAAAGCAAGGTTGGTTTGTTCATCTGGTAATTTAATCGCTAAACTTAATGGCTCAGCAAATATCAGGTTATTAGGGCGAAAGGTATGAATACTTGAGACAATACCTAGCTCTATATCCGTGCTTGAAGCGCTCGTCTCAGTGTAGGTAAATGTAGTGTCTGTTGTGACTGTGTTACTTATTGCATTAAGTGTGACATCGCCTTGTGCGAATTCAGCTGATACGCCATTTTCGACAGTAATAATCAAACCAGACTGATCAGGAGCTGTTGCGACTTCTTTTGTTGTTTTATCGCCACCGCATGCTGTTAGTAATAAGCTGGTCAGAATAATGACCAGTAGTTGAGTGTTAGAGCGCACTTACTCAGTTCCTTTGCAAACCAAATTAATATCAGAATATAGTATCAGTTTTAAGGACGCTGAGGGAATAGGGGAGAGAGAAATTCCCCGCAGCGGGTGCTACGGGGAATAAGTATTATTGCTTTTCAGCTGTCACTTCTAGCTCTTCAGCTAGGATGTGCTCAGTAGTTTGTGGCTCGTGTTGACCTTCAGCACCATGCATCCAAGCGACTAGCTTGTCACTTAGTAAGTACATGATCACAGCAGAAAGAACCGCTGTTGCGCCTAAACCAATGAAGATACCCATCGCGTTGTCTAACGCTTCTTCACCTTCACCTAGGAAAGAACCTACGAAACCTGCAATCTTGTTTGCAACCGCTGTACATAGGAACCAAATACCCATAAGCATTGAAGCTAAACGTAGAGGTGCAAGTTTACTTACCATAGATAGGCCAATTGGAGATAAACATAACTCACCTAGCGTGTGGAATAAGTAGAATAAAACTAACCACATCATGCTGATTTGTAGGTGCTCACCTTGACCTTGTGTCATTAGCGCTAGGATCATAGTGATGAAACCAAGTGCTAAGAAGATAAGTGCAATAGCAAACTTAACCGGTGAATTTGGTTCACGTTTATCAAGCTTTAACCAAATAATGGCAACTAAAGGTGCAAAAACAATGATGAAAATTGAGTTTAAAGATTGGAACCAAGAAGCTGGTACTTCAAAACCAAGTAACATACGGTCTGTGTAATCGTTAGCGAAAAGGTTCATTAAACCACCCGCTTGTTCAAAGCCCATCCAGAAGATGATGCTGAATACACTCATAGTAAAGATAACTTTAATACGGTCAGTTTCTACTTTAGTTAGTGGCTCTTTAGTGTTTGATTCAGACTGTGCTTGAGAAAGCTTAGCAGAAGGCACAACACCGATATCGCCTAAGTATTTGTTGCTTAATGCAAGCTGTAAAAGTACAGATAACACCATACCAATACCGGCTACGATGAAGCCCCATTGCCAGCCCATTGCAGCTGCAGCATAACCCGCAACTAGAGGACCTAATGCACCACCTAGGTTGATACCCATATAGAAGATAGTGAACGCGCCATCACGACGTTGGTCACCTTCTTTGTATAGATCACCTACCATAGTTGAGATGTTTGGCTTAAATAAACCGTTACCCACACAAAGAAGTGTTAAACCAATGTAGAATACATTTTCTTCTTGGCCAGCTAAGTAGCTGTGTGGGATACCCATAGTGAAATGGCCTGCAGCCATCAATAAACCACCAAGGATAATTGCTTTACGTTGTCCTAATACGTTATCGGCTAACCAACCACCAAATAGTGGGGTGATGTATACAGCCATTGTGAAGGTACCATAAAGGCTTAATGCGTCTGCATTTGACCAACCAAAACCACCTTCTTGTACAAGCGCTACTAAGTATAAAACTAAGATGGCGCGCATGCCGTAATAACCGAATCGTTCCCACATTTCTGTGCCGAACAACAGGAATAACCCTTTAGGATGCCCTAAAAAGTCACCTGCTTTAGGTAATGAACTCATATTTACTTCCTAACTCTAAGTTTTTATTTGAGGCCTTATTGTTTTTGCTTTGGTCGTTCTATGTATTTATTTAGTGAACGGGCGGCCATGTTTTTTGATGCAGCTAAGATAATGGTTTGTTGCTCAAGTTTTGTACTTGAAGGAAAGGGACACACCCTTATCCTAGCTACAAGTGCGCTACAGTATACATAGACCTTATGGAGAGGGGAAGAACTTGCGACACTTGCCCCTTGTGATGCGATAGTTAGTAGCTTGCATAAGGCACAACAGGTTTACCCGGGAAGGCCAGTTCGCTATACACCGGATTAAAGTAATAACGGAAGTACAACTGAGCATAATTCGGCTCGTAAAAATCGGCTCTATCTAAGTTTACGTAACCACCAAAGAACCAATGAGGCGTGAATCGATACTCAAAACTTGCCCCTAAGTTATACGATAAACCACTGCTGGTATCGCCTTCAAAGTAAGGCACAACACCCGTTACAGCTGTTTGAGCCTCTGCTTGGCCTTGCAAAATAGGGTCGTTAGGAAAAAATGCGATGTCGTCTGTCGTGGTGGTTGACCAAGATACGCCAGCACGCAGTCGGTATACAAAATTATGACCAACTCGCTTATCAAAAATTACAGGTAATGAAGCGCCCAAGTAGTTTTGTGGACTGTAATAGCCACCATGTCCCCAGGTTTCTTCACTTAAATTATACTTATACGACCAGTGTAATAAGTTAAGGCCTAGACTTAATTCGGTGTCTCTTTCGCGAATATAACGATAATAACTGCCACCCATTAGGCTGTAGCTTTGATTGTCTTTTACGTTTTTACCTTGCAAGATTTGATAGTTAGTACTGCCCCAAAAACCCCAATCTAGGCCAAGGTCATGAGATAGACTAAGTTGTAATTGCGTAGCTCTAACACCGCCCCATACTTGGTTGGTAAAGACATCTTCAAGTCCGGCGTAAGATAATACAGAGCTGGTAACCGGGCGTTTATTAAACGTGACGCCATACCCAAAGTCGCCTAAATCACCATTGTAATTAACGCCCCACACGATATCTTCGACTAAAAAGCCAAGTGGAGTGGTACCAACATCAATTCGCCATTGCTCGTTTTGCCAAGCAAGGCCAATATCCATACCTTGTTGCTTTGGTTTTATACTTAAAAGTGGGCAGTCAAAAATACACAGGGCTCCTTGACCATAGCGGCTACCAGCAAAGGTTTCATCAAAGCGGGTTTCTTGGCTCGATATTGTCATTGGGTCTAATTTCACAATCCCAGTGCCACCCCATAGCGGGAAACCTGCTTCAATAGGCGTTGCACCAGCGCCCAGTGTGGACTCATTTTGTGTGCTGGTTTGGCTACTTAAGTTGATTGCAGCAGTGATATACGCTTGCTCATCGCGCTCAATACCTTGCAATTGACGCTTGGCATTATTTACATACCAAGCTTCATTTTCATCAAGGGCATACAGTTCATAGTTCTGCTCATCGCTTAAGGTGCTCGTTGCCGTATCTGGATCAACTGCAGCACGGTACCAGCTTTGAGCAAGCGTAGTTTGTTGCTTAGCTTGCGCAACCGCTGCTGCTTGATAATAAAGCTCTTGGTTGTTGTTTGATTTAGCTAGCAATTGCTCAGCTAGATTTATTGCGCTCTGTTTATCTTCAAATTGTTCAAGGGCAGTCATCAATTGCTGCTGACGATAGCTTTGCTCACTCGAAACTTGATTAATTTGCCCAGCAATGATGCGATCTGCTAAATCATCTCTTTGCTGCTGACGAGCAAGTGTCGCAATAGCTAAAGCAGTATCCGTTGACACAGTTTGTCCTTTTGCAACGTGCTGCTCAAAGCGGATAATGGCCTGGTTACTATTGCCTTGCTCGATATGAGCATTGATCAGCGCCTCTGACAGTTCTGGGTTATCAGGGTAACGTGTTGCAAGCTCTGAGAGCTTAGCAACTCGTTGGTTACTATCACTAAAGCGATTAACGTAATTAACTTGTAGTGCTAACCATTGTGATTGCTCTGCATCGGTTGCGTTACTCGGCAGTTGATAGTCTGCAAACCAGCTATCAGCAGCGTTTTTATTGTTGCTTTCAATTAGCCAATTTGCATATGTCATGTGCCAATATGGGCTCAAACTTGGGTCACGAGTAAGAGCTTTTTTCAGTTGCCTAATTGCATACTGCTGCTCATTAATTTGTTGCCATTGACTGGCAAGCTCAGCTTGCATTAAAGGTGTTAATGGCTGTGCTTCTAACTCGGTGAGCTTATAAATCACCGTGGCTTTATTAGTGGCTGTATTGTTGGCAGAGAGTCTTTCTAGTTTGGTATTAATGCTTAGCTGCTCTGTAAGCACATTAATTTGTTCAGTGCGCGCGTTATTAGGAATGTAATCTAAGGTTGCCAGTGCTCCTTGGTAATCATTCAGCGAACGTAAAAATAGGGCATGGCTATAACGTAAATCTGCATCTAGCGGAAATTGCCACAAGGTTTTTTTATACAGAGCTTTGGCATGATCAACTAAACCTTGTTGTTGATATAAATTTGCAAGGTCGTAGTAAAGCCAACTTTGACGTGGGCTTTGTTTGATTGCCATAAGTAGCACATCAACGGCTTCATCAAGTTGACCTTGTGAAGTTAGCTCGTCTGCACGGGCCCGCAGTTGCTGTGTTTGTAATAGGGTATAATCTTCAGCAATCAAAGCCTGTTGCTGACGAGTTAAGCCATTATAAAAACGGTGACTACGAGCATAATTACCATCTGAGGCGGTTAATTCAAGCATGGCACGCAAAGTAGACTGTTGCAGAGGATCGTCTTTTAGTACTTGCCTATAAAGGTTCATCGCGTTTTGGTATTGCCCTGCTTGTCTGGCCAGTTCTGCGCGGTAAAACAATACAGTATTAGGGTCTTCATTTAAGGTGTCAGCTAAATCCAGCTTAAGCGCAGCCTGTTTGAGTTCATTACTACTAATGGCTGATTTAGCTTCATCTATGTATTGCCAAAAACGAGCAGTATTGGCTAGGCCTTTTAACACCGTTATACGGTTTGCATCTATGCTGTATTTTTGAGCTTTTCTAAAGTACTGGTAAGCATTGGCATTGCGACCTTGCCTTAAGTTCAATAAACCTAAGCTATTGTATATTTCAGGATCTTGAGGACGACCTCGCAGTGCTTTATTAAAAAGCTTTTCTGCTGCATCAAAGTGGCGTTTTTCAAGTTCGACACTGCCTTTGAGCCATGTCTGATAAGCAGGGTCTGCTTGCTTTTTTTGCTCAGCTAAATGCGCTTTCTTAAAGTCACTAAATTGTAGCTGACCCTTACTGCTTTTAGGGTAGGCTGCAAAGTAACGCTGATATTCGCGCTCAGTTTGTTTATTAAGCGGCATATCCTCAAGGGCTGCAAGCCACGCAAACTCAGCTTCAACACCATATTGGTTACTGTGTGCATAATGGCTAAGTATTTCAATAGCTTCTTTATTGTTCGGGTTTTGTTCTAATAAGTGCTTTGCATAGGCAAGCTCAAAACGGCCACTATTTGGGTAGCGTTTTAGTAAAGAACGATAACCGCGCAGTGCTTGCTGATATTGATTTGGATCTTGAGCAAGCCAGTTTATGTGCTCCAGCTCATATTCAATATTAGGGTAGGCGGATTTAAATAGCCGATTGTAGATTTTTACCGCGTCACTGTATTGTCCGGCTCGGGCACGAAGCCTGGCTTGTTGAACCGATTCTTTGTCTTGGTTATTGACGCGTGCAAGTAGGGTTAAGCTTGTTACGCACGGATGTGATAGGTTACTAAGCTCTGCTAAGCGCACATTGGCTTTGTCGGTTTCTTTGAGGCTATATAAAACACGCACCTCGGCGCATTGCACTTGAGTATTTTTAGGTGCAATGCTTTGCAGCTTTTCTAAGCTGTCGCTCATCAATTGATTATCACGCTCAATTTCACCAAGTTGTACTTGGCTAATTAACCAATCAATTGATTGACTATCAAGGTCTTTTTTTATTGCTGCGGATGCACTGGAGCTTGCTAAAACTGCAGCAAGTAGCCACTTTATCGGCATTCATTGCTCCAGTTAGTTGTTAAAGCCCCGTTTTTATCAATACTAAAACGTTTGTTCAATGTGCTGTTACCAAACAAATACAACACGCTGTCGTAGTAGCGGCTGGTGGTAAAGCGGGTATCCATCATTATTTGCTGTTGTAAAGCCGTCACAGTTTGTGATGCATTATCTTCAGCAAGCAATGGCAATAAGGCGGCAACAAAACCACTTGGGGCGTTGCCTGCCGTTTTGCCTGAGAATGCATTGGTTTCTAATGGCACTTTACCTGAAGAAACAATGCTATCAACAAAAGGTTTAAACTGCTCTGTAAGGGCATTTTTATAGGGGGCATCTTCTGCCATCATACTGGCCCAAAGGTAGACGCGGATAGCATTGTAACTACCTGTAGCAGGGGCGCTTTTATCATGATAAAAGCCTTTTTCCACGCTGTAATTAACCCAATCAGGGCTCACGCCTTTTGGTGCTGTATCAATTAATAACTGCGCCGAGTTATCGTGTAATGTTTGCCAAGGCGAGTGCGGGTATAGGTGTGCAAATTGCGCAAATATAAATAGCGGTGCATAGCTTGGATTTAATTTCCAGCTACTGTCTTTTTCAAAGCCTGTTGGCCCAGGTAATAGAGTCAGACCGAGGTTTGGTATTTGCGCTGTTTCTTCACGAATGATTCGCTCAGCAAGCACTGAGCTGAGCACTGCGTAGCGTCTTTCATTCCATAAGATAGCTGCTTGTGACAGGGTATAAGCAATCCATAAATCTGAATCAGAAGCTGGATTTGAATCAAGGATTTGTCCTTGATTTTGCTTTATTCCCCATTGCCACGCTGGTAAACGGGTACTTAAATCACCTTCAGAAAGGTGTACTTCAGTCCACTCAAGTAACTTATCGAAGCTGGCTTTATCATTGGCTAGTAAAGCAAAGAATAACGCATAAGATTGCCCCTCTGAGGTGGTAATACTGTAATCACTACCCAAATCAATTACACGTCCTTCTGGTGTAATAAAGTGAGTTTTAAAGTTATTCCACTGCGGCCAAGCGCTGCAGCTTAACTGAGCTAAGGCGTTGCTTGAAAAAACAAAAACGAATAGTAAAGAAGCGATAGTTTTCATTATGCCTGATCTCCTTCAGATAAACGTTTTTTGGTAAGTAGCGCGAGCACTCGCCACAACATAAATGAAATAAGTAATAGGGTTAGCAGTGATAGAATCGCTAACAATACTGGGCGGTCTGAAAAGTGGAACCAAATGAGGGTATGAATAGGCACGTGACCGACAAAATACTGTTCATCGGTTTTAATCGTTTTGATGCCTTGGCTATTGATAATGGCTGAGCTTCCCATTATTTGAGCTGTTTTATCATCATTCAGTAGAGCATCAGTGAGAAGTGCAAAAGCATTTTCATTACTGGCAATCAAAGAGACTACGGAGCGGTCTGAATCAAACGGTGACTGGAACCCGGACATCACGGCTAAACGACCAATGCTGCTTATATTTACTTTAATTTTTTCAGCACCTTTAGTGTCGTAGGCGCCATTATAGATAGCTTGATCAACAATGCGTTGGTTGTTGTTGATAAGCACACTTAGGGCGCTGTCTTTGGCAAGTGAAGTTAAGAAAGAGTCAGGCTTACCAATAATAATAATGTCTTTATCGTTTAGCGCCAATTGGTTACTTGGAAATTGAATGTCTAAACGGTGCGCTGGGTAGCCTGTTATGGCACCCAAATGACCTGTGAAATTAAGCAATAAACTAATCGCGTTAACTGAGCTGTTAGCTTCCATTACAAGCGTGCTTTGGTGTAAATCGGCATATTTGGTGAATGGGAAACCGCCATTTGCAAAGGCGCGTAGGTTTGGCATGGCGATATAGTGATGGAAGTCACTTACATCAATGGTAGAGCTGCCATCAATTGCACCAAATTCACCGCCGGCAGGAATGGCGCTACACTCACCGGTTTTTACGACTGCAAAATTAAAATCATAAGTCAGCTGGTTATTTGTTGTTAAATCTAACCCTGTTAGCTCAAAATCTTGACGAGTTTTGGTTGGATTGAATTCAGATAAAAGCGGTAACAAGGTATCGGTTGTAATCGTTTTACCGCCTTCGTTATCAAGAATAAAACCATCCACAAACTTACCGTTAATCAACATATTCAAACGCGACAACATGTTTTGCTCAACAGGCGTGTTGCGGTAATTCAAGGTAATAGGAATACCATTTTCACGCCAAGTGAATAAATCTGGTGCAAAACGCAAGTCTAAGCGAACAGGTAGACCGCGATAGCCTTCCGATTGCAGCTGAGTTGGGTATTCAATAAATTCATCAAAGCTTACTGGGCGATCAGAACGCACCCACAGTGGCGCATCGTAGGCTTCTCGAAGCGGTAAGTTGCTAATTGCATCAATAGTTGCACTGCGACCAGTCATGACTTTATAGCCAAAGACTAAACCTACTACGGCTTCTTTCAATTGTGCTGTGTCTTTACCTAAAACAAGCAGTACTTTGGCGTAGCGCTGAGTAGGGCTGCTGATAATTTCTACAGTTGGCTTTTCAACATCAGGGTAATTCAATAAAAAATCAGGCTTGTTGTCGTTTGTTGCAAATACGACACTATGTTCTGTCGGTGTTGCATTAATTTGCACAGGGAACTGTGCTTTGCGCCATTTTGCTTGAGCGCCAAAAAAGCTTGATAGTGCAGCCGCTGCTTCGAGTGTGTTTTCATCAGGTTGTGATGCAAACACAAATGGTAAATTGACCTTGTTGTAATCTCGCGAATCAAAAAATGGTGCAGGGAAATACTCAAGTAAGCTTTCAAGAGCAAGTGACTGACGGTCAATAGAAATACGGCTGCTTTTACTAAGCTCGGCCCATATTGTTTTACTATAGTCATCCTGACAAACCAGATCGTAAAAACCGACTAGTTCGAAGCGAATTTGGTTAAAGTCTTTAATTAGCTTAGGGTTAAGAACAATGCTGCGCTCAGAGACTGTGCCAATTGGCGTTGTCTTATCATCAATAGGTAGCACAGTGACAAGGTTTTCATTTAAGAAAATTTTCAAATGTGAGACACGACCAATAAGTGATGGTGAAGTTGTGTATGAAAAGTCTAGAGTCAGTTTTTTCCCTAATTTATCGAGGCGGTTTGTAAAATCAACACGGGTACTATTACTCACTCCATCAAGCTTGAACTTGCTTAAACCAAGCTTTTCAAAGCTTAGCGTCATGCTTTCAATTGGTGCTTGCTCTGGGTAACCATCATCAAAAATCGCTTTATTAGAGAGAGGCTCAGCACTTATCGCCCAGCCAGATATGCCGAGTGTGCCAACAGCTAATAACAAGGTTAAAAAAGTTTTTATCATGATGTTTTTAGTACTTTTGTTGGTTTTTTAGGTAATAACGACGCCACAAAGTACAAGACTCTTGATGCAAACGCAATCGCGGGTCTTAATTCATTTGGGGCATGGAAAATCAAGTTCTTAAAGCCTCTAAGACTGGTATAAAAAACGTGAGAAAAGCTGTATGAAGGCTTGTCGTGTTTAAAGTTTTCTTGCCAATCAAGCCAAGCATCAGCACGTGAGAAAGTGCATTGAATAAAGGCTTTTTGTTTTTCTAAATCTAAATCCCTGAGGGTAAGACCCAGTTGTTTATCGCGGGTGTTACAGATATAAGTTGGGAATGAAAACTGCTTCAAGCCACGGCTCATGAGTAGCTCGACTTTATCATTTACACGGCAAAGGTGATTATGGTCAGTTTCAAGACCAACACCATTATTTGAGTAGTCCGTAATCTTTACTTTAATAGTACGGCCATTAGCAAGGCGAATAGCTGCAGGGAAATTTGCTTTAATGCGGTGTGAGCTGCGTACTTGTTTGGCTTCAGCGGCAACAGCCACAGCTGCACCTAAAATTATCACGTTATAGCTTGCCCACAGCATGCTAATGACGAGTACACCTATTTGTGAACTATCGCCGAAGAGCAATCTAAACACGCCGTAGGTCATACCCAAAACGTTAACAAGCAACAAGATTATATAAGGCTTTGAAATCGTCCAATCGTAGTGATCTTGCTTGTTTAAACCGCCTTTTTCAGTCACGTTAAATTTACCCTTATTCGGGTTGATAAGCGCAACTGTCGTGGGTTTTAAAATATACCAAGCAAGTACTGACTCATAAACTTCGCCCCAAAATGAATAGCGGTATTTACCTTGAATTCGAGAGTTGGTGATTTTTACCTGTAACAGGGTTGGCACAATATAAAGAAAGATGGCAACAAACGGTGCATAGATAATTTGCGCATTAAAATAAATTAATGCCAGTGGCGCTGTTAAGAATACAATTCGCGGAATGCCTGATAAAAAGTGCAACATAGCGTTTAAATAGCACAAGCGCTGCGCGATATTTAGGCCCTTACCAAACAGCGGGTTATCTAATCTGAATATTTGTGCCATGCCGCGTGCCCAGCGAATACGTTGACCAACGTGGGCAGATAAACTATCTGTGGCCAGGCCGGCGGCTTGTGGAATGTTAATATATGTTGTTTTGTAGCCTGCGCGCTGCATTCTTAGCGCGGTATGGGCATCTTCAGTGACGGTTTCTACGGCAAAACCACCAATTTCTTCAAGGGCACTGCGCCTTAAAACAGCACACGAACCACAAAAGAAGGTTGCATCCCACATATCATTGCCATCTTGAATTAAGCCATAGAACAACATATTTTCATTTGGGATTTTACGATGGTTTTTGAGGTTGCGCTCAAATGGATCGGCAGAAAAAAAGTGGTGAGGTGTTTGTACTAAACACACTTTACTGTCATTGATGAATTGTCCCATTGTCATTTGTAAGAATGAGCGAGCAGGGATATGGTCACAGTCAAAAATAGCAATGTAGTCGCCATTAGTTACTTTCATCGCATGGTTCATGTTACCGGCTTTGGCATGTTTGTTATCAGGGCGAGTTAAATAACCAACACCAATTTGCTTTGCGAATTCGGCAAATTCAGGGCGTTTACCATCATCTAAAATATAAATGTTAAGCTTATCTGCTGGCCAATCAATACTTTGTGCGGCGATTGTCGTCGGCTTAACAACATCAAGCGGCTCGTTGTAAGTAGGAATATAAATATCAACCGTTGGCCAGTTTGCTGTGTCTTTTCCTAACGCGATTGGTTTACGGTTTAATGGATTAATGGTTTGGAAAAAGCCTAATATTAGTACTAACCAAGCGTAACTTTCAGCAAGCAATAAGCCAATACCGAGTGCAAGGGCTAAAGGGTCACCCCAGTTAAGAGTGTCAGTGTAGCGCCACCATAGATAACGTGTAGAGGTTGTAACAGAAAGGGTGATCATCACAATCGTGGCCATTTTTCCTTCAACACTTCTAAGTGAATAGGCAACAACCAAAATTAAACTAATGAACACTGCTTGCGCTTCAATACTAAATGGCACGGTTACAAATATAGCCACCGCAAAAACAATGAGAGTGAAAAAAGCGACCTTTAAGGTGCTGTTTTTCCAAAGTGGAGAGCGACTCACTGCTTTATATGATTTAGTTTTTGTTTGCTTTCTAGCAACTAACCAAAGCCCTTTAAAAGAGCGTACTAGTTTACTGTCTGCCAGTCTCAATAAGCGAGCTGATCGTGTTAATTTACGCCAAGATTTACGCTGCTCAACGGCGATATGTTGCTGTGAGGTTGTGGTGGTATTGAATAGCGCGAGATACACACTTTGCAATGCAATCCGAATGCAATTGCTTGGTGTGAGTACAGGTTGAGAAACATGAGGATACAAGCGTTTAAGTTTAAGCTTTAACTCACGCTTTTTATTGTTATCTAATTTAATAAACAACGACAAAAAAAGCACAAAGAAGGGGAGTAAAATCGCTCCCAATAGGCTCATTTTGTGTTGGTTGTAATAACTATAAAATTTTATAAATACGAAGCGGACAAGTTGCTTCGTTAAAAACAACCCTAAAATACCTTTAAGTAGTCGGTGTGTGATACCGAGTGAATGGATGCTATTGGTCATTCTGACTCGCGCGGCTTACAAGCCAACCGGCTAGTGTTTCAAAGTCATCATTAGCAACACTGTATGGAGCACAGTTAATTGCCACATTTCTAAATGCAGTTGCTTCTTTGATGACTTCATCTTTGTTGATATATAAAGGTGCAATTAATGGTAATTCAGTTTGCCAAAGCTGCAATAAATCTGATTCAAGCTCAGAGGCTGAATTATATTTATTGGTTAAAAAATAATGCTGCCATGATGATTCAGCCTGCTTTAGAGTGTTTAAACGTTTGAAAGCAAAACTGTGACAAATTGCATCACAATTAATAATCTCAAGGAATATATCGTCTTCATTTAGTGAATAGCGGTGCACATCAACGTGAGCAGGGCAGTCAAATAAAAACCAGCTGTCATCGCTGTCATTAAGCTGCTGACAACTCTTAATAATACTTGAAAAATCTAACCCTAAATTAGATTGGCTACCGTAGGGTAAGAACTTAACGCCGTCGTTATCTTGGTGAAACTGCTCACATGCAGAGGCAAAGTCTGGGTAGTCACTCCAGCCTAGCTGATGCTCCCAAGCAAGACCAAGGTGTAGGCCTAAGTCGCCTTTTGGATCTAAATCGATGGCATACACAGGCACATTTGATTTTCTCAATGCACAAGCAAGGTTGGCCACAATAGATGTTGTACCAGTGCCACCTTTAATTCCTTTTAAAAAAATTCGCTTCATTTATGATTCTTTATTGCGTTTTTGTTAATTTTTTTGTGCTCTGTGTTTGTGTTGTTGCTAATGCGATATCGTTAAGCAAGGGGTACTTTTCAATCGTTTTACGATTTTTTTCAACATCAACAATTTCAACATAATCCGTTTCCTTGCCGCCAAATTGGCGTAACAGCTTTTCAATATCGTATTGAGTTAAGGTGTGTGAATTTTTTACTGCAAAGTCATTCATCTAAAAAAACCGTTATGAGAAAAATTAGCTTAAAAATGTTTACGATCCATGGACATAATCTGCATTATATATAGAATAGCGTTTAAAACTAGTACTAAAGTATCTTTTTTAAGGGTTTGTTGGTGCCTCATTTAAATATTACAGGACTAAACGGAGCTTTCTCTGAGCTAAAGCGAGGCGCAAACTATGCTTTACTTGCCCCGCTAGATAATCAGCTATTAGAGTTAACAAGGCATCTTTTAACCAATCATAAAGACTCGGTTTTTTTGCTTTCTGAACAAGTCGAATTATTTTTCGAAGGAGAGGGAAGCGAGTTATTATTTACCTTGTTCGAACAAGGGGTACTTCGCCCTTTCCATTTACATCATAATGAGAATGTATCAAAAAGTTTGCATTTTTCCCGTGGTGTTATTAACGAAATAAAACAGTATGAGCAACTGAAAAACAGTACGGTTATCGTGCATGTCGATTCAGAACATTTAGTCTCTTTGAACGAACAGCAGCTTGGTGAAAAACTCAAGCTCTATGTTGCTTTGTCACAATCAAAAAATGTCACTTTAGTGTTTTTAATGTCAGGTGCTTATGTCAGTGAATTAAGACGTCAGTTATTAGCCTTAAACCGTTTCTTTGATGGCCTTATTTATATAACTCAAGAGGCATCAATTCGCACTCTTGAGTATGATTATTGGTGTCATAAAGAAGGAGTTATCGCTGGGCGTTCGGTTAATTTACAGCTTCATGATGGTCAACTTGCATTAGTTGAGGTAGAGCAAGAGGCTGATGATAAGTCGCAAGCAACGGAGCAAGACTTTGATGAAGACGAGGTATGGCTAACTCGCAGTGCTGTACCTGAGGGTACAAAGCTACCCGTGTTTTATAAAATAATTGATGATAATGATGCTCTTTTTTCTAAAGGGCTTACCAAAAAATCAGCGACGTTAGTTTTTGCAGTTACCCGATACACTGATTTAAAAGCGTTAGCCAAAGATTGCTTCTCTCTTCGAAAGAAGTGTGGTCGCCGACTGAAATTAGTAATTCAAAATGTTGATGGCATTATTCGTCACCAGGACGAGTGCTTATTTTTAACTTTAGGGGTTAACCTTATTTTATATAGTTATTCTGAGCCTTCGCGTTTACTGTCACAAATTCAGTCAATTCAAGGGTTTCAGTTTACAAGGCCACTACCGAAATCTATTGATGATGTTCTAAAATATAGTGAAAATGTATTGGCTAAAGGTTATTTGCCTCCAGATAAATTCGTACAGCAGGTTGCCAAACATAGTGACTCAGCCGCCAATCTGGGTGTAAGTGGCGTGCTTGTTATGTTGCAGCTTTTACCGCGTATTGATGCCATACACCCATTACATTTATTTCATGTAAAACGCGAAGGGGATATTTTTAGTTTTGCTGATGGCACGGTTTACCTTTATCTACATGCTTGTCGAGAACACGATGTGGAAAGTGCGATTAAACATTTATTTAAATTACAGGTAAGCGACTTTTTTATGTCAAAAAATGTCATTGCTGATCATTTTTATATTCAGCAAGAATGTCGCCGCATGCAACGTCATTTTGCTGATACCGAAATAACCGACTTTACCCAGCAATTACAAGAAAATGTAAGTTATATTTTTGATACAAAAACAGCAGATATTGCAAATTTAAATACAGAGACACCGGAATTTAAAAAAGTGATTCGACCTATATCTGAGCCAGTAAAAGTGACCTTAAAAGGTGAGCTATCATGAGCTTAAACCAGTTTTTTATTACTTTTATCATCGCAATGTTAATCGGCATTTTGTTGAGTAATACAGGTAAGGTATTGTTTAATAAAGTAGTCGTGCTCTACCGAAAACTAACATTTAGGCATGTATTATTAACGCCCTATACGCCAAAACGACACAAGAAGGATAACAAGTGAGGCTTTCAGGATTAGGTATTTGGAATTTATACTTTTTAGTTAAGTTTGTTCTGTATAGCCGAGGTGATATTTCTTTTGATTTATTTGCAAACTTAGCATTTTTTGCTTTTCTAGCTATCTCTTTTCAACATGTTTGGTTGTCTCGTATCAAACACGCTATGAGTGTGGTGGTAGGAGTGGCCTTGTTGTATCACGACTCATGGTTGCCCCCGATTTCTAGGCTCACCAAGCAAGCTGGCAATGTACAAGACTTTAGCATCGGCTACTTTTTTGAGATCACAGCGCGCGTTGTTAGCCTCGATATGATTTTTGCGCTCTTTGCTTTAGTGGTTTTTTATTGGTTTACTGTGAAGTGGTTGCGTTACACCAGTATTTCAATAATTGGCTTTATGTATGCGTTTTGGTTAGGTGGGGCTGTTACGAGTGATGAGGTTACAACTCAAGTTGCAAGCAATAACCAAACTACAAAAAAACAAGTGCCCGTTTTAGTTTCTGATACAGCAAAACAAAAGACACCGGATCAACAGTTACAAGACTTTTACCAGCAACAGAATTTACTACAAAGCCAGTTTCCTGACGTATTTAATGGTCAGCCATTTGATGTTGTTGTGCTCAATATTTGTTCTTTAGCGACGGCTGATTTAAATGCAATTGGTGTTGAGCCACGGAACTTATTTGCTGATTTTGATATTTTGTTTAGCCAATTTAACTCAGCAACGTCGTACAGTGGCCCTGCGGCAATTCGTTTATTACGAGCAAGTTGCGGGCAAACAAGTCAAGAGCAACTATTTAAACCTGTTGATGAGCAATGTCAGCTATTCACTAACCTTGCTGAGCTTGGCTATAAAACCAGTGTGGCTCTTAACCACGATGGACATTTTGATGACTTTATAGGTTTGATCAGGCAATACGGTGGTGTCTCTGTGCCAAAACTGGATTTTAGCAAATTTAGTGCTGCGCAATATGGCTTCGATGGCAAACCGATTTATTCTGATGCGGATATACTCACTAATTGGTTGAAAAAGCAAGGTTCGAGTGAGCAGCCTAGGGCTCTTTATTACAACACCATTAGCTTACACGATGGCAATCAACTTGCTGGTCGTGAACGTATGAATAGCTTTGAAAGCTATCCGCTTAGACAACAGCGCTTATTTAATGACATCGATAAGTTTATAACTGAGTTAAAAGCGCAAGGTCGAAATGTAATGCTGGTGGTTGTGCCGGAACATGGGGCTGCCTTACAGGGTGATAAACTACAATTCTCTGGTTTGCGCGAAATTCCGAGCCCTTCAATAGTTTCAGTGCCAACTGCGGTTAAATTCATCGGTCCTGATATAAAGCATGATGGGCTGAATGTCGTTGATGAAACAATGAGTTACTTTTCACTGTCAGAGTTAATCAACAATACGATGAAGCTCGATTTGTTCACAGGTACGGTACCCATTAACCGAGTGCTTGATAATTTACCAACTTCAGCCAAGGTCGCCGAGAATGAAGATACGGTAATGATGTATATAAAAGGGCAGCCTTACATCCAATTAGATGGTGGAGAATGGACCAAGTACCCGACTAATTAAGTTATTTGTCCAAAATTGTTTACAATAGACTACCCAGCTGCAGGGAGTTAGCGTATCATTCTCATACTATAGGTTCCCGTTTTTTGAGGATGTAATGCGTTTAGATATCCACTGTGCTGACCGAATTGGTATCGCACAAGAGATTCTCAATATCTTGGTTAGTTACCAAGTTGATTTAAAAGGCATCGAGGTAGATTCGGTTAATTGTCGAATGTACGTGAGCTTTCCGCCTATTGAGTTTGAACAATTCCAAAAAATTATGCCATCTATCCGTTTGATAGATGGCGTGAAAGACGTTCGTACAACTGCATTTTTACCTTCTGAGCGAGAGCATAATGAGTTAAATACATTACTACGTGCATTGCCAGACGGTGTGATATCTATTGACGCTAAAGGCTGGGTGCGTTTATGTAATGATGCTGCGTGTCGCGACCTGCAATTATCTGAAAGCGAAGTTATTGGTGCTAACATCAATAACTTACTCAAAGGCTTTAACTTTACGCGTTGGTTAGAAGGTAAAGAAGTTTTGGGTCAAACAACCCGAGTTGAAGTAGCTGGCGAAGACTTTATTGCCGATATTCTACCTATTTCAGTACCACAAGGTGCTGAAGGAGATGTATTAGCCGGTGCAGTTATCAATATCAAATCACAAAGTCGCTTAGGCCAACAAGTCAGTGCGTTCCGTCGTTATGGCCAAGAAAGTTTTGCAACCATACATAACTTTAGTACTGCAATGCGCCGTGTGGTTCGTGAAGCGCGTAAAATGGCACAACTTGAAGCGCCAATCCTGATTACTGGTGAAACAGGTACAGGTAAAGAGCTACTTGCTCGTGCTTGTCATTACGCATCAAACCGCTCAGTAAAACCGTTTATCGCTTTGTCGTGTGCTTCGTTGCCTGATGATGTCGCTGAGTCTGAACTATTTGGTTACGCAGGCTATGAAGAAAACGCGGCACCAAAACGCGGCGTTTTAGAGCAAGCTGATGGTGGCACAGTATTTTTAGATGAAGTTGGTGAAATGTCGACTCAGCTACAAACTAAGCTACTACGTTTTTTACAAGACGGTACCTTCCGAAAAGTCGGTGATGAAAACGAAGTAAAAGTAAATGTGCGTATTGTTGCCGCAACACAAAAAGATTTACCAGCGATGGTGCAAGAGGGAACATTTAGAGAAGATCTCTATTACCGAATTAATGTTTTAACTTTAGAAATAGCCCCATTACGTGATAGAAAAGCTGATATTGGCCCGTTAGCAGAGCACTTTATTCAAAAGTATGCCCAGCAAAATGGTCATTCTGTGCCTGTGATGTCTGAGGATTGTTTACGCTTTTTACAAGATTACCCATGGCCGGGTAACGTGCGCCAATTAGAAAATGCGATATATCGTGCTGTGTCGTTGTTAGATGATAACGAATTGCGTATTGAGCACCTGCAGTTACCAACGTTTACTCATGATCTAGGTTATCTCGAGTCTGATTTTGAAGGAACCTTAGACCAAGCGGTAAAACGTTTTGAGGCGACTTTACTTCGTAAGCTTTATCCTGCTTATCCAAGCTCTCGTCAGCTCGCTAAGCGATTAGGTTTGAGCCACACGGCAGTAGCAAATAAGCTTCGAGATTACGGTATTAACCGTAAGACAGTGAAGGTTTAATTATAAAGCTCAATTAAGCAAAAAAGGCTTAGGTAAAACCTAAGCCTTTTTCTTTTCGGTTAAAAACTATTGTTTGGTACCCATATCTTTGGTGACACCATCAATAGCGATATTTTTAATACCCTCATCGTCGAACTTGATCACAATACTGATGTTATTACGGGCAAAAAAGTAATCGCGGTTATCTAGACTAATAATGTAATCACCTTTTACAGAGTCGCTAAACTTGCGCTTTTCAAGTTTTAGGGTGTGATCAGCAATTTGCCAGTTGAAACCTTCAATAAAGCCATTATTGAATTCTTGCACCCACACTTGTTCCTCATCTTTACTGAGTGTAATAGCCACAGAATATGATTCTGGCAGGGACATGTCATAGCTTTTATCGCCAATTGTGAACTTTTCAGCATCTTGTTGCCAAGCAAAACCAAACTTAAATGCTTTCTCAACACCCGTTGGGTATTTTAAAGTACCGTCACCTGGAAAGTTGAAGTCAGCAAATGCTGAGCTGGTGAATAAGCTTGCACTGAACAAAGTTACCAAACTAAATAATTTCATTAGGTTATTCTTTTTTTATACTAATATATGCACAGATTAGAGCAGAAAATTCGCCTTAGCAATATGCTGTGATACACTTTGTTCATTATCAACTGGTTAGACCTTTGCCGTGAACCTCTATTTTCGACTTATACTACTGTTTTTTAAAATTAAACGTAATCGTGATTATCAACAATTGTTAGACACGATTGATATTGAATTTAAAGCGTTACCAACCGATTGCGATATCAATTTTCATCTAACTAATTCTCGTTATTTAGCGATGATGGATCTTGCCCGTACTTGGATGACTGAGCGAGTAGGCTTGTTAAAGCACATAATGAAACGCCGTTGGTTCCCAATCGTTAATGCAACTGCAATTACCTACATACGCGATATTAAACCAATGCAAAAGTACACAGTCAGTACGCGTTTAGTTGGTTGGGATCATAAATACTTTTACATTGAGCAAAGGTTTCACTCTGAACGAGGCCTGCATGCTATTGCTTATGTACGTGGTGTATTTAAACGTAAAAAAGGCGTTGTAAGTGTTGAAGAGATGCTTGAAGTTGCAGGCTTTAGCGGAGTTGCACCTATTTTGCCAGCAGAAGTGATGCACTGGAAAGAAATGTTAGAGCAAAAGAAGCTCACTAATAAGTGATACCTAAGATTAGCTAAAAAAAATGCCAGCTAAGCTGGCATTTTATGGCTTTAAACACAGTTTACTCTGCTGCGCAAACTGCTTCACTAACAAACGTTAAATCGTTTACATGTGCTGGACCATCCATTACGAATGTCGCTTCAGCGGTGTTTTGATCTAAGGTGTAGATTTTTGCATTCTCGCCGCTTTCTCTACCTGAAATATAAATTGTACCGTCATCAGCAATCGCAATACCTGACGCCCAATTAACACCGTGCTCACCGATTCGAGTTAATTCAAGGTTACCTTCGTCGACTGTGTAAAGTGCTTGACCTGTTAACACGTAAAGTACGTTGTAATCACTTGAATAAGCGATGTCGCCGTCTGCAAATGTATCGCCTTCATACGATAGTTTACCTAATACCGTTTTTTCACCTGTAGTTAGGTCAAAATCATACATGTATGTTTTGCTTGTCGCACGTAAAGACAGACCATCCGCAGTCACTGTTGAGCGATAAATAGGGAATGATGTCGCATCTGCAACTTCAGCTTGCGTATCACTGGCTAAATCTAGGCTATAGATTTTTGACGCTTTGCTGCTTTTATCAAGTTGCTCCATGAAATAAAGCACACCGTCATTGCTAGCAATATTTGATGCTGTATTGCTCAGGCCTGCAACTACAGTTACAGCGCTTGATTCTGGATTGAAGTGATATACATAGCCTTCAGTTTCAGAGCCAAAGTTATTAATACCGTATAAACCAGTAGTAACAGCGCAAGGCTCAGCAACTTCAGTAACAACTACATTGTCAATAAATGCACCTAATGAATCTGATGTACCGGCACCTGCAAAGCTTAGTAATGAGCTGGCACTGTCAGCTTCAACAGTAAAGCTGTATTTAGTCCAACCTTGAGTGCTGCTATTAACAACTGCTAATGACTCGCCATTCCAAAAAACTTCAGCTTTATTTGTTTCTTCATTGCCAACTACACGCGCAGAGTAATAAAAGCTTAATTCGTACTTTTTACCTGCAGTTGTAGCAAGCGCTTGTGTGATGCTGTAATTAGATCTTGAATCAAGCTCAATGTGCTGCTCACCATCTTGTGCTGGAACAATGCCAAGTTTATTCGTTTGAATTTCAAACCTAGCGTTACTGCTACGAGTCCAACCTGGAATTTCGTAAAATAACTGCCACTTACCATTGTTAGCGGTAATTGTATCTGTATTTTCGAATGATCCGTTTTCTACTAAATTTGTGCCAGCCATTGCAATACCTGATGCAATAGCTAAAGGTAAAATTGCTAGTTTAGTAACCAAGCTTTTCATGACACTCTCCGTTATGTGGTTAACATAAAATTAATACTGAATAGTATAATTTTACTGCTTTAAATGGCTTTTGTTCAATTAAGGAACAAGCCGAATCTATAGTGATTTTACATTTATTCGTTTAACTTTATGATTTATAAAAGCTTGTTTTTTGATCGGAAATTTCTGATTTTTCAAGATTTTTTTATAGCTCAAAAAAACCAACCCCGTAAGTATTGGGGTTTGGTTTTGGGTCTAACCCTAAAGTTAGTCTTGATTTGACTTGTTCGCGAACCATCCAGACTTTTGATTGCGACTAAGTTTACCGAGTAGCTTAATCGCTTTTTCTAAAGTGATACGCTGATCTGCAATATCGCGATAAATTTGGTTTGCGCGCTTTTTCCGTTTTACTGCAGCACCGGCATCTAAAAATGATTCAATTAGTTGATTGAAGTATTTCACAAGTAAGGCTTGTTGTTGCTCCTGCTTTTGGTTTGATTCATCTTCTTCAAGTTTTTCTAAGAGGCTAGATATTTCAGCCTGGCAAAACTCATTTTGCGCAAGGTGAGTTTTCTTTAAAGTTGCTAAATGTTGTTTCATATAGTCTATTTCGATGAGATTGAACGAAACAATCATATTTAAGTTTGTAAGTGCGGTACGAAACTCTTTAGCTGAACACTGTTCAGTAAATAAGTGACGTATGGTTTGATGTATTTTCTGCCACTGTTGCCATGCGTACACGTAGTTTAAACCCGCACCTTTTATGTTTTGCATGCCTACAATAACTTGATGCGTATTTGGCAGAGCTAAATCGGCGGTTGAAATAGTAAGTTCATCGGCAGATAAGTTACTATTTTCATGGACTGTTATTTTAGACTTAGTAATAGTTAATAGGCGCTCTTTTATTTCATTTGCATTTTCAGCTATGTTTTCTTGTAAAGCTGCAAGCGCATTTCGTTGAAAGTGGTGGCGGAAATAACTCAAAATAACACCTACTTGTGAGTCTAAAATATCTCCGAGAATTTCTTTTACGCAGGCTTTATTGAGTGTTCCTTCACTCAGCGACATTAATTTATCTGCATTGGTTTGCCCATATGCATGGACAAAGCGGGCATGGAGCTGCTCTGCAGTTAATAAGTTCAGTTGTATCAATAGGCTTTCAAGTTCTTCAATATCATTATTTTCAATGAGCTTATCAATTCGCTCTGTTAATGCATTAATAAAATAACTATAAAAGCCATCTACATTACTACCTATCACTACAATTCGGTCAAACCTTAAGTCATTGCTCAAAATATTAGCGAATACTTTCGAGCGAGCGACACGATCATTACGGTTATTAATCAATGCAATGACTTGTGTCTTAGGGCAATCATTGAGCTCATAAAGACTGAGTCTGCGCCAATTCTCAAGCGTTGCTAAGCGCTCATTTGCCGACATACTATTTACAAAAGATTGCTCTATAGAACCTATTGGTGCCCGAGGAAACTGTTGTAATACGCCGATGTCAGGAATAATTCGCGCAGAGGTTTCTTTAAAGACATAATCTTTGCTGAGGCCAATGTGTTTTGCCATCTTACAAACTAAGGCAATATTTGCAGGATGCTCTTGATATGGATAAAGAGCTCGAATATCTTCGGTAATTTGTAGGCCATCAGCCCAATGGACTTGAATTAAATTTGAATTCTTTTGCTTCGCATTCGCCTCAAGTATAGGGGTCATGTTTTGCTCGCTGGTGAATACTAAGCTGTTTTCACCAATAAAATGGCTTGTTTCATTAGCAACATCGATACCTGTTGGTCCTAAAATGTCTTCATGATCCGGATAGGCGTTAGTGATAGTTGAAAAGCTATCTTGCATCCAGTTGCGCAAAATTCTCACATAACGCGGAGTTAAGCCCATGCATTCCCATAAAAAAACATCCGCATTAACATTTTTGGCAAAGTGTAAAACGTCACTTTGTTCCCAAATGCTGGCTTTATCAAAGGGTCTAAATAGAGGAATTTCGAACTGTTCACCACTGGCTCGGGCATAGATCATGGTCGCTTCACAGCCTGTGGTTTTACTAACAACTTTTAACGTGAGGCTACTAAAAAGTGCGGCTTTTAAGCGCTCAGTTCCTGACTTTCCTCGCGTTCCCCAACCACCAATTGAAACAGGGATCTGTGCTCTATCAGACTTTATTTGACGACTTATTTTCAAATGCCTTGCCCAAAAGTAGGCAATAAAGCTGAGCACAAAGAATATAAGCTGGCCTATGCTATTTTGGTAAATTGAATACGCATACTCTTTAAAGCTTGACCATAGATTAAAAAGAAATGGTGTAATTGCGAGTTTGTTATATAAACTACTGATACTTGTTTCTACCGGGAAGTTTGTATCAAGTACGCTACCATACGGCTGAAAATCAAGTGTAAACCCTTTACTTTTTAGTATCTCTAGAAACTGTTTTTGTTCAACTTCTGAGCCATTTCTCAGTTCGTTTAATTTTTCATAGTTAAACGATATCCAGCTATAGCAGTAAAGCCTTTTAAATAGGCGCTTCGGTGGGGTCACTATAAGAATACCATCCGGTGTATAGGTTTTTGCTGGCGTTTTTAGGTTGTCTTGAGAAAGGCTGCTCAAAAGAAAGTCGAGTAATGGCAAGTGTTCACGAGCACTAAATTGCTGTTCATCAAAGCGTGGTTCGCCAGGGACTTCTGTTTGACTAATTTCAGCCACTGTACTACTAGGTACATGCATATATGCACTTGGTTTTCTTGCATGCATGTGGTTAAAACTCTGGCGTTTATCAGTACTCGGCGTTTTGAATTCATGCCAAAGTCGCCAAAAACGAAAGCCTCGCTTGTAGCCATATTGTACTTGCCATGATTTCTTTCGCGCACTGACATTGTAGGCTTCATAATTTTGCGCTTGATTACTTAATAACCTGCCGAGTAACTGCTCATTCCAATCAGCTAAATCTAGGTTTTTTTGGGCGCTCAGGTCAACTTCAAGTTGTGCTACTTGCTGCTGGTGCATAAAGCTGACAAGTTGTTCTCGTACACGGCTGATAATCCGACGAATAGCGAGGCTTGGCTCATCTTCTAGGCGCTGATTTAAAAATTCCACAAATGATTTAAATAAACTATTAGCTTGCTGCTCTGTATGGCAATCCACTTGCAGATTAAACAAAATGCGAGGACTTAACTCGAGTAATAAGCGCTTTTCAGCAAAGCTAGCCGTTACTATTAACTGTTGTTGCCAAACTTTGAATCCTTGCTGATGCTCACTGAAACGTGGATCGGCTAATTGCTTAATCAGAGTTAACCTAACAGCTTGTTGAGTCTCATTTTGTAAGCCTTCTAAAATAAGCTGTTGCGAGCATGGCCATGGCAACACAGCACACTGCTCATAGACACTTTGCCTTACTCTTGGGTAGCGATGTTTGGCGAGTAAAAATAATAGTTTAATGTTAACCTCACTGAGGTTAAGCTGTTTGCTAAGGATGCCAGCAAAGGCACTGAGTAAAAATAACTGCCTTCGGTCAATTTGCTCATTTTCAGGTAGCTCTAAATCAATATGAGAGCGCATATAGTAGCGTGTGAATGTTGGCCTTAAATTAATTAAAATTTCTAAGATATCGACTTTTGCAGCATGCGGGGTTGTTATTTTTTCAAGAGACTGTAGTAAGTTTTCTACTAATTCGGCATTAAACTCAGGATCATCTACATATTCACTTATTAGCTGCACTTGGTTTGCCAAAGCGCGAAAAATTGAGTTGCGAATGGCTTCATTGTCAGTTTTTTCTAATAACGACAAGAAAAAGCTTTCTAAATTTAGAGTCAGCCATGATTGCGCAATTTCGTCAGCGTGGCTACGTAAATAGCGATTCGCTAAATCCCCAAGTTTACCAATTAAAAATTTCAGTGATTGTTCAAGCTCAGAGGTTTTATCTTGATAGCGATTAATCATCGCACCTTCATCAAACCAGCGCTGAAAAGCCTCTTGATCTTTTTTTAGCTGCAGTCGGTCTGCCCCTAAAATGTATGCGTAATCAAGAATGTGAAACTCACGTTCTGCTTTTAACTCCGCATGGCTCAAACGCTCTACAAAACGGCGATGGTCGGTATCAAGTTTAAGTAACTGATTCTGCAAGGTTTCAATCTTGTGAGTAAGGAAAGCAATCGCTTGTAATAAAAGCCAGTCATCTTCATCGTCATCGTCAGGTTGATTTTTTATCAGCTCCCATTGGCTTAATTCATCAACAAGTTCATGATACTTCTGACGGTATAAGTCTAGCCAAAAACTAGCTATATCAGCAAATAGCAAGGTTTCTAGGCGTTGTTTAAGTTGTTTACTGCTCATAATCACTGTGCTCTAGCAAATGGTTAAGTTGAAGTGCAGGGAAAATAATTTCATCATGAGCAAAAGGTGCAAAGCCGGTGTGCTGGTTATTACCTGATGAAAACTCGAGACTAATATTATGATTGTTCCAGACCCAGTCTTGCTGCCAGCTTAGTTTCAGCCAGCCATTTGTAAAACTGCCTAAATTGACTTGTTTTTGCCACGCAAAGCGAGTGATGTATTGCCATGTGGCTGTAGCTCTATGCTCATCGGCAAAGCGATAGTAGCTATCTAAACCAACTTGAAAAATGTGGCCACGATAATACTGATTCCAGCTTGAGTTGAAACGTAAGTAGTCTAGACTTATCCAGTCATCGTTAGAGCCAGAGGAAACACCAAAGTTAAGGTAGTTATCAACCCAAGGTTGATAACGGTACTGGTAATAACTCAACCAGCCAGGTGCATGATTTTCACGGTAGAAGTTGAAAACGCTCGAGTTTAGTTGCTCATCGGCTAAGTAATCATCAAGGTCTGCGCTGCTATAGCGAATGTAAGGCGTTACTTGCCATTGGTGACGGTGCACAGTATCGCGCTGCCAAGACTGACCAATACTGATACTTGCATCTAATGCATACTGTAAGTCAAAACTATCATGGCTTGGCTGCCAACGTGTGTTGATTTGCGTGTCGATATACCATGGGCTGTTTTCATCTTGCCAAGAATGGTAACCATTTAGGGCAAAAATATCAGCCTGGTTATCGCTCATAGAGTAATAGCCCTCTAATTGATACCAATGGTGATCATCATTGAGGCGTAAGCGGGCACCTATATCTATTTCTTCACGGGCAGGTATATCTTCGGCACTTTGGAAAATTGTTTGTTGATCGTAGCGAATAAATCCCTGCCAATTTAACTCGTCACTATGTAGGTTTATCTGCTTATTGATAATAGAAGGCTTTTCTGGCGCTTGATAAGTGACCAGTTCAGGCAACAGGGTTTTTGCCTGTGAGTAAGGTGAAATTTTATTGCTTTGCTCACTTAGCTGCCAGCTATACAAACGAACGTATTGTAATTTATCTGCAGTCACTTCAACCTTACCCGCAGGGTGGAAGAAACGTCTTTCTGTTCGCTTAAACTCATTCATCTGTTCTAACTTAATGAGTCTGTCAGCAGGTAATTTGGCCATTAAAGGCGTATCAGGTGTCACTGTGTAAAAGAGTAACGTTGTCGGCAGCTCTAGGTGTTGCCAGCGACCTGTAACATATTGTTCAGCTTCAATTGTTAGATGCTGCGATAGATACGGGTTCAGCCACCTGACAGAAATGATGTTGTTATCCAATTCACGTTTGTTAAATGTGAAAGGAATGCTTTGCTGCTCTGTGACTGACCAGATCTTTTGATCATTTGCTAATTGTAATGACAGGTTAGCAACATTTGCACGAGCCAATTCAGCAGTAGAAAAGTTAAATTTAAAGCGAATTTGTTGCCCTTCAGTTTGTGCTAAATCAATGTTTAATGTGTGGAATGGGCGCAGCAGTATGCCTTTATTGGAGCCTGCCTGTGTATTAAGCAATGTAAAACGATCTGCAAAGCTACTTTGTGCTGTACTTTGCATGTCAAATAATCGCGTACCAGCAAAGTCGAGCAAACTATCTAATGGCTGCCATTGACCATAACTTTCTATTCTGTTTTGTAAAAAGGTCGACTTAGAATCCGCATCTAAGGTTTCTAAGCGCTGAAGAAGTTGTGTGTATTGGTTATTGGTAAGGCGCTTTTTACTAAGTAAATAAAGCCCATTTAATAAAAGTTCGGCTTGTGTAGCGTCTGCAGAGTAGATAAGCGACATAATATCATTTGATGGGGATTTATTTGCGGCATCAGACACATAATCGAACTGACTAAATATAGAGTCTGGAATGAAACTCACATCAAGATAACTCGTATGGTCAGCTGTTATTTTTAGCGCTTCACCAGCTTTAAGGCGAATTACTAGTGTGGCTGCAATTGAGGCCGCTTGTTGGTTTTTAACAAACAAAGTAGTGGCGGGTATATCACTAAAAATAGGCATGAGTTTATGCTGATATTGACTCTCAGCCATAAGCCAAGCGGTTTGATACTCACCGTTCTGCTTGGCTGCTGTGCGAGCCTTAATAACTAAATTAATAGGTGTTTGGGCTGTAAAGTGCCATGGCATTGTTTGTGTGATGACAGTCTTTTGATATTTCCCCTGGCTGTTAATAAAGGTTTCTTGCATACCTGCTTTTACTAAATAACGCGCTTCATCAATGAAGGGAGGGGCACTGAGAGTTTGATAGTTAAGCGCTTTAAAGCTTTCAGATACTTTAGTTGGCACAGTTGATGAGTGAGCCAGCCACGCAGCCAATCGATGTTTTTGCTGTTTTACCGCTAAATTAATCAAAACTGGCGGGCACTCATTTATGGTTGTTAAGTTACCTGCACACAGTGCAAATAGTTTAATATCTTGACGTTCTGTTTGATAACTATCAATCAAGGCTTTTGCTGCAAATTGCTTCAGCTCTAATTGCTGTGTACTTTTGTATAGGCCCTCTAAATAACTATTGGCTAAGTGGAACTGTTGCTGTTTACGTAAAATTGCGACTCTAAGTTGCCAAGCTTGTTTAGCAATTGTTGTATTCGCATTTTGGGTCAGAGGTTTTAAAAATGCTAAGGCATCGAGAGGGGCGCTATTAGCTAAGTCTTTCGCTGTTAATAATGATTGTTCGGCATTAAATGCAGAGACGTTTTTACGTGCTGGCGCGTAGGGCTCGATGGCCGCTAAATAATCAGCATGTTGTTTGTGTAGGTCATCTGCAATCAGTTTTGATATCGCAGGGCTTATATTCTTAGCATTAACTGCTTGTTGATATATCACTTCGTCGCTGGGCAGATCAGCAAGCGTTCTTGCATACAGCGCAAACTCAACTTTATTTGATTGACTACTTAAGCTTTGAATTGTTAACGACTGACTGCTCAGTGGCACAGAGATAAATAATGTTTGAAAGTCATTTGTTGCTTTTAGGTTTACTAACCAACTATTTTCACCTGCAGATAGTTTCAATTGGCTGTCTTTAGTGCTCCTTGCAATTAAAGTTAACCAAGGTGTTGCACGTTTTTCACTAGATAAATC
This sequence comes from Pseudoalteromonas sp. 2CM39R, assembly GCF_023161845.1. NCBI lineage: Bacteria > Pseudomonadati > Pseudomonadota > Gammaproteobacteria > Alteromonadales > Pseudoalteromonadaceae > Pseudoalteromonas > Pseudoalteromonas sp. 2CM39R. The sequence goes on from NZ_JALNTM010000005.1 coordinate 238,826, forward strand.
AAATAGCTGTGCAGATTGGCTTAAAGTGGTTATAAGGCGGAGCTGTTGATTTATACGCGGATAAAACTGATCGTCTACTAAGCGTTGCTCAGCGAGTTCAGTAACCATACTATTTTGAGACTCAACTGCGTTCAAAGTGCGATAACTACCCTTAAGCTGAGATTGCCCAGTCATCATAGATAGCAAGTTGGTACGGCGTTTTAGGGCAAGTGAGTTATTTGCTTTAAATACATCATCACTAAACACCTGCAATGAGTGGTCGCGATAAACCGCTGTAATGGCATCATCAGCGATTTGATACCAGTAGGGTAACAGTAATTTTTCTTGTTCTTTTTCTGCAGCATTATCATCATAAATTGCGCGGTGACTTTGCTCCAGTTTGATAAATGCATCGGTTTTACTTTTTATCGTTAAGTATTGTCCGGCAGCGATAGCTAGGTACTCAGTATTTTCAAGGCCTAACGACTGTTCTTTATATTCTAATGCTTGGCTATTAATGGTATTGATTTTAGCAACCAATTGTTTATCGAGATACGCATAAACAACACCTTTTTCATCAGGCTGTTGCATATTTTGGCGAACAGATAATTTAAGCTTTTTTGCCGCCGAGAAAAACAAGGTGACTTCGTCATTTTTGCTTAGTTGATAATAACGTTCACTGCCATTGCGGTTTTTAGTTACAACTGAGGGCTTAGCAAGCGACAAAGCTCGTCTAAAGCTATCTACATTTTGTGGTATATGGCCAATCATAGCGCTGAACGTGGCACCCTCATCTAGGTGATTTTGGATGGCGACAATTCGGTTATGGCCCATAGCGGGGAGTTGGCATCGCTTCGTATCGCATAATAAATCGCGATGCACTTGTAGGCGTTGTTGTATGTATTGCGTATTCCCCGCACTAATAATGAATTTATTAAGAAGCTCAGGGTCAATGTCTAGCCAATGTCCTTTAGGAAGCCAAAGATAGCGATGTTGCTTGGCACTAAAGCTCATATCTTGGCTGGTGGTATAGGGCGCGAGCTTTGGCGAAGTTTGCAGCCAATTTGCGGGCTCAAGAACACCTCTATTGGTATCAACAGCGTATGCAGGCTGCATTGAAAGCAGCAGTAAAATAATAGCAATTATGAAGTAAGGCATTGGTTAAACAACTTAAGTAGCTGGTTATTAGAAACTAATCGCTCACGCAACTGGCGACTTAACTCGATATGGAAAAACTGACTGTTGTTAGGAGCCAGCGATACAAGAATATTGGTGGTGCCTCCAAGTTCTTTAACATCAAGGCCATAAACCATAGCTGTAATATCTAGCTGTTCATTTAAACAGGCTGTGATTGCAATCGTCCGCTTGCTAGGTATTGCATGACCATTACTTATAATTGCATCAGCTTTTTTACCCTCAGGAGTCTTCCTTTTTTCTTTTGCGTAACCATGGATCTGATAAATCGAAAATGACTCAACATGTTCAGAGTATGCAAGAATAAAGGTATTACTCGCGCTTGGTTTATACTTACCAAAGTCAATAAGTTCTCCATGCTCATCACGGTCGTTGCGGTGTTTAGTGTTGCTTAAAAATACTTGGCAGTGTGCATATAGTGCCTTTGCAATAGTATGTGTGTGTTTGTCATAAAAGCGATGTGGTGCATAAGCAATGCACTTTTCACCTTGCTGTTTATAATGAATTTCACCACCGGAATTTAAAGATTCATTTGCAAATAGAGCACCTTGGTTGACATTAAAGTGTGTGGGAGTCTGTTGCTGATCAACAAGCCATAACTTTAAGCTCAAGGTAAGCTCATTTAAACTAGGTGTTGCGTGGCATGTAGATACAAAGAGCCAAACTATAATCATCATTATTTTAGTTTTCATGGTTCCACCACCTTACTTTTTGCTCCTGCAAAGGATATTCCTCAAGTATAGAAACCCACACCGTGTCAGTTGTTTGCAGTGTTAGGGAATGTAATTCAGCAATGTCATTAGTGATTGTTTGAGTAACGCTAGGATAGCTTGTTAACTGACTATTTTTTGGGTGAATTAAAAAAGCATCGAGTAATGCCGATTGATGTAGCATAAAGCGTTGTTTAGCGATGCTGTATTCACTGGTCAGCCCAGACTTGTAGTCAGCATTTTGTGTAAGCGATAACTCAACAGGTTCGCTGCTATTTGCACGAAACACTTTAAATACTACGCTCATAGGGCGCTGTTGCTTTGTGAAATCAAGTGTCAAAGGGGTGTATTTATCAAGCTGGTAAATACGTTGCTTTATCCATGGGCGCTCTCCATACCAATTTTGATAAATAGTTTTCGCCTGTGACTGTAATTGCTGTAATGCCTCAACCGATAGCTCAGACATCGCGACTTCTTTGCTGCTTTTGTTAGTTAAGCGATAAACTAAACTATTGTCCTCAGAGTCGTCATAAGGTGCATAGTTATTTTTGTTATATAAGCCAAAGTTAAACACCTGCGGTGGTAACTTCGGCATAAAATAGCGATCAGGACTTAACACTAAAGCGACATTTGATAATGGCAGCCTTGCAAAGAGCTCTTTAGATTGATAAAAAGTTGTCACTAAATCCGGCTCTTTCGGCGGAGTAAAAGTACGGATATTAGTAAAATGTGCTAGCTGCGTTAACTCATAATGATTTGCAGCTCTTTGTTCATACCAAGCGGCAATATCGTAAAAACTATTGATTGGCTCGGGTAGATATTGATGAGAAATTGTTCGTTGATAATTGAAATCTGCTAACCGAGATTTTAATCGAACGTAGACATCTTTTTCAGCGCTAATTTTCAGATGATGAGCATTATCTGGGGCACGTAAATAGTAACTATTGAGCATACCGACACGCTGTCTTTGAGTTGTATCGGTGATCAATCGGTCGAAGTCTGACACTTCACCTTTTAAAGTCACGGTGTAATCTTCTATTGCTAGGTTACGTTCATCATAAATAACCACGTTAAGCTGACTACTTTGCAATGCACGAACGTCAATATTGAGATTGCTATTTGGCTCTATATCAAAATCTACACTGGCAAATTCATTCACCAAATAGCTGCCTGCATAACTCGTTAAAATTGGTGTGCTTGACGCTGTTCGCCAATTAGTCAGTAATGGCTCTTCACTACAAATGGTGACTAGGCCAGCATCAATAAGCTCTGTCTGATAGCTATTTTTGCTATCGGTTGGAGATACACTAATGGGTATTGGCGCCTTGAACTGATGCTTATCATACCAAGTTAGCGATGGTAATAACTGCTCTGAGTTGACGGTGAAAATAAGGCTGTCAGTCACATCAAGTTTAATACTGGCACACAGGCCAAGTTCAGTGTAATAAGCGCCTAAGTCATGCTGCTGCATGCTAAAGTCATAAGTAGTGACATTGTAAGGTAGCGTTTCATACAAAATGTCAGATTTAAAGTCGATACCAGGGATCCCTTGAGGTGCAATTTTTTGCCACCAAAATGCCATCGCATTACTAATTTCAGCGCTGGTTAGCGTGTTTTCACCCATAGTTAAATAGTCAGTGGCACGTCTTCGCCTTTCTAGAGGGCGTTTAAGCCAACTGTTGAGTGGGTCGATATTTTTCTCAGGAGTTTTTGCATGAACACGGACAACCACGCCTTGTAGTGATTTTTCTTCTGGGATCAGCGTTAAATCAAGGCTTTTGGCATTTGGATAATGAGTGATTGGCAAATAAAAAGACTGTCCAGAAGCAACGTTTAGTGATTGTTTATTCTCTATTATTTGTTTGATCTGTTGTTCTTCACTATTGTTAACTAGCTTTGAAGCGTGATGGTAAATTTTATCTAAAATCACATTACCTTTATCGTCATAAAGAACGTATTTAATTGCGTAATTGACCGGTAATTCAAGAAACACAGATTGGTCAAACACGGCATTCGAGAGAATTCGTAAAGAATGAGTTCGCTGATTAGAAAATGTAAATCGCAGTGGCTTTTCGCTACTTAACCACTGTACATTAGATCGCGTTTCGGTATTGCTACGTGCATCCACGGGCTCTGCTGAGTCTAGCCACACTAAAAAGCTGCGCCCTGCAAAAAATATAGCTAAAAGTAATGTCAAAATAAGTAATAGGGCGAATAAGCGTTTAATTAAATACACGCTGACCTCCTCCCATTAGCAGGTTAAATGCTTTTACATCAATCAGTTGATTGTTTGTCGGGTTATAGATCGCAAGGATGTTATTGTTCTGCTTTATCATTAGTGCGAATTTATCAAGGTGTTCCAGCTTGATGGTTTGTAAACTACAAGCGGGGATTTGGAAGCAAAAATCTCGCAATGATGTGAGACGCTGATTAGCGACATAGTTATTTACAAGGGTTTGTAGCTGTTGGTTCTTGTTTACATCCAACGGTTGCCAGTTAAATGGTGATAGAGTGGCAAGGTTTATTACCTTAACCTTAGAGTTACTCGAAATGGCTAATAAACGCTGTAATACACTACTTTGATCCATCGAAAACTGTTGTTTAAAGTCTGAAGCGAGCCACAAGGTTGCCAGCTCACTATTGGCATTAAACTGCTGGTAACCGGATTGCGGAGAGCTACCAATCTCGAGACCGCGAGTGGCTTGTTGCCCCATGACTGTTTGATAATTGACACCTAACGCATTGAGTTCATTGTCAATCTGCTTCATTAATGGGATCGCTGTATCGCTTATTTGTGTTGTTGAGAATGCGATTGCATTTGGACGTATCCATGAAGGTGCGCTATGGCTGCGAATTTGAATATTCAAGCTAGGCTGGTTTTGTGTAAATCGTAAGAAGCTTTGGTGAATAATATTGAATAAAGAATCAACATTATCTGCAGCTAATACATTTGCTTGTGGATGTGCATAAGGGTGCGCTCCTGCAACGAGTAGGTTAGCAGCGTTCGACTTAGCAAATAACTCACTGGCAAAGCTTAACGTATTACTTTCAAATAAAGGTCTAGGGACACTTAAGGTAATTGCTTCGTGCTCGGTCAAATTAAATAGGAATATGCCTTGGCCTTGTTGTAATGCAGCAGGAGTATCTAGCGGGCTCAGCAGTAAATAACGGCCACTGTTGTTTTTCACAAGTCTTAATTGATAGCTCAAAAGCTGTGCGGTGCCATTAATTTGTTTTAGCTGATTTAGCATATCTTCAGTCAGCGCATCATTACCAATGCGAGCAATCAGCTTGTAAAGTGGCGTTAAGACTTCAAACTCCCAAAGTGCGACCTGACTATTAGAAAGTGGTAGATAGTCAAAACTGCCTTTTTTGCTTATGTGAGTCGAATAAATATCAACTATTTGATTAATTTCTTCATTTAATTCATTCAACTGTAGATTACTGTAATTGAAATTATCACGGTATATACTGGCTAAAATATTGGTGTAATTATCACCATCTAAAAACATTTCGAACATTGAACCAGAAAAGCTTGAAGAAGGTAGGCTGCTACTCGTTGCCGTGCCAAAAGAGGTTGTTTCACTGCCGACAAAATCATGTAACTCGCGTTGACTTACTGAGCTTGGTAATTGGTTATAGATCCAATATTGGTTGTTTGCATGTGTTGTTTTGTCTGAAAACAAAGTAGCAGTATGGCGGTTGGCCTCTCGAATTTGCAATATCTCTGTACCTTCTAATGCAGAGATAAACGCCAGATAAAATGGGCTTTGTTGATTTTCTTTCGCTAAGGTCTTTTGTGGTGTTTTACTTGTACCAAATACCAAAGCTTTACTTTGTAGCTGTTCGAAAATCAGGGCCGCAGAATCACTGGCTAAACTTTCAGTAATTGGAAATGGCACGGTGACTAATAAAGGGGTTTTAGGTTGTTTGTTTAAAACAAACAGTCCGCGTTGCCTATCTTCAATTGTATCAATCAGATAAATATAGTTTTCATCACCTTGCAGTAAAAAGCCAATGCTAGAAAATAAAGCTGAGAGCTCTGCGGTATCTTGCTGTTCAATGATTGCCTTATTAAGCTGATAAACAGCATACTTAAACTCAGCAACGGCTTGATTTGCTTTATAACTACTTACACTAACTTTATTACTACGACTGGTATAAAGGTAACTTTTATACTGACTAACTTGCTGATTAAGCGTAATAACATGCTGAATTTCAGTTTCGGGTTTAAGGTTCGGCTTAGATAGTATCGAAGGAATTAGCATAACAATAAAGCCAACGATAATGGCAAGTACACCACCCACTATCGAAGTTTGTAATGTTGCTCTGACGACAAGACCTAACGCGTTTTTTTGATAAATCTTTAAAGCGAGTAAAGTCGCTAACATATAGCCAAACGCGAAAGTATCGGTCACTTTTATGGCAGGGAAATACCAGACCACAATGTAGTTAAGAATCAGTTTATAAATAAAGCCGATAGTGAAGAACAGCATCAATAATCTGGCACCTTCAATATTGGCGTGTCTAAGCCTAGTAAAGTGAATAAGTGACCCGCCAATGGCCAAAATAATGGCTGTTTCAGCAAATGAAGTTAGTAATTTACTCGGTTGTGTAAGTTGCAGGGCAAGAAGTGCTGGTAGCATGATACCGTTAAACTCCCAGCCGTACTTAATATTCGCCCGAGAGGCAAGAAAAGCGGTAATAACTAGGATGATATAGGCTTTGGGAGCCGCAATAATCGACGCAGCTACTGCTTCGTACATAATACCCAAGTTAGCAATACTAAAGTTTGTGAAAGGCATGAGCACAAAACGTACGAGAATAAAGGTAATAAGTAACTGAATAAAGGTTACTTTTAAGCCATATTTAAAGCCTCCGTTCCACATTACATTAGCTGTTAAAGCGATAATGATCAGACCAAGAGAGTAGAGCTGTGAAGCATAATCAAAGGTGATATCCCAGCGACTTAATTGGTTTGCAATTAACGGCCAAAACAAGGTATCCATACATACTCGAACTAGGATACTTATCAATATGATGGCAAAAAAACGATCACGACCAAACATTTGGCTATAGCCAAATTTTTCCATCATATAATGTGCGCTGAAACGCATTAAGGCATAAACAACAATAGCTTCAATGATAATAACTGCCGCAGAGGTCGGACTAATTATTAACAAAGGAACGATATAACCGGGTACTACAAGGCCAGTTAATGGAAAGCCGAAGCGTAAGTTAAGTAAGCATACAACTGCAGTGCCTACCCAAACTGTTGTAATAACAGATTGACCAAGGCCACTACCTGCAGGGAAGAGTGCTAACACAAAATCCATTAACCTTGCCCCTCATTACGAGCTACATGGTTATCGATAAATTCAAATAATATACCTGATACTTGAAAAGGCTCACCGGATGCCGCTTGTGAGCTGTCAGTGTGTAGGGCTTTAATATTTAAGGTATAGTCTTGTTCGCCAAACTTAGCTGGTAAGGCTACTTCTGCTTTGTTTAGAGTGATATAACGCAATTTCCCTTTAGCAATTTCAGCGTCTAAATCACAGCTCTTGCAAAGTAGGTCTAGTGCCGTCATTTCAAAAATCGCAAGTTGGTGCTGCTTGGCAAATTGTTCAAGGGATGCGTTTGTTTGAATTACTTGACCAAACAAATTAAATAAAACAGTGGCAGAGCGGGTGTGATTAAACACCATTTCTAAGGTTGTTAGCTTTTGCTCCATTTCATTAATAGATTGTTTAACCTGCTCACTAATCGGCTCATGAAGCTTTAAGGTTAGTAATTGATTTAATAAGCTATTGTTACTCGCTTGAGTCGTTTTAAATATATGATAATGGAAAAGCAATTCAGCAACTTGAGCTGCGAATTTATTGACGTTTTTTTCAAACGCTTGCTGATTGAAGTATTTGTTGGGGATAACAGATAGTGCCCAAAAGCCGCGGACGTCACCGGCATAAACCAAGGGCGCCATAAATTCGATTTCACCTTCTTTAATATGTGTAAAGAAGGGGCGGGTAATTTGTACAACCCCTAATGATTTTAACGCTTTGCTGTAAGGAGTGCGCTTGTAATCACGGCGCATCTCTTGAATATCATCTAAATTACAATTAATCGCACGAATTTCAACAACACGATGATCGTCTTCTTTTCGAGCAAGGAAAATTGATTTTTCTAAGTCTAGCTGCTGGCTAATTAATTGAATGATTGGATCCCACGGCGAGGCTTGCTCAATAAAGCTTTGTGGGATAAAACGGCCCATCATTTTTTGCTGAATATTGTTCACAACAGTGTTCAGCTCGTTATCTTCAGACATCTTTCGAACAACAATCACCCAAAATAAGGTGATAAATGTCAATACTATGTATTGTCCGATCGGGATGAAAAGTTGACTAAATTCAATGAAAAAATAGCCCAATAAGCACCATAGCAGCACGCTATTTAAGGCAATAATAAAAGAATATATGAGCGACAGTTTTTGAAAGCTAAAAAGCAGTACAAAAACAAGCGCAAGCTCAATAAAAATAGTCAGTAAGCTATTCAGTTGTTTTACAGTCGTTTGTTTATCAATACTGTCAGCGAGATAGGCTATCAGTAATAAAGGGTCATTTAAGCCGTCGACTTTTGGGGCATGAATAAAGACATTAAAAGCGGCCGCTTTTTGACCAATGATAATAATCTTATTTTCAAGTTGCTCACTCATTACGTCAACATTTAGCACCCGTTCAGCACTAAATTTTGGCAGCGCAGTGACAGCTAAATCAAAGTCAATAAGTTGTACGTGTTCTGCATCATAATTAAATATCTGCTGCCAAATACTTTTGCATTCAAGCTCATTTGATTGAGGAATGCGCATTTGATAAGTAGCCCAATTATCAATTTGTGGTACGCAATATTCTCCCTCAGCGTATGGGTAATAGACATTTTCTAGTTTTGGTGCGACTAATGTTTCATTAGCCAGCACTACAATCGCGCGAGGTTGATAACCAACCAAGTTTTCAACGAGTTGCTGGTGGTTGTCTGTTAAGCGGTCGCTGGTAATAAGTACAACATTAGTTTGTTGAATGTGACTTAGTGACTCTAAATTTTGATAGAAAAAAGCATTGCTCGCCTGAAAGAGGTTGAACATATTGCTTAACAAGACCACACAAAATAAGCTTAAGGTAAGCCAAAATGCGCGCAAGTTTTTTAAACGCAACAATTGTTGAACAGCAGACACATCTCCTCCTTAATCAAGTAATGTGAACGTAATTTTTACACTCGTATCATCACTTGCTGAGATTTTTAAAAAGTCAAAACCGTGCATTTTCTCGGTTTGCCATAGTCCATTATCTAAGCTGATAGCATCTTGCCAGCTAATTAGTGCAACATTATCTAAGCGAGAGATTGCTTCACCTTTACTTGGTGCATAATGTCTAAATTGCAGTTTCACACCTCTTGGTGGAAGTTCTTTTGGTCCTAAAGTGAACTCATCTGACGGTAAACTAAAGTCATGACTAAATGCATGCCATGCTTGGTCACCGCCTTCACTTACATCTATTTTATGTTGTGAAAAAGTAAGATCGTCTATTTCGGTTGTATAACTTAATAGTGCATCAATTTTTCCACCATTTTCTGATTGTAAATAACCATAAAATGAGAAGTCTTTACTCAGAAGTGGGTCACCATTTTCATCTGTTAGTTCCATCACTCGCATTGTATGTCTAAACGGTATTATCGATGGCGTATTGTCGAACTCGTCACGACTTGAGCACAGTGCTTGAATCCCAGCATAAGGTTGGTCTGTACATGGAAAAACACTGTCACTGGTGTGATCCCAGCGGCTTACTTCAAACGCTTCGCTGTCGTTATCCCAATCTTCAAAATCACCAAACACCATTATGTCGCGGCCAAAGACCATACTACTGAGTTCGCCACTGGTTACTTCGATCTTGGATACGAATGCGGCTGATGAAGGGGCGTATTGTCGCAAGTCAATAATGTCACTATTGCTATTTACCTCAATAGTGACGTCTGTCGTGCTCTTGGTTGCCTGATTTTGACTAAAATAGACTTCACCATAATTATCACGAGGAATTAAAGTGATATTGTCATCAGAAAACTCAGCAAGGCGTCTTAATAAGTAGTGAGTTAAAAAACCGGTTGTAAAGCGTGGTTTATAATCTTCAACAAAAATAGGATAAGCAAAAGCCCGGTTGACGGTTTGCGTTTCAGTGTTTAAATCGATCATCACAGCAACACCGAGTAAGGTATCAAGGCGAGGTTGGTCAAATACGAAGTTACCAAGACCGAGTACAGCAGGAATATCGTTATAGACAGCAAAGCCTTGCGCTACATGGGGGTGGTGAGCAATAAGGAGATCTGTATTTTGCTTCGATAATGCTTCAAAGCGGCTGCCAATATAGCTTGAAGGAGAATAGGTGTATTCATCACCTCCATGCATTTGGGCAATGATAAATTGTGAAGAATCCTGTTCTTCTAGTGAAGATTTAACTGTATCCGAGTTGGTTAAATTTGCAGCCCCGCCTTTTTCAGTATCAGCAATGTAGCTGTATTCGTGTTCTGTCCCTGTGATTGAAGTGGCGGCAAAAAGCACGAGCGTTACATCTTCAAGTGTTTTACTCACTGTGGTCATTGCTTGGGTTTCATCAAGTCCTGCACCGCTATGTAGTAAGCCAGCATTGCTTACTTCAATGAGGGTATCTTCTAAGCCGGATTGCAAGTAATCGTAGATATGGTTATTACCAAGACCAACATAATCTATGCCTATCTCGGTTAGCCCTTGCAGTGAATCGGGTAGACTAAAAAAGCTAAACTCTTTGGTTGGATGGACAGTTGCTGGATTAGTCGTCACTGGCGATTCTAGGTTAACTGATGCAAAGTCAGCATTTTCAAATAGGGCTGCGACATCAGCAGTAATTGCAATGCTGTCTGCCCCTGCTGTATCTGGATGGATCAAGGCATCAGTTACATCGGGAATAGACGTGCCCATGGTTTTTAAATTGGGATCTAAATAACGACGGCCAAACATGGTATCGCCAGCAAATAAGAGGCTTTTACTGCTCGATGCTTTAGTTTGGAGTTGAACGGTAGTTGTCGATGAGTTTGGTTGATTAACGACAATACTTGCACGCGGAAAATATCCCGTTTGCTCAACCATAATCGCATGATTGCGATAAGCAAGGTTACTAACACTTATAGTACCATCGCTATCAGACTGATAGCTTTGCCCAGCTAAGGTAACACTGATATTGCTTAGAGGTGTTTGATTTTCATCGGTGATCGTAAAAGAAATATTTGCACTACCAGCAAGCAGCTTTTCGCGATCGCTGATTGCGACCTGCGTTTGCTCATCTGGTTTATCTTCGTTCGGGTCTTTTACTTTACATGCAGTTAAATTAAGACACGTAAGCAGAACTAAAGAATTAAAAAATATTTTCAACTAACGCCCCTCGTTATCACGCAATTTACATTCTATACGTCAAAATTATTATGGTTATTTTATAATTGCTGGCTAATAGGGACAACAATTGACCAGCTCTGAAAATTCAGATATTGCATGCTCTTGGGCATAGTTTCGATGATATTTTGTACTGGTGACTTAATAACCAATGATAAAGGTGTAGCTTAAGTTTTAAGTGTAGTTCAAATTTATTGGTTGGCAGAATTTGTCTTAAAATTTAGACAAATAGCAATTTGGTATTAGGAAATGAATGGAAATAAAAAAGGCCAATAAATGGCCTTTTTGTGCGTATGGGCTTTCACAAAATGAAAGTTAGAATTTGTATTTCACACCGAACATAGCAACAACTGGGTCGATTTCTACAGTTGAAGTTAGTGCTTTTGCGCCGTCAGCATAAACGGTAGCGTCTGTATCGATGTCGATTAGTGAAACCATGCCATGAAGACCCCAGTTTTCACTCATCATGTAGTTAAAACCAGCTTGAGCTGCAAAGCCAAATGAATCATCTAGTTTAACTTCTACATCGTCAGTACCTAGTGTTGCCTTTAGTGCAGCTGAAGGCTCTTCATCAAAGAAAACAGTATAGTTTACGCCTACACCCACAAATGGACGGAACTTATAAGTTGAGTCTAAGAAGTGGTATTGCGCTAAAAGTGTTGGTGGTAAATGTTTGATTTTCGCAATTTTGTTACCTGCTAAACCACCTGCACCTTGAACATCATGACTAAAAGGTGTTGCTGCTACTAATTCAATTACCCAATTGTCATCAAGCGCATAATCTACGGTAATACCTAGCTGAGTATCATCATCTGCACGTAGACCTAATGTTGGTGCTTCATTGATTTTTGAGCTGTCGTTATCAGGGTTTACATTAATTGCACCTACGTTCACGCTTAAGTTTGCGTTTGCAACAGGAGAGAGTGCTAATAGTGAAGTAAGTAATGCAATGCTTAATTTAGTTTTCATGTTGTTCTCCGCGAACTACTTGTCTTATTTGGTTGAGGCTATTATTACTAACTTGAAGCGGACAAAACCTGTTCTAGATCAAAGTTTCAAAAATGTTTGAACTAAGTGAAGCCATTTATTGATTTAGATTAAGTTTTTAAACAGGTACAGCAAAAAAAAGATTGACTCTTATTGACTCTATATTCAGTTGCGGCTGGTAAACTAACAGGGTTATTTGCTTAATTAGGTGTTTTTCATGGCTGATCCGCAGCACTTATTTCTTCATGGCTCGATTTCAAAAGCGTTACTTAAATTAGGTATCCCGATCATCTTAATCAATATTTTGCAGTCTGCTTATCAGTTGACCGATGCATTTTGGGTAGGGCGCTTAGGGGCAGAACAAGTGGCTGCCGTTTCTGTCAGTATGCCAGTAACCTTTTTGGTGATTGCTATTGGCTCAGGTTTGGCAATGGCGGGCGCTATTTTATCCGCTCAATACATGGGTGCTGGTCAGCAAGATAAGGTAAACCATGTTGCTGCGCAAACCATGTTAATGGTGACAATTACCGCAACCATACTTGGTTTAATAGGCTATGTGCTTTCTCCTTACTTTTTGACTTTATTAGGTGTTGAAGATCAAGTGTATGGTGATGCACTTAAATTTATGCATGTATCTTTTATTGGCGTTGTGTTTGTGTTTATTTATGCCATGTTTCAAGCCTTAATGCGTGGCATAGGGCAAACCAAGGTGCCGCTTTATATTGTAAGTGGTACTGTGTTACTCAATTTTGTGCTCGACCCTTTACTGATTTTTGGTTTTGGTGACTTTGCAGGATTTGGCGTAATGGGGGCTGCATTAGCTACACTAATCACACAAAGCTTAGCGGCTGCAATCGGGGTATGGGTATTTTTGCGAGGCCGCCACGGCATCCAACTTAAACTCTCTAGCTTTAAACCAGACTGGCAATATATGAAACAAGCCTTCTTTTTAGGGGCTCCTGGCTCGGTTGAACTCTCTGCAAGAGCCTTTGGTCTAATCATTATGTCGTTTTTGGTGGCAAGCTTTGGTACACACACCATTGCCTCTTATGGTGTTGGTTCTAATATTTTACAAATGGTGATGATCCCTGCAATGGGCCTTTCAATGGCTGTTTCAACCTTGGTTGGTCAAAACATGGGGGCAAGAAATCCACAGCGTGCAGCACAAATTACACGTTTAGCTTCGCTTTGGGGGTTACTAGGCCTTACATTAGTGGGCGTTGTTGCTTATCTGTTTGCTGAATACTTTGTGGCTTTTTTCATTCCTGATGATGAGTCTGTGATTGCTGGTGGCGCAGAGTTCATTCGCGTTATGTGTTTAACTTGGGGCGGAATAGGCGTGCAGCTTTGTGTGGTTGCTGCATTTAGGGCTTCAGGAAACATGCTCAATGCTATGGTTGTGTCACTACTTTCGCAATGTGTTATTCAATTTCCTACCGCGTATATTTTGTCAAAGCATACTTCACTTGGACCACAGGGCATATGGTATTCGTTTGCTATTACTAATGTACTTGTGGCTATTATTACTTATCTTTGGTTCGCAGCTGGTCGTTGGCAGCGAACACAATTAACCAAAGAAGACAAAGATATTGCCAAAGTAACCCAAGAAACCCTCATTGAAGAAGGAAATCATTAATTTAAGTTTCACACTGCGGTCATAATCTCTCGTTGTAATAACCTAAGCTTTCTAACTGACTAGGGTTATTATGAGTTTGATATCAAATGCAGAGTTAGCAACGCACTTCTCGGTGCAATCAGATGTGGTAGAAACATTACAAACCTTGATCCGATTTAAATCGGTTACGCCTGCTCAAGCTGGTGCAATTGATTGGCTTGAAGATAACTTAAGCCAGCTCGGCTTTGACTGTGAAGTATTTAGCTTTAATCATGTTACTAATTTAATTGCTAAAATCACCTTTGGTGATGGCCCTATCGTTGCTTTTTCTGGTCATATTGATGTGGTACCTGCTGCAGAAGGTAATTGGCGAGTTGATCCATTTAGCGCTGAGATAGTCGATGGCAATATCTATGGCCGTGGCGCGGCAGACATGAAAGGCGGCGTTGCTGCTATGCTTTGCGCAACCAAACGCTTTTTAGCGCAAAATAGCAATAAACGCGGCACATTTTACTGGTTAATTACCTCAGATGAAGAGGGCGAGGCTGAATACGGCTCTTTACTGATTGCTGAGCGGTTAGCCAAACAAGGTGTTGTGCTAGATGGTTGCTTAGTAGGCGAGCCGACGAGTCATTTGCATGTGGGTGATACCATTAAAAATGGCAGAAGGGGAGCTTTGTCTGCTCGATTATCTATTCAAGGTAAAGCTGGGCATGTTGCCTATCCAGCAAACACTATAAACGCAGCGCATTTAAGTGCAGAGGTTGTGAAGCGCCTAACGGCAATTAGCTGGCACAAAGATGAAGCCAGTTCGGCTACAACACTGCAAGTGACCGGAATTAATATTGCTAATGTGGTAGATAATCTTGTTCCTGCTCAATGTGAGCTCACGTTTAACGTACGTTATAGTCATGGCTATAAAAGTAAAGACATCAAAGAAGAAATTCAGTTTGCATTGGCAGATCTAGCATCCCAGCTAACGCTTGTTTGGGAACGCCCGTGTGAATCATTTTATACCTTGCATCAAGCAAGCAATTGCTTATTGCAGCAGCTTGAACAAGCCGTGCATGAAGTAACTGGCAGCTTCCCTATGCTAAGTACCAGTGGTGGCACATCAGATGGCCGCTTTTTTGCAAATGAGCACACGCAAGTGATCGAATGTGGCGTGCGAAACCATACCATTCATCAAGTTAATGAGCATGTTCCTATCGCAGATTTAAAAACTATTGAGCAAATATATTTAGCTGCGCTTAGAAATATCTTTAATTAAAAAGAAAAAGTCTGCGAGCGTGCCGACTTTTTCTTTTAGCTATTTTATAACGACTATTCGCGTGTCTGCCCTAAGTATCGTTTAGCCTTACTTGCTTTCACTTTATCTAAGTCGACAAGCACTAAACCATCAATGCAGTTATTAAACTCAGGATCGATGCTAAAACTTAAAAATTGTACGCCACCAGGTTCGCAAAGCTCTGTGTATTGTTTAAATAGGGTTGGGACTTGCGCGCCGATATTGGCAAGTACATGCTTAAGTTCAACAAAGTCTTCTTTAATATCATCCCCAGCAAATAGCTGAGCACATTGTTCTTTTTGTGATTCGGTATGGCGATATTCATTATTGGGGATAGCTAACACTTGTTTAGCACCATAATAATGCTGGTAATAATGAACGAGTAGTGATTTAGCTTGCTCGGGGAGTGCGTTAGATACGCTAACTGCGCCAAACAAATAGCGGTATTGCGGGTAGCGGTTCACAAATGCGCCAATGCCAAACCACAAATAGTCTAGGCTCTTTCTACCCCAGTATTTGGGTTGCACAAAGCTGCGACCGAGCTCAATGCCCTTTTCAAAATACGGCGCCATATCATCGCTGTAGCTAAATAGGCTGTCAGTATATAAACCTTTGCGGCCATGTTTTTCTATAATGTCTTGTGCGCAGGCAAGTCGGTATGCGCCGACTAGTTCAAGTTGCTTAGCATCCCACAGTACAAGGTGTTGATAATCCATGTCGTATTTATCTATATCTCGGCGTTTGCCACTGCCTTCACCGACTGCCCGAAACGCAATTTCACGTAGTCGCCCCAGTTCACGGAAAATCGGTGAGCTACCACAGTATTGATATAAGTAAATTTTCATACCATCAGAGGTTTCTCCCAATAACTCACACTCTTCAATGGCTTTTTTAAGGTCTTTCGTTGCTTCTGGACTGGCAATAGGGGTTTGCGTTTTTAACGGCAGAGGCTTTTTTGTGATCAGTCGATACAACTGCTTTCTTATCAGCTGAGCTATTTCTTTGTCTTTTAAATTCTCGATTAAATATGACTCAGGTGGGATGGACGCGCCAATTTCAAACTCTAATGATTTTTGTCGCTGCTTGAACATCTCTTTGACTAACAGCAAACTGGCTAAGGGTTTGTAGATCATTGAGGTGCCGTAAAATAATGGGCTGTTTTTCGCTTTAATGTAAATAGGCAAAATAGGTGCGTTGGCTTTCTTTGCCATACGTAAAAAGCCAGTATTCCATTTACAGTCTTTAATACCCGTTGGACTTAAGCGTGACACCTCACCTGCAGGAAAGATTAATAACGCACCGTCTGATTTTAAATGCTGTTGGATATTAGCAAGTTCTTTCTTTTTACTTGTACCAGAGAGGTTATCAACGGGAAGGAGTAACGAGTGCATCGGAGTGATTGACATCAGCATGCGGTTTGCAACGACTTTTAAGTCAGGGCGTACACTTGATAAGACTTTTATCAGCGCTAATGCATCAAGAGAGCCGATAGGGTGGTTAGCGACAATAACGACATTACCTTCACTAGGAATATGTTCCATTTGCTTTGGCTTATAGCGCGTGTCAAAGTCTAGCTCATCAAGTACTTGCTCTACAAACTCAAGTCCTTGTAAGTGTGGGTATGCATCACCAAAGGCAACAAACTCTTGCTCATGTAATAAATAACCCAAACCTTTCTTTACTAAGCCTTTTACTTTTGGTGAATTTTCTAACTGTGGTAAATTTGCTTCTATTACTTTATCAACACTGATCATACAAACCTCAAACATAAACGCATTCAGCGATGAGGTTAGGGTAAGAGTTCGCTATGACAGTTAGGTTGCAGTTGTGTGACTTTTTAAAGAGCGCTTCGAGTACGAGGCAAAATGGAGAAGACAATGATTTTACTTGTAGCTGTTACAGGCCGAGATTGCAGCCAATTAATTGCCCGATTACAAGCGTTATTACCAGAGGTTGACGTGCAGCTTTGGTCTGAGTGCACTGATTACCAAGCCGTTGAGTTTGTACTGGCTTGGAATGCCCCTGCTGACTTATGGCCTAAGCTGGTAAATTTAAAAGCAGTTTCTTCATTTGGGGCTGGCGTTGATAGCATCGACTTAACGAAGATAGCGGCGCACGTCCCCGTTGTTAGAATTGTCGATGATAATCTTGCAAATGATATGGCAGAGTACGTGTTGACCCATGTGTTGGCACACAAGCTGAGACTCAAAGAATATTACTTAAAACAATCAGCCAGTACTTGGAAGCCAAAGCGAGCGTATTCACATCAACATGTGGGTATTTTGGGTTATGGTGAACTAGGTAAAGCCTGTGCTAAGCGTTTACTCGCAAATGGCTTTAGAGTGAGTGCCTGGTCTAATAGTGAAAAACACGATGCTGAAGTAAGTACCTATTTCAAACAGCAGGGGTTAGATGACATGCTTGGTCAAATTG
The DNA here is from genome assembly GCF_023161845.1 of Pseudoalteromonas sp. 2CM39R. Lineage (NCBI taxonomy): Bacteria > Pseudomonadati > Pseudomonadota > Gammaproteobacteria > Alteromonadales > Pseudoalteromonadaceae > Pseudoalteromonas > Pseudoalteromonas sp. 2CM39R. Next base: position 256,501 of record NZ_JALNTM010000005.1, read on the forward strand.
ATTATCTCGTGTGCTTGCTGCCACTTAACCAACACACTCAGGGTATCATTAACAAATCACTGCTAAGTAAATTGCAAAATCATGCGGTGCTTATTAATGTTGCCAGAGGCAAGCATGTTGTCGATGAAGACTTGCTTGAAGCACTTGATAGTGAGCAATTACGCGGCGCTACCCTTGATGTGTTCACAGAAGAGCCCTTACCTAAGGCGCATGCTTACTGGTCTCATGAAAAGGTGACCTTAACACCCCACTGTGCTGCATTGTCAGATTTAGAGACTGTGACTTTGCAAATTGCGGGTAATGTCAAAAGATTAATTGAAGGTAAAAGTCTAATAAATCAGGTTGATAGAACAAAAGGTTATTGACACATTACAAATTAGTTTAATATACACCTTGTTAACATCTGTAACTTTGCTATTCTGTTGTTGCTCAATAAAAAAACAATAATAAAAAAGAGGCGTTATGAAATCTAATCAAGGTGGAGCTAAATTTAGTCTAGTCGTCGTGTCAGTAATCGTTCTTGGTGTTTCAGCATGGTTTAATCAAGCGAATGCATCGGAGCAGCCAGCTCAGGCTATTGAAGTTAGCCAATCATAACCAACCAATCACAGTAAATATGTGCAGCATGTTTTTATGCTGCACTTTTATCACTTATTTTATTAACTTCTTTTTGAATGAATTTCTCTGTTTTCGTGTTTCTTCTCGTCTGACTTTTTAATCATCACATACGTTGCACCGCTACCACCATGATGCTTAAGGGCGCTATGAAAGGCTAAAACCGCTGGAATTTCTTGCAGCCATTTATTGGTATAGCTTTTTAAGATACCCGGCTGTGATTTATTTTTGATGCCAATACCATGGCGAATAAGTACGACACGAATATTTCTTTTATGGCAGTCATCAATAAAATTAAAAAGCGTACTGCGCGCTCGTTGAAGAGGCTGACCATGCAAATCAAGCGTGGCATCGAGTTGATATTTAGCTAAACGCAGATTTTTATATACTTGGCCTTGTACGCCATCTTTTTTAAATGCCAATATGGCATGAGGATCTAACAGCTCAACGAATTCAGTACGTAAATAGTTTTCATCAATTGCTAAATCACACTCAGCTGCTTTACGTTTTTCTTGTTGCGCTAAAGAAGGGCCCTGTTTCGTAGAATCAAATTGAACAGTGTCATGCTTAAGAGGTTTTACGTCTTCCATTGATGAGAGAAATAAGTCGAAGTCGTTTAATGACATAATGTACCTCCAAATTATCAATACCCAAACCACCTCAAGGTGCGAGTTTCAGTTGGAATTAAAAGCGATTTAGGCAAGGCATTGATTGCAAATAATAGTGGTTCTATTGTTAAAATCAATAACGCAGTATAAATCGCTTTTAAACCAACCCTCTGGGCGTTTCACAGGCACTTACTCTCATCGTTGTTACTTCTTAAAAGGGACCACCATTCTTGCAAAGTAACGCCTTGATATTAAGCACCTGTGAAACGCTGAATTCTATATATACGCCGTTTATGGTATCTCAGTTCAATCATTTTGTAAGTAAAAAAAAGCCCAAGCAGAGGGCTGCTTGGGCATAAAAGCTGATAGATGGGATAGCCTATTCTATCAATTTATCTTAGGAGAAGATTAACCTTGATTGATATTCAATTGGCCAAATGTGTAGACCTTGAATAAATAAAATGTGTTGATCAACACCAAGCTCATATTTGAGATAACGCTTGATGACATCAGATCTAAACTAAACGATAAAAATAATAAACTACACGCGCTAATTGCTGCAAAACGCAGTAATGTAAGCTGGTTAATAAAAAATGCACCTAGTCCTAGTGCAAGTAACGTTAAGTTTAAAAGCCAATCTAGCTCGTTTAGCATGGTCGTATCTGATCGTGTCTGTGTTGAAAAAGGAGCGCCATTATGGTGATCTTTTACACAGCTTTCAACCAAGTAATTTTAAATTTTCAGATTAGATTTTTTAATCTATTATTAGCTTTTTCATGGCAGCAAAAAATCCACTTTGCTCTGTCACACGATACTTCTGGCAGGTATCTGGTTTACGCTTATCTTGGCACAGGTAAATAACGTTGCGGCTAAGGTCTGCACGGGGGCTAAGGGTTGAATCAAATAAGTTTGCACCATAACCAAAAACCCCTGGCCAAAATACACTTTGCGAGACCATACCTAGCTTTTCATAAGTGATTAACACTGGTTTGGGCGTAATTAGCAGAATTAATACAACTGCTGCGAGCGCATACCACCGTGTTTTGCTTTTTTTAAGCTCAATTTCAGGTGCACTTTGCTGCGCAGCTTGCGCGCGTGCTTGTTGTTGGCGGGCTGGTCTTTGGCGCTTTGTTTGTGTAGGTTTTTTTCGTTCGGGAGTTTTACCAAGCAAAGATTGTTTTTTTATTTTATTAGACATAAAGCTTATCTGGCCTTTTTAATATAGGTCTCTATAATGAGATTATAACGAAGTTTTTGATATAATAGTCAAATTCAAATCACTTATAGCTTAAATGCGTTACACTCTTAAGTGCAATGAGTGTTTATCTTCATAGTTAAGAGGAATAGTATGGATACGCAGCTTTCAATTCTTATTGTGGACGACGTAGGCACGGTTCGCAGTTTTTTAAATCAAACATTAATGCACCTAGGTATCGACAATGTGCGTGAGGCTTCTACGGCCGCGCAGTGTTTAAGCGCATGTAAAGAAAAAGAGTTTAATATTATCTTTTTAGATATTGAATTACCCGATGGGGATGGTAAAGAGATTATCTCGCAAATCAACGAAATCTCGCCTGAAGCAAACGTAGTAATGGTTTCGGCTCATTCAACAGTAGAAAACGTTAAAGAAGCGATTGAGAAGGGCGCTAAAGGCTTTGTGGTTAAACCTTTCACACCTAAGAAAATTGCCGCAATGTTGAAAAAGTTCTACCCTGAGCTCGAAATTGTCTAGCTAATTAATTATTGGGCATTTAGAAAGTGCCTAATTAAATTACAGGTAAAAAAAAACCGGCAAAAGCCGGTTTTTTCATATTCATCAAAAACAAATTATAGCGCTTTGATTTTAGCTGCTAAACGGCTCTTATGACGAGCTGCTTTGTTCTTGTGGATTAGACCTTTAGTTGCGTAACGGTCTAGGATAGGTGTTGCAACAGCGAATGCCGCTTGTGCAGCTTCTTTGTCGCCCGCTTCAATAGCAGTAACTACTTTTTTGAAGTAAGTACGCATCATTGAACGACGGCTTGCGTTATGTTGACGATTTTTTTCGCTCGTAATAGCGCGTTTTTTTGCAGACTTGATGTTAGCCAAGGTTTGCTCCTAACAATCTTAAAATAAGCTTAATTTAAAGGCCGTGGAATATGCCTGTTTTTATCATGAATGTCAACGAAATTTTGACATCTCAAGAAAAACTGCTCCTTATAACGAACATCAATTTGCCGCTTTAGCAGTTAATATCGCTATTGTAACAAAGGGTCGGGTTCGAGCCTAGTGCTTTAAGGATATTTTAGGCATAATCGCCCATCTTAGAAGTTTTTTGATAATGGGTTTAAGGTGGCAAAAGGATTATTTCGTTCTGGGATGATTGTTAGTGCAATGACGATGATCTCGCGTATTTTAGGGTTAGTACGAGATGCTGTTGTGGCAAATCTGCTAGGTGCCAGTGCTGCTGCGGATGTGTTTTTATTTGCCAATCGAATTCCTAACTTTTTAAGACGGTTATTTGCCGAAGGAGCCTTTGCTCAAGCTTTTGTGCCGGTTTTATCTGAGATAAAAGAACAACAAGGCGATGATAAAGTCAGGCTGTTTGTGGCTCAAGCAGCCGGCACCCTAGGAACTATTTTATTAATTGTTACCATTTTTGGGGTGGTTGCCTCTCCAGTCATAGCTGCTTTATTTGGTACTGGTTGGTTTATCGATTGGTGGCAAGGAGGCGAAAATGCAGAAAAGTTTGTACTGGCTAGTGCACTGTTAAAACTGACTTTCCCTTATTTATTTTTCGTGAGTTTGGTTGCCCTAAGTGGTGCGGTTATGAACGTATATAATCGCTTTGCTGTGGCGGCATTTACCCCTGTGCTGTTGAATATATCAATTATCACTTGTGCTGTTTTTCTACACGATAAATTTTCGGTGGGGGCATACGCGCTTGCCATCGGCGTGTTTGTAGGGGGCTTAGTACAGTTATTGTTCCAGTTGCCATTTTTGTATCGTGCCCGTATGTTGAGCCGCCCTAAATGGGGCTGGCAAGATGAAAACGTTAAGAAAGTCCGAAAACTCATGCTACCAGCCTTGTTTGGCGTGTCTATCAGTCAAATAAACCTGTTACTCGACACTATGATCGCCTCGATGTTGATGACCGGCTCTATCGCGTGGCTTTATTACTCTGACCGTTTAATTGAGTTTCCTCTTGGCTTATTTGGTATCGGTATAGCAACGGTCATACTGCCTGCATTGTCTAAGCTACATAGCACCAAAAGCACAAAAGATTTTCAACTAACCCTCGACTGGGGGGTGAGGTTTGTTATTTTCTTAGGCTTGCCAGCCATGTTTGGCTTAATGGTGATAAGCCCGCTCATTATTACGGTTTTATTTGATCATGGTGCGTTTCAAAACGGTGAAATTGATCATGTAAAAGCGGTAAGTTACGGTGTGATGGCCTACTCTGTGGGACTGGTTAGCTTTATGTTAATCAAGGTGTTAGCTCCAGGTTTTTATTCACGTCAAGATACTAAAACTCCGGTAAAAATAGGCATTAAAACACTGGTGTTAAATATGGTGTTTAACATTATGCTAGCTCCATTTATTGGCTATTTGGGGTTAGCGTTAGCAACCGCGATGTCGGCCAGTTGTAATGCCTATTTGTTGTATCATCAACTACGTAAAGAAGGCGTTTATCAGTTTTCTGCGATGAGCCTTGGTTTTACCTTTAAGTGTTTGTTTTCAAGTTTATTAATGGCTGCTGCAGTGTGGTATGTTGGCCAGCAATTTGCGTGGAAAACATGGTACTTTACTGAACAAGTACTGCTGTTGAGTGGGTTATTAGTGCTGGCGGTTTTTGTTTACTTTGCGGCCTTATTCATTTTAGGTGTGCGACTAAATACGATAAAAAGTGTTGCAACTACTGAATCAAACTAAAAAAAAGATTATAATCGGCGCTTCAAGCCCGATATCAATGTTTTGGGCTCGCTGATAAAGGCAAAAAGGTGGCATGGAGTTAATTAGAGGTATTCACAATATTCGCGCGCAGCATTATGGCTGTGTGTTGACCATTGGTAATTTTGATGGCGTGCACTTAGGTCATGCAGAAGTGATTAAAGGCTTGCTGCAAGACGCAGAAAAGCATCAATTGCCAAGTACCGTGATGTTATTTGAGCCTCAGCCACAAGAGTTTTTTGCTAAAGATAATGCACCCGCGCGTTTAACTCGACTACGTGATAAGCTTAGTTTGCTTGCTAAATTAGGCGTGGAGCGAGTGATTTGCATTAGCTTCAATCAGCAATTTGCCAACATGGAAGCAGAACAGTTTGTCAGCCAAGTACTGGTTGAAAAGCTAGGCGTTAAAGCATTAACTGTTGGTGATGACTTTTGTTTTGGCAAACGTCGTCGTGGCGATTTTGCGTTACTAAAAACCATGGGCACTGAGCTGAACATGGATGTGAAAAGTACTGCAAGTTTTCGCAGACTCAATGATAGAGTAAGTAGTACCCTTATTCGCCATGCGCTTGCTGCAGGGCAATTAGAAGATGCAAAAACCATGTTAGGTCATGGTTATGCGATTTCTGGACGTGTTATTCATGGCTGGGCGAAAGGTCGTGAATTAGGGTTCAGAACTGCCAACATAGCACTAAAACGCCAAGTATGCCCTGTAAATGGGGTCTTTGCGGTACGAGCTAAAGTTGGTGATAAAGAATTATATGGGGTTGCAAATATTGGCAACAAACCCACATTTAATGGGACACGCGCATTGTTAGAAGTCCATCTTTTCGACTTTGCGCAAGATATTTACGGACAATTTATGCACGTGGAGCTAATTAAAAAGCTTCGCGATGAGAAAAAATTCGAGACATTAACACAACTGACGGCGCAGATTGCAGATGATGTAACCGCCGCTAAGCAGTGTTTTGGTTTAAATTAGGTAGCCGATACGGAAAGTAGGATTAATGAGCGACTACAAACATACTTTGAATTTACCGGAAACAGCGTTTCCAATGCGCGGCAATTTGGCACAACGTGAACCAAAGATGCTTAAGACATGGTATGAAGACGATCTTTACGGTCAAATTCGCAGCGCTAAAAAAGGTAAAAAAACCTTCATTTTGCATGACGGTCCTCCGTATGCAAACGGTGATATCCATTTAGGCCACTCGGTAAACAAAATTCTTAAAGATATTATTGTTAAGTCAAAAACTTTGTCTGACTTCGACGCACCTTACGTGCCGGGTTGGGACTGTCACGGTTTACCAATTGAATTAATGGTTGAAAAGAAAGTAGGCAAGCCAGGCGTGAAAGTGTCGGTTGCTGAGTTCCGTGAAAAGTGTCGCGCATACGCTAAAAAACAAGTCGAAGGTCAAAAAACAGACTTTAAACGTCTTGGTGTATTTGGTGACTGGGACAAGCCTTACTTAACAATGAACTTTGACTTTGAAGCGAACGCGATTCGCGTACTTGGTCGCATCATTAAAAATGGTCACTTACACAAAGGTGCTAAACCTGTTCACTGGTGTACAGATTGTGGTTCAGCACTTGCTGAAGCGGAAGTTGAATACCAAGATAAACAGTCTCCAGCGATCGATGTACGTTTTCAGTTTGCTGATCAAGATGCAGCTATTAACGCTTTTGAATTAGCAGATGGTCATCAAGGCACTGGTGCTGTTAGCACAGCAATCTGGACGACAACACCTTGGACATTACCTGCGAACCGTGCAGTAGCGGTTCACGAAAAGCTTGAATATGCCCTTGTTCAAATTGATGATGAAGGTGCACAGCAACGTCTAATTTTAGGTTCTGAGCTAGTTAAAGATGCTATGGACCGTTATGGCTTCAAACATTACCACGTACTCGGTTATGTAAAAGGTGCCGCACTTGAGAACTTACAGGTTGCTCACCCATTCTATGACTTCACAGTGCCTGTGATTGTTGCCGATCACGTAACGACTGATTCTGGTACTGGTGTTGTTCATACTGCACCTGGTCATGGTCAAGAGGATTTCGCGGCAGGTCTTGCTTATGGTTTAGAAGTAGCTAATCCGGTTGGTGCTAACGGTGTTTACTTACCTGACACACCAATGTTTGCAGGTCAGCACGTATTTAAAGCGAATGCGAGCGTTATTGACGTATTAACTGAAAACAATGCGTTATTGCATCATCATGCACTTACGCACAGCTACCCACATTGCTGGCGTCATAAAACTCCTATTATCTTCCGTGCTACGCCACAGTGGTTCGTAAGTATGGACCAAGCTAACCTTCGTCAAGATTCATTAAGCGAAATCAAAAAGACTGAGTGGTTACCTGAGTGGGGCGAGAGCCGCATTGCAAACATGGTTGAAGGCCGTCCTGATTGGTGTATTTCACGTCAACGTACATGGGGTGTGCCAATTGCATTATTCGTTGATAAAGACACTGGTGCGCTTCACCCTAATACCGAAGAGCTTATCGAAGAAGCTGCGAAATTGGTTGAAAAATCAGGTATTCAAGCTTGGTATGACTTAGACCCAGCTACTTTACTTGGCGATGATGCTGAGCAATACATGAAAGTACAAGATACGCTAGATGTATGGTTTGACTCAGGTGTGACTCACGCATGTGTGGTTGATGCACGTGAAGATTTAACCGGTCCTGCTGATCTTTACTTAGAAGGTTCTGATCAACACCGTGGTTGGTTTATGTCGTCAATGATGACATCGGTTGCTATTAATGGTCATGCGCCATATAAGCAAGTGCTAACACATGGTTTCACGGTTGATGAAAATGGCCGCAAGATGTCTAAATCATTAGGCAACGTAATTTCGCCACAAAACGTGATGAACAAGCTAGGTGCTGACATCTTACGTTTATGGGTTGCATCAACTGACTTTACAGCTGAAATGACGGTATCTGATGAAATCTTTAAGCGTTCAGCAGACCGTTATCGTCGTATTCGTAACACGAGCCGTTACTTACTTGCGAACTTAAATGGTTTTGATCCAAAAACTGATCAAGTTGCTATTGAAGACATGGTTGAGCTTGACCGTTGGATTGTGGGCCGTGCAGCTGAACTTCAAGATGAAATCTTAGCGGCTTACGACAAGTATCAAATGCTACTTGTAACGCAAAAGCTAATGAACTTCTGTACTGGTGAGCTTGGTTCGTTCTACCTAGACGTAATCAAAGATCGTCAATACACAGCGAAAAGCGACAGCCACGCGCGTCGTTCATGTCAAACTGCGCTTTACCATATTGCTGAAGCAATGACGCGTTGGATGGCACCGATCTTAAGCTTCACCGCACAAGAAATCTGGGAAGCATTACCAGGTGAGCGTGACAAATTTGTATTCACTTCAGTATGGTACGATGGCTTGCAAGCCTCTTCACAAGGTAAATTCAGCAACGATGATTGGTTAACAATCCTTAACGTGCGTGATGAAGTAAACCGTGTACTAGAAGCTGCTCGTAAAGAAGAAGTTATTGGTGCAACTCTACAAGCAAACGTAAACATTTATGCAGGTGAAGAGCTAAGCGCGAAATTAGCTGCATTAGGTGATGAACTGCGCTTTGTACTATTAACGTCAGGCGTAACCGTTGAAACTGTGACAGCACAGCCAGAAGATACGCAAGCTACAGAAATTGATGGCTTATACATTAAAGTTGCTGCAACAACCGCTGAAAAATGTGAGCGTTGTTGGCATTACTGTGATGATGTAGGTGCTGATCCTGCTCATCCTGAGATCTGTGGCCGTTGTGTAAGCAATGTTGATGGCGATGGTGAACAGCGTCAGTTCGCATAGGAGTTGTTTGTGAGCAAACTAGCCGGAAAAAGTGGCTTGGTTTGGTTATGGCTTAGTCTACTACTTTTGGTAGTAGACTATGCGACAAAATCACTTGTCGTTAGTACCATGGCCTACGAAGAGTCGATTGATATTCTGCCATTTTTTAATTTCACTTATGTACATAATTATGGTGCAGCCTTCAGCTTTTTAAGTGATTCAGGTGGCTGGCAGCGTTGGTTCTTTAGTTTAATTGCAGTGTCGATCAGTGTGCTTTTAGTGTGGTGGTTGAAACGCTTGCCAGCGTCTAACAAAGTATTGTGTTCTGCTTATGCGTTAGTATTAGCCGGTGCGATTGGCAACTTATACGACCGTATCGCTTATGGCTATGTTATTGACTTCTTGCATGTATATTACGAAAACTGGCACTTTCCTGTTTTCAATATTGCCGATTGTGCGATTTGTATCGGTGCCGCATTACTTTTATTTGATGCCTTCACAGGCGAAAGTCCTAAGGAGCAACAAGCATGAGCCAAGCTGTAATTGGTGAAAACTCTGAAGTGATCTTTCATTTCTCAATTAAGTTAGAAGATGGCTCTGCAGCCGACTCAACTAAAGTACATAATAAACCTGCAAAATTGCGAATGGGTGATGGCAGCCTGACAGCAAATTTTGAAAAGTGTTTACTTGGTTTATCTGCTGGTGACAGTAAGTCATTTGCATTAGAGCCTGAAGATGCATTTGGTCAGCCAAACCCAGATAACATTTATTATGTTGATCGCAGCAAGTTTGGTGCAGATACTCCAGCTGAAGTAGGTAATATTATTGCCTTTACTCAACCAGATGGCACTGAGCTTCCAGGTCTTGTTCGTGAAGTCCAAGGTGACTCGGTCACGATTGACTTCAACCACCCACTAGCAGGACAGCGTCTAACCTTTGAAGTTGATATTTTAGAGGTAACAGGTTAATGGATATTTTATTAGCGAATCCTCGTGGCTTTTGCGCAGGTGTAGACCGTGCAATTAGTATTGTGGAGCGTGCACTGGATATCTTTGAAAAGCCAATTTATGTGCGCCATGAAGTCGTTCACAATCGATATGTTGTTGATGGTTTAAAAAATCGCGGTGCTGTGTTTGTTGAAGAGCTAGATCAGGTTCCTGACGACAGTATTGTTATCTTCAGTGCGCATGGTGTATCGCAGGCGGTACGTAGTGAAGCAAAACGTCGCGACCTTAAAGTGTTCGATGCAACTTGCCCATTGGTAACAAAAGTACATATGGAAGTTACACGCGCAAGCCGTAAAGGCACTGAGTGCGTGTTAATTGGTCACCATGGCCATCCTGAAGTAGAAGGCACAATGGGGCAGTACGACAACGAAGCGGGTGGTATTTACTTAGTAGAAACCCCTGAAGATGTTGCGGGCCTAACGGTTAAAAACCCTGAAAACCTGTTTTACTGTAGTCAAACGACGTTATCTGTAGATGATACGGCAGATGTGATTGATGCACTTCGTACTAAGTTTCCGGCAATTGATGGCCCGCGTAAAGATGACATTTGTTATGCCACGCAGAACCGTCAAGATGCAGTTCGAGATTTAGCAGATAAAGTGGATGTGCTGCTTGTAGTAGGGGCTAAAAATAGCTCTAACTCAAATCGTTTACGTGAACTTGCTGACAAAATGGGCACCACTGCTTATTTAATTGATGATGCGAGTAATGTTGAAGCGGATTGGTTCAACAGTGTAAATGCAGTGGGTGTAACTGCAGGTGCATCTGCACCAGAAGTTTTAGTTCAACAGGTTATTGCTCGTCTAAAAGAACTGGGTGGTAATCAAGTTGTTGAAAATCCAGGTGAAGAAGAGAACATAGTATTTGCCGTTCCTGTTGAGCTACGCTAATCTAAGCAAATAGTAGTCAACAGTTAAAAGAGGAGCCCATGAGCAAACAGCCAAATTCAAACGGCTTGCTGATTGCGGCTCTTTTTCAATCTCGCGGTGTCCTTGCCACACTCATCGTCAGCCAAGTCATTGCTATTTTGCTCGCCTTCTCACCCATGAGTTTAGGTGATGTTTGGTTACGCCTTGCTATATTTAGCTGCTTTTTACATCTAATCTTTCTATCAAGCTTGTCGTTACTGTATGTGTGCCGAGCCTTACTTACAGAGCTGTCACATTCAAAGCAGTTATTCATTCTGATATTCACATTACTGGCATTAACGTATGTTTTTAGTTGGCTGTTTTTGTCAGTGTTTTCAGATGTGTTCGCTATGGAGTCGAGGACTAACTTTATTGTCAGCAATTTACTGATCATATTTTTGGTAACGGCGCTATTCAGCCAATTTTTGCTTATTCATAATCAAAAAGAGCAGCAAACTAAAGCGTTAGCGCAGGCTGAGCTTGATGCCTTACAAGCAAGAATTCGTCCTCACTTTTTGTTTAATAGTTTGAACACTGCTGCTGAGCTTACACATTACGATGCTGACGCGGCTGAACAAGCAATTTTAGCGCTGGCGGCGCTGTCACAGGCTGCTATGCGCAGTGGTAAAGCCATAAAGCTTGTTGACGAAATTACTTTGTGCCAACAGTATGTAGCCCTTGAGCGTTGGCGCTATGGCGAACGCCTAGCATTAAGCTGGCAATTACCTGGCGAGTTGCCAGACATTGATATTCCGTGTTTAACAATACAGCCAATTATTGAAAATGCGGTATTTTATGGCGTCGAGCCAGCAGAACAAGGCAATATTTCTGTTGAAATGCATCAATCGGATAAAGCTTATACCTTTATTATAACGAACCCTGTAGCTGCAGAAGTGAATAACTCACGAACAGGAAATGGGATGGCACTGGATAATATTCGCCAACGTTTGGCGCTTTTCTATCAACAAAAAGCACAGCTGACGACCACAATTCGTGATGATGTATTTAGAGTGAAGCTGGTAATACCAAAGCAGAGGGATGCATGATAAAAGTTTTGATTGCTGATGATGAACCACTAGCAAGGGCACGTATAAAACGTTTATTAGCTGCAAACGAGGGTTGCACTATTGTTGGTGAAGCAAGTAATGGTGAGCAAGCAATTGAACTTTGTAAGCAACTACAGCCCGATTTAGTGATGCTTGATATTAATATGCCTAAGCAGTCTGGCCTTGAAGTGGCCGCAGAGCTAAAACAGTTTTCGATCCCGCCTGCAGTTATGTTTTTAACGGCCCATTCAGAGCATGCTCTAACGGCATTTGAGCTCGCTGTTGATGGCTATTTGGTTAAACCTGTGTCTGAGCAGGCATTAACCAAAGCAATGACGCAACTGAGTAAATTAAACCGTACTCAAGTAACCGCCCCCGAAAATAACTACATTAGTTATCAACTTGCAGGTGTAATACGACGAGTCAATGTAGATGATGTGATTTGCTGTATCGCAGAGCAAAAATATACCCGAGTAGTGTTTTTTGAAGGTGAGGCACTTGTTGAGCAAAGTTTAAAGCAACTAGAGCAAACCTACCCGCTGCAGCTACTTAGAGTTCACCGAAATACACTTGTGAATAAGCAACATATTGTTAGCCTTAATAGCCCATCTTCAGGTGGGCATACAGTTACGATGAAGCAGTTTGAGGAGCCTTTGGCAGTTAGTCGCCGAGAGCTTAAAAATGTTAAAGCTGTAATGGGTAAATAATAACAATCTTCATTGCAGCATCTTATCTTCAATAATTACTTTCTTTAGTAGTCATTATCTAACTTTGAGCAAAGTTTAAGTACCGTTTATCGCGCATTTTGACCGCTCGTCCATATACAGATTGTTATTTATTTGTGCCGTAATACTCTTACTGTATGTAAAAGTATCCATGAAACTTACCATGATTAAACATTCTGAGCAGCAAGGCTTTACCCTTATAGAAGTACTTATTGCCTTTGTTATTTTAAGCTTTGGTTTATTAGGCGCTGTGGCCCTGCAAGCAAAAGCGAAGCAGGCAAGCTTTGATTCTATGCAGCGTGCAGCTGCTGTAGCACTTGGTAATGACATTATCCAGCGTATGCGAGCGAACGACTCACCTGGCTTTGCAGCGTTATATAATGGCACTTTCGATAGTGATACAGCTCTAAATACGAGTTTGAGTTGCTATAACTCAGCATGTAGTGCTCAGCAATTGGCAGAATTAGATAAACAACAGTGGGTGCGTGCAATTCAGGCTCGTGAAAACACCGGCGCTTTAGACGATGCAACTGTGTGCATTAGTAGTACTCCCGTTGCTGCAGGCAATGCCAGCGAATTCAATATTGAGGTTGTGATCAGTTGGCAAGGCCGTCAAGAACTTAGTGCTAATAAAGATACAGCTGCAATTGATTGTGGTTCTAAAGGCGATAAGCGACGTTTGATTGTTCTACAAAGCTATATTTATTTAAGGTCTTGATATGAAAAAGCATAATGGATTTACTCTCGTCGAGATGATGGTTGCTTTATTCATCGGAGGTGTGGTGCTCGGCGGGGTGATGTTTACCTATATAAGCATGAAATCAACAACTCGTGACACGATGACAATTGGTGAGCTACAAGAAACTGGTAGACTGGCTATGAATATCATGCAACGTGATATTGAACAGATTGGTTTTTGGGGCACGTTTTATGAAGACTCATTTTCGGATGCAAATACAAACAGTTTAGGAAATCCGGGGAATGATTGTTCAGAAGGCCTTAATAATGGCAGCTTTCCAGATACAGCTGCAACCAGTAACTTTCGCTCGGTTTACGCAGTGCAAACAACCAGTAACTCAGCCCTTGGGTGTATTAACAACGTTGAGAAAAATACAGATGTACTGCAAATTAAGTTTTTAGAAGGCTTACAAATTCAACCTGCCGATACTAGCGATAACTATTACTATTTTATTGCCGAGCAAGAGCTTGCTGAGTTTCAGCGCGGCCCTATCGCGGCAGCAGCTGTAAATGGTAATGCTACGATTTGGCGTTATCGACATCATGTTTATTACATAACAAAGCAAACCTACACTATTAATGACCAAAGAGTGTCTGTTCCTTTACTTAGACGTAAACGCTTAACTCCTTCTGGGGGCATGACAACTGAAACGGTTATGGAAGGGGTAGAAAATATGCACTTTGTGTTTGGTCTTGATACTACAAATAACAGTCGTGTTGATACATATAAAAGTATCAGCCAGATGACCAACACTGATTGGGAAAATCGCCGTGGTATTTTGACAGTGCAAGTATTCTTACTTGTGAGATCGCTTTTACCAGATTCAAACCTTAAGTTAAAAAATCAAACTTATACATTGGGTGAAGACGCAAATAGCCGCGTTCTTACATTTGACGATAACTACCGACGCGCACTATTTACGACCACTATCCGCTTGAACAATGTTGGGGCAAACTTATGGCGCATTTAACTATGATGCATAAGCAACAAGGTGTTGTATTAATCGTTGCTTTGATCATGGTTATTGCGATAACCGGTATTGCTGTGACTTTGATGAGCAGCAGTAGTGTAGATATTAAAATCACAAATGCCGCTCAAGAGAGAGAAGCGGCAGAGAATGAATTAATTGGTGATGTACAAAACGTCATTGCTAATGAAGCAAAAAAATTAGGTAACAGCCGGTTTTTCTTTAGTAGAGGGCAAGTTCCTGAAACAGGCCTTGATCTAGGTAATACGAATGACACATCTAATACCATGTTTAACAAAAATGAAGGCCCTATGGCTTTAAGGTGCCCAAGACGTTTTGATGATACTGCAGGCTTAAGATGCAATATGGTTGAGATTAATTCAGTGATTGAATATGGCTCTAAAAGTAAGCATAACCTCACTATTACAACAGGGATTGCTCAAGAAATGCTGAGCTTAAATAGTGGAAATTAATGGAGTAAGGCGAGTATGAAAATGAAGTTAAACAGCCTATTTTTTATTTTTGCATGTGTATTTTGCCAAAACCTTTATGCTGAAGATATAGATCTATATGTAAATTATGACGTAGCGGAAGACGAAAAATTACGAGTCTTACTTGTTTTTGATACATCAAATAGCATGGCATTCTCGATAGAGACGGGCAAAGTCTGTAGAAGTAAGGGGAAACTCGCACTATGTCCTGAAGGAAGTCGTTTAGAAGTCGCACAGGAAGCGATGATTACATTAATTAACGACAATAGTGATATTGAATTTGGTTTAATGCGGCTTATTAAGGGGACGGGTGGATATGTTATTCATGGGATTGGTACAAGCCATAAAAAGATAAAAAATACCATAAGAAACTGGGATGTAACGTCGTTACAGGCAGGAACACCCCTTGTTGAAACCATTACAGAAGGATGGCGGTACCTAACGGGCGATGAAATATCCTATGCGAATTTAGTAGACCCCATGGAACGTGATATTTCTATAGAACAAAGTGGCAAGTATATTTCTCCATTCAAGCAGTACTCAGGTGATCCAATTCGTTGTGATAATAGCGTTAATATCATATTGATGACAGACGGTGAGCCTTATTGGGATGTTGGTCAAGATGACTATATTAAACGCTTGTACAAAAGTATTTATGGTACTGAACCTGAAGCAGTTGGTAAGAGTCATTTACCCTCAATGGCAACAATTCTTCATGGTAAAAAGAATGAAAATAGGGATATATATCCTGAAACAAGTGTTATAGATGGCGCGAATGTTTACACGATTGGTTTTGGTAAAGGTTTATCTAAAAACGCAGGAGATATTTTACAGGCAACTGCTGATAATGGTGGTGGTGATTATATTTTCGCAGAGTCTCCAGAAGAGTTAAGTAAGGCATTTAATAATGTTCTTACCGATATCAGAGAGGTCAACTCAACTTTTTCTTCGCCATCGGTAGCATCAAATAATTCAGATAAATTATCACATCGCGATGCAGTTTATTTTCCTATGTTTTTACCTTCTAACGATGCTCGATGGCGAGGGAACCTAAAAAAGTTGAAGGTGTCAGGTGGTAGCGTGGTTGATGCTAACTCAAAAATCGCAGTAGATAGTGATGGTGCAATTTTATCTACAGCTAAAACCTTTTGGTCCGAGGATACGGCACTACCAGACGGTAATATCGTGCAGTCAGGGGGAGTGAATGCATACTTAGCAAAACAAAATAGCATCGCTCTTGCACGTGGTTCTAGAAAGATTATTTCAAACCTTAAAGATGACATTATACGTCACTTTAGAGGCTTAAGTATTATGGCGTTTTACGGAACTGTTGGAAAAGCCGCAGCCGCTTTTGGTGATCCAAGTTTGAGAGTTTCTGATATTTATAACCTTTCTAATTGGTCTCGTGGAATTGATATCTATGATGAAGATGGTGATGGAGATCGACGGGAAACGCGAGAGGATGTATTTGGCGATCCTCTTCATTCTAAGCCTGTCACTATTGACTACGGAAAAGGTGATGTTCGGATCCTCATTGGTACCAACGCAGGCTATCTGCATATGTTTAAAGATAAAAATGATGTCTTAAAGGAAAGTTGGGCCTTTATACCAAGAAGCTTATATAAAATTATTAAGCCATTGCGGGATAAAGAAAAGCGCACAAAAGTTTATGGTGTCGACGGGCCTATCTCAATATTCTTCGATGATAAGGATAATGACGGTGTAGTTAATGGTTCTGATCGAGTATGGGCTTTTTTTGGGTTAAGAAGAGGTGGTAATGAATATTATGCACTAAATATAACAAACCCCAACAAACCTGCACTAATGTGGGGAGGTCCTCTTGTTGGCGGTACAGGAGACTTTAAAGAATTAGCACAAACTTGGTCTAAACCTCAGGTTACTTATATTAATCTCAAAGGTTACGAAAATAGACCTCTATTAGTATTTGGTGCCGGCTACGACACGAATAAAGATAATTCTATTTCTGCTGACTCAAAAGGGCGCGGTTTGTATATCGTTGATGCTCAAACAGGCAAAAGACTATGGGCGTTAACAAACTCAGAAGGTGGCTTTAAAGGGGAGCATAGTATAGCGTCAGACATACATTTACTTGATTCTGATTACGATGGTTACACTGACAGACTGTATGCAAGTGATACAGGTGGTGGAGTTTGGCGAGTTGACTTAGCAACAAACAACAAAAAAAATTGGACGCATTTTCAACTTGCAAAATTAGGCAATAATAACCGCCGCTTTTTTTATGAGCCATATGTTTCAAGAACTCTGTTCAGTAAAGTAACAGAAACAACACTTGATGGTGAAAAAACTTACTCAAGAATTGATACTCCATTTGATGCGGTGCTTATAGGCAGTGGTGATCGCACAGATCCTTTTAATTTAAAGGTAAATGATAAGCTCTATATGATTCGTGACGTAAACACAGTAACTCGAAGCTTTGAAGAGGATGAAATACCAGATTTAATTTGGCAATCAGATTTAATGAATGTAGATAGTGATCCGTTTGCCAAAGTGACCGACAGTTTGAAAGACTTTGTTGAATTAGAAGCTGATTTAGCTGAAAAAGATGGTTGGTACTTTAATTTAGGCTGGGGTGAAAAGGCAACTTCGAAGGCTACTGTGTTAGGAGGCGTTGCTTACTTTACTACATATAAACCCGATACCAGTTCATCATCGGATTCACAGTGCTCGATTGCAGAAGGGCAAGGTTATCTTTATGCATTTCATCTTCACTATGGGACCAAAGTTTATGACTGGAGAAGGACCCCAACAGCGGCAGAACTACCAGATACACCAACTATGTATGTTGAAGATGGGGAAGTATTTATTTTACAGTTACCAAATGAAGATTCTAATTGTACAACTAACTGTAAGAAAACTGCACCAAAAGTAATTAATGGGCCTAGCCCTAGCGTCGATGAAAATGGCAATGTTCAGCTTTATGATGAAGAACCTCTTAAATTAGAAGTCCATCAAAGTTATATTTATAAGCAAGAAAAAAATGATAATAGCTCATGATTAAAATTTTCATTAATTAGTTTTTATTTTTAAATTTTCTTTATTTAACTTGTGTTTTTCAACCCGGAATTTTTTCTGGGTTTAACGCTTTTTTATAATCACTTTTTCATGCTAATTATCTAACTTTATAATCTCTTGTAGTAACTTTGTAATGAAAGGTTTACACTTAAATTGTTGTAATATCTTTATTTTTTTATTTTAACACTAGGCGGTTTGTAACATTTTAAATTGATTGGAATTTTCTTTTTTACCTTCCTATATTTTCTTTAATTAAATCTTTAAATTTTTCAATAAATAACTGGAATGATATTGTGTATTTATTATAATACTAATTAGTTAGCATTAATAGGTTGTGTTTTTTAAATTTAAAAACACTTTTTACCTGATTTTTCTGACTTAGGTATTACTAGGCGAAATGTAGATGAAATATCAACACGAAGGTTTGCTATGAAAAATTTTTCAATTAGTCGGAATAGAAAATACAGTGTTCCTAATATACGCAAACAACAAGGCATAGTGCTTATTATTGCTTTGATTATGGTCGTTGCTGTGACAGGTATAGCTGTGACTTTAATGAATAGCAGCAGTGTAGATATAAAAATTACAAATTCAGCTCAAGAGCGTGAGACTGCTGAAAATAGCTTAATTGGTACAGTGCAAAAAGTTATCGCAAATGAAGCAGCAGCAGGTGGCAATAGTGCTTTTTTAATGAAGGCATCTGAAATACCTGAGGGCGGTTTTGGTATGGATGATATGGATGGTGCATCTAATACTATGACAAATCTAAATAATGGTGCGCTAGATTTACCATGCCCACGTAAATTTAACTTTACCGCCGGTGTGTCATGTAACATGGTCCAAGTAGATACCACTATTACTTATGGCACTAAAAGTAAACATACCTTAACGATCAGCACAGGCGTTGCCCAAGAAATGGCTAGCCTCAATACCGGTGGTTAGTGGAGAAAAGTGATGAATTTAGAAAAAATAACTCAGCTTATACTGCTAACTTCTTTAGCAGTATTTAGTTTTTTGGGTCACGCGGAAGATATTGAATTATATGTCAATCACAATGCCAATCTAGATGAAAAGCCTCGTGTTCTTATCGTTTTCGATACCTCAGGTAGTATGGCTTTTTCGACTAGTTCCGGTAACAGTTGTGGTTACTCACGTGGTTATATTTTATGTAGTGATAGCCGTTTAGGCGTTGCCCAGGATGCTATTACTAAACTGGTTGATGGTAACGATGACATTGATTTTGGCTTAATGCGTTTTAACAGTACCAATGGTGGCTATGTGCTTGCAGGCATTGGTTCAGAAATATCAGCCTTAAAAACCACAATTGCGGGGCTGCCAGCCGATGGCGGGACACCACTGACTGAAACACTATGGGAAGCCTACCTTTATATAACAGGGCAAAGTCTTTTCTACGGTGAAAAAGTTAATGCCGCACTACGTGATACGTCCATAGAGAAGACCGAAACAAGTACATATATGGAGGAGGTATGTGAATGGCGCTATAACAGGGGGTGGAGGTATGTTTGTTGGGATGAACCCCGCATTGCTTATAACAGCTCATACATTTCCCCGTTTGATAATTCAGAAGAAATAAAGCGCTGTGATAACTCAGTTAACATTATCTATATGACAGATGGTGACCCATCAGCTGGCTCTGATAATGAACAAGACTCTAATATTAGCGCGTTACACAAGTCGTATTTTGGTAGCTCTCTATCAAGTGATGATAAAATCGCTGGTGTTTACTTACATAAGCTCGCAAAAATCATTCACGGTACTGAAGATGTTGAAGTTGATTTAAGGCCAACGACGACAGACATCCACGAAACAGGTCGTGTCTATACCATAGGTTTTGGTTCTGGTATGAGTGACAATGGTAAGCGCTTACTATCAGAAACAGCAGCTGAGGGTGGTGGTAAGTACCTACATGCCAATACTGCAGAGCAACTTTCTGAAGCCCTTAAAAATACGATTACTCAAATTCGAGAAGTGAACGATACGTTTACAGCCCCCTCTGTAGCAAGTAATAACGTAGACCAAACTCGTAGTCGCGAATCAATTTATTATGCGATGTTTTATCCAAAAACAGGGGCCCGTTGGCGCGGAAATCTGAAAAAGCTAAAAGTATCTGGCGATCAGATAATCGATAAGGGTGGTAAACCTGCTTTAAATGAAGATGGGTTAATCGATAAAGATGCAAAAACCTTTTGGTTACCGAGCGGTGAGACTGCAGATGGTAATTCTGTTGAACTCGGAGGAGTTAACTTATTTCTATCAGGTTTAGATAGTCGTAAAGTTTACACTGATGCTTCAGGCGGCCGATTAATTAATTTTTGGGCATACGCTTTAGCTCGCGAATACGGTAGTAATCAAAAGGCTGCAGTTTATTTTGATATTGATAAAACCGAGTTGGTTGATACCGTTAAATGGTCAAGAGGCATCGATGTTTATGACGAGGACAAAGATGGATCCACATCTGATCCCCGAAAAGATATTTTCGGTGATCCTCTGCATTCAAAACCTGTAACAATTGATTATGGTAATGATGATATCCGAGTTTTAATAGGCACTAATGCTGGTTACTTGCACATGTTCCAAGATAAAAATGATGTATTAAGTGAAAGCTGGGCGTTTATTCCTAAAAGCGTGTATAAAATAATAAAGCCGCTTCGTGATAACCAAGCAGATACCAAGGTTTATGGTGTTGACGGGCCAATCTCTGTATTCTTTGATGATAAAAATAGTGATGGAGTAGTAAATGGCTCAGACCGAGTTTGGGCATTCTTTGGCTTAAGACGCGGTGGAAATTACTACTACGGACTCGACGTAACTAACCCAGACTCGCCAAGTTTACTGTGGGATCAACCAATTGTAGGTGGCACAGGTGACTTTAAAGAATTAGGGCAAACTTGGTCTAAACCTACAGTGACGTATGTGAATCTAGATGGTTATAAAGACAGGCCCGTGCTTATTTTTGGTGCGGGTTACGATACAAACAAAGACAATGTTATTCGTACAGATGATACCCATGGACGTGGTATTTTTATTGTTGACGCGCAAACGGGCAAAAAAGTGTGGGCATTAACGCCGAGTGAGAATGGCTTTTTAGGTAAGCATAGTATTGCGTCAGATATTAGTATCTTAGATTCTGACTATGATGGTTATATTGATAGGCTGTATGCAACGGATACAGGCGGTGATGTGTGGCGTGTTGATATGCCTTCTGACAGCCCCACAGATTCAGAAAACCCATGGACACATTTTAAATTAGCAAGCTTAGGGAGTGCACTTTCAACCCAAGATCGCCGCTTTTTCTATAAACCTTTGATTGCTAGAACTATGTTCAGCAAAGTATCAGAAACGGCCGTCAATGGTGAAACAGTGACTACACGAATTGATACGCCATTTGATGCTGTGCTAATAGGTAGTGGTAACCGCTCTAAACCAACGGGCACTGTTACTAACGATCAGCTATTCATGATCCGTGATATCAATACTGTAACTCAGCCATTCCTTGGTAGTGATGTACCAGCAGCAATTACACAAGCAGACTTGATGAATATGGATTCTGATCCATTTGGAAATGCTCTGGACGACGTGGATAAATTTACTGACTTAGAAATTGAGTTAGGTGAGTATCACGGTTGGTATTACAATTTAGCTTCTGCAGGTGAAAAGTCCCTTGCAGCAAGTACAGTCATCGGTGGTGTCGCTTATTTCACAACCTATACACCAGCTTCATCTACAGAAACAGCGAATCAGTGCTCACTAACTGGTGGTTCAGGAAGTTTATACGCTTTCCACTTACATTACGGTACAAAAGTGTATGACAGCTTGAAATTTACTACCTCGAATGATGTTCCTGATACTCCTCAACTTTATTTCGGTGTAGGTGACAGCTGTGTTGATGGTAATAGCGATGGTTATTGTGATGACAACACAGATGAAAAGGTTAAAGAGCAAAGCCAGTTTTTAACCATTGGTCCAGGTATCAAAGGTGAGCAAAATCCACTGAAAGTACAGGAGATCCAAGGCCCAGGTTTAGTTATTGAAGATGGTAAAATTAAACTTGTTAGTGATGCAGTGCCTATTGGTTTTGGCTTTAAAACACAACAAACTTTCATTTATAAGCAAGAGCGAAACGATAATAGCCAATAAAGCACTAAGTGAATGCTCTGCCTTACATGTTTAGGCAGAGCATATGGTAGCTATTTAAGTACCCGCCTTAATTGCATAATTATTGTCAGCCATCTAAGATAAGAAAAAATAGAGGTAATTCCTCTAAAAACAGTTATATAGGTTTTTAAAAAATGAACTTTATAAGAACAAAGAGTCATAACGGTTTTACGCTAATCGAGTTGATGATTACCGTAGCTATCTTGGGGATCATCGCTAGCATTGCTATTCCTAGTTATTTTGAGCACGTAAAACGTACCGCTCGAACTGAGGCAATTACTTCGTTATTAGATGCAGCTAATAAACAAGAGCAATACTTTGTCGATAACCGAGAATATACAAGCACAATTGCTGATTTAGGTGTTTCTACGACAACAGAAAGTAACTTTTATACCATTAGTGTAAAGGTAGATAATGATGCAGGTACATTTACATTTAAGGCAACACCTAAATCTGGCCCACCATTACAAGATGCTGAATGTGAAACATTGTCTATTTCTGATACAGGTTTAAAAACGTCAACAGGTTCTGCTGACTCAAGCACCTGTTGGGGTAAATAAGCTTTATTAATTATCAGTTTGACATCTATCTGTATCAATTAATCTAACTCGGCCTATCGGGCTGACTCTAATTGCAAGCCCTTTGAGGCTTGCTTTTATGTATTCTGGGCAGTAGATAAATGTACCATTGCCTAATCCCATCGGCATACCCGCTGGACTAAACGTAACTGCACGACGCGGGTATGTTAGCATGTCAAACTTACTTATAGCTTCGATTTCCATTAGTTTAGTATCACCACTTTCAAATACACCTAGCACGCCTCTGTCTACAAAAACGGTTAACGATTTGTGCCATATAGCTTTGTTGCATCTGTTGTGTTTTAAGGCGCAGAAGGTGACATAGGCATCATTTGTTTGCGCTTTTAGGCGAGTAAACTGCAGCGCTCTTTTCACCGTTTGCATGTTGCTTTCTAAACGGTTTGTAGCCAGAAGTGGCTTATATTCAAATAAAGCGATATGCAGCAGGAGTGATAAAATTGATAGCACTAAGAGGCTTTCAATTAACGTCGCCCCATTGAGGCTGCGCAGAGTTGTAAATGCCTTCATCCTTGAAGACTCCAAATTTGCGACTGTTTATTTAACTATAATTCGAGAGTGGGGGCTGTCAATTTACTAAGCTTAATTACAGACATCTGTCGTAGTACCAATATATAAAGCAGTCCCTGAGGCAGACACTTCTAGTTGTTTGTTATTATCGTTATCAGCTTTTGAAGGGCAATAAGTGAATTTTCCTGGATCTGAAGTGAGCATACCGCTGGTATCAAATGTGATAAAGTTATCGCCAGTGAAATTTAACTGACTGTTCTCAGGCACTTCTTCCATGACTCTTAAAATGATATCGCCAACCTTTGGGTTGTAAACACCATTTTGGTTTGAATCAAAAAATACAAATACACTACCATTATCCCAATTAAATAAACAACGAGTGCGTATATTGGTTTCGATACTGTTGGTATTACCACTACACACAACAATAATTGCATCACTACTTGTTGCTTTTGCGCGAGCAAAACTAAGTGTGCGTTTTAACTCTAATAAGTAGCTCTCAGCTCGATCATTTTCAAGCATGTCTGAGCTATCCCATAGTGCTATTAGAGCAACGATACCAACAATGGCAAGCGTGACCATCAGCTCTAATAATGTAAAACCCCGTTGTAATGATTTCATTGTTGTCTCTATTTTGAATCACTTTGTTTAATAATATCATGATTGCTGATTTAATCACCGTAATTCATAGCTTTGTTTGCCATCAGCAATGGGATTGTCTAAAATCGAGGCAATAGAGAAATAATAAGTAACCCGAAAATGAAAAAAATCGAAGCAATTATTAAACCATTTAAGCTTGATGATGTACGCGAAGCATTATCAGATGTGGGCATCACAGGTATGACGGTAAGCGAAGTAAAAGGCTTTGGCCGTCAAAAAGGGCACACCGAGCTTTATCGCGGTGCTGAGTACATGGTGGACTTTTTACCTAAAGTGAAACTAGATATCGTATTAAGCGACGAAGATGTTGACCGTGCTATCGATGTTATCGTTAAAACATCGCAAACAGGTAAAATTGGTGACGGTAAAATCTTTGTCACTGATGTTGAGCGTGTTGTACGTATTCGTACTGCCGAAGAAGATGAAGATGCGATTTAATTAGTATACCCAAGCCACCTCAAGATGCAGAATTCAGCGTTTCACAGGTGCTTAATACCAAGGCGTTACTTTGCAAGAATGGTAGTCCCTTTTAAGAAGTAACAACGATGAGAGTAAGTGCCTGTGAGCGCCCATAGGGTTGGTTTGGGTATATTCGATCGCAAACATTAAAAAAGGCGCCTAAGGCGCCTTTTTTGCTATTAGTCTATTTTAACGCTTGTTAGCTTCTCGCGTCGCTTTAGCGTGTTCACTTAGCTCAGGTAAGCCAAGTTTGTTGTAGCTTTTTTCCATGATCTCTAGTGCTTGATCAAGGTAGCTGCTTTGTGAGTAGTGCTCAACCACATATTTACCACGGTTTGCAGCAGCAAGGTATGCCTCACGCTCATAGTAGTATTCAGCAACTTTTAACTCGTAGCGTGCCATTTTATTCAGTAGCCACACTAAACGTTTTTTCGCTTCTGGTGCGTAGGCACTATTAGGAAAACGTTTTAAAAGCGTTGATAAATCAGTAAATGCGACACGAGTACGGTTTGCATCTCTGTCGGCACGGTCCACACCGAAATATTCTTGGAATGCGTTTTCATCCGCTTTGATATTTACCAAGCCACGCATATAGTACATGTAGTCTAAGTCTTTGTGGTTTGGGTTTAAACGAATAAAACGGTCGATAGTTGCTAGTGCTTGTTCAGTATTACCTGCTTGATAATGCGCAAACACTAAGTCCATTTGTACTTGTTTTGATAAAGGACCAAAAGGGTAGCGAGAATCAATAGCACTTAATAGCTCAATTGCACGAGCATACAAGCCTGAATCTAATGTTTGTTTTGCATCTTCGTATAAAGCTTGCGCAGATTTATTAGGAACGCGTTGGATATCTTCTTGATCTGGTGCTGATGAACAGGCACCTAAGCCAAGTACAGATACTGAAAAAACTATGGCGAACGCACGTTTCCCTATTTTATTTATCATTTTATTTCTTACCTTCGATGTCTTCGGCTAGGCCAAGTGAGGAAAACCGAGTAAACTATACGTATTATATTAAAGCGATTCTAACCCAGTCGAGCACAGCTTGCACTGGTAAATTGGGTAAAGTTACTAATGTCAGAGCAAATTTCTCTCCAAGCCGAGGTTCCAATTGACCTTGGCGGTAAACGTCTAGACCAAGTATTAGCGCAATTGTTCCCTGATTATTCTCGTTCACGTATAAAAACGTGGATTTTGGATGATAAAATCACTGTAAACGGCGAAATATTAAACACACCGCGCGAAAAACTACTCGGTGGCGAAGTGGTGAGTGTAGAAACAACCATCGAAGCCCCTCGTGAATACGAGGCACAAAATATCAAATTAAACATCGTTTATGAAGACGATGATATTTTGGTGATCAATAAACCTATGGGATTAGTAGTACATCCAGGGGCGGGTAACCCAGATGGCACGGTATTAAATGCTTTGCTACATCATTATCCTGACATCATTAATGTGCCTCGTGCAGGTATTGTGCATCGTCTAGATAAAGACACCACAGGTTTAATGGTGGTGGCGAAAACAATTCCGGCACAAACTCATTTAGTTTCTGCTTTACAAAAGCGTGAAAACTTCACCCGTGAATACGAAGCAATTTGTAATGGCACAATGACAGCAGGTGGCATGGTTGAAAAACCAATTGGTCGCCATGCGACAAAACGTACTCACATGGCCGTGCATGAAATGGGCAAACCAGCAGTTACGCATTATCGTGTTGCAGAAAAATTCCGTGCACATACACGCCTACGTTTACGCCTAGAAACAGGTCGTACTCACCAAATTCGTGTACACATGGCTTATTTAAACCATCCATTAGTTGGCGATCAACTGTATGGTGGTCGTCCGCGCCCGCCAAAAGGTGCTACACCTGAGCTGTTTCAAATGCTACGCGACTTTAAACGCCAAGCATTGCATGCTGTTAAGCTATCAATTGCGCACCCAATCACTGGTGAGCTAATGACTTGGCAAGCGCCAATTCCAGATGATATGGCAGCTATGACAGAAGCTTTACGCGCTGATACTAAAGCAAACCCAAATATCGAGTTTTAAGCGTTATGATCACACCAGCATGGACTGCCCCAAACTCTGTTAGCGCACTGAGTACCACCCGACAGGGCGGTGTTTCGGTTGCACCCTTTGATAGTTTTAATGTGGGTTTACATGTTGGTGATGATGAGCAAGCC
This sequence comes from Pseudoalteromonas sp. 2CM39R, assembly GCF_023161845.1. Lineage (NCBI taxonomy): Bacteria > Pseudomonadati > Pseudomonadota > Gammaproteobacteria > Alteromonadales > Pseudoalteromonadaceae > Pseudoalteromonas > Pseudoalteromonas sp. 2CM39R. Next base: position 282,993 of record NZ_JALNTM010000005.1, read on the forward strand.
GTGCTTGCAAATCGCGCCTTACTTACAAATCAGCTGCCTAATCCTGCTGTGTGGTTAAACCAAACACATAGCAGCGATGTAGTCGTGATTGATGAGCACTCTGATTTAAGCGAACTACGCTCTGCTGATGCGCTTTACACCCGTTTAGTAAAGCAGCCGCTGGCGATAATGACCGCAGACTGTTTGCCGGTATTACTTTGCTCGAGTTCAGGGGATGAAGTCGCTGCTGTTCATGGTGGCTGGCGTGGTTTAGCGAAAGGTATATTGGCAAACACGGTTTCGCACTTTCAAGCGCCAGCAAGCGATATTATTGCTTGGTTAGGCCCAGCTATTGGTCCTTTGCAATTTGAAGTCGGGCAAGAAGTAAAAGAGTGTTTTTGTTCGCAAAACCCTGTGCATCAACAAGCCTTTACAGCCAAGCACGAAAAATACATGGCTGATATCTACTTACTAGCACGCCAGCAATTGGCACAATTAGGTGTGGTCAAAATGTATGGTGGTGAGCACTGCACCGTCACTGAAAAATCACAGTTTTTCTCTTATCGCCGCGACGGACAAACAGGCCGTATGGCGAGCTTGATCTGGCGCAATTAATACGCCTTTTTTGCGATTAAATTTTCTTCTTTTACTTGAACAAATCACTAAGCATACCCATTAATTAAGCAATTAGATTTTTTAATAGGTAAACCCTTATGCGTTTAGATAGATTTACAAGTAAATTTCAATCTGCGCTTTCAGATGCGCAGTCATTAGCACTTGGGCGCGATCATCAATTTATTGAGCCTGTGCATTTAATGTATTCATTGCTTCAGCAAAATGGTTCAAGTGTGCGTGCGCTACTTGCACAAGCAGGTGTCAGTGCTGATGAGTTAAATACTAAGTTATCCCAAGAAATCGAAAAACTGTTTAAAGTTGAAGGTATTGGTGGCGATGTTCAGCTGTCAAATAACCTGATTTCGTTAATTAATTTATGTGATAAATATGCTCAAAAACGAAAAGATAAATTCATTTCGAGTGAGTTGTTTGTTCTTGCCGCGTGTGATGATAAAGGCCCATTAGGCGACATTTTTAAAGCGTTGAATATTACTTCTAGCAAGATTGAATCTGCAATTGAAGCCATTCGTGGTGGCCAAAAAGTAGAAGACCCAAATGCTGAAGAAACTCGTCAGGCATTAAAAAAATTCACCATCGATTTAACTGAGCGAGCAGAGCAAGGTAAGCTTGACCCAGTCATTGGTCGTGATGACGAAATTCGTCGTACTATCCAAGTATTACAACGACGCACTAAAAATAATCCGGTGTTAATTGGTGAGCCAGGTGTAGGTAAAACAGCGATTGCTGAGGGCCTTGCACAACGTATTATCAATGGTGAAGTACCTGAAGGCTTAAAAAACAAGCGCGTATTATCGCTCGATTTAGGTGCTTTGGTTGCTGGCGCAAAATACCGTGGTGAATTTGAAGAGCGTTTAAAATCAGTATTGAATGAGCTTGCCAAAGAAGAAGGCCAAGTCATCCTCTTTATTGATGAAATCCATACTATGGTAGGCGCAGGTAAAACAGACGGTGCAATGGATGCGGGTAATATGTTAAAGCCTGCACTTGCCCGTGGTGAGTTACATTGCGTGGGTGCCACAACCCTTGATGAGTATCGTCAATACATCGAAAAAGATGCGGCACTTGAGCGTCGTTTCCAAAAGGTGTTTGTTGATGAACCATCGGTTGAAGACACCATTGCGATTTTACGTGGTTTAAAAGAGCGTTATGAGCTGCATCACTCGGTTGATATTACCGATCCGGCCATTGTTGCCGCGGCGCAGTTATCGCACCGTTACATCAGCGATCGCCAATTACCAGATAAGGCAATAGATTTAATTGACGAAGCAGGTTCTTCAATTCGTTTGCAAATTGACTCAAAACCAGAGTCTCTAGATAAGCTAGAACGTCGTATTATTCAGTTAAAACTGGAAGACAATGCACTGGCGAAAGAAAAAGACGAAGCAAGTCAAAAGCGTCGCACCGAAATGCAAGAGCTGATCACTGAACTTGAAGCGCAATACCGCGAACTAGATGAAGTGTGGAATGCTGAGAAGGCCTCACTGCAAGGCACGCAAGTTATCAAAGCAGAGCTTGAGCAGGCACGCCTTGATTTAGACGTGGCACGCCGTGCCAGCGATTTACAGCGTATGTCTGAACTGCAATATGGTCGTATCCCTGAACTTGAGCGCAAACTCGACCTTGCTTCACAAGCTGAAATGCAAGAAATGAGCTTGCTTAAAAACCAAGTGGGTGAAGACGAAATCGCGGAGATTTTATCGCGTTGGACAGGTATTCCGGTATCGAAAATGCTGCAAGGCGAACGTGAAAAGCTACTGCAAATGGAAGATCAATTACACCACAAAGTGATTGGTCAAGATGAAGCTGTTGTAGCTGTTGCAAATGCAATTCGTCGTTCTCGCGCAGGGCTTGCTGATCCAAATCGCCCAATCGGCTCATTCTTATTCTTAGGCCCAACAGGGGTGGGTAAAACTGAGCTGACCAAAGCACTAGCCAGCTTCATGTTTGACACTGAAGATGCCATGGTGCGCATTGATATGTCGGAGTTTATGGAGAAACATTCGGTGGCACGTTTAGTCGGTGCACCTCCAGGTTATGTTGGCTATGAAGAGGGTGGCTATTTAACTGAAGCGGTACGCCGTCGTCCGTATTCCGTCATTTTATTGGATGAAGTCGAAAAAGCGCACCCTGATGTATTTAACATCTTACTGCAAGTTCTTGATGATGGCCGCTTAACGGATGGTCAGGGACGTACCGTTGATTTTAAAAATACGGTGATCATCATGACCTCTAACTTGGGTTCAGATATTATCCAAGAGCAAGCAGGTTCAAATGATTATGCGACGTTAAAAGAAAAAGTGATGGGCGTATTAGTCAGTCAGTTCCGTCCTGAGTTTATTAACCGAATCGACGAAACCGTGGTATTCCATCCACTTGCTAATGAGCACATTAAGGAAATTGCTGACATTCAGTTAAGTAAGCTACGTGAGCGATTAACTGAAAAAGGCTACATTCTTGAAGTCACGGATGCAGCTTTAGACCGCATCGCTGAAAGTGGTTTTGATCCTGTGTATGGGGCAAGGCCTTTAAAACGTGCTATTCAACATACCATTGAAAACCCATTAGCACAGCGCCTGCTCGGTGGCGATTACCAACCAGGTGCCATCATCCATATTGATGCTGATGAGAATGGACTTGTTTTCTCGAGTCGTTAATTAGCCCTAAAAACAAAAGCCGCATCAATTATGATGCGGCTTTTTTGTATCAGTTAAGTTTAAACTTTAAAAGTTAACAGCATATCGTTAACTTTGCGTGAGCCTTCTACAAGCCCCGCTGCATCTTTAGCCACGTTGTAGCTAAGCTTTAAGTTCTCTTCGCTGTGTCCTTTAATGCTTTCTACATTTTCGCGTATATCGGTGCTAACAACTTGTTGTTCCTCAGCAGCCGTCGAAATTTCAGTCGCAAGGCCTGATATTTCATCAATTTGTGCGAAGATGCTCGCAAGCTCAGTTTGAGTGTGAGCAGTCGTATCAACACAGCTATCTGCTTGCGCTTTAGTTGATTGCATCACTTTAGACCAGCTAAATAACGTATCTTGGATCTCTTTAATTGAGCTATGAATTTGTGCTGTCGCATTTTGAGTACGTGAAGAAAGTGCGCGTACTTCATCTGCAACAACCGCAAAACCACGGCCATGCTCACCTGCACGTGCTGCCTCAATTGCTGCATTCAGCGCTAATAAGTTTGTTTGTTCAGCAATGCCTTCAATCTCACTCATTACTTGGCCTATTTTGTCGGCTTCACTAGCAAGAGAATTAGCGGTAGTGGCTGCTTGCTCTACTTGGTTAGCTAGATCAGTCACCATGCTGCTATTATCTTCAATATGCAGTTTGATATCGTTACAGCTTTGGTAAGTGGTTTTAACCTTATCAGCAGTGTGATGGGTATTAGCTGAAATCTCGCCGATAGTTGCACTCATTTGTGTCATTGCCGTAGCAATATCACTTAAACGTTGGCCTTGTGCAGCAATACCTTGCTCGGTTAGTGACGATTGTTTATCTAAGTTGGTAGCAATGTCTTTGAATGAGTAAGTAGAGTCTTTCATGCGACCCAACACAGTTCTAAGCTTAGCGAACAACATTTGCTGATTATAGGCAGCAATACTAAATGGATGAGAGCCTGAATATACATAACGTGAGACTGAATCAAACTCTGCACGTTGCTGCTTTAAGTGACTTGGCGTAACTACAAGTTCGTCATAATTTAGCGCAAAAAGTAATGCTACAAGGACACATGCGACTAAAGCAACCATCCATGAGGCGGCCACAGCTAACCCAGCAATACCTGCAACCAATAAAATCGCAGACATTATTTGTCTGAGTGAAACATTCTCACGAAATGATGAGATTGATTTTCCATCATTAATTTTAGTGTACAGTGTCATCGCACGGGTTTTTAATTGCTCAGATGGCTTGGTACGCACTGATTGATAGCCAACTAGCTGGCCATGCTCATAAATAGGCGTAACGAACGCATCGACCCAATAGTAGCGACCATCTTTACAGAGGTTTTTTACCATGCCACGCCAAGAGTGGCCCTCTTTAAGTTTTTCCCACATCTCTTTAAATGCCGCTTTAGGCATATCAGGGTGGCGTACAATATTATGATTTTTTCCGAGAAGCTCTTCTTCGGTGTAACCTGCTATAGTACAAAATTCCTTATTTACGTATGTGATTACACCGCGTAAATCTGTGGTAGAGACAAGCTCTTGGTTATCTGAGTATGTCACTTCTTGATTGACGATTTCTTGCCCACGACGCATATGAGTCCTCGAAATATACTTTTTTATGGTGTGCGGATTATAGTCTCAGAAAAATGTAAGGGAAGAGGGGGTGTAGTGTTAACTGTGAAACTTTTAATAATTTCATCTTCCCTTTGATCTAAAACAATATCTTGCCTGAATTATTATGTTTAGCCTCAGTCTTTTATATTAGTTAAAAGGTCTAACATCCTCAAGAAAAAAGCCTAAATTGTATTTTTAACCGTTTAAGCAACAATGAAGTGCCACCAAAGCAATTGTATATTGTGACTCACAATGGCAAGATTGAACTTCAAGTGTAGGGGTACATAATGAAAGTTATTTTTCTCTCTTGAGTAATTGTTTTTTGCCCCCATACACTTAGGATTACAGCCACGCGGCTCGAGGAAGCATTTTTGATAAAACATGATTTAAATAAAACGCTAGAAGCGTTAACGGCACAATTTCCTAACGCAATTAATGGGATTCAACGTGGTATCGAGCGAGAAGCATTAAGGATTAAACCAAGTGGTGTTATCTCACAGCAAGGTCATCCACAAGGCGTGGGTAGCGCTTTAACGAATGATCATGTCACCACTGATTTTTCAGAATCACTTTTAGAATTTATCACTCCAGTTAGTACGTCTGCAGAGCAAACACTCGCACAGCTAAAAGACTTGCAAAAGTTCACCTTATCGCAGATGGGCGATGAGCTCTTATGGCCTATTAGTATGCCATGCTTTATTGAACATCAAGATGACATTGTACTCGCACAGTTTGGTGACTCAAACATTGGCCGCATGAAAACACTTTATCGTGAAGGCTTAAAAAATCGTTATGGCAGCATGATGCAGGCCATTGCTGGTGTGCATTTCAATATCTCTTTTCCTGAGAGCTTATGGCAAAGCCTATATAGCTTAAACGGTAACCAAGGCACATTAGCTGAGTCTATTTCAACTGGCTATTTAGGGCTTATTCGTAACTTTAAGCGTGAGCTTTGGTTGATCAGCTTTTTATTTGGCGCATCACCTGCATTGTGTAGTTCATTTTTGCAAGGGCGCGAAACTGATTTACCATTTAAAAAATTAGGTAAGGGTACTCTTTATTTAGAAGTGGGTACCGCGCTGCGTTTAGGTGATCTTGGTTACACTAACAGTGCACAATCGTCTTTACGTGTTATGTATAACTCTCTAGAAGAATATGTAGCAGGCTTAAAAGAAGCGATTCATACACCATCAGATATTTATGGTCATATAGATGACTACACGAGTGCTGAGCCAAAGCAGTTGAACAAAAATATTCTGCAAATCGAAAACGAGTTTTACTCGCCAATTCGTCCTAAGCGCAATGCAGCATCGGGCGAAACACCAACCGATGCATTACTACGCGGCGGTATAGAATACATCGAAGTACGTGCGCTTGATGTCAACCCGTTTAGTGAAACGGGTATCGATTTACAGCAAATTCGTTTCTTAGACGTATTCTTAACCTATTGTTTATTGAATGACTCGCCAGAAATGGATTGGCAAGAGCAAAAATTAAGCACCACTAACCTTGATGCTGTTGTCAATGAAGGTCGAGATCCAGAACTTTTGCTTAACAAGCAGGGTGAGATGGTGCGTCTAACTGATTGGGCTGAGACAATTTTTACTCAGCTATCTGAAGTTGCCCGTTACATGGATAATGCATATGGCGTGAGTTATTACAGCGAAACCATTGCTGAGCTTGCAACTTGGGTGAACAATCCAAGTAAAACTTTCTCTGGCAAATATGTTAGTGCGCTGGCAAAAGAGAACCAAGATAATGGTCATTTCGCTTTAGCACTTGCACAGCAGTACAAGCAAAGCCACCTTGATGCTGATTACCAATTTTATGATCAAGCATTTTTGGCAAAGCAAGCGACTGACTCTGTACTTAAAGAGCGTGAAGTTAAAGCAGCAGACAGTGTATCTTTCACTGCATTTTTAGATGACTATTTTGCTAAAGCTTAGTATTGTGAAGGCATAAAAAAACGCAGCCTAGGGAGGCTGCGTCAAAGATTCTTCAGGGATGAAACAATGCTATACTGCTGCATTCATAAGTTCAGACTGACCTGATGAGAAAAAGTTCAGCGAGATCCATAAAAAAAATGAAAAAAAGTATAATTATTTTATCGCTGGCCGCATCTTTGGCTGGTTGTGCAACGGCTCCCCCTGAGCAACCTCATGATATATGTAAGATTTTTGAAGAAAAACCTGACTGGTATTACGATGCTCGTGATGCACAAGAAAAATGGGGTTCGCCAAAACATGTGCTAATGAGCATGATGTATCAAGAAAGCTCATTCCGCCATGATGCAGCGCCACCAATGGAATACTTCTTATGGGTAATTCCAATCGGACGTGCTAGCTCTGCATATGGCTACTCTCAAGCGAAAACCCCAACATGGTCAGATTACATTCGCGAAACAGGTAACAGCGGTGCAGACAGAGATGATTTTGATGATGCTATCGACTTTATGGCTTGGTTCGTTTACAAAACTCATAAAGTAAATGGTATATCGAAATGGGACGCCTACGCGCAGTACCTAAATTACCACGAAGGGTGGGGCGGCTATAAGCGAGGCACTTATAAAAGTAAAAAATGGCTAATGAGCGTTGCTAATAAAGTTAAACATCGAGCTAGCCGCTATGGCGCACAACTTAAAAAGTGTGAAGCTGATTTAGACAAAAACTGGTTTGAACGCTTATTTAGTTAATGCATAAATAGAAAGCCCGCATCAATTAGCGGGCTTTTTGTTAGCTATTTACCAGGGAACTGGTGAATGTGAACATCCCTTTGCGGGAATGGAATAGTGATATCAGCGGCGTCAAAGGCAATTTTAACGCGTTCGTATAAGCCAAAATACACTGGCCAGTAGTTATCAGACTCAACCCATGCCCATACCAACATGCCAATATGGCTTTCACCGTGCTGACTAACATGAACCGATGGTTTTTTATCTTCTATATCTTTTAGTATCAAATCATAGTCATTAAGCACGCTCATAAGCACATCACGGGCTTTATGAACATTATCGCCATAGCTGATACCAAATTCGATAGCTACGCGGTGTGTTGGCTCTGAAAACTTATTCTTAACGCAGCCATTTGAGAGCGTGCCATTTGGGATAATGATTTTTTCATTGTCGTAGGTGAGTAAAACAGTGACAAAAATTTGTATCTCAACAACTGTACCCATGTAGCCTTGCGCTTCGATTACATCGCCAACTTTAAAAGGCTTAAAGAACAGAATAAGCACGCCACCTGCAAAGTTAGCAAGGCTACCTTGAAGTGCCATGCCCACCGCAAGGCCAGCAGCACCAAGCATTGCGATAAACGATGTGGTTTCTATACCAATCATAGAAGCAACAGATATCAGCAACAGTACTTTTAAAATGACCGAGATAAAGGAGACTAAAAAGTGCGTAAGGCCAACCTCAAACTTGACCTTATTCATTGATTTTTCGGCCATATTGGCAATTCTACCAATTAACCACCAACCTATAATTAAAACCAGTATTGCTAGAATAAACTTTGGCCCGTAAAGCATCAGCAATTCGATAGCTTGGTTATAGATTTTCTCGATTGATATTTCGTCCATTATTTTCCCTTTTATATCAATATATGCAAAAGAAAATAATAGTAGAGGAATTCGTGTTTGGTTGTGCGGGATAGCTAATAAAATGTGAATCTTCAGAGGTAATTCAGCTATAAGTAACAAAAAAGGAGTAGCAAGCTACTCCTTTTTTGTTTAGGTGGTATAGAAAATTATTCTGTGCGTTTACTTGGAATAACTTTAACTAACTTAACCATATTCTCTTTTATCTCGATAACTTCAATAGGGTATCCGGCAATACGTAAACTTAGGTTTGAGTCTGGGATGTCCTCTAAGTATTCAACAATTAAACCACTTAGCGTTTTCGGGCCATCAATCGGTAGCTCCCAACCCATTTCTTTATTTAAATCACGAATATTGGCACCGCCATCAACAAGTACTGAGCCATCATCTTGCTCTGTTACTTCTTCACTCGGTGTACGCGTTTGCGTTGTAGTGAAATCGCCCACCACTTCTTCAAGAATATCTTCAAGTGTTACTAGACCTTGAATATCACCATACTCATCAACAACTAAGCCAATACGTTCTTTTGATTGCTGGAACTTAAGTAGTTGCGTGTTCAGTGATGTGCCTTCAGGAATAAAGTAGATTTCACGTACCGCACGCAGTAGTGATGGTTTATCAAACTGCTCTTTAGTTAATAGGCGCAGTGCATCACGTGAGTGAATAAAGCCAACAGCATCATCAATTTGGTCACGATACAACAGTACTCGGGTGTGCTGTGCATGAGTAAGCTGGCGGCTGATAAGCTTCCAATCGTCATTGATATCAATAGCAACAATTTCGTTGCGTGGGATCATGATATCTTCAACAGTGACTTGCTCTAAATCTAAAATTGAAGTGAGCATGCTTTGGTGGCGAGCAGGTAATAGTGCACCTGATTCGTTCACCACAGTTTTTAGTTCTTCTTTACTTAAGCTGTGCTCTTCAATTTGTGCGGTAGTAATACCAAACAAGCGTAACATGCCGTTGGTCATCCAGTTTACGATAACCACAAACGGGAAAAGGATTTTCAATAGGCCTTTGAGCACAATTGAGCTTGGAAAAGCAACCTTCTCTGGGTATAGCGCAGCAAGTGTTTTTGGCGTTACTTCGGCAAAGATTAAAACAACCAGCGTTAGCGCGCCGGTTGCAATAGCGATACCGAGATCACCATACAAACGAATACCAATAATCGTTGCAACCTGTGCTGCAGCGATATTTACAAGGTTATTACCAATTAAGATCAGACCAATGAGTCTGTCAGGGCGACTTAATAGTTTGCTGACGCGCTTCGCTGCACGATGGTCTTCTTTAGCAAGATGACGCAGGCGAATACGGTTGATTGACATAATTCCAGTTTCAGAACCAGAAAAATAAGCAGAAATAAGTATCAATAATCCCAATATAATAAACAGGGTACTAGTCGATATGTCGTCCAAGGATGGATCCTTTTTTTATAAATCAGTGCATATTAAGCTAGAGACAGCTTGCTGAGTCAAGTTAAAACTTATTTAGAACCACTTCTTGGATGAAACGGCTGCCAAAATAAGCAAGTGACAAGATAAAAGCGGCTATCATGATCGAAAATACCACAGGCTTACCACGCCAGCCTTGGCGTAAGTGACCTACAGTGACCACGGTGAAAATTAGCCAAGCAATTAACGATAAAACCGTTTTATGGATAAACTCGCTGGCAAACATTCCCTCTAAGAAGATAAACCCAGAAAGGAGAGCAAAAGTCAGTAAGATAGTACCCAGCGTGAGTAATTGATAAAGCTGACGCTCAACCACCATTAAAGGAGGGAGGTGGCTGTGTACAATTGCCAAGTCTTTGCGTTTGAGGCGCTTATCAATAAAGTAGAACTGGACCGCATAAAGTGTTGAGATTATCAAAACACAATAGGCTAGCAGTGATAACGATATGTGAGTAACTAAACCAAGCTCGACATCGATTGATTGCAAAATCACATGATGCGGTATAAACAAGCTGGCAAGGGTCAGTAAGGCTGCAAAACCATAAACAACTGGCAACAATAAAGTCGCGGGGAATTTGAGAGACACAGCAGTCACCGACACCACAATGACCCAACAGGTTAATAAGGCAACGTTGACGATACTTAAATCTTGGCCGTCAGCACGAAAAACTGAATTAACCAGTAATAGCATATGAGCAAGGATAGCCACAGTGCTAAGAATGACTGTGAGTTTTTGGCTTGGACCTTGTTTGTGAAAAAGGCGTGATAGCACATGTGACGTTGCTAACACATAAAACAAACTAGCAATAATAGTTAAACTAATAATCATCGTGTTTTGGCCACTTAATTTATATCGATAAATCCTTGTCTCTTTGATGCCATTGTATTTTATAGCAAGGCAAAAGCATAGAGTTTGTAAAAAGAAACTCAAACTGCACACTTGAACACTGTATTGTCGACCACCATTTACGGTATACTGCTAGGAATTAAATTTTAATATTGCCTGTATTGTCGCCAAACTTGTTTGATTTATGTACATTGCAGGTGCAACACGTTTTATCGGAACCTTTACATGTTTGAGAATCTCCAAGAACGCTTAGGTAAAACCTTAAAAAATATCAGTGGCCGCGGACGCCTAACTGAAGACAATATAAAAGATACATTACGCGAAGTCCGCATGGCATTTTTGGAAGCGGACGTTGCATTACCGGTTGTTCGTGAGTTCGTTAAGCAAGTTAAAGAACGCGCCGTAGGTGTTGAAGTAACAAAAAGCTTAAGCCCAGGCCAAGTCTTTATTAAGATTGTTCGTGAAGAACTTGAAAAAGCCATGGGTGAAGCTAACGAAGAGCTAAGCCTTAATGCACAGCCGCCAGCGGTGGTGATGATGGCGGGTTTACAAGGTGCTGGTAAAACGACCAGTGTTGGTAAACTAGCTAAATTCTTAAAAGAGCGTAAAAAGAAGTCTGTATTAGTTGTGAGTGCCGACGTTTATCGTCCGGCAGCAATCAAACAGCTTGAAACACTGGCTGATGAAGTAGGTGTTGAGTTCTTCCCAAGTGACATTTCACAAAAGCCGGTTGATATCGCAAACAATGCGATTTCGCACGCGAAGAAGAAATTCATTGATGTGGTATTAGTTGATACCGCAGGTCGTTTACACGTCGATAACGACATGATGGACGAGATCAAAGCACTTCACAGCGCGATTAACCCAATCGAGACCTTATTCGTTGTTGATGCGATGACAGGTCAAGATGCGGCAAACACTGCAAAAGCATTTGATGAGGCGCTTCCTTTAAGTGGTGTGATCTTAACCAAGACCGATGGTGATGCCCGTGGTGGTGCTGCATTATCGATTCGTCATATTACCGGTAAGCCAATTAAGTTTATGGGTGTGGGTGAGCGCACTGATGCTCTTGAACCATTCCACCCTGACCGTATTGCTTCTCGTATCCTAGGTATGGGTGATGTACTTTCATTAATCGAAGAAGTCGAAATGAAAGTAGATAAAGAGAAAGCTGCTAAAGTTGCCGAAAAAGTATTTAAAGGTGATGGTTTCACATTAGATGACTTTGCTGAGCAACTTCGTCAGATGAAGAACATGGGCGGTATGATGTCGATGCTTGATAAGCTGCCAGGCATGCAAAACCTACCAGACGCTGTAAAAGGCCAGATGGGTGATAAAACTTTCGTACAAATGGAAGCCATCATCAACTCTATGACGCCAAAAGAGCGTGCCCGTCCTGAAATCATCAAAGGCTCACGTAAAAAACGTATTGCTGCAGGTTCTGGCACTCAGGTCCAAGAAATCAATAAACTGCTTAAGCAATTTACGCAAATGCAGAAGATGATGAAGAAGATGAAAGGCAAAGGTGGCATGAAGAAAATGATGCGCGGCATGAAAGGCATGTTACCACCAGGTATGATGGGTGGCGGCCCTAAATTTTAATAGTGCTGTCTATTAAGTGTATAAAAAGGAGCATATAGCTCCTTTTTTTGTAGATAATTTATGCGTAGTTGTTAGCTGCATGTAAGATTTAAAGCCCAGATCAGTGTTTAATCAACTAAACTTACATTTTGCAGCAGTTCTTACTTGCAATGTTGCAAAAAACTCGTACAATTCCCCAGCTTCCCGTACTGGGGAGTAAATCTTATTAATGAAAACAGTCAATCTAATGTAGAGGACGGTATGGTAACTATTCGTTTGCAACGTGGTGGCGCTAAAAAACGCCCTTTCTATCAAATTGTGGTTGCGGATAGCCGTTTCTCGCGTGACGGTCGCTTCATCGAGAAAGTAGGTTTCTTTAACCCAATCGCTTCTGGTCAGGAAGAAAAAGTACGTTTAGATTTATCTCGTGTTGATCACTGGGTAGGTCAAGGCGCATCTCTTTCAGATCGCGTAGCTAAGTTAGTTAAAGACGCTCGTAAAGCGGCTTAATAGGCGTAAGAGTAACCATGAGTCAAGAGAACACCTCGTATATTACAGTAGGAAAGCTCGGTGCCCCGTATGGTATAAAGGGCTGGCTTAAGGTGCATTCATTTACTGATGATCCCGAAGGGATCTTCGATTTCAGCCCATGGTTGATAGGGCAACAAGGTAAATGGCAGACCTTAGAAGTGGTCGACTGGCGTCGCCACAACAAAGGCTTTATCGCTAAAGTTGCGCAAGTAAACGACCGAGACGAAGCAATGGCTTTAACCAATGCAGAAATCTCAGTAGATGCAGCGCAGCTACCAGAATTACCGCAAGGTGAATTCTATTGGCGAGATCTGATCGGCATGTCTGTTGTAACTGATAAAGGTTATAACTTAGGCACTGTTGATGACCTAATGGAGACAGGGTCAAATGACGTTTTGGTTGTGAAAGCAAACAAAAAAGATGCATTTGGCCAAGCAGAGCGTTTAATTCCTTTCTTAACAGATTCTGTTATTAAAGAAGTTAAACATGATGCAAGAGAAATTACCGTAGACTGGGACCCAGGGTTTTAATGTCACAAACGAGTTCGCTATGGGTAGGGGTGATAAGCCTTTTCCCGGACATGTTTGATGCGATTACCACCCAAGGGGTAACAGGTCGCGCAGTTAAAAATGGTCTAATCGACTTTAACTGTTGGAACCCACGTGACTATGCTACTGATAAGCATAGAACTGTGGATGATCGTCCTTACGGGGGCGGTCCTGGCATGTTAATGATGGTTGAACCATTGAAACAAGCTATCCTTGACGCCAAAAAAGCGGCAGGTGATGGTGCAAAAGTAATTTATATGTCCCCGCAAGGGCGCAAATTAGATCAGCAAGGTGCAAGCGAGCTTGCACAATCAGAAAAGCTGATTTTAATTGCAGGTCGCTATGAAGGTATAGATGAGCGAATCATAGAATCATACGTTGACGAAGAATGGTCAATTGGTGATTTTATTTTAAGTGGTGGTGAACTACCCGCGATGACGCTAATTGATGCAGTAGCACGATTAGTACCAGGGGTGTTAGGTCATAACCAGTCAGCTGAGCAGGATTCATTTTCGAATGGCTTGCTTGATTGTCCTCACTATACACGGCCAGAGACATTGGATGATAAACAGGTGCCTGCTGTATTACTCAGCGGAAACCACCAAGAAATCGCTAAGTGGCGCACAAAGCAATCACTTGGTAGAACTTGGCTTCGTCGTCCTGACTTGTTGCATAACCTAGCTCTGACTGAGGAGCAAGCGGCACTCCTTGCTGAATTTCAGCAAGAGTACCAACAAGCTTGTGGCTAGAAGACAGTTACACCTAGGAAAGTGAGAAATATAATGGCAAAAGTAAACCAAAATATTATTAAAGCGCTTGAAGAAGAGCAGCTTAAAACAGACGTACCAGCATTCGGCGCTGGTGATACAGTAGTTGTACAGGTACGTGTAAAAGAAGGTAACAAAGAGCGTCTACAGGCCTTTGAAGGTGTTGTAATCGCTAAGCGTAATCGTGGTCTTCACTCAGCATTCACAGTTCGTAAAATCTCGAGCGGTGAAGGTGTTGAGCGTGTATTCCAAACGCACAGCCCTCTTATCGATAGTATCTCAGTTAAACGTCGCGGTGCAGTTCGCCGTGCGAAACTTTACTATCTACGTGAGCGTTCTGGTAAATCTGCACGTATTAGAGAAAAACTTAACTAATACGCGCTGTTTTACAACGCAAAATAAAACGGGTTGCAGCCTTAGGTTGCAACCCGTTTTGGTTTTTATAGCACAAAAAAATTTCCCTCCCCCTGAGAAATACTCCCTTCTAAATTATCTGTTATCCCTTTATGAGCTATGCTACATGCACGTTAGGGCTTTGTGCTTTGGCTGTTATCCTGTTAATATAATTTGTATTAAAAGCTTTACTTTTTTGTATATAAATATTTACGTTTTTATGGTTTGAGGTGTAGTAACGTGGTAACAGTAAATGATCTAGCTGATTTAAGAGCAGGAATAGATGAATGTGATGCGCAATTGGTGGCATTACTGGCAAAGCGTAATGGGATTACAGAAAAAATAGGCGCAATTAAGCAACAAATCGGTGCACCATTACATGCCCCAGATCGCGAGGCTGATTTACTCGCGGCACGTCGTCAAGAAGCAATCGCACAAGGGGTTAACCCTGAATTAGTTGAGGACATCCTGCGCCGTATGATGCGTGAAGCCTATCAGAATCAGCAAGGTAGCCTTGCTTGTGTTGCGCCTCAGTTATCACCCATTGTAATTGTTGGTGGTGAAGGTGCAATGGGTCAGCTATTTGCACAACAGTTTACTCGTTCAGGTTATGAAGTGCGTATTTTAGATAAAGCACAGCAAGCACAAAGTGAAACGATATTAAAAGGGGCAAAATTAGTTCTTGTCAGTGTGCCAATTAATGCGCTTGAGCAAGTCGTCGCAGCGTTACCAACACTTGATGATGACTGTTTGCTGGTTGATATTACCTCTGTTAAGCAAAAACCTTTAAAAGCACTTATGGCGGCTCATAGCGGCCCTGTAGTTGGTTTACACCCCATGTTTGGCCCAGATATTTCACATTGGGTAAAGCAAACGGTCGTCGTGTGTGAAGGGCGAGATCATGAAGTGGCTAAAGGGTTAATGGCGCAACTACAAGTTTGGGGCTGCCAAGTGGTTGAGATGGATGCTAAAAAACACGATGAAGCAATGCAGATCATTCAGGTTATGCGCCACTTAACAACCTTTGTATACGGCCAGTTTCTTGCCAAGCAAAGCCATACTCTTGCAGAGCTTCGAAGCTGCTCATCACCCATTTATCAATTAGAGTTAATGATGGTAGGGCGCTTATTTGCTCAATCTCCAGAGCTTTACTCTGACATCATGCTTGCGCAATTCGACGATGTAGAAGCACTGCTTGCCAACTACCAAGATACTTTTGCAGACACGCTCGAAAAGCTAAAAGCTGGGGATAAAGCATCATTGATTGCCGCATTTGCTGATGCGAAAGAATATTTCTCGGATGCGACAGCGCACTTCTTAACGCAAAGTCGCAGCTTACTCAATAAAGCAAACGACGCGAAAGTGCTTGATTAAACAGCTCTTATCTAGCAAAAAAACTATCAAAAAAGCCCGCATCAAGCGGGCTTTTTTGTTGCAAATAATCGTTTTAATGACCACCTAATGAGCCAGGTAACGCACCGCTGTGGTGATTGATTAAGCCCCATTGATACAGCAAGTCAGTCATATCTGAAAGGCTGAATAAGGTCATGCTCAAGCCAACAATTGTCAACACTATGGTATAAGGTAGCGCCATGTATACCATGCGTCCATAAGATAGTCTTAACACAGGGGCTAATGTTGATGTAAGCAAGAATAAGAAGGCAGCTTGTCCATTAGGAGTCGCTACACTTGGTAAATTAGTACCTGTGTTAATTGCCACCGCTAATAGGTCAAATTGATCACGGGTAATTTGACCTGCCTGTAACGCAGCAGCCACTTCATTGATATACACAGTCCCCACGAAAACGTTATCGCTGACCATCGACAGAATACCGTTGGCAATAAAGAACATCACTAGTTGCAGCTGACCTTCAAAGGTAAGTACCCATGCGATCACAGGTGTAAATAGGTGCTGGTCGATAATAACTGCAACAATTGAGAAGAATACGCAAAGTAATGCTGTGAATGGTAGGGCTTCTTCAAATGCTTTACCTAATTGGTGCTCTTCAATAATACCAGCACTGGCTGTGGCAAAAATAATTACAGACAAACCAATTAAACCAACAGTGGCTAAGTGAAGGGCTAAACCTATGATCAACCAAACAGCAATGAAAGCTTGAATCGCTAAGTTCACTTTGTCGCGTGTGGTGCGTTTTTTCTCAAGCTTTTTAGCATGATCCGATAAAATCGTGTGGATGGGGGCAGGGAGTTTTGCGCCGTAACCAAAGGCTTTAGTTTTTTCGAGTAAGAAAGTAGTGGCAATACCAGCAATCATAACGGGTAAAGTAATAGGCAACATTCGGAAGAAAAATTCGCCAAATAACCAGCCAGCACGCTCAGCAATGATCAAGTTCTGTGGCTCGCCTACCATGGTACAAACACCGCCTAAGGCAGTACCAATTGATGCATGCATTAATAAGTTACGAAGAAAAGCACGAAACTCTTCAAGCTCTTGACGATTCACAGGGCGAACTTGGTTATCGTCATTAATATCATGCTCGCTGCTAGAGTCTTTTCCTGATGCAACCTTGTGGTAAATACTGTAAAAGCCCATCGCAACGGCAATAACAACGGCCATCACCGTTAACGCATCTAAGAAAGCAGATAAAAAAGCCGCAGCAATCGTGAACGACAGCGACAATACGGTTTTACTTCGCACCGAAACAACCAGCTTTGTGAAGATATACAAAAGCAAGTCTTTCATAAAATAGATGCCGGCAACCATAAAGATAAGTAACAGGATCACATCGATATTTTGCACTATTTCATGTTCAACTTGGCCTGCGGTTGTCATGCCGATAAATAAGGCCTCAATTGCTAATAAGCCTCCCGGTTGTAGCGGGTAACATTTAAGTGCCATGGCGAGTGTAAAAATAAACTCTAGCACTAACACCCATCCTGCCAGGTAAGGGTTAAGTTGAAATAACACCGGGTTGATTAATAAAAACGCAATAATGGTGTATTTATACCATTGTGGTGAAGTCCCCAAAAAATTTTTAAATATTGCTGGTAAAACGCGCTGCTGCATGGCCGTACCTTTTAATAGTGCTGGTTGTTATTGTTAATATTTGGAAATTGAATATACCGAAAGTATTGTTATTTGGTGTACTTTTAATCCAAAAGGTCATTTATTTATCGAGATTTTACAGATTTTTATGCACTGCGGAGTTAGTTTACTTGTTAGTTGCTGATCATCTGGTACAATCAGTGAGTTGAACACCAAATGCGGTAAAAGTAGTTGCTAACTCAAGTGGAAATTGGATGAGAATTTTTAAAGCGAAAAGCCCAGCAGGTTTTGCTGAAGAATACATTGTTGAATCTATTTGGAATGGTGACTTTCCGCCTGGCTCAATTCTTCCTGCTGAACGTGAATTGTCAGAGCTGATTGGTGTAACACGTACAACCTTACGTGAAGTACTTCAGCGTCTAGCCCGTGATGGCTGGCTAACGATTCAACACGGTAAACCTACCCGTGTAAATAACTTCTGGGAAACCTCGGGTCTTAACATTCTAGAGACGCTAGCACGTCTTGATGAAGACAAAATGCCAGAGCTTACAGACCAATTACTTTCTGCTCGCACTAATATCAGCGCAATTTATACCCGTGCGGCTATTAAACTTGCCCCAGAGCGTGTAATTGAAATTTTATCGCAAAGTGAAGAACTTGAAGACAGTGCTCAAGCATTTGCTGATTACGATTATAAAGTTCACCATGAATTAGCAGTAGCAGGTAATAATCGTATCTATGTACTTATCTTAAATGGTTTTAAAGGTTTCTACTCAAAAATTGGCTGCCATTACTTCTCTGATTCTCGTACCCGTGAATTAGCGCGTCAGTTTTATAAAGACCTAACAGAGCTTGCTGAGCGTCGTGAGCATGACGGTGCGATTTCTATGATGCGTAAATATGGTCATCAAACAGGTGAAATCTGGCAGCAAATCCGTGGTGATATGCCAGAAGATATTATGGACTAAGCGTCTGTATTGATATTCATTTAAGAACCCAGCTAAAAGCTGGGTTTTTTGTGTTCTGTGGGTCAATTTGCACACTAATATAGAGTTATCTCAAACCCCGTTTATTGCGAATCAATTTTTCCGATTAAGCATATCGTTTTTTTCGATTGTTCATTTGTCTGTAACCTCATTAAACTATCTTGCAAATTATCAATACTTACTCTTGGTTTTTGATTTTTAGTAACCATATCTAAGTGAGTATTGCATAGGCAATTGGAAATAAACTCAAATATTTGGAGATAAAAATGGGTGTATTAGTTGGCCGTCAGGCACCAGACTTTACTGCAGCAGCTGTTCTTGGTAACGGTGAAATCGTTGAAAACTTCAACCTAAAAGAAACTATCAAAGGTAAAAAAGCAGTTATCTTCTTTTACCCGTTAGACTTCACTTTCGTTTGTCCTTCAGAGCTAATCGCTTTCGACAAGCGTTTTGAAGAGTTCCAAAAGCGTGGCGTTGAAGTAATCGGTGTTTCTATCGATTCACAATTCTCACACAATGCATGGCGTAACACTGCCGTTGCTGACGGTGGTATTGGTCAAGTTAAATATGCACTAGTTGCAGACGTTAAACACGAAATCTGTCAAGCATACGACGTTGAGCACCCAGAAGCAGGTGTTGCTTTCCGTGGTTCTTTCCTAATCGACGAAGAAGGTAACGTACGTCACCAAGTAGTTAACGACCTTCCACTAGGCCGTAACATTGACGAAATGATCCGCATGGTTGACGCGCTAGCGTTCCACAGCGAGCATGGTGAAGTATGTCCAGCTGGTTGGACTGAAGGTAAAAAAGGTATGGACGCAAGCCCTGCAGGTGTTGCTAAATTCCTTTCTGAAAACGAAGGCGACCTATAATCTAGGCCTTAGTTAAAGAATTAAAAAACCCGCCAATTGGCGGGTTTTTGTTTTTAAGCTCAATGAGATTAGTTAAAGCGCATTGTTAGCTTAGTATAGAAATAACGACCACGTGGGTTATGTACGCTTGATACATAGCCGTATAAGTCACCATCACCATCACCGATTGCAAACGGAGGATCTTCATCAAATACGTTATTCACACCCACAGAAAGTTTGATTTTCTCTGAGAAGTTATACGCAGTTTGTAAATCAACTAGCGTTTGTGAATCAACCATACGTGATGTGTTGCTATCAAAGTCTAAATTACCGTCAAAGTCGATATCTGGTGTATCTTCAAACTCGCCAGTGTAACTAACGTTTACATTAGTATTGAAGTCACCCATTTCCCAGTTTGTTGAGAAAATCCAACGGTTTTCAGGGTAACGGTACTCGCCAGTGTAATCACGGCCATCTTTCTTAAATTCGTTTTGGTAAGCCCATTCTAAATTGAATTTTAAGAAGCCGTAATCGTTCATCGCATGTGTGTAGTTAGCCGATACATCGACACCCGATACCTCTTGTGATGAGACGTTTTCAAAGGTGCTGTAAACTTTTTGGATTACACCTAAACTCTGACCATTTTGTGGTGCTAAACGCACACACACAGTGCTGTTTTGGTCATTACAGTTGTTATCGTAAATAGGGCCGAACTCTTGCTCGTCAATCTTATTATCTTGTGTAATGCTCCATACATCGATTCCAAAACCAAATTCAGCGGTAGGTGCCCAAATGAAACCCACATTCCATGACTCTGATTCTTCAGCTTCAAGGTTCGGGTTACCCGCAAATTGAATATTGTAATCAAGCGCATTACAGTCAAGTCCAGTTGCCTGACAACGGTAAGTATCTACAAAGAACTGACTCTCTTCAGATGGGCCTAAACCGATTTGTGCCAGTGAAGGCGCGCGGAAACCTTGAGCCCACGAACCACGAACAGTGATTGAATCAGTTGGTGCCCAGCGAACAGCTACTTTAGGGTTTGTTGTTGAGCCAAAATCGCTGTAGTCATCGTATCGACCCGCTAATTGCAGTTCTAGGTTATCTGCTAACGGAATCGAAAACTCAATATAAGCTGCGTATTGGTCGCGTTCTGCAGCAGCTGATACAGACTCCGTACCAAAGATTAAACCACGTTGGAATTGGTCGTCTGGAATATCGCTCACATCTTCTTCACGGTATTCAATACCAGCAGCCATCATTACTACATCATCGCCAAAGCTGAATGCTTCACCACTGATATTTGCATCAAATGAAGTCATATGAGACTCACCACGGCGCACTAAGCTTGTCGTGATACGGTCAATCACTGCTTGGTCATTATAGGTGCCACCAAATGGGTTATAGTTACCTGCATCGATTTCTTGTTGTAAGAAATCAGTGCGCACCCAACCTTGGCTTCTGTCACCGGTTTGCATTGATTTACTGCGACCTTTTTGAACTGCTGCTTCCCAGCTCCAGTCACTGATCTCACCTTTTAAGCCCGCAACAAAACGCAGCGTATCTGATTCAATATCCCATTGGCGAGGGCCGGCATCTACCGTTCTGTAGCGACCAATTTCGATATCTTGGCCAAATGGGTTATTAGGATGGCTTGCTGGCACGGTTAAACCGGCATCTTCATCAAGAGGCGTCGGTGCACCTGCTGCTTGCGACGTATTATGTTGTACTGCAACCTCTAAGAAAGCTGAAATACCATTGTCGAAGTTATATTCAAATTGCGAGATAGCACCAACACGCTCAGATGCTGGGGTTACATAACCAAATGGGCCGTAGTCAAATAAGCAGCTGCCACTTGCAGTTGCATTTTCTGCCGGACAGGCTGGATCAATTGTTTTTTCACCATCTACATAGAAGTAGCCCGGGAAACCACGGGATGAGCGAAAATCCATACCACCGTATGGTTCTTGGTTTGCTGTGCCTAGACGTCCCATTTCATCAGAAGAAAGTGCAGTGTTGTTAAAGTAATCAATAATAATTGATGCGCTGCTTTTTTCTGTACTTGTACCCCAAACTAGGCTTGCTGTTTTTTCTTCGTAGTTAGGACCGTCAGTGCCACCATATCCAAGGTTTACTTCTAGGCCGTTAATATCTTTCTTTAAGATGATATTAACTACACCTGCAACTGCATCAGAGCCATAAATAGCTGATGCGCCATCCTTTAAAATATCGATACGCTCAATCGCAGAGACAGGGATTGAGTTGATATCAACAAACGAATTAGTAATGCTTTCAGCAAAAGCGCTAATAGATACACGACGGCCATTAATAAGTACCAATGTTGCGTCTGAGCCTAAACCGCGAAGGCTGACTGCTGCAGCACCATTAGCTGTAGAGTCTTGGTTATTACCGCGAGTAGAGAAAGTACCATTACCTGCAACTGGCATACGTTCTAATAGTTGTTGTAGGTTGTCGTAGCCCATGTTATCGATGTCTGCACGACTGATTGATTGAACCGGTGATGGCCCTTCAATATCTGAGCGCTTAATGCGAGAACCTGTAACTTCAATACGCTCGACCTTTTCAGCTCCATCTGACTCTGCAGCAGCTGACATAAAACTTGTGCCTGCTAATGCTGCAACTGTAAATGCATAGAGAGGTCGTTGTATAAAGCGATGGGTGTTCTTCATATATTTCAATCCTTGTATAATTGTGAAAGTGTTGTGAATTAATCACGACAAAGATTGATATCATGTAAATGGTGGCGAATGAAATAGCAAAAAAGTATGGGTTTATTAAGGGGTTAAGGTTCTTAAGTAGAGAAAGTCAGGACTGATAAGGGGTACGAGCCTACCAAAAAGGTTAGGCTCATTTCATAAATTAAGCTTTATGTTTCATCAGGCGTTCTTTTTCACGCGCCCAATCTTTATTTTTTCCGTCTTCACGTTTGTCGTGCATCTTTTTACCTTTAGCAAGGTGGAACTCCAACTTCACCCAGCATTTTTTCCAGTACATTGCAGTCGCGATTAATGAAAAACCTTCGCGTTCTGTAGCACCGATAAGACGATCGATTTCACGCTTATTTAAAAGTAACTTACGATACCTTAAAGGATCGCAAATTACGTGAGTAGAAGCACTGTTGAGAGGCTGAATTTGACTGCCAAGTAAAAATGCTTCGCCGTTTTTAATGTGAATATAAGTCTCAGAGATGTTTACTTTACCAGCTCGGATACTTTTTACTTCCCAGCCCTGTAGTTCAACCCCTGCTTCGAACTTATCGTGTAAAAAATACTCATGACGCGCTTTTTTGTTAAGCGCGATGGTATTACTTGTCGATTTAGATGATTTTTTCTTAGCCATAGTGGCTCATATTATACGGAAAAACAGCGTTTTTACATCGCTTTTTTAAGGCTTTGCAGATATTTTCGTGTTACTAAAATTTGGGGAAATAGCCAAAGCTTGCTAAAATTCGCCGACAAAGTTGGGAGTGAATATGCCGCAAATAGAAAAAAGTGCGCTGGTAATGTACAGCAGCAAAGAAATGTTTGATTTAGTGAATGATGTTGATGCTTATCCAGAGTTTTTACCACATTGCTCTGATGCTAAAATCGTTACACAACAAGCCAGTGGCATGACGGCCAGTTTAGAGATCTCAAAAGCCGGCTTAAAAAAGTGGTTCACTACCGAAAATACCTTTATTGATGAGCAAACTGTTGCACTACGCTTAGTCGACGGCCCATTTAAAAAGCTGCAAGGTAAATGGCATTTTTTACCGCTGGACGATAAAGCATGTAAAGTTCAGCTTCACCTTGAGTTTGAATTTGCTAGTAAACTTATTGAGATGGCTTTCGGTAAAGTATTTAACGAAGTCGCTAAGAACATGGTTAATGCATTTACACAACGTGCTAAAACTGTATATGGAGTTCGCCCATGATCACTGTTGAAGTGGTTTTTGCCTTACCAACAACGGCAACCAGTTTGCTGGTAGAAGTGCCAGTAGGCACTACAGCTGAGCAAGCGGTGATTAAGTCAGGTATTATTGATAAGTGCCCTGAAATAGACGCAAATAACCTAACGCTTGGGATTTGGAATCGTACTTGTAAACTGCATCAAGAAGTAAAAGATGGCGATCGCATAGAAATCTATCGACCGCTTATTGCTGATCCAAAGGATGCACGCAGACGCCGGGCTGAGAAAGCCAAAGAAGAGGGCCGTGCTAATAAGATTACAGGTGGGCGTCCACTTAATAAGGCATAAAAAAGGGTAGCTTAGGCTACCCTTAATTAATTCGAATTAATATTACTCTTGCTCTAAAGGTGTATTAAATTCGCTAGGTTGTTCATAGTCACCCGATAACGAAACGAGCTTATCGTTTTCAAAGTTAATAGTGAGTGACTTACGTTGCTCGTTACTGCGACCAAGGTTGAATACGTACAGGTAGTGCCAGGTATTTTTATCAAATGAGTCTTCAGCTACTGGCTTGCCTAGTACATACAGTACTTGCTCGCGAGTCATATTTACACGTAGCTTATCTACATCTGACTGCTCTAAGAAGTTACCTTGAGGAATGTTGATTCGGTAAACCCAGCTTGAACACCCTGCTGTAGCACTTAAAGTAAGGGTAAGTACTAACCAAAAAGAAAAAGTTTTAAACGACTGCATTATTTGTTTGAATCCTTATTTTTTATACACTGCATGATACCGATTAGTCACAGAAGGTAAAACCCTTTTCAGTAATTGTTTTTACTGAAATGCGATTAACAATCACGAGGCACAGATTTGACCACAGCAAACCCAGAAAGTTTACAGCAGCCTATAAAAAACAACGAAAATTCAGAGACTCTGTGGCATTTGTATATAGTGCAAACACGTTTAGGTCATTGGTACACTGGGATCAGCACTAACGTTGAAAAGCGTTTTATGCAGCATCAAGCTGGGAAAGGGGCTAAAAATCTTAAAGGCAAAGGGCCTTTAACACTTATCTATCAACAGCAGGTAGGTAATCGTAGTGAAGCAACTAAACTTGAAATAAGCGTAAAAAAGCTCAGCAAAGCACAAAAAAGGCAGTTTGTTTTAACTTCTGAACTACCCAAATAACTAACTTGGAAGCTTTTCAATAAATAGGGCTATTTTCGCCATGGCATATTCGAACAATGTAAAGTCAATGTGCGCCGCTGTGTCGGTGCTTTGATGATGATGTTTATCGTGTCCGATGCCAAAGTAAATATAAGGGATCCCCGCTTTAGCAAACGAATAATGGTCACTTGCTCTGCGCCAATCAACTTTGAGATCAAATAATCGATTCAGTCTTGCTGACGAGCTAGTTGCCATAAAGGTTAGCTGCTCATCAGATAGGAGTTTAATGTCAGCTTGATATTGCGCTAATGATTGCTTATCTAAAAACGCATAGATACGCGGTTTTCGTGGGTTCACAACGAGCATATCTAAATTAATATTAAGTTTGATTTCGTCTTTATTAAGTGTCGATACCAAGTACTCGCTACCATGTAGGCCATTTTCTTCTGCATCTGTTGCAACAAAAACTAATTGATAGGGCTGGGGGCTTTGTGCAAAGTGCTCAGCTAAATAAAGTAAAGCGGCAACGCCGCTGGCATTGTCATTAGCACCCGGATAAAGCCGACTGCCTTTTTGCCCTAGGTGATCATAGTGGGCAGTAAAAATAACTTTTTTACAGTTTTCACAGCGGCTATTTTGGGACGCAATAATGTTCCGCCCAGTAGCCTTGCTAAAGAATCCTGATTGATAAGTAAAACTTTGTTCATTAACAGAATAGCCAAGAGCTATAAAGCGCTCTACTATGAAGTCAGCGGCTAATTTCGCGCCCTCGGTATTCGTTTTTCGCCCTGCAAATTGAGGCGATGTTAGCGTTATGATGTCTTGTTCTAAGTCTGTATTGGCAAATGCTTGCCCAGTGCTTATCAGTAAAGCACTAGCGGTAATCAATAAGCTTTGCAGTATGCGAGCGAAGCGCTTGTAATTTACTCTCGTAACGCTGTTTATCATGATCAAAGTCTGCTTTATTGTTTGCCATAGTTAAATACTTTTTAGCCAGTTTTAAGTCCCCCAATTGATAGTAGGTTCTCGCTAAACCAAAATCAGTATCATGCAGGGTTGGATTTAAGTCACGGGCTTTTTTGTAGTGCTTTATGGCATCTTGATAACGGGCGGTTGTATAGGCGTCATTTCCTAAAGAAATATGGTAATAAGGGTTTGCTTGGCGTTTATTATCAAGCTTGGCTAATATAGCTTGACCTTGCTCTTTACGATCGGTCAGGTTATAGAGTCTTGCTAAATTGCCTAATGCGGTGTTGTTATCTGGATCTAAACTAATCGCGTATTGGTAGGCTGTTTCTGCACTTTTATAGTCACTCGTTAATCTGAATAACACGCCAAGGTTGCCCCATGCACCTGAGTAGTTGCTATCAATATCAACTGCTGCTTTGTAATAGCTAAAAGCAGTATCATAATCATGTTTTAGCATCGCAGCTGCGCCTTTATTGTTATAAAACATTGCTGTGATGCGGGCTTTATTGATGTTGCTGGTTTTAAACGCTTCTTGGCGGCTGTTAGGGTCAAAGTCTATCACTAAAGAGCGCTCTTCTGGGTAAATGACTTTTCTATTTACCACAAGTTTTTGAGCCTCACTTACTTTTAAGTTGATATGGCCTGTGAGTAAATTAAAGCCATTATCAAGTGCCCAATATTCTGGGATATGCACTTTTTGAAATTGTCCTTCAAGGCCGAGGTAGTCAGCAAGGCTATAGGCTAAAATCGATAACGATAAACAGTTGGCGTTTAAATTTGAGTAGGCTTGATTAGCCGTTAAGGTAGCACCAGATTGATAAGATAAAGACGCATCGCCATTTTGCAGTAGGAACTTCAGCAAACGTTTAGTGCTTTGCAATGAACGACTGTCTTTTGGAAAAGCACTATCAAGTTGCTCTTTTACATGTTCGCTTAATGCAAAAATCTCTTGTTGAGTTTCAACTGGGGTTTGAGTAAACGTATTACTTTGAGTCAAAGCAAGTGGTGGGGGAGCGGTGTTATTTTCTGTACTACTACACGCCGTTAATAAGCAAAAGCTTGAGGCTAAAACAATGCTAGGTAATTTCATCTGACCCTCTTAATTCTTGGCCTAATACCATTTAAGTATAGGCCGTGAATGAAAAAGGGTCAGGGTTAACTGTTACAAAACGTGTCAGCGTTTATCAAACGTCGCAACAAGGTCATCAAGGGTTTGCGCACTGTTCGCTAAGTCTTTGATTGCTTGTTCACTGTCAATTTGTTCACGCATGACGTTGTCACTAATGTCACTTATTTGTTCAATATTGCGACCGACATCTGCCACAACATTACTTTGCTCTTCGGTCGCAGTTGCTATTAAGGTTGCCATATCGTTTATTTCATTGGCAGCATCGTTAATGGCATTAAGTAATTCAACAGAGCTCTGCATTGCATCAACGCTTAATTGAGCTTGTGATTTTGAGTGATTGATGTGATTAACCACTAAATCAGAGGTGCTGGTAAGCTCACTGATCATAGTTTGAATTTCAGTTGTTGATTGTGAAGTGCGATTTGCAAGCGCTCTTACTTCATCAGCTACAACAGCAAAGCCTCGGCCGTGCTCACCGGCACGAGCAGATTCAATCGCTGCGTTGAGTGCTAACAAGTTGGTTTGCTCAGAAATACCCCTGATAGAGTCAACAATACTTGCGATAGCTTGCGTTTTATTTGCCAGCTCGTTTACTTGCTCGGTAATATTATCGATATCACATGCCAGCTCTATTATCGCTTCTTTACTTTGCGTTACCTGAGTATGGCTTTGTTCAGTGTTCTGCTTACTATTCTCAGTGAGCTTAGCCGTGTTCGCTGCGCTTGAGGCAATTTCTTGCACTGTCGCACCCATTTCATTAATCGCCGCAGCAACCGAGATAGTTTGCTCTTTTTGATTATCGAGCGCTTCAGAGTTCTTTTGTGCTTTCTGAAACACATGATCAGCGCTTTGTCTGATTTCACTACTCTCTTGAGCTACTTGGCTGATTGCAGTTTCAATCTTAGAGATAAACTGGTTAAAGCCAGCAGATAAGTTAGCAAGTTCTGGCTGCTCAGAGTCAGGAAGTCTATATGCTAAGTTAGCATCACCAGAGCCTAAACGGGTGAATAACTCAGCCATTTTCGACAGCGGCGATGAAAGCGTGCGTGCAAGCACTAAACCAGCAAAACTTGCGATCAGCGCAATCACTATTGCAAAGCTAATAATTTGCCATTGTAAAACCTGAATACTCGAAAACACTTCGTGCTTAGGTACTTGGGCAATAACAAATAAATCGGTGTTTTTAATAGGGCTTGCTGCCACTAAGGTTGCTTCACCGTTGAGATCAATCTCTTGTAAATTGAAGTCGCTTTGCGTTAGCAGAGTACGCGTGATGCTTGCTTTATAAACGTCATCTAAGTTAGCTTTAGCGACTTTGTTTTCGTCTTTATGTAGCTGAATGAGGCCGTTTTTATCGGCAACAAATACAAAGCCGGTTTCTTCGATTTGGAAGCGCTGCAGCATAGCCTGCATATCGTCAATGCTTTTAGCAAGACCTGCTAAACCAATGCCGTTGGTTTGCTGGTGGTTTACAAACATTTTCACATCAGTCGGTGATTCTTGATAGATGCTGATAGAAAAAGGCTGTGCGGTGTTTGTAAACGCAAAAAACCAACCATCTTGTTCTTGAGTTAAAACGCGCAAGAAACCGTCTTGGTTCCAATATTGTGCAGTTTCACGATTAGCCCACGAAGCGGTTGCTAAATCGTATTGCTTAACAAGGCGGTTAAGTTCTTTTAGCAGTGTTTTATCATCAGTATTGCCTGAACGCGCCCACTCTAATACAAACTCGTTACTAGAGAGTTGCTCAGCTGCACTGATCATTTGATTTATATCGTGAGTAATATAGTTATCAATTGCTTGAAGTTTGCTAGGTAGCTCAGATTCAATCATTCGTTGTTCGATGATTTGTTTTGCACTGTATATCGCTGTTGCGCCTATTAACGCAGCAACAATGAGGGCAATTGAACTGCCAAGCAGTGTAATTTTTTTAGTAATGGTGAGTTGATTTAACGCCATGAAAGTGTCTTAGTTTACAACATTTAAGTCAGTAATTTTAGCATACACTTTACAGATGACGAATCAATGTAGGTACAAAAAAAAAGCCCAAAGCATATAAGCAATTGGGCTTGGTTTCTAACAAGCGAAACTTACTTTCCAGGGTTAAACAATTTTCTTCATTGCTGACATGTAACCACGTAGCTTGCTACCAATGATTTCAACCGGGTGCTCGCGTAGGGCTTTATTCACCGCAATCAAGGTTTGGTTATCAACTTGGTTGCTTGCACTATCAAGACCTTTACCAATCACATCTGTATCGATGCCTTTCATAAAGTCTTGAAGCAGCGGTAAACACGCGTGGTTGTATAAGTAACAGCCATACTCTGCAGTATCTGAAATAGTTCGGTTCATTTCGAAAAGCTTCTTACGAGCAATAGTGTTTGCGATAAGCGGCGTTTCGTGTAGTGATTCATAATAAGCAGATTCAGCGATGATACCTGCCGCAGTCATGGTTTCGAAAGCAAGCTCAACACCTGCTTTAACCATTGCAACCATTAAAATACCTTGATCGAAGAATACTTGTTCGTTGATCTCTTGGTCGGTATTTTGTTGCTTTTCGAATGCAGTTTCGGCAGTTTCTGCGCGCCATGCTAGTAATTTCGCGTCATCTTCAGCCCAGTCAGCCATCATACCGCGAGAGAATTCGCCGCTGATGATATCGTCCATGTGCTTGTTATATAGTGGACGCATAATTGTTTTAAGCTCTTCACTTAATTCAAATGCTTTCACTTTTGCTGGGTTTGATAAACGGTCAAGCATGTTTGTCACGCCACCATACTTAAGCGCTTCAGTGATCACTTCCCAACCGTATTGGATTAGTTTTGACGCATAGCTTGCATCAATGCCTTTTTCGACCATTTTATCGAAGCAAAGTAGTGAGCCTGTTTGTAACATGCCACATAGAATCGTTTGCTCACCCATTAAGTCAGATTTAACTTCTGCAATGAATGAGGATTTTAATACACCCGCACGATGACCGCCGGTACCTGCTGCATATGCTTTAGCTTGCGCTAAACCATGGCCTTGAGGGTCGTTTTCTGGATGAACTGCAATTAATGTTGGTACACCAAAGCCACGCTTGTATTCTTCACGTACTTCTGAACCAGGGCACTTAGGTGCAACCATGATTACTGTTAAGTCTTCACGGATTTGCATGCCTTCTTCAACAATGTTGAAGCCGTGTGAATAAGCAAGTGTTGCGCCTTGTTTCATTAACGGCA
The DNA here is from genome assembly GCF_023161845.1 of Pseudoalteromonas sp. 2CM39R. NCBI lineage: Bacteria > Pseudomonadati > Pseudomonadota > Gammaproteobacteria > Alteromonadales > Pseudoalteromonadaceae > Pseudoalteromonas > Pseudoalteromonas sp. 2CM39R. Next base: position 312,844 of record NZ_JALNTM010000005.1, read on the forward strand.
TGATGGCAGTGACAACAGCCGTATGTTGTTTATCAGGCGTTAGGTTTAATACTACATCTGCTGTTGGGATAAGCTCTTCATATGTGCCTACAGTAAAACCATTTTCAGATGCGTTTAAGAAAGATTGACGACGCTCAGCAATAGCTGACTCACGAAGAGTATAAGAAACATCTAAACCAGAATCACGTAAATTTAAACCTTGGTTAAGGCCTTGTGCGCCACAACCGACAATAACGAGTTTTTTCCCTTTTAAAGCGTCTACACCATCAGCAAACTCTGCTGGGTCCATAAATTCACACTGCGCTAATTGCGCTAACTGCTCTCTTAAAGGAAGAGTATTAAAATAATTCGCCATTGTTAGTGTCCTATAAATACAATTTTGTTAGAAAATCAAAGAACCGACGTGGTGTTCTTTGTATGTATTAACACTATGCAATTTTTTACCTTGCGTAAAATGATATATTTGAATTAAAGTATTTCATAAAATGAAATGGTGGCGGTATGGATCACAAACATCTTAATTACTTTTTGGCGTTAGCTAAGACGCTGCACTTTGCTAGGGCCAGTGAGCTTTGTCATATCAGTGCGCCCACTTTGAGCCGCAACATCAAGCAACTTGAAGAAGAAGTTGGGGTAGTGCTGTTTAATCGGGATAATCGCACCGTCAAATTAACTCGCGAGGGTGAGTCATTTATTGAGTACGCAAATGCGACGCTGGCTAACTGGCACCGTTTTAAGGCTAACGTACAAGAGCCGCAACAGCATGTTTATGGCAATGTCAGTATTTATTGCTCAGTAACAGCCTCTTATAGTTTTTTACACCAAATACTTGAGCAACTGCGAATGCAGCATCCATATATTGAAATTACCCTCAATACCGGTGATCCTGCTCTTGCAATAAATCGTGTTTTAGATGGCCATGAAGATATGGCAATTGCTGCAAAACCCTTAAAGTTACCAGGGCAAATAGCCTTTACCAGCGTTGGTTACTCACCATTAGTATTGATAGCACCAAAAATAGTGTGCCCGATCAGCGAAAAGCTAACTGCCAGTGAACAAATTGATTGGTCAGATTTAGAATTTATTGTTGCTGAGCAGGGGTTATCTAGGCAGCGGCTTGAGCAGTGGTGGCGTAAAAAGAATATTCATGGCCGTATATATGCGCAGGTTGCTGGCCACGAAGCCATGGTTTCTATGGTGAGCTTAGGTTTAGGCATTGCCATGGTGCCAAAAATTGTACTGGATAACAGCCCGCTCAAAGATAAAGTACAAATAGTGAGTGATGCAGAGCAGACTATTGCAGGATTTGAAATTGGTCTAGCTGTTTTAAATAAGGAGCGCCATGATCCGGCACTCAACGCAATTTGGAGTATTGCTCAATCGCTTACTCAGCAAGCAATCTAGCTTAAGAGCTAGTCACTAACACTTTACTGCTAACTATATTATGTTGATACAAATGGTTTATTTCTATTAATTATTTAGTATTGGTTTTTGTGAAAAATATTCGTGTTTTTTGCTGGTTTTACACTGCTAAAATCCTTTTTCATTGATTTTTCTTTTAGTGTTGTTAACTTAATTTAAATAATAAAATTTTCATGGCCTAGACTCATGATACTCTCAGCGCAAGCCGAACATTCTTTAAGCTACTCGAGCCATTGTTTGAAGCTCGCAATTCCCTTAATGGTAAAATACAAAATGCCAATTACACCGCTTAATTATGCGCTTTGGTATTGCTATGTTAGTGAAAAGAATCAAGACTTAAATAAAGAGCTTGATAGTATTATTAAAAAATACAATACCTGTAGCCATGAGCAGGCAAAGCACCTTTTCAACAAGTATTTATCTCGGGACGACTTGGCACTATTTTATCAGCTATCTGGCGGCTTTAATGATGTTGTAGGCAGAGTCCACCAAGATATCAATGAAGCACTTAGTTACTCAGCAGATTTTAATGAAGCCCTGCAAGAATGCCGTAACACACTAACTAGTGCAGATATCAGTCAGGAAAGCGGCTTTGATGATGTACTTGATTGTGTAGAGCGCTTAAGTGACGAGTCGGCAGCTTTGCAAAGTCGTGCACAAGATTTTCAAAATCAGCTTGCGCTGGCTTACTCAGAAATTACAGAATTAAAACAAGAGCTTGTCAGGTCTAGAAGTAAAGCCGAAAAAGACCCGCTTACAGGGCTTTATAACCGCGGTAAGTTTGATGAAGATATCACGCGGTTTTGTCAAACCAATGACTTAGCTGAAGTCACTGTTCTTACTATGGTTGATATCGATCACTTTAAACAATTTAACGACACTTTTGGTCATCAAAAAGGAGACCAAGTTTTGCGTGCAGTTTCAGCAAAACTACTTAAACATGTATCTAGCGTTGGTCAGGCCTATCGTTATGGTGGTGAAGAGTTTTGTTTCACCGCACAGTTTGCCAGTATTAGTGACATGACTAATTTTACTCAGCAGCTGCGTCATGCTGTCGCTAAATTACAGATTAAAGAGCCTAAATCTAATAAGGTGTTAAGCCAAGTCACTGCTAGCTTTGGTATTGCTATAAAAGCTAAAAATAGTAATCCAGAACAACTCATAGCAAAAGCCGATAAAGCACTCTATTTAGCCAAAGAGCATGGCCGAAATCGTATCGAAATCGTCGAAGAGTAACAAACTTAACCGATATATGTATCAAATTTGTGAATAGTTGTAACCTTGCAACGACAGTTTGTTCACATCTTGATATTATGCTCTTATTGCAAAACCCCTTTGGTCGTAAAATAACAATGAAATCTCAAACGATCAGGATGTGCGCAGCGGTTTGTGTCTTGATAGGCATGCTAGTAAGTCAAGCAAGCGCTGATGACTCAACGCGCACTGAACGTGAAAGCCGTGTGGCAAATCAACAGATCGATACCCAGCAGTGGCACCTAAGTATTAATACGGGAGCTGGGGTGATCACGAACCCACTTCGTGGTGGTGATAACTTACCATTAATTGTGCTGCCTGAAATCGCTTTTTATGGTGAAAAATGGTTCTTTGATAATGGCCGTTTAGGTTATTCATTCCAAGAAAGCGATACTCATGTTGTTAATTTAGTAACCGAGTTCAACCCTGAGACTCGCTTCTTTATAGATTTTCACCCAAGCAATGTTTTTGCACTGCAAACATCGAATAGCTTTATTGTTGAGTCGACCACCAGTAATGAACTGGCAGAAAAGTCAGTATCTACGAACGATATTAAAAAGAGACGATGGGCATTAGATGCTGGCTTAAGCTATCACTATATTAATAATAATCATGTGATTTCTTTACAGGCACTGGCCGATGTTTCGGGCGTTTATAAAGGCCTTCGTAGTGCTTTACAATGGCAATCACATCACCGAATAGGAAACCTATCTGTCGCACCTAGCTTAGGGGTTTGGTACAAATCAGCCAGACTAAATGATTATTTTTATGGTTTATCGGCTAAAGAGTCCTCATATGGGGAAATAGATGTTGGCAGTAGTTGGCAACCTTATGCTAAAATCGACGCCCGTTGGCCCCTGAGTGAGGCTAACTCTCTTCGTTTTCATTTAGCATATTATGACTACTCAGCCGTGGATGACAGTCCGCTTTTTGAACACACGTACTCGATGACTGCATTTATAGGATTCAATCATATTTTTTAATATGAAGTATTTTGTTTTTAGTCTGTGTGTGTTTGCTGCTGTTATTTGGGTTACCCCAAGCCATGCGCAAGCGACTCAGTTTGATATCACGCCAAAAGTGTGTGTTGTATTACAACAGCACGAATTTTGTGATCTTGAGTTAAAAATCAGCTGGCAAACACAGCTGCCTCAAGATCTGTGTTTGTTTCAAAATAACCAACAAATTCAATGCTGGAACGACAGCAAAAAAGGGCTTTACAGCCATAAAGCGCGGGTTCAGGTTGAAACAATATACTCCTTAGTCAATCCGCACACGGGGAGCAAAATTGCGACCGCAAAAGTCGAAGTGCAAAGCACAGAAGCAAAAACAACGAGGCGTAGATTACGCTCACCGTGGAGCTTTTTTTAATTCAGGAGCAACCAATGGCAAAGATTTTACTTGTTGAAGATGATCTCGGCTTACAGCAGTTAACACGTGATTACCTTCAACATAATGGGTTGGATGTTGCGGTCCTTGAACGCGGCGACGAAGTATTTGAATACCTTGAAAACAACCCAGTTGATTTAATGATTTTAGATGTCATGTTACCGGGTAAAGATGGCTTTAGCGTTTGCCGTCAGGTACGTGATAAATTTAGCTTACCTATCTTAATGCTGACAGCTAAAGGTGAGGACTTTGACCAAGTGATTGGCCTTGAACTTGGCGCAGATGATTATGTAATTAAGCCTGCAGAACCTCGTGTATTGTTAGCACGTATCAATGCATTGTTACGTCGCGGTCAAGCTACAAACAAAGCGCCAGAAGAGCTTAGCTTTGGCGATTTAACCATTGATAAAACTAGCCGCATTGTTACACTTAAAGGCAGTGAAATTACACTGACTTCTCATGAATTTGAGCTGCTTTGGTTGCTTGCGTCAAATGCTGGTGAAGTGTTAAGTCGTGAGCATGTTCATCAACACATGATTGGTCGTCAATATGATGGTTTAGACCGAACCGTTGACGTACGTGTATCGCGTATCCGTAAGAAATTAGGTGATAACAGTGATAAACCATACCGAATTAAAACAGTTTGGGGACAGGGTTACCTTTTCGTATCTGACGCATGGGATATGTAATTTTTAATGGGGAAACTATTTGCTAGTTTATATCTTTATATAATAGTTTCTCTGTTTCTAGTTAGTGGGGTCATAGAGCAGTTATGGCCCTACGAAGAAACGCAACAGCAAATAGCCCTAGACCAAGAATTTGGTAAATCTCTGTGGTTATTAAGCCAAACTGAAAGTGGCTTAGCGACACTCCAACAAGAATTCGAAAGCGAGATAATTAATCTTACCGATCTAGCACTTCCTGAAGACCTAAAAACACAGCTCAATAATGACCATTACCTGTATTTGTTCAATCAAGAACAAAAAGTGGTTTGGTACATAGCTCTTAATGACACTCAGCTTTTACATGTAGGCCCACTTTCAGTTGAAAATCCAAACTTTAGCTCCGTTTGGCCATACTTTTTATTATTAACTGTGATTGGCCTACCAATTGGACTTTGGAGTTTGCTACTTTGGCGTGACTTTAATAAATTGACGCTCGCCTGTGAAGCCGTGGGAGGGGCGCAAGACTTTGAGCTTCAGGATGCCTCTAAATCATTTTTTCTGCCGATTACTGATACCCTAAACGCGATGCAAGAGCGTATTCAGTATCTACTGGCTGCGCAGCAAGAGCTAACTTCTTCCGTTTCTCATGAGTTTAGAACGCCCCTTGCGCGTTTAAAGTTTGCTGTTGCCATGCTCGAAGAGCAAATCGAGAATGAAAAGTCGTATACATACATTGATAACATGCAGGCTGATATTGCAGAGCTTGAAGCACTGGTGTCAGAAATGCTTGAATACGCACGACTTGATTCACACCAACCAAGCTTAAAGCCCCGTTCCTGTGACCTAACAGCGCTTATCAATAGTGTGGTGAATAAACTCGAGTTTGCTACTGATATAGAGGTAGCAGTGACTGCACCCAAGCAGCTTTACTACGAGTGTGACGAGCATTTTATGGCGCGTTGTATTCAAAATCTATTAGGCAATGCACAAAAATACGCAAACCATAAAATTCATGTAAGTCTTGAAGAATTAGGGGATTCAATACAAATAAGTGTTGAAGACGATGGTCCTGGAATCGCTAAATCTGAGTGGCAAAGTATTTTTAAGCCATTTACTCGTTTAGATAAAAGTCGTGACAAGAAAACAGGGGGCTTTGGGTTAGGGCTTGCCATTGTCGCTAAAATTGTTAGTTGGCATCAAGGGCAGTCTGAGGTGTGTGACTCACCATTAGGTGGAGCTAAATTTACTATTCATTTGTTTAAAAGTAACTCGCTTTAAATTGCATGCATAAAAAAAGCGCCTAGGGCGCTTTTTAAAGATTAAAACCAAAAATAAACAAGTAGCAAAGTAATAGACCGCACTTGAATATAAAAGTTCGAAAAAAGTTTAATTATTTTTCATTTAATAATGGCATTAGGATTTTTTCAAGGCCATTGAGCTTCACTTCATACATCATGGCTAGCTGTGCACCTAACTGGGAATCAGGAAATCCTTGCTGTTTAAACCACACTAAATAAGGCTCTGGCAGCAACAATAAAGGGCGACCAGCATACTTTCCAAATGGCATCTTAGTATTTATGGCACGTTTGAGTTGAGCTGTATCCATCTTTATCTCAAAGAAATTTTAAAGCTAGATGATACGGTAAAAAGGAGAGAGAAAATAGGCTGTGACGGGCAAGAAACAGCCTATTTAGTGAGGGATGTAGGCCCTCAGAATAACAACCACTAATTAATTACGGCGTATTAGTGTAGTTGGTGACGACGCTTTTTCGTGAAGCCAAGTTTATTTAGCTTAACGACAATAGCTGGGTCGTCGATTCGTTCTGGTGTTTCACCATTACGTAGAAAATGATCGCTTGGAACTTGATATACATCGAGCATCTTGTTGAATAGCACTGTTCTGATATCCATTGCAGTCATGCCATTATTTTGTAACTCATCAAGTTGCTGCTGTATATCTGAAAGTTTCCCAGCACGTGCGTCATCCGTGTTTGCTAAAAATTCGTTGGTAAACTTATCTTTCATTTAAACAACCTCAATCCATCTAACAGTGCTGAATTAAAAACAGCGGTACTACACAACACTGTTAAACTTTTTTGTGTTAAAAATAGATACTTAGCTAAGCACCTTGGAATTAATTCTACTCTTTTTTTTAGCCTGATTGCTAATCTGGATGTAAAGCTTTGTAAATAAGCTTGACCCAATAAAGGGACTGATTTGGTTTGTCGTGAAAACTAGTTAGCCAACTAACTGAATACAGTGAAAATAATTCTCAGTACCATGAAAAGGTACCGAGAATTATTTTTTACATTAAGAGAAAAGTTTTTGTTTTACATGCTCAGCGAAGCCGCTACCAGCTTCTAAATAGAAGTTATAAGTAGAGTCGACCCCCATATCCTCTAGTTCTTTTTGCTGATCTGGGTAGTTTGCAATCGCCGTAACTTGACCTTCATAACCAGAAGCACGAAGTTGCTCTAAGGCAAAAATATTTTGCATGTGTTTTGGCATTGCAAGCATCACCATACCCACATGTGAGTGGTTTACACGTTGCCAAAAGTCAGGGTCAGTGGCATCAGCAAGTAACACCCGGCGGCCTCGTTTAATATGCTTATCGACAACATCTGGCTTAATATCAATGCCAGCAACAAGGTTAGGGTGAGTTTGACTGATTGTTTCATAGGCACCTGTACCAATTCGACCCATACCAAAGATTACGATTTTAGTGTCATTTAGATTAACTGGCAGCTCTTCTGCAAGACGGCTGTCACTTTCAAATTTTAGTAGCCAATGTTCTATTTTTACATACACTTCATTCGAGCGTTTATTTAATGGTGATGCGAGTATAAAGGTGATTGACACAGCGATAGCCATTACGGCCAGCCATTCAGATGTGATCATATTGCTGGTGGCTGCAACGGCGCAGACAATCAAGCCAAATTCACTGTAGTTAGCTAAACTAAATGCGCTCAACAAAGAAGTACGAGCACGTAATTTAAACACGTTTGTTAGTACATAATAAAGTGCAACTTTTATTGGCAGGACTAAAATAAGGATGAGAGCAACAATCACAGCATGACTTGTCAATTCAGCATTCAAGCCAATATTTAAGAAAAAGCCAACCAGCAACACGTCTTTTAAATTAAGGAGTGACTTTGATAGTTCACCAGCTTTTTTGTGTGAGGCGAACATCATACCGATGATCAACGCACCTAAATCACCTTTAAGACCTGCAAATTCAAACGCTTGATAGCCAATAATTAGCGCAAAGAAAAAGCCAAATAGAGGTAATAATTCACCGTGCTTTGAGCGGTTTAATACCCAAAACATCACAGGGCGTAAAATGGGTAATCCAACTAATAATGCCAGCGCCCAAATGTTCGGGGCTTTACCCGTACTTATAGCTAAGAAGATAACGGCAAAGATATCTTGCATAACCAAGATACCAATGGCGATTTTACCATGGAGGCTTGCCATCTCACCGCGTTCTTCAAGTACTTTTACGGCAAACACGGTGCTAGAGAAGCTAAAAGCAAAGCCGACTAACAATGCGCTTTGCCAAGTAAGCTCATTAAATAACGGCAGTGCAAGGGCCCCCAATAACAACATGAAACCACTAAATAGCGTACTGCTCAGAACAATATGCAATGAAGCGGGCGCCCAAACTTGCGGTTTTATTAAGTTAGATACTTTGAGTTTAAGACCAATACTAAACAATAATAAAGTAACACCCAAGCTTGCTAAGGTATTGAGCAGCTCGGTTGTTTTATATCCATATAGGTTAAGTGCAAAACCCGCTAACAAAAAGCCGATAAGAGGGGGGAGCCTTAACTGGTAAACAGCAAAGCCACAAACGAACGCGGTAGCAAAGTAGATTAATTCCATAATTGTTCTTTTTACTTCATTTGCTAGAAGTGTAGCGAAATATTCGTTATTGGAAAACAAGATTGAGCAAGAAGAGTTCAAAAAATAAGCACTTATACATGATTTATTGATTAATCCGCCAAAAGCATCATTTTTTCGCTGACATTAGCTTTTAATTGTGGTTAAGATGCATTAACAAAGGAATTTAAGCCATAGGTTAGAAGCTGGCTTAAGGAGAAAAGATGTTTAAGAAAATCCTTGCATCAGTAGGTATTGGTGCAGCAAAAGTTGACACTGTACTTGAGACAGAGCATTTACAACCGGGTCAAAAATTTAATGCCGTTATTGTTATTAAAGGCGGCGATGTTGATCAAGACATATCGGGTTTAGACTTAGCATTGATGACACGTGTTAAAGTCGAAGGTGAAGATGGTGAGTACTTTACAAACCATGTAATTGAAAAGTGGCGAATTACAGATATCGGCACGATTGCAGCAGGTGCTGAAAAACATATTCCATTTGAAGCGCGACTGCACTCAGAAACACCGATCACTGAAATTAATGCTGGTTATAACCAATCACATGTGTGGCTTGAAACAGGCTTGGATATTGATTTAGCACTTGATCCAACTGATCGTGATGCACTTCATATTTATCCTAACGATGCCGTAAGCACGTTGATGGAAGCGATGGATAGACTTGGCTTTAGCCTAGTAAAAGCGGATGTTGAAAAAGGCTTCTTGAGAGCGCCGACTTTTCAATCGCATTCAGGATGTTATCAAGAGTTAGAGTATCGCCCAAATAGCCGAAGCTTATTTGGTCTACAAGAGATAGAGCTGTCGTTTGTGCCCGAAGCGCACAAAACTCATGTATTAATCGAACTTGACCGTGCTTTCAGAGGGGATGGTTATGTCGATTTAACTATTGAACATGATCATGTAAACCTGTCGCAGCTGTGTGATCAGCTAGAACGATTATTTGCTTAGGCTAACTGCTATTAAGTTAGTTAAAACCCAGCTACGGCTGGGTTTTTTGTCTTCAAAAAGGAGAGTTATGTTTTCTGTTAAAAGTTATAGTGAACTCAGTAAAGATGAATTATTTGCCATTTTACGGGCGCGGGTTGATGTCTTTGTGGTAGAACAAACTTGTCCTTACCCAGAAATTGACGAAGTAGATAACAATGAACTGACCCAGCACGTGTTCTTGTTTAAAGATCAACAAGTGGCAGCCTATGCACGATGCTATAAAAAGAATGAGCAATTTAGCGCATTTGGTCGTGTGCTGGTAGCAGAGCAATTTCGTGGTGAAGGTTTGGCGAGTAAGTTGGTGCAAACTGCGATAGACACATGTAAAGAGCATTGGCCTGACAAAGCGATTATGATTGGTGCTCAGTGTTATTTAACAGGGTTTTATCAGCAATTTGGTTTTGAAAATGTCGGGGATGATTACCTAGAAGATGGCATTCCACATCAGGATATGTGTTTGAAGTAGCCTAAATGGCCACTTCAAACATAATCATTTGTTAGCTTAGCAGAGAGTTAGCAAATACGAGCGAAATGGCTAGTGGGCAAATAAACTTGATATACCATGGCCATACTTTCCAGAAGAAGCTATTGGCAGCTTCAGGGCATCCTTGTTGAATTTCTTTTAGCAGTGACGCGCGATGCCAAATCCAACCAACAAAAATACAACACATTAAGCCTAGAATCGGTTGACCAATCTTAGTGGTTAAGGTGATCACAAAGCCAAACAAGGTGCCTAAGTTAAAGACAATTGTAAAACTAATGAGCGCAATAATGCCGCCAATGATCCATGTTGCTTGCACACGCTTAAGCGCAAAGCGTTCAACAGCATAAGAAACCGGTGCTTCTAGCATAGAGATTGATGAGGTTAACGCTGCAATACTCATTAACGCGAAAAAAGCAAAGCCAACAAAAATACCCACATCACCCATGCTAGTGAAAAGTGCCGGCAGAACTTGGAATACTAAGGTATCTTCAGAAAGTAGAGCGCCTTCAGCAGAGAAAATTTGTACGCCTTGAGCTTGAGCAACATACATAGCTGGAATAATGAGTAAACCGGCTACAAAGGCAATGAACACATCGATTAAAGTCACATAAGCGCCTAACGATACTAGGTTTTCTTTTTTGCTAATGTATGAGCCGTAGATGATCATTACGCTGGTACCAAGCGACAATGAGAAAAATGCTTGTCCTAACGCATTCACTAATAACTCAGGGTTTAAAATCGATGAAAAGTCCGGCACTAAATACGCCTTTAGACCTTCCATTGCGCCATCTTGCGTCATTACATAGATGATTAGCATAAACAAAATACCTAACAGGGCAGGCATTAAGCGCTTAGACCACTTTTCGATGCCGTTTTCTACACCCTTAGAGATAATAGAGACGGTTAGAATAATAAATCCAGCAGTAAATAAAAGGTTTCTTGATAGTGACTGCTCACTAAGCCAAGTGCTAGCTTGCTCTTGACCGGCTAATTGCGCAACGGGTTCGAGGGTCGCACTCAGCATCCAGCCAGCCACAATCGCATAGAAGCTTAAAATTAGACCCGCACAAATAATACCGCCAAAACCCACCATGAAGGCGAACTTCTTTTGCCATGCTTGATTCGTTACTTTTCGAAGTGAAGTGACGGCATTAGCTTGACCATGACGACCAATTACTAACTCAGCCATTAAAGCAGGATAAGCAAGACAAAATGCTAACACTAAATAAGCCACTAAAAACGCGGCACCGCCATTACTTGCAGTTTGTGTTGGGAAACCCCAAATATTTCCTAAGCCAACAGCAGAGCCTGCTGCAGCCATAATAAATCCAAAGCGGGAGCTGAACTCCCCACGTGATGCGCTCATATTATTGTTACTTCTCTATTTGTGACGGCGCTGACAATCTACTCGAATTAACACTAAATAAAAAGGGTTAATCATCCGCATTTTGGTTGTTCTTCGTTATGTGCGAGCTGTCAGCGTAGAATTCGTGCAATTGCGCATTACAATACGAAACAATTAACACAAATGAAACCGCTTTAGTGGCTTTTATTTTGTATATACCCAAGCCACCTCAAGATGCAGAATTCAGCGTTTCACAGGTGCTTGATATCAAGGCGTTACTTTGCAAGAATGGCAGTCCCTTTTAAAAAGTAACAACGATGAGAGTAAGTGCCTGTGAAACGCCCAACGGGTTGGTTTAAAAGCGATTTATACTGCGTTATTGATTTTAACCATAGAACCACTATTGTTTGCAATCAATGCCTTGCCTAAATCGCTTTTAATTCCAACTGAAACTCGCACCTTGAGATGGTTTGGGTATACATAAGCTAAAACAGGCGCCACCTAGCTGCTTACTTTTTGATACTTCGACCGTGCCATGATGCCAATCAACAACTTTCGCAACGATAGCAAGGCCAAGCCCGTAGCTTTCTCCATCCCGGTTACGATGTGTTTGTTCTTGGAAAAATGGACTAAATACTTTTTGCCAGTTTTGTTCGCTGACACCCGGACCGTCATCTTCAATTTTTATGGTAACGGATTCACTGGTACTCGTAGCACTGAGTAAAATTTCTGATTCAGCAAAGTCGCAAGCATTACTTAATAAATTAACAATGGCTCGAGCTAACCAGTGTAAATCAGCACAAATATCACCGCCTTCAACGAGGTGATTAATGCGCAAGCCTTGTTGTTCAAGCTTGGGCTCAATTTGATGAATTAAAGTAAGAATATAGGTTTCTAGATCAGAATGATTAAAGGTCAACTGATTCGCTTTTTGCTCAAGGGTTGCAAATGCCAAGTAACTTTTTAGCATAGACTCCATTTGGTCTAAGTCGTTTTCCATTCGAGCAAGATACTCAAGGCGCTTTTCGTCATTAGGGCAGTCTTGCGCTGCTTCAAGGCCAAACCTTAAGCAGGCGATAGGTGTGCGAATATCGTGAGATAAACTTGATGCCATTAACTTATTCTCATCAAGAAGTTTTTCAATTTGACTCGCCATACGGTTAAATGTCAGCTCAACATCTTTGATATAGGTAAAGTGAGATAAGTGAATGCGGCTTTTTAAATCACCTTTAGCGAAGCGTTGTGCCGCTTCGTTTAATACCGTTAAACGCTTGGCCAGTGGCGCAATGATAAAGCCCATAAATACGCATAACCCAGCGTAGAACAACAAGGTGAGTAATACATCGTTGCCTTGCTCGTGTGTTAAGTCTTTATCTAAACGCATTTTTAAGTGGTGCGTGCCTAAAGCGGCTTCACTGTAAAGTAAATAGTAGCCTTGCTGATCTTCGAGGATAAGGCCACTAGGTTGGGTCATTTGTGTTAACAATGAATGAGGTAGCGCAAGCGACTGTGTAGGGCGATACTCTAGTTGCACAGCAAAGTTTTGGTTAATATCCGCAATAGCTTGCTCACGATCTTTAGCATCATACTTAGCGAGTTGCTTTGCAAAGCCTTTAATCATTTGTGTTTCGCTAGAAAACACATCCTGAGGTGCTTGGGTTTGTTGGCTAAAAGCATCAATTAGCCAACCCAACACGATGATTGAAAGTAAAGCACTACCAAGAAGTGAGATATAGAACTTTTTCACAGGCGCGAGTCGTTATTGCCAAGCGGTGGCAACAAGTAAATAGCCTTTGCCCCAGATAGTTTTAATTTTTTCAGGGTGCTGAGGGTCATCATTAAATTTTTTACGTAATGATGAAATCAGCACATCCACACTTCTGTCTAAGCCATCATATTCGCGGCCTTTCGTTGCCTTAAACACTGCATCACGTGAAACCACTTGGCCTGCATTACTTGCTAAATAATGCAGTAGTAGGTACTCAGCGCTTGAGATATGAACCTCATCATTATTAAAGTAAACGGTACGTGACTCAGTATTGATTGATAACTTACCCACATTAATAAGCTCAGAGCTTGTGCTTGATTCTTGTGTATCTGATTTAGAGCGAAGTGCTGCTTTTATACGTGCTAATAAAGCGCGAGGGCGAACGGGTTTCATCATGTAATCACTGGCACCAACTTCAAGGCCAATCACTTCATCCATTTCATCATCACGCGCTGTTAGCATAATAATCGGGGCCTGATAAAACTGTCTTAGATCACGGCACACACTAATACCGTCTTGACCAGGCAGCATAATATCTAACAAAACTAAGTCAGGGTTTGTTTTACGCACCTGTTCAACCACTTGATCGCCACGTTGGCATATGGTTGTTTGGTAGCCTTGTTCAATTAAATATTCCGCAACCCAATTGGCGAGAGAAATATCATCTTCTACTAATAAGATAGTTCCGTAATGTTCCATTATTTACTCCTGCTTAGAACAGTCGCCAACGACGTTTCTTCTGACGATTTTGATAGACCCACTGTAATTGTATTTCAGTGCTTGCAACAACCTTACCGTTATCACTGCTTATAAGTTCAAAACCTATGGTTTCTGCTGAATCAAATTGGTATCTAAATAAGCCCTTTTGTTGCATCAACCAGCACTGAATAATGTGCTTGCTTTGTGCATTACGTAAGCAGTAGTTACCAACTTGCTCTTGATGCCATGTTAAATCAACTTCTGCGTAGCAATTTCTGCCTTCACGCAGCGCTACGCAAGTGTCGGGCAGGGCAACTAACGCATTTTCAATATCTTTCTTACCTACAGATTGCTGCTCAGCGAGTAATGGCCCTGACAGTAATAAGGTAAAGCACAAATAATACTTAGAAAACATAACGCACGCCTACCTTGGCTTTATGCTGATACTCTTGAGAAATTATAGGGCTTTGGTGAATATCGTTTGAAAACCAAGTCGATAACCAACCAGTTAAAAACACCCAGTGTCTGTTAATTGGGTATTCTGCATGAAATTCAAAAATAAGGCTGTAAGAGGTATCTGGGTTATATACAGGGCGAGTTTCTAGCGCTTCAGCTTCTGAAATGCCAAAGTAGTAATTTGTAAAGTCTTCTGAGTAGGCACTTAAGCCAACGCCAGAGCGAAACTCCCAATTTCGCCAAGGAATGATCTGGCTAAAAAAAGAATTCATTACCCAGCCATTATGTGCCCCTGAAATATCATGCAGGTATTCAAATGAAATTTGCGAGTTTTCAAAGCGACGTGATAGGCGAAGACCTACATCAAAGTCGTAGTCGCGTGTTCTGATCCCTTCAATCTCTTTAATTACTTCGTTACCATAAATATTTAAGCCTGTTTCATCAAAGCCAGATTGAATGTTGGTGCCGACAATATCTAAGCCCCATTCAAATTTATCGATAACGCTGTAACCTAATGTTAAACCGCCGCTAAGTTGGCTTTGGTCGTAATCGAGGTAAAAGCTGTCGTAAGAAACTGCGAGGTGTACATCTGGCTCTATGCCATCATTATATGAGTCCATGCCTACAAGGTAAGAGTCTTCAACGTAGTAACCTAACCCGATGCCCCAGTCCCACGCAAAGCCTTGGCTAGGTTCTAGAGTATTGTCTGCATAATAGCGGTTACTTGCTTGGCTTGTGTTACTAAGCAAGGTTAAACATATCAATAATAGGGCACTGTAAGCTCGCAACGTTGCTTCCTTGTCTGTGAGAAAGGGTAATAGCTTATAGTATATTGTTAAGGAGTTCCTGTAATCTGTAAAAAAATGTAGTGACAGAAATTGGAAGTGTAAGAAAGTGTTGCAAATTCAAGGAGGGAAGCTGTTTGCCTATGGGCAGACAAACAGCAAAAGTTAGTTACTGAACTTTAATTTTATCGATTAAAATGCTGCTCAGGTAGTACTGCATCATAGGTGTAAGTGCACTAATTTCTGTACGGTTACACGGGCCTTGCTCTTTTTTTAAGGCTGTCATTTGCGTGATAGTTTGATAAGCAGGAATTGT
Source organism: Pseudoalteromonas sp. 2CM39R (assembly GCF_023161845.1). Lineage (NCBI taxonomy): Bacteria > Pseudomonadati > Pseudomonadota > Gammaproteobacteria > Alteromonadales > Pseudoalteromonadaceae > Pseudoalteromonas > Pseudoalteromonas sp. 2CM39R. The sequence continues at coordinate 328,313 of NZ_JALNTM010000005.1, forward strand.
TACTTCTTGATTAATTCGCGCCATGCGAGCTTGTTCCGAGTTTTGCTCGTGCACAAAGCTCGCCACTTCAAGTTCATTCTTGATTACTTGCTGTTGTACAAAGCTATAAATTAGTGGCTCACGATGAAAACTTGCGCTATCAATCGATGATTTTGCGAACCACACAACATCACCAGTTCGCTTGTGAGTTAAGCGCATGCTTACTTGACCTAAAATAGTCGCACATTGCTGAACGGGAAACTGTTTTGCAACTTCGTCAAATAAAGGCAGAGGCTTTTCAGGTTTGATTAATTGATATTCTGTGTCTTCAATCAGTTCAAGATCAAGCTGGTGAATAGATAGGGTATAATCTGCTTTAGTGCCATCTTCTACAACCTTTAATTGTTTGGCTGCAAGTGCTTCTGTAAGCTGACCATACAGGGTATCAGTCACACTGGTTTTGTCGGCAACTATCACCACAGTTTGATTTTTACTCACAGTATGTGCAGGCAATTGCACCGACTTTACTTTAGGGGCCGCATGCTCTGTTTTATACTCTACTTGAAAACGTTGGCTTTGTAAGCTTGGTTTCTTTGGCATCGAAAGTAATGGTGCAGGTTCAGGTTTAAGGGCACAACCAGCTGAAATTAAAGTAAAAAACAAAACTACAAGTAAGCGCATAAAGATTAATCTACCCATAAATATTTAAGATTACGCGTATTGTACGTTAGTCGAGGCAAAAGTTCATGATATTATGTTATAAGAAACTTCCTAAACAGACTTAAAAAAATAAATAATGAAGTACAGCTTATCTTTAATTCCTTTTCTTTTTTCTTTTTTATTGCTTTTTGTTAGCGGAGAAGCTGCTTCGAGTGATAAGCAATGGCAAACTTTCGTTGCTGATTATAATAAACACCTTACTCGTAAGTTAAGAAGTAAAGGGATCCCTGGTGGCTCATTGGCGATTGTAAATATTGGTCATGATGATTTTATTAATGGTATTGGTCGAACAAAAATAGAAAAAGGTCGTAGAGTCGATAAACATACTCGCTTTCGATTGGCATCAGTCTCTAAAACCTTTGCGGGCTCATTAACTGCTAAACTTGCAGCGCAAGGGGAGTTTAATATTGATGACCCAATAAGTAAGTTTATTCCTGCTTTTTCTAATACTGCTTACAAAGATGACTTAAAAATTTATCATATCCTTAGTCATTCTAGTGGCCTAGTACCTAATGCATACGATAACCTAATTGAGTCGCGTATGAGTTACCCAGATATTGTCGAGCGGCTATTGACTGTTGAGCCTATCTGCAAACCAAGCGAGTGCTACGGCTATCAAAATGTGATGTTTAGTTTGATTGACTCAGTGATTTATCAATCAACACAGATGGACTACTCACATTGGATTTCAGAATATATCTTTGCGCCTTTAAAAATGGTGGATGCCAGTGTTGGTTTTGAGGGGATGGTTAAAGACAACAACTATGCTCATCCTCATGTACGCGGTAGAAAGCGTTGGTATACATCTCGTTTAAAGAAAAATTACTATAAAGTGCCTGCAGCTGCAGGTGTGAACGCCAGCGCAAATGACATGGCTATTTGGTTAAATGCGCAGCTAGGACAATACCCAGATGTATTACCACTCGAAGCATTGATCAAACAAACGCGTCCTTATACACATACAAAAAAAGAGACGCGTCGCCGAGTTTGGCGAAGTCATGTTAAAGACGCATACTATGGATTGGGTTGGCGTGTTTATAACTATGATAATGAAGTACTTTATTACCATAGTGGTTGGGTACAAGGTTATCGCAGCGATATTGTGGTATTCCCACATTTAAACATAGGGTTTAGCTTAGTTCTCAATGCAGAAACAGGGTTAATTAATGAGCTAACCACCGAGTTTATTAATCGGGTACTTAAATACACACGAGAACAAAAATAGTTTAAGAAAAAAGTTTAGTTACAAATTAATGCAAAATTATTTTTGCCTACAAAAAAGCCAGCATATTTGCTGGCTTTTTCTGATTCGAAATTTCACAAGGCAGGATTAACCGCGTGGTAATTGAATCTTTTTTTCTTCGCTTTGACGATACAATACAATTGTGTGGCCAATTGTTTGTAGTTTTGTTGCGCCTGTCTCGCGAACAATTGCATCAAAAATCAATGTTTTAGTTTCACGTTCATCTGTAGGAACTTTAACTTTGATTAGCTCATGAATTTCTAGAGCGCTTTCAATTTCAACTAAAACGCCTTCTGTTAATCCGTTTGCACCAAGTAATACAACAGGTTTTAAACTGTGCGCTTGGCCTTTTAAAAACTGCTTTTGTTTGTTCGATAATTTCATCATGTTACAAATTTTGCTGAATATGGCTTGAATTAAGGGTATTCTAACGCCATCTAGAGAATATTACTAATTAGTTACGTATTAATTTTATGGCAAATAAAAAACATTCAGCCAGTTCTAAGCGTTGGCTGAAAGAACATTTCGACGATCCTTATGTTCACGAAGCGCAAAAGAAAGGTTGGCGTTCTCGTGCGGTATTCAAATTAGACGAAATTCAAAACAAAGATAAATTAATCAAACCATCAATGACAGTGGTTGATTTAGGTGCTGCGCCAGGTAGTTGGTCGCAATATCTAGCAGAAAAAGTAGGTGATAAAGGCCAAGTAATTGCTTGTGATATCTTACCTATGGATTCATTAGCAGGTGTCGACTTCTTACAAGGCGACTTCCGTGAAGAAGCGGTGCTTGATGCTCTTTTAACGCGTATTGATGGAAAAAATGTTGATGTAGTTTTTTCTGATATGGCGCCAAATATGAGTGGCAATACATCTGTTGACCAAGCTGGTAGTATGTACTTAGTTGAGTTGGCATTAGACATGTGCCACCAAGTTTTAAAGAAAAATGGCGCATTTTGTGTCAAAGTCTTCCAAGGCGAAGGATTTGATCAATACTTGCAGGATGTACGTAATAGCTTTAAAGCGGTTAAAATTAGAAAGCCCGATGCATCACGCGCCCGTTCTCGGGAAGTTTATATAGTGGCGACAGGCTACAAACTGTAGTACAGTTGTGCTGCGTTAAGTTGAATTTAAATTAATTGGATACAAGAGGTTAACTCCTTGAGCGATATGGCGAAAAATCTAATACTCTGGCTGGTCATTGCTGTTGTGCTAATGTCAGTGTTTCAGAGCTTTAATGGTGGTGATCAGGCAGATCGCCAAACAAGTTACACTCAATTTGTAAGCGACGCTCGTAGTGGCGCTATCCAAGAGGTCTCAATAGAAAGCACATCAGGTACTATCACAGGTACTAAGACTAACGGTGAACGCTTCCAAACTATCATGCCTATGTATGATAAAGACATCTTGAATGATCTTTTAAAAAGCAACGTTAATGTAAAAGGTGTTAAGCCTGAAGAGCAGTCATTCCTCGCCAGCATTTTAATCTCTTGGTTCCCAATGTTACTGCTAATTGGTGTATGGATTTTCTTCATGCGTCAAATGCAAGGTGGTGGCGGTAAAGGCGCGATGTCTTTCGGTAAGAGTAAAGCGCGCCTAATGAGTGAAGACCAAGTTAAAACTACTTTTGCTGATGTTGCTGGTTGTGACGAAGCGAAAGAAGATGTAACTGAGCTGGTTGACTTCTTACGTGACCCATCAAAATTCCAAAAGCTAGGTGGTAGCATCCCGAAAGGCGTGTTGATGGTTGGTCCTCCTGGTACGGGTAAAACGTTACTTGCTAAAGCAGTAGCTGGTGAAGCTAAAGTGCCATTTTTCACAATTTCAGGTTCTGATTTCGTAGAAATGTTTGTAGGTGTTGGTGCATCACGTGTACGTGACATGTTCGAGCAAGCGAAAAAAGCAGCTCCTTGTATCATCTTTATTGATGAAATCGATGCAGTAGGCCGTAAACGTGGCGCTGGCATGGGTGGTGGTCACGATGAGCGTGAGCAAACACTAAACCAAATGCTTGTTGAAATGGACGGCTTCGAAGGTAACGAAGGTATTATCGTTATTGCAGCAACGAACCGCCCAGATGTATTAGACCCTGCGTTATTACGTCCTGGTCGCTTTGACCGCCAAGTTGTTGTTGGTCTTCCTGATATTCGTGGCCGTGAGCAAATCCTTAAAGTTCACATGCGTAAAGTGCCACTAGGCGACAACGTAGAAGCCGCAGTTATTGCGCGCGGTACGCCTGGTTTCTCTGGTGCTGATCTTGCAAACTTAGTTAACGAAGCTGCGTTATATGCAGCTCGTGGTAACAAACGCGTTGTAAGCATGGCAGAGTTTGACGCTGCAAAAGATAAAATCATGATGGGTGCAGAGCGCAAGACCATGGTGATGAGTGAGCAGGAAAAAGAAATGACTGCTTACCATGAAGCAGGTCACGCGATTGTTGGTCGCATGGTACCTGAACATGATCCAGTTTATAAAGTGTCTATCATTCCTCGTGGACGTGCGCTTGGTGTCACTATGTACTTGCCTGAGCAAGACCGTGTGAGCCACTCAAAAGAGCTTTTAGAGTCAATGATCTCTAGTCTTTACGGTGGTCGTATTGCTGAAGCACTAATCTACGGTGAAGATAAAGTGACAACCGGTGCAAGTAACGATATTGAGCGTGCAACCGATATTGCTCGTAAAATGGTTACTCAATGGGGTCTTAGTGAAAAACTAGGTCCATTACTTTACGCTGAAGACCAAAACGAAATGTACATGGGTGGCGGCGGCAGTCGTTCTATGAGCATGTCTGATGAAACTGCAAAAGTGATCGACACAGAAGTTCGTTTATTCTCAGATCGTAACTATCAACGTGCAGAGCAAATCCTTAAAGATAACATTGATATCTTACATGCGATGAAAGATGCACTAATGAAGTACGAGACGATTGATGCGGGTCAAATTGATGACTTAATGGCACGTCAGCCTGTACGTGAGCCGCGTGATGTTCATGACCGTCGCTCAGATGATAAAAAGCCAGCTCCTTCTGCTGAAAAAGTTGTCGAAAAAGACACAAAAGAGCCAGAAGAATCATCAGAAACAAAAACAAATGTTGATGACAAAGCCGAATAGTCGGTACAATTAGACACAGAAAGGCCCCGCTAGTCGGGGCTTTTTTATTTCAAAAAATGCGCAATTTTCAAACTGTTATCTAGAATAATAAATGCGCAATTGACGCTAATTTATAGCATAGGTGTTCAATGACCGTTCTTAACTTACCTCGAGGTCGCACATTACACCTCGATTCCCCAGTGGTGATGGGGATTTTAAATGTCACTCCAGACTCATTCTCTGATGGCGGTAGTTTTTGCCAACTAGACAGCGCTGTCAAACAAGCTCATACGTTATTAAATCAAGGCGCAAAAATAATTGATATAGGTGGTGAGTCTACCCGCCCAGGGGCACCTGATGTATCTCTTGAAGATGAGCTTGAACGCGTTATTCCTTTAGTGAAATCGCTTAGAGCAAGCAGTGATTGTATTATTTCGATTGATACCAGCAAGAGCGAAGTAATGCGCCAAGCGATAATCGCAGGAGCTGACATCATCAATGATGTTAGAGCGTTACAAGAACCTGGTGCAATTGAGGTACTGGCACAATACCCAGAGGTGGCAATTTGCTTAATGCATATGCAAGGTCAGCCTCGTACTATGCAAAGTAACCCACATTATAATGACTTGTTTAATGATATTAATGATTTCTTTGCAGAGCGTTTAGCCGTGTGTGAGCAAGCGGGCATTCAGCAACAACGTATTATTTTAGACCCGGGCTTTGGCTTTGGTAAGACTTTGGCTCATAATTATCAAATACTTAAAGAGTTTAATATATTTAATAAATTCAATTTACCGGTACTAGCAGGCCTTTCTCGTAAATCGATGATTGGTAATTTATTAAATAGAGACACACATGAACGCTTAGCGGGAAGCCTTGCGGGCGCGCTGATAGCAGCACAAAATGGCGCAAAAATTATTCGTGTTCATGACGTACAAGAAACAGCTGACGTGCTAGCGGTTTGGCAAGCATGTGATCGAGGAATTTCAAATGAGTAACACAAGAAAGTATTTTGGCACAGATGGTGTTCGTGGCATGGTGGGTGAGTTTCCAATCACACCTGAATTTGCTTTAAAGCTAGGTTGGGCTGCAGGGCGTGTATTATCAAAAATTGGCACAAAAAAAGTCATTATTGGTAAAGATACCCGTATTTCTGGCTACATGCTCGAAACATCACTTGAGGCAGGTTTAATTGCTGCTGGTATTGATGTTGTTTTGTTAGGCCCAATGCCGACACCAGCTGTTGCTTATCTTACGCAAACTTTCCGTGCTGAAGCGGGTATTGTGATTAGTGCATCTCATAACCCTTACCATGATAACGGTATTAAGTTTTTCAGTGGTCGTGGTTTAAAGCTTGCAGATGAAGTAGAACTTGAAATTGAAGCCATGATGGATGAACCAATGACCTGTGTTGCTTCTGATAAGCTTGGTAAAGCGCGTCGTTTAGAAACTGCTGATGGTCGTTACATTGAATTCTGCAAAAGCCAATTTCCGCAAGGCTTATCGCTTGAAGGTTTAAAAATTGTTCTCGATTGTGCTAATGGTGCTACTTATAACATTGCACCTTCAGTAATGCGTGAACTTGGCGCGGATGTTATCTGTCATGCTTGTGAGCCAAACGGGGTAAATATCAACTTAGAGTGTGGTGCAACTCATGTTGAAACCCTTAAACGCAAGGTATTAGAACACAATGCCGATGTTGGTATTGCCTACGATGGTGATGGTGATCGTGTGATGATGGTTGACCATAATGGCCGAGTTTTTGATGGCGATGACATTGTCTATATCATTGCTTGCCAAGCTGCAAATGACGATATTTTAGGTGGTGGTGTCGTCGGTACGGTAATGTCAAACATGGGTCTTGAGAACGCCTTAAAGGCTCGTGGAATTGAGTTTGCTCGCAGCAAAGTGGGTGACCGCTACGTAATGGAGTTACTGCAAGAAAAAGGCTGGAAAATCGGCGGCGAGAGCTCAGGTCACGTATTAAACCTTGATTTAATCAGCACGGGTGATGGCATTATCTCAAGCTTGCAAGTATTAGCAGCAATGGTTGCGCAGAATAAAACATTGCAAGACTTAGGAGCTGGTTTTACAAAATACCCAATGAAAATGATCAATGTTCGTTACCCACAAGGTACCGACCCAACACAAGATCAAGCTGTAGTTGATATGGTAGCGCACGTTGAAGAACAGTTAGGTGATACTGGCCGAGTATTACTTCGTAAATCAGGAACTGAGCCTGTTGTGCGAGTAATGGTTGAAGCTGAGCAGGAAAAAGTTGTGCTTGATAGTGCACGTAAAATAGCTGAAGTTGTCGAAACTGTGAGCAAACAAACCGAGGCATAACAATAACCTCTTGTAACTTTGGGCAAGTCGAGTTAGTATCTTGCCCGCTTTCTAATGTGGAGTGGAATAATGGCAACACGTAAGCCGATGGTCGCAGGTAATTGGAAAATGAACGGCTCTTTAGAGCTTGTTGAACAGTTATCAACTGCTATCAAAAATGTTCAAACGGATGAACTGGATATAGTGGTGTTTCCACCATTCCCATTGTTGAGTTCTTTGCAGCAACAAGACGTAACGTTTGGTTCGCAAACAGTCTCTGAAAACCAAGCCGGCGCATTTACTGGTGAAGTAGATGCTCAGCTAGTCAAAGATCTAGGCGCAGCTTACACGTTAGTTGGCCATTCTGAACGTCGTAGCATTTACGGTGAGTCAGATGAAGTTGTTGCAGATAAGTTTGCGCGAGCGCAGCAAGTTGGCTTAACTCCTATCCTATGTGTGGGTGAAAGCGAGCAGCAACGTGAAGCAAACGAAACTGAATTAGTGGTTGCAGCTCAAATTGATGCTGTAATTAGCAAATTAGGTGTAGCAGCACTGAAGAATTCTGTGGTAGCATACGAGCCCGTTTGGGCCATTGGCACAGGTAAGACTGCCTCTCCTGAGCAAGCGCAAGCCGTGCACAAGTTTATCCGCGAGAAGATTGCTTCTTCAGATAGCGACGTAGCACAGCAATTAACCATCTTATATGGTGGTAGCGTGAATGAAAAAAATAGCGAATTATTATTTGCACAACCAGATATAGACGGCGGCCTTATTGGTGGCGCGAGTCTTAAAGCAGATTCATTTACTGCTATCTGTGAAAGTGCAAAAGGGACCGTATAAGATGTACGAAATTTTATTAGTAGTTTATTTAATTGTTGCTTTAGCGTTAGTTGGTATGGTTTTAATCCAACAAGGTAAAGGCGCAGATATGGGTTCATCATTTGGTGCTGGCGCTTCTGGTACCGTGTTTGGCTCATCAGGTGCTGGTAACTTCATGACTAAAACAACAACAATCTTAGCGACGATCTTCTTCGTACTAAGTATTGTTCTAGGTAACCTTACTGCAGGTCAAATCAAAAAGACTGATGAGTGGGAAAACCTAGAAGCTGCGCCAGCTGTTGAAACTGTAACGCCAGCACAATCTGATGTGCCTGCGACAGAAGATAAAACGTCTGACGTACCTAACTAATTAGCTTTGCTAATTAGCGTTAAGCAGTTTTCACTCCTCAAGTAAACGTTAAGCTTAACAACATACAGAATTGTATGCGGATGTGGTGGAATTGGTAGACACGCCATCTTGAGGGGGTGGTGGCTTCGGCCGTGGGGGTTCAAGTCCCCCCATCCGCACCAAAATTAAAAAGCTGTAACTCACTGAGTTACAGCTTTTTTCGTTTTAGTGCTTCATAAAACAAAATGCGCACCTTTATAGTGCTTTTATTCTAATGCCATTCCCCTGCCCGAAATTAACTAATTGATTATTAAGTGAAATAAAACTTGGAGTCTTCCTTGCTTAACTAGAGTTGGTATCTCTACTACTTTAAGGAAGCAAGATGGCAAGAATGAGTTATTTAAGTGCTATAGAACGCTATGAAGAGCAACAACAGCTTATTCATGAACTGCTTCTTTCTATACTTGCTAGTGTTCAGGCATCGTTGACTAACAAGCAAGCGTATCAACAGCTTGTCAATCAATATCCATTTCTAGAATTGCAATATTGTTTGAATGAGCAAGGCATTCAGCAAGGTGATAATGTTTGTTTTAAGCGTCAGTACAAAAAGAAACTAGGTCATGTTGGAGCTGGGCAAGATTTAAGCGCTCGACCTTATTTTTTAGTCGCCTCTGCTGCGCCTGTTCCGCACTTTACTTCGCCATATATTTCGACTGCGACTAAGCATCTTTGTATCTCTGTGATCAAAACAATCCCTTCAGGCAACGATAAACAGCAGTTTTTAGTCATAGATGTGTGTTTAACTGAACTGATTGAATTTATTATGGGAGACACCAAGCGAGCTAGAATGACACCTTACTTTAAGGTTGGTTACGGCCTGATTGTCGCTTGCTTGTTCTGCTTGGTGTTCTATTTGTTATATAAAGTGTTTGCTGGAATGGTGGACTTAGTTATAAGCGAAGACACTCAGTCAGACCCACTTAAACCATTTACCATTATTATCTTTGTTACTTTAGCGCTGGCCATTTTTGATTTAGGCAAAACAATTCTAGAAGAAGAAATCCTCATGCATAAGGATATTTTTCGCCACAGCTCAACAAGGCGAACGATCACACGTTTTATTTCAACAATTTTGATTGCAGTATCGATAGAAGCCTTACTAACCATGTTTAAAGCAGCACTCGGGCAAACTGAGTACGTTATACCTGCTGTATTGATGATGTTTGCTGTGGTAGGTCTGTTGATTGCACTGGCAATTTACGTTTACCTAGGCGCCAAGGCTGAAGATGTGCTGACCCAGGTACAGCGCTTAAAAGTAAAACACTAATGATAGGGCGCTTTGTTTAAAACGCAGCGCCCTGAAATTGATTAAAGTGTACCGCCAATGCCAATACTTGGGTTAACGTACACAGGACCTACTTTAAATGGCGCATTAATATCTAGGCTTGCATAGGGCGTGCAGGCATTTAAAACTAAAACTGCAGCCGCAAGAGCAGCTAAGCGAATCATTTTTTTATTCATTACATTTGCTCCTGAATTACAATACCAGCACCCGCTGGATCACGAATAATTGCGATGCTGCCACTTCGTACTTTGTCATTTGGTGCCATTAGAACTATGCCGCCTGCGGCGGTTACTTTTAATAGGGTCGCTTCAACATCGGCTACTTTAATGTAATTCACCCATGTGTTACCTATCTCGGTATCTGGTTTTTTTACAAAGCCAATCGCAGGTGTGCCATTTAAGGCTAAGTAGCTGTAATTGCCATTTTTAAGCGGTTTACTTTGTGCTGAATAATTACCAAGTGATTGGTAAAAGGCTTTGCTCTGCTCTGGGTTATCACTCCATACTTCTTGCCAAATCCAGCCGTTATCGGTTTGATGAGTTTCAGGGTCACCACTAACTGTATTGATCAGTGAAAAAACAGCCCCTTGTGGATCTTCTAATACAGCAATAGTGCCACGGCCTTTAATTTCGGTACTGCTTACTAAGACTTTACCTCCGGCTGCGATCGTTTTTTCACTAACGGCAGCGATGTCTTTACTACTGATAAGGCTCAGCCAATGGCTGGCATTTTGTTTATTATCAAGTTCTGCCATACCTGCAATTAATTTTCCATCTAATGATGCCAGCGTATAGCTATCGTTAACGGTTTGAAACTGCCAACCAAACACACTGCTATAAAATGCTTGAGATTGTGACAAATTTGGTGTGATCAAATCATGCCACACAACGTGACCTGAGTTTTTTGTACCTGAATTACTGATTGCAGGTAGTTCGCTTGAGGTAAGCTGGCAACCAGTCAATGAGACTGCTGTGACTGCCATTACAATTGCAGCACGTAAGGGGGTGAGTACTTTCAAAGTTTGCTCCTTGCAAAATGGGGTCAAATAAAAGCATAGACCATTATTTGTTTGTTATTCAATCAAAAAGAGTTTGTTTAATGATCTAAAACCATTATTGAACCAGTTTTAGTTCAATAGTGTTTAATTAGGTTTATCAACTACTTTTGAATTAATTAGCGAAAAACCATCAAGTAAATCTGCACATCATTAAATCCAAGTTATTTTTGATATTAAAAGCAATGAGTTAATTATTTTCGCTTTAGTGGGAGTATCTCGGCGTTTAATTTTCATTCACTTAATCAAACTGCGAAGTCAACGGCTTAAACGCATCTAAGCAAAATTCAACAATTTTAAAATCCTAATTCACATAATCTAAAACTGTTAACGAGATAATTCATATGGAAGTGAAGTGGCTAAACGATGAAGCTATTACCGATCTTACTAGTAGTTTGTGTGGTTAATCCCTGTTTTGCATTTGATGATGTGAGTTTGACGCTAACTGGAGAGGTTAGTGCAAAGTGTGGGTTTGAAGCACAATCGACGGAACTGCAGTTTTCAGAGAGTGGCTTAGTTAACACGGTATTGGTAGTCAACTGCAATACACCTATGAAGGTGTCTATACACTCTCAAAATGGTGGATTACGTCATCAGCAAAGCAATGTAATTAACAACTACAGAATGAGCTTGTCAATTGTGAATACAGCGCTAAAAAAGTCATATATGGCGGAGCAACTTCACAACAAACAAGTATTCTCAGTGAGTGATATTTTGTTTAAGCGAGTGATGGATTTGCAGTTTCAGCTTACCGAACCACTTATATATGCGGGTGAATACAAGGATATCTTACGCATAGAAATGACCCCAACCATTGCCTCTGGTGGTGTTTGGTAGTCGCTAATAATTTTATAAGGAATAGTGGAATGAAAAAGCTAATCGCATTATCTGCAATTGCAATGTTGTCGTCTGGCGCTGCGCTTGCTGAAAACATTAATATCAGCGGTTCTGTAGCCTCTGTATGTGAGGTAAGTAATTTAGATACATCTACTTACTTTCCAAGCATTGCTAAAGATCAAACGACTACACTGGATTTTGAGTTGCAATGCAATGACTCAGATGGTGCCACACTGACATTAACAACCTCTGAGGGGCACTTGCAAAATGCTGATGACGAGGATGATGGCGTAGGTTATACCGCTGCGCTAACTGCGACACCATTTGCTTTTACACTTATTGCAGATGACGGTGATAACGATGAAAGCGCAGAGCAAAGTCAACCTGGCTCTGCAGCATTGGCAGCAGGGGGTGTTCCTGGCACGATTGTGCTGACTATTACAGAAGATCCAGTTTACTCTGGTACCTACTCAGATACTTTGATGCTAACTGTTACAGCTAACTAAGTTAATTAAGGCAGTCAAAGGCTGCCTTATCATCAAAGGAAAGATGATGCATAAACTTACCTTTTTATTCTCACTTCTTCTTACGTTTCATTGTGATGCATTTCAAGTGCAGCCAATGGTTGCAGAGCTTGCGCCAAATGGTTCTGGGGCGCAACAAACGTTGCGTGTAATGAACAATTCATCGTCTTCGCTCGCCATTGAGTTAACAGCATTTGACCTAAAGATTGAACCGTCAGGAGAAGAGAAGCTAGTACAAAACGAAGTAGACTTTTTCATTCTCCCAATGACAACCATAATCCCACCAGGAAAATCTCAATCAATTCTAATCCGCTATGTGGGCGACCCCATTTTAGCAAGCTCAAAATCATACAGGATTGGCGTTGACCAAGTGATGATTGATACAGGTGAATCGAGTCAGTCAGGTGTTGGTATAGCAACTAGTTTTCGAACACTATTCACCGTGGTACCTAAAGGAGCTAAAGCAAAGCTTGTAATTGAACAAAAACAGCAACATCAAGAAGGGCTTTGGAAAGTGCTGTTAAAAAATGAAGGCAATAAATTACTGCGTTTATCTAAAGCAACTTGGCTTATTAAACAAAATGATGACACTGTGAACTTAGCAGGTGAGGAATTAAGTCGTTCTTTATCAGGTAAGCTCTTATTGCCACACTCTACTCGAGAGGTCTTCCTAAAAGTACCTTCACAGTTTAAAGCTGAGCAAAGTCAGTTAAAGGTACAGTTTTAATGCGTATCTTTGCTATTTTAATTTTATTTAATTCACTATTCTGCGCTGCTGTGGAAGTAAGCCCAATGGTTCTAACCTTAGATCCAACTAAGCCACAGCAAGTAACTTATAGTACGATACATAACGTTTTTAATCGTGAAGTTGCCTTTGATATTGAAGTCTTTGAGGTTGATTTTTCTGGCTCAAAGCCAATGTTTCGTTATCAAGAAAATAGCCCTGTTTGGGTCTTTCCGCCGACATTACTTTTGCACCGAGGTGAAAGTCAACGAATTCAACTGCGTTGGGTTGGTGATGCTCCGAGCCTTGATAAAACTTATCAAATTAGTTTAGTAGAGCAACCACTTTCAAAGCCTACAAATGCGTTTGAGCCACAACTAATGATGTTGCTTAATGTGAATTTAATTGTTCATGTACATCAAGAGAGCTTTTTACCTGAACTTATTGTCGAAAAAAGCTTATGTAGTAATTACAGCTGTGAAATAACGGTAGCAAATAATGGTAAGGGCGCCGCCCGCCTGAGCGAATATGATCTTACGATATATTTGCCTCATCAAAAAACCGCTTCATTTAAAAAACAACAACTAAAAGCATCGGGTTATGACGTGTTCTTTGCGCCAGAAAGCAAACAGCAGATGCTCATCCCGTTAAAGGATAGCGTTAATGCAGAAGTTATCTCGCCAGACGTTGCGCTATCTCAGTAGTTTGCTTTTTTGCTCTGTGTGTATGTTTTTGCTTAATGCAGGTTTTGCCTATGCAAAAATAAATACCACCTCAAAAGAGCTTGAGCTCACGGTGAGCTGCTACTTAAATAAGCAACCTCAAGCAAACATTTCCTTACTGGTGACCCCAGATGACACCTTGCTATTAAAGCATTCAGAATTGATGGTGTTTTTAAGACCAATTGTAAATACCCAAACCCTTGAACACATAGAAATGCTTGTTGATGAAAAAGGCTTGGTAAACCTTGAAGAGCTTCAAACACTTGGCATTGGTGTTGTGTTCGAAATGCTTGATTTTAGCTTAAACATAACCTTGCCACTGAGCATAATCAAAGAAAAAAGTATTGCTGCAGTGTCAAAACGAAACCAGCAGCAAGCAATTAAAAGCGCAAACTACAGTGGCTACATTAATGTGTATTCCAGCTATGTGTATCAATCGAATCAAGCCCAAGATATAAAGCAAAAGCAGTTAACGATTAGGCCTGAAGCAGTATTAAACTTAAAAAGTTGGGTTATAGAAAACGAAGCCCAGTTCGTAGATACGCAAAGTGACAATAACTTTAAACGATTAGGTACTCGAGTAATACATGATTTACCCATTCATGGCATGCGTTTTTCCTTGGGTGATAATTACAGTGCGGGCAGTTATTTTCAATCAACAGCTCGCATCCTTGGACTGTCGCTTGCCCATGATTTTACACTTGTCTCAGACAGAACGATTCGACCAAGTGCATCACAGCGCTTTACGTTAGATAGCCCATCGTCCGTTGAAGTATATATTGATGAGCGTTTATTTAGGCGCCTGAACTTGCCTGCCGGTATTTATTCACTGGACGATATTCCGTTAACAGAAGGCAATAATCACATTGTGTTAAAGATCACGGATAATGCGGGTGTTACAAAAGAGGTTAATTTTTCGCTTACCACAGGTCTCGATTTGTTCTCTGAAGGGCAGCTTGAATACGAATTTCACTTTGGTTACCCAGCACAATTAACAGACAAATTAGACTACGATTATGATCAGCCTTTATTTTCTGGCTTTATTAACTACGGTATCTCAACAAGTTGGACCGCTGGGTTGTCAGCTCAAGGAAATGAAGAGAGCCTGCAACTAGGGCTTAAGCAAATATTTGCGACCCCAATAGGGCAGTTAGCATTTGAAAATGCAATTAATCTTGATGATGCTAAAGGCTATGCATATCGGCTTATCTATAGCTCATTTAGGCAGCCATCTCAGTCGGGGGCTGATTTCAGTATTGGCTACGAATACAGTAACCCTGAATTTTATCAGATAGCTTTCAATAATGAATTGAGCTCGCTTGCTAGTTCTAGGCAGCACTTTATCCAAGCAAATATCAACTTTATGAGCGAAACATCAATACAAACGTCGATTTTTGCCAATGTTTCTAGGCGTCATGAGCAAACACAGTTTGAAAAATCAACGGGGGTAACTGTTTCAGGCAAAATTGACACGAATCAGTGGTATTTTTCACTCGGTGGACAATGGCAAGAAACAGAGCAACATCAGCAGTGGAGTTTTAACTTATCGTTGAGTTATCAGTTTTCGCAAAGGCAAAGATTAAAGTTATCGCACCAATCTAAATACGATAAATCCAGATTGGAGTTTACTCAAAATGAAAATCAGCGCTTTGTTGGTGCACTAAATTTACGTGCAGGCTTAGAGAAAAATAACAATAACGAAGCCGTGTTTGATCTTAACAGCCAATACAATACAAATAGATTATCATTAGGTTTTGACCATGGCACTTACTACCAGCATTTAAATGGCAATCTGTTGTCTCATCAAAGTCGTGCCAGTGCTGCAGCAAGTATTGCATTTGCTGATTCTCAATGGGGGGTGGGTAAGCCTATTCAAAATAGTTTTGCTTTGATTAGTGCACACCCAAGTTTAGCGGATAAAACCATTAAGTTAGGTTTACAAGAAGAAGATTATTTAGCCACTAACTCAGATCTGCAGACCGTGTTACTCACCGATATGAATGCCTATGACAGAGCCACTATTGGGGTTGATGTTGAAGACTTAGCACCTGGTTATGACCTAGGCGCTGGTAATATTACTTTTTATCCTTCCTATAAAAGCGGCCATGATGTTGTAGTAGGTTCGCAGAACAATATCTCCATGCTGGGAACTTTAAAAAATAATGAAAACGAACCGCTTGCATTGCAAGTCGGTGAGGCGCGTTGCATTGACGAGCAAGCAGCAGAGCCTTACTTATTTTTTACCAGTAAAACAGGGCGTTTTGCATTGACTGGGCTAAAACCTTGCCAATATCAAATTGTGCTAAAAGATATCAGCCATGAGCCATTAATTATCGAAATAGACGAAAAGCAACAGTTGCATAATAAAGGAGTGATTTATGTTCATTAAACGATTTTCAAATGGAGTGCTTTTAATTCTTACTCTCTTCATCACAACGGAGTGCTTTGGCCAGTGCTCTGCAAAGATACAAAGAATTGAGCATCTATTCGATAACTTACAGGAATACCGAGCACTACAAAACCAAGACGCTGAAAAGCAGGTTAAAGTACTCATAGAGGGCGATACAAATTGCTCATATTATTTGCAGGTTTTGAGTGAAAATAATCAACAGTTGTTAGGGCAGTATCAACACATACCTTATTTTATCGGTAATTCAAACTCGCTTCTTAGTAACACATCCTTAAATAACCTCGCTATTTCTGACAACTCTATGACTTTAAGGTTTGTGATTGCTAGAGGCGTCATCGCTCGTGCTGGTCAGTATCAAGATACAGTTAAACTAATACTTAAAAATCAATTTAATGAAGCTCTTGATGAACGAGATTACGACTTTGACGTAACAATTCCGACGCATTTAGCACTGTCTTTTTTAGGTTATAACAGTGCTAGTACAAGTATCGACTTAGGAGAGCTTATACCTCAAAAGGAATATAGCTTATTACCTAGTTTATTGGTTGTCGCAAATACAGATATCGCAATGACTATTTGGTCAGAGAATAAAGGTAAATTGGTACATGAGTTTTACCAAAATGGCTATACGATTAACTACTCATTGGCCCTTGCTGGGGATTATATTGAGCTACATCACGCAATGAAAAAAAGTTTCTTGTTTACAAAGCAGACAGATTTTTTAATCCCTTTAAAAATAAAATTAGCCGCATTTAGTAATCAAGCTGCAGGACAGTACCAAGATACAATTCGCTTCCAAATTAGCCCGCAAGTTTATTGATTTTATTCATGTTCCTTTCACACCACTGTAAGGCTTTTTGTTTGTTTTTAACATTAATCTTCTGGTAAATCTTGTGCAAATGAACTCGCACCGTCGCTTCGCTAATAAATAAAGCATCGGCGATTTGAGGGCAAGTCGCGCCAGAAGAAAGCAAGTGCAGTACTTTAGATTCTTTAAACGTTAAGTTATTTGATTGAATTTGATTTTTTTGCTCAGTTTCGAGCATCACTCTCATCCATTTATCGCTCACCGTTCTTGGAAACCACAAGGATCCCTTTTTAATTTCTTGCAGTCCTTGTTCAAAAATATCTGTTTTGGTGTTTTTAAAAAATAACCCTTTTAGCTTTGGCCAGTCTTTTAATGGCAACACATCCGCTCTATCAGGCATATTAAAAATTACCAGATGATGATAACCATGCGTCTTCATAAACTCACTTATTAATTCACGGTTGGTCAAAGTGTCTAAAGAGTCGTAATTAAGCAACAGAGTTTTATCATCGTTCGCAATACAGTAAGGAAGAATTGAAGCTGATGAAACAGAATCAGCCGCGTTTTTATTAAAAAGAAAATCCATATTCACGCCAAAAACTATCGGTAAATGATAACAAGTAAATTGAGTTGCTGATTATTACGTTTAAAAAATGAAATTCCAACAGAGGAAAATTTTGCGCACATTTTTGTTTAGTTAGCTTTTGCTAACTTGGCAGCACGATATTAAACATTACCTGAGGCAGGTACTCTTTGGAAGCTGAGAAATTTCTGAAATTGGTTTCTATTTCTATGAATAATAACAAAAATCGCGTTCATTTTTTGTTCATAGAAATTGTGTTAAATGACAGGTTTATTGCGGTAATACAGAACTAAACATTTATTTTTATTTACTATTTTGTAAAAAGTTTAGTGACTTATAATTCGAATATGGGATGATAATGTGGTTTATTTATACAGTTTTTGATAAAAATCAAAAAAATTATACATATTTTCACAAAACTGACATATAATGCCCCTCCAGAGGAAAGATGCTTATACCTAAGCGTCTTTTTTTATGCCTGAAATTTACGGGTAAAAATACACACACACGGTATCCTTTGGAGTTTTAATTGAAATTACGTCACCTCTCACAGTTAACTGTAGCTATTGTTGCTGCATTATCTACTTCAGCTTTTGCTGAGCAAGAAAAAACCACTGCTAAACAAGATGCTTTCGAAAAAATCGAAGTAACAGCGCGTAAGCGTACAGAAAGCATTTTTGAGTCGCCAACCGCAGTGACATCAATCGGTGAAAACCTGATTGATAAAGCGAACATGAGCAACCTAGAAGACATCGGCAAATATGTACCTAACCTAAACATCACTCGTTATGGTGTAGGTAATGCGGCCCATGCATCTGTATTTATTCGTGGTATTGGTTTACAAGACCACGTGATCACAACTGATCCGGGTGTAGGTGTTTACTTAGATGGCGTTTACCTTGGTCGCCAAATGGGCTCTAACTTATCATTACCAAATGTTGAGCGTGTAGAGGTATTACGTGGTCCACAAGGTACTTTGTACGGTCGTAACACATTAGGTGGTGCAGTAAATATTATTACTAAGCAACCTGGTGATGAAGGCATTGTGACTACAAATGCAAAAGTAGGTAGCCGTGGTCGTTTAGCCGGTGACGTTTACTTTAATAACAGCCTTACCGACACTGTAAGCATGTCTGCAAGCGTGTCTTATAAGCAACGCGATGGTGTAGGTGAAGCGATTAACCTTGCAAACCCAGAAAAAGAAATTGGTGAAGAGCAAGAGTTAAGTGGTCGTATGGCGCTTAAATGGCAAGCAAACAGCGACTTATCTTTTGTGTTCTCAATTGATGGTGTTGATAACGAATCAGGCCAATCACCATACACAATTGAACTAACGGCGCCACTTGATCCGAATGACCCATTCAATGGTGATTTCCCATTACTTACTGAAGACATGTTACCAAGCGATCCTGATGACTTAGCAACGACGGTAGCGGGTATTGAGTCGACGGCTTATTCAGGCTGGGGTACTTCATTAACCGCTGACTGGGATATCAATAATACGTATACAGCTAAGTTCATCACCAGCTACCGTAGCTCAGAATACGAAGGGGGTCTTGATGATGACGCTGTTGCCCTTAACTTATCAGAGTTTCCTGAAGAAGGCGGCGCAGATCAATATTCATTCGAAATCCAGTTAAACGGTAGCTTCGATAACATGGACTTTGTGTCTGGTTTATACTTCTTTAATGAAGATGGCTTCACAAGCTCTGGCCCGTTTGTATTTAGCCCATTCAACACACCTGATGGTCTTCTGAATGATGGTACTACAGCGTCTTTTGGTGATTACGGTTACTTTGATATCAACCAAGAAACTAACTCATACGCAGCTTATATCAATGCGAGCTATGACCTAAGCGACGATTTAACTGTGGGCGGTGGTTTACGTTATTCAAAAGATAAAAAAGAAGCTGATGCCTTATTCCCAACGTTTGCGACACGTAAATACGTGAGTGCAGATTTTGATGCGGTAACATGGGATTTAAATGCGTCGTACCAGCTTAGCAATAACATGAACGTGTATGGCCAAATTCAAAAAGGTTATCAAACAGGTGGTTTCCCACCGCGTCCATTTGGTGGCCCTGATCAATTTGTTTCTTTCGATGAAACAAAAGCAATTAACTACGAGCTTGGCCTAAAAGGTCAAGTACATGAAGACGTATCTATGATGCTAGCGGTGTTTGTTACTGATTACACAGATCTGGCATTACCATTCTCAGATCCAACTGCAGGTGGCGGTTTCGTTACTATCGTAGAAAATGCGGGTGAGTCTAAAGCACAAGGTATCGAGCTTGAGACAACAATCGCATTTACTGATGACTTTACGCTACGTAGCGCAATTGGTTACCTAGATTCAGAAATCACAGAAGTAGATGACGGTGTATTAGGTATTGGTAAAGGTGACTCACCAGCACTAACACCACGTTGGACTGTGATGGTCGCACCTTCTTATTTCATTGATTTAAGTAACGGTGGCACAGTGGCAGTAAACGCTAACTACTCATACCGTAGCGATATGCAAGGTCAATCAGTTTACAACCAAAGTGAACACATTGATTCTCGTGAATTAGTGGGCTTCAACATTTCTTACTTAAACCCGAACGGTGACTTTGAAGTGACTCTTTACGGTGAGAACGTGTTAAACGAAGTATACGATGTGGGTCGTTTACAACAATCTGGTTTTGTTGGCGTAATGCGCAGCAATGACCGAAGTGAATTTGGCTTAAAATTCAAAAAAGAATTTGAGCTTTAATTACTAACAAAAAAGGGCAAGTAAATACTTGCCCTTTCTTTTTAATTATTTTTCTCTTGCTCGCGTTTTTCGCGCGCTTCTCTTAATTCTTCAGCCAGTTCTTTTGCTTTTTGTTTGGTTTTTTCAGAAAGCTCACCAGCCGCTTCTTTACTCTCAATCCATGCATCTAAGGCAATTTCTTTACCGTCGTCATACATGCTCAAGCCCATTTTCTTACTCTCTTCGAGTAACTCTTGCAGTGAGTCGTCGTTAAACTCATTGGTGGCGTCTTTTACGTCGCTCCAAGCATCATTTAGGGCTTGCTTTACTTCATCTTTTGCTTCGCTGGCATCTTTTTTGGCTTGCTCTGCGTCATCACAACCCGTTAAGGCAATACAGCCTAATAAAACTAAGCTTGCTAATTTGTTCATATTTTTCTCTAATGGTTAATCAACTATTAAGCAGTATAAGCAATAAAAAATGAATATAGCTAGAACAGCACGATTAAGTTTTCGGTTAATGGATGAAAATGATGCCGAGCTACTTTATGAGCTCGATAACGACCCTGAGGTAATGAAACATTTAACTCGTGGCAAAGTATCCACTATGCAGACCATTAAAGAGGTGTTTATTCCACGCTTGAATGCCTATAAAAATGAGCAAAAAGGGTGGGGGCTTTGGCAAGTAAACATCATCGAGAGCAATGAATTTATCGGTTGGGTATTAGTCAGGCCTATGGGCTTTTTTGAACAGCCTGATTTTAGTGATTTAGAAATTGGCTGGCGCTTTAAAAAAATGAGCTGGGGCAAAGGCTATGCGTCTGAGGCAGCACTTGCCATTGCTAAAGCCGTAAGCGAGCCAGAAGAAATAAAGTCGCTCAGTGCCACAGCACTTAAAGATAACCTAGGCTCAATAAAGGTGATGGAAAAACTAGGCCTTAAGTTTGTAAAAAACTATACCCATAAAGATGAGCAAGGTGAATTACCTGCAGTACTTTATTCATGTCCTAAAGAGCAGCTTAGCTAAGTTAACCGTAACTAATTGACCTTATGGGTTTCACATGTCTAAATGGTCAAAATAACATCAAGAAAAAGGAAGTACCATGGCAAATTTAGTCAAATACGCGGCACATTTGTTGATCGTTACCGCGATATTCTTTCATCCGTCAAGCTTTGCAAAGCAAGCGGCTGTCGCGATGCCAGATAGTTACAGCAGTGATACGGCGCGGGCTATTTTAGAGCAAGGCGGCAACGCCGTTGATGCGGCAATTGCGGCACAGTTTGTATTAGCGGTTACTTTACCAGAAGCCGGTAACATTGGTGGCGGTGGCTTTATGCTGATCCAAAAAGATGGCAAAGGTGATTTTATAGATTACCGCGAAACAGCCCCTGCTGCAGCTCATCGCGATATGTACCTTGATGATAAAGGCGATGTTATTGATAACATGTCTGTTTACGGTATTCACGCAAGTGGAGTTCCGGGCAGTGTTGCTGGAATGTGGCTTGCCCATCAAAAGCACGGCAGCTTAGAGTGGAAGACTCTGCTAGAGCCTGCGGTTAAATTAGCCGAGCAGGGCTTTATTGTGCATCCTAAGCTAGCCGCAAGTATCGAGCGTTACATTGCGCGAATGGCCAAAAAATCGGTAAACATTAACTTTGCTGATTACTTTGCCGATGCCAAAGCAAATAAGGTATTTAAACAGCCGGAACTTGCCGCCACATTGAAACGTATTCGTGATCAAGGTAAAGCAGGTTTCTACGAAGGTGAGACAGCGAAGATCATTGCGACGTTTATGAAGCAACACGGCGGCATTATTACTGAGCAAGACTTAAAAGCTTATCAAGCTAAGTCGCGTACACCAATTAAGGGTAACTGGCGCGGTTACGAAGTGCTCACATCGCCACCGCCAAGTTCAGGTGGTATTGCTATTTTACAATGGCTAAAAATGTACGACCTTGCAAAGCCAAAAGAAAAGCTTGAGCACAACTCAACCACCTATGTTCATATTTTGGCTGAAGTAGGTAAACGCGTATTTGCCGACAGAGCTGAATATTTAGGTGACCCTGATTTTTATGAGGTGCCAAAAACCGCTCTACTTGCAGATGATTATCTTAGAAATCGTGCAAGTACAATTCGTCCAGATGCTATTTCAACAACTGAGAACATTAAACCAGGTTTACACGAAAGTGAGCAAACAACGCATTTTTCTATCCTAGATAAGTGGGGCAATGCCGTTGCTAATACCACGACCATCAACTTAAGTTTTGGTAGCGGTGTGGTTGTATCGGGAGCAGGATTTATTTTGAATGACGAAATGGATGATTTTAGTGCCAAGCCAGGTGTGATGAATGTATTTGGTGCAATTGGTGGTAAAGCTAACGAAATTCAACCTCATAAACGTATGTTGAGCTCAATGACACCGACCATTCTACTTCAGGATAACAAAGTTAAAATGGTAACTGGTTCTCCGGGTGGCACCACGATAATTAGCTCTGTGTATGAGTCTATTTTAAATGCGGTTGAATTTGATATGACTGCAGAGCAAGTGGTAGACAGCCCACGTTTTCATCACCAGTTATGGCCTAAAAATGTGATTAGATACCATACCGGCCTTGAACCAAAGGTTGTTAAAGCGCTTGAGAAGATGGGTTATACACTTGATGAACGCCATTTTGGTGATATGCATGTGATCATCAATAAAGACGGTAAGTTAGATGCGGCATCTGAAGCATCTGGCCGTGGTAAGGCAATGGTGTTTTAATTAAACCTTAAACATAGGTACAAAAAAAGCACCCTCGGGTGCTTTTTTTGATTTGGTGGGCTGTTTAACCAATCGCTGGAATAAGCCCCGCCATTTGTAAACCTTGAGCACTAATAATAAGCACACCAAACAGGGCGGCCAGTGCTAAGCCAATATTACCGCCTTTAACTTGGTAACCCGCATCAGGTTTGCTGCTTCGTTGCTTATAGACCATAGCAACCGGTAAAAACACCGCTAAAATAACCAGCGCAATGGCGGCGTAGCCAAGTGCCATAATAAACCCTTGTGGATAGAATAGCGCAAAGCCTAGCGGTGGAAAAAAGGTGATCAAGGCTGTTTTGATACGATCTTTACTGCCATCACCTTTTTTAAATGCATCAGCAAAAAAGTCGAATAAACCTAAACTCACGCCTAAGAAAGACGTGGCCAACGCTAAATCAGCAAAAATGTTTACTGCTGTGGCAACATGTGGGCTTTGAGCGATGCTAGCAACACTGCTTACAAATCCCGGTAAACCTTGGCTTTGCAGTAAGTCGCTTTGACTCATCATACCTTGGCTAAGTAATTGCCAAAAAATGTAAATCACTAAAGGCAATGCTGCACCTGCCACCATTACTTTACGAAGTGTTTTGATATCTAAACCCACGTATTTCACAATCGATGGAATAGAGCCATGAAAACCAAACGAGGTAAACACCACCGGGATTGCAGATAAAATCAGACCTTGTTCAATCGGCATTTCAAGTAAGTGTTGGCCGTGTACATAAGGCGTCAGCATATAAAATAAGCTGGCTAGTACGCACACTTTAATGGTGAACAGTACGCGGTTAAGTTTATCGACTTTGCTGGTACCAAGTGTCACCACAGTACCAATCACAACAGCCAGAATTACTGAGCCAACTTGCGGCGCTAAAGAAAGCGATAAACCATTGTTGAGCTTTTCTTGTAATTGCGCACCACCACCTGCGATATACGCAGCGCATAATGCGTAAAACAAAAACATCACTGAAAAGTTAGCGACCCATTGCCCACGTTTACCCAACCATGACTTAGCTAACGTATTGAGGGTTGCATCTCTGTCGGCATATTGATGGAGCTCTAGCATCAGCAATGCTGTGTAGGTCATTAAAACCCAAGTTAAAAAGATTAGTGATAACGCTGTTGTGAAACCAAGCCCTGCGGAGGCGATAGGCAATGCCAGCATCCCTGCACCTATGGTGGTGCCAGCAACAATTAACATGCTACCTATTGTTTTATTTTTAAGCACTTTTTGCCCCTTAAACTTCGTGAGAGGCAAGCAAGATATAACTTGTTTAACAAAACTTAAATAGTTTTGTTATAAATCAAAGAAATTAAATGTAACCTATGATTTACATGTGCAAACAGGCTGTTGAAATCAGCAAATAACTTTTTGCCAAATAGCATGAGTATTCGTGTTGACAAAATCACCATTTAGGCGGATTCTTAAGCTTCTTCAACTTACTTTATTAAATACCATGATGCAGCTAAACCAACGACCAACAAACAATTGTATGCGCCTGACCTCATCAGTCGTATGGTCTGTTATGTGCTGCGGTTAATTAAGTAAGTTTTACTAACCGCGTTCTTAGCGGTTGGTTATTTCCCAATTAAATTCTCTTCCGCTTTTTTCGCCTTTTTAAAGGAATAAGCTTGTGCCTGTTAAAGCCTCATATTTTTTAATGGTGGTGATTTGGTCAACAACACCACTGGGTATTGTTTGGAGTAGTGAAACGGTAGCACCAACCCTGGCTGTGTTTTTACGCATGCTGGTGGGGCTGGTGTTGGCTTCGTTTGTCGTTGCTGTTGCCAATATTCGAGTGCCCTGGCATCGTCGTGCTTTATTCCTTTATGGCTATTCAAGCATAGGTATTTTTGGCGGCATGTTATTAAGCTACATGGCTGCTAAAACAGTGCCTTCAGGGTTAATATCATTGATGTTTGGCCTTGCGCCAATTTTATCGGGCTTACTTGCGCAAAAGATCTTGAACGAACCTAAGTTTAGCGCCATTAAGCTTGGCGCACTTGGCTGTGCCTTAATTGGTTTATTTTTAGTAAGCCAACGCCATATTCAAGGTGGGGTAGAGCAGCTTAGTGGCCTGTTATATGTATTTATGGCTGTGTGCTTTTTTAGTTTGAGCGGTGTCATGATCAAACGGGTAAGAATTGCTATTCATCCAATCGCCACCACATTTGGTGCGTTGGTTTTTGTAACACCACTGTTTTTTATTACTTGGTTGCTGGTAGATGGCCAACTTAATAGCCAGATGTGGAGTGCAAAATCACTGTACTCAATTGTTTACTTAGGCGTGTTTGGTTCATTAATTGGTGCGCTGGCGTATTTTCATGTATTGCAGAAGTTGAATGCCAGCACGGTCGCATTAACAACCCTGATCACACCAAGTTTTGCAATCGCGATTGGTGGTTTACTTAATGATGAGCCCATTGACCAAGCATTGATTGTTGGCGCGACCATCATTATGATTAGCCTTGCATTTTTTCAGTTTGGCGATAAGTGGTTAAAGCGCTTTAAGCGCGTGAAGTCGGTAGAAATGAGTTAAAGCTAGTAGCCGCTTCGGCGGCTACATTTTTGCAATTTGAATGACTAAACGACGGTTTTTGTTTCGGTCTAAAATGTTGTCATTGCTGGCTACATGGCGCTTTTCACCGTAACCATCGGTATCTACTTTGCTTTCATCGACCCCTAAGCTAACAATGTAATCCTTAATCGCTTTAGCGCGTTTTTTTGATAATTCGAGGTTGTTCCAGCGACCACCGTAGCTGTCGGTGTAAGATGATATTGAAATAGATTCGATGTTGGTGTCGTATTTTAAGTATTCACCAATTTTATCTAAGCGTTTTTGTGATGATTTAGTCAGCTTGCTAGTATTAGGCTCATAGTTCATCACTGTGAACGAAATATCTTCAAAGCTGTAAGGCAGCATTGCATCTCGGCACTGTAAAAACGCCCAATAAGCTTGCTTAAAGTTGACACTCGATAAACCAACGGCAATTTTATCGGCACTGTTTTGCCAGTCTTGGTAATAAAATGTCGGTTGGTAACCTTTTTCAAGTTCGGTGAGCATTTCCCAAGCAGTTTTGTTGCCAAGCTCGCCGTCAAACTTACGTAATAGTTTCATATTCGCCAAGTCGCGAGCAGGTATACCTGCACGCCAACTAGGTGGTACGGCTTTTAGACCAGCAATACTGTAGTTGTCTGGGCGTACGACCATATCAAGGTTAAAGTTTACGTCTTTATTTTTACTGGCAGTGGTGCTGAAAATTGCTTCACCATAGTAAGGAACTTCATGATTTAATTGGCATTCTAAGCGAGATGTTTTAACCATTTGCCAGTTCGACATATCTGCATTAGCGGTATACTCACGCATGGCTGCATGCGCATTTATACTTGCAACTGAGGTTAATAGGCCTAGGCTTAAAGGAAGTAATGAAAGCTTCATCACGGTAATTCTCCAACAAATCATCAATGCCAAATAATTGGCAATTTTTGTGTTTAATTGCTTTAGCGCACTAAACACAGGGCTAGCTGAATAATATAAAGCAAGTAATGTGCCTAAAAACTCAGTAAGAATCTGCGATTTCACACTATTTACTCTAGCAGAGTAGCCGTGGTTTTTGACATAATAGCCAGCTTACACTGGCAAACCAAGAAGACTATGGAAAATACTGAACAAACTCTTTTCGCAAAACGCTTTCGTGGCTTTTTTCCCGTTGTGATTGATGTTGAAACTGCAGGTTTTAACAAAGACACCGATGCGTTATTAGAAATTGCTGCATCTGTACTTAAAATGGATGACGACGGTGTGTTAAGTATTGATCATACTGTGCATTTTCATGTTGAGCCATTTGAAGGCGCTAATATCGAACAAGCGGCCATTGAATTTAATGGTATTGAGCCTTTTTCTGCTCTGCGTGGTGCAGTGCCTGAAGAAGAAGCGATTAAAGAAATCTGTAAAGTTGTGCGCAAGGCACAAAAAGCAGCGGGTTGTCAGCGTTCAGTGGTAGTAGCACACAATGCAGCGTTTGATCACGGCTTTTTAAATGCTGCCATTGAGCGTTGTAAAATTAAGCGCACGCCATTTCATCCGTTTGTTAGCTTTGATACCACATCACTGGCAGGCCTTGCATTAGGGCAAACAGTATTAGCTAAAGCGTGTAGGGCGGCAGGTATTGAGTTTGATAATAAACAAGCTCACTCAGCACTTTATGATACCGAGCGCACAGCAGAACTGTTTTGTTTAATCGTTAATCGCTGGCAACAACTCGGCGGTTGGCCATTGCCTGAAACTGAAGCGACAGAAGAAGAGCAAGACTCAGCCGTCAAAACGACTGAGTAATTTTGCCTTCAAAAAATCGTACCATGTTAGGAGGGTAAATACGTGAAAACTGTTTACTCTCTTGCGCTATCTTAAGCTCCACCCCAGGATGCATTAATTCATTCACTTTTAAGCGGCTTGTTGCTAATAAGCGCGCAATCTTAATTTTCACTAAGTGTTTCTTTTTCTTCGTGCTGGCCGTTTTAATTTTAATCTGCTGCTCGCTTGCGGTGATCTTATTAATGTAATGCGCACGCTGGGCTGGGTCTGGTATTTTACTGGCCTTTTTGCGAGCTTGTTGTAAGGCTGCCGCTTTTGTCGCTAATAACTTTTCAAAGTCATTAATTTGTTGCTGCTTTTGACGTAAATCATGCCAGTACTGAGCTATAAAAACCCGTGTTTTAGTGCCTGATGGCGCACCAAGCTCACCGGTTTCAATTCGCATCGCATCTAAAATATTGCCACCAATGATTTTGCCTCGCGGGTTATTGGCTTTGCCGACTCGAATAAGGCGGCGAGCGCTTAAGTCACAATGCAAGGCTTGGCGTTCAATGAATAAATCTTGCTCTGTTTTTATATGGCAGTACTGGGCATAACCAACAGAGATAGTGCGCGAAGCCGTGATGTTGCAGGTAAAGTTCTCGACGTTTTCACGTTTTCTGCCAACAGCCCCAAGCATCACGGTGACTTCACTTTTACTTTCAATTGTGGCTGATTCAACAAAGCCTAAAACAGTGATATCACCCGTGGCTTTGACGCGCATACCATCTTTTACATCACCGCTGATAATGACACTGCCATCAAATTCGACATGGCCCGTACTTACATCAACATGATGAAAACACAATACGTCGTCCACGCGCATTCCGCGGGGTAGGGCAACGGGCACGCCCTTAGCATCGGCAATCAACATATCGCTATTGTTTGGATCAATTCGCGTTCCTTCGAATGGCTCAAGAGGTAAATCTTTACCAGGTTTTGCAGGCATCACATCACCAAACACAGTAAAGCCATCTTCACCGGGTGTTGCAGGAACTCGTTGCATTAATGGTGTACCCGGCTTAACGGTAATAATGGCACCTAAATTACGCATGTCGACTTTACCGCCAGAGGTCGCTTGCGGGCTAAGAACGCGGTCTTGTGCTGTAGAGCATAAGCGCACGAATTTAGCATCAGTGCCTTCTTTAGGCATTCTGCCATGGGCAACAATTGCGGTGTAATGGGCGCCCGGTGGTTGCTTAAATTGTTGGCCTAAAAAGGTATCAAGCGCCCGCATACTAATGCCTTTAATAACACCTGCCTCTGTAAGCACCTCTTGCGCCATACCCATGCTCACAATTTTACCGCCACGGGCAGTTGTTAGGTTTGCTTCAACCACCATGTTTTTAGCGTCAACTTTAACTTCAAGGTGAGCATCAACCGCTTTAGCAACCACTAAAGATTGGTTTTGATATTGGTTGCTAGGTATAAACAACTTACCAATATTAGCGTCGATAAATTCGTAGCTGGCATAAGGAGACTGCTCAAGTAATTCAATTAATTGAGAACTCGTAGTAGGAAAACCCGCATCTCGAGGATGCTCACACAAAGAGACATAGCCGCTTTGTTCATCGAATGAAAACATCGACATCTGAAAAACCCTGTAAAAAACTGCCTGTTATTATAGTTATGTGTTGCTACAGGTTATTTTGAAGAAGGGTAACAACGTCTCCTATTTCAGCACAACTTTTGTACTATGTTAAGATAATGTATGCATTAAATGTAAAAATATGTATAAAAACTGACTTTTCTTGCTTGAAAATTCAGCATTCAAAAGCACTTAGCAAAAATTTCCCGATTAATGCCTTGAGTATGAATAGGCTACTCAGTTATACTGCACGGACACTCTGAATGAGATACCAAATTCAGGGGCTGATTAGGATTCGACGGAATTCAAGACGCCCGAGGTGCATGTCGAGGTGCGGTTGGCCTCGTAAAAAAGCCGCAATTTAAAGTAATCGCAAACGACGATAACTACGCTCTAGCGGCATAATAGCCCGCTAGCACTTCTCCGGTGTATGTCTGTGGACCCGGTTCTGAAGTGTCACCCTACACGGACTCGCTACGGAAACCCTGGCCGGGGTTGAAGGGCTAAAACTAAGCGGCCTCGCCTTTGCAGATCGTGTTCGTCCGAGCTGTATAAGGTTAACTAAAAGACGATACTAAACATGTAGTACCAAAGGTCGAGGCTTTTCGGACGGGGGTTCAAATCCCCCCAGCTCCACCACTTTAAAACCGCTGTATAGCACGAAATACGTGACTTACAGCGGTTTTTTACTTCTAAACCCCCACTAGTAACCCACTGCAAACCACAATTTTACTGCACACCACAAATTTAAAGGGCTTTAGAGCATTTTATGCATTTTTGTTATTCATCGAAAACAAGTCAAAACACACGATTAATGCACGAGAAAATCGCCACATTTACTGTTTACTACTAGCCTAAAGTCTCTTTAATAGCTGATGATAAACATGAATTCCAAAGATAAAAAAGCGATTGTTATGTTACTCGATAATATAGAGTTACGCTCTAAGCATACCATTGATGAACTTCAGCACCTCGTTAGTCAAATTGACTCCATTAAAAAACTAATTAAAAGTAATGATGTTCAGCAACCTAACTATGAACAAATAAAAGAGTTAGTACAAAATGAAACACCTTCACTTCGCCCGACAAGTCCAAACGATCTGATAAGACGCGAAGAAGTTATTAATATGGTTGGGCTATCCCGTTCAACTATATACACCCTTATGAAAAATTCAGAATTTCCCTTAAGTATTAAGTTATCAGAGCGTTCTGTTGCATGGCGACGTGGAGATATTCAAAATTGGATAAACGATAAAATCGCACCTAAAAACTGACTAGTAAACAAATAGCCAAAAACCACTGCTTAAAAAGGCAATGGTTTTTGGCTATTTGTCTTGGCTGAATATACGCTTTTAAGCTGCATTCTCCCGTTTTGATTTTTTTTCATATGCGTCAATGAAGTTACCGTAGTGTTGATAAAGCTGCTGTGGTGATTTATGACCCATGAGTTTAGTCAACTTCCATAAATTGATACCCTCCGATATGTTGCGTGTAGCGAAGGTATGCCTGAGTTGATATGGGTATCTATACTTCACCCCCGCCTTTTCTAAAACTTTAGACCATTGGTGCTTTCTAAAAGAGTCTTGGTTCCAGTGTTCGCCTAAGCTATTAAGAAAAACATAATCACTGTCATGTTTATCCATTTCTTCTTCGAGAAGGTCTGCAATTTCCTGAGAAATCGGAATTGAACGCCTCCCACTAATTGTTTTCGTTCCCTTTGTTTGTTTTTCAACCACAGCTTCGTAAATAGTAACCTCACGAGATATTAAACAGACATCCTGCTTTTTTAGTGCAACCCATTCGCTGGAACGAACACCAGTTTCATTGCAAAACTGAATAATTGCTTTTACGGTTCCTTCGGAAGCTCCAACAATCTTATCGATTTCATTCGGAGAAAATGGAGTCACAGCATTATGTTGTTTACGAGCATTCACATTACTTTCAACTTTAATATGCTTGCTAACCTTAAATCCTGCAACGGGGTTTTGAGCAATCAATTTATCGATAATTGCATCATCAAGTGCAGAGCGAAGAACTGACAGTCGGTTAGAGATCGTCTTTGCCTTTACTTTGGCACTTGAAGCCTTTACAAAGTTCACCAACATCAATTGGTCCAATTCTGTAACCTTAACCAACCATAAAGGTTTTAAACCATTTCGTGATTTTTTATAACCTGTCACAGTTGATGGCGCTAACCCGCGCTCTTCAGAATTTTCAATATATCTATCAACATAATCTTTTACAGTCGCGCCAGTTACTGCACCACCAAATAATTCAAGCCTTTTTGATTTTGGGAAATAATCAGCATAGAAAAAAGTGCCTTTCGCAATTTTATTTTTAATCTCACCCAGCAAGTTGCTTGCAGCATTCAAGCCTTGCTGGTTAACTTGATATCCAACGGTTTCTCGGCATTGAACTCCCTTATAAGTAAAAGCCAATTGAATTGCTGATGACAGATTGTTGTGGTATCTAATTGACACACCACGCGCCTTCTTTAATTTTTCTGCATCTTTTTTTAAAATCATTATTGTTCTCCGACTACAAAAACTCTTTGCTACCTTCTCGCCACCATTTTTCGATAGCGTCGAGATCTATTGCTCTTTCTTTTACTTCTTTCCTCTTGTGGTAATGAACCCCTAAGACCCAATACCCGCGATCTATACGCCTCTCTATAGCTCCAACCGACTCTCCGGTGATCGCACAGTATTTTTTAAGTGGAATAACTCTTAACATAACGATTTCTCAGACCTTTATTCTGGTGTTGAAATTAATAATTAAAAAAACAAATGCAACTCTTAATTGAGTCCATTAGAAACGGCTACCAGCCACTGTAATTGAGCATTAGCTTTGTCAAAAGCTCTTTGTTTTTCTCATCTAGAGATGTGCAAGCGCTGCTAAAAAGTGCTTTTTCTGGGATGCTAGGTGCATAACAGTCAATGTCTTTGAGAACTTTTATGTACCCGCCTTTTTCAAGTTCAAACAGGAAGTTTTCTTGTAATATTTCGATAACAGCATGAGAGTTATATATGCTGGCTAAAGCAAATCTAATCGTCTGCTCTCCTGAAGATGCCCAGCCACTATTCAATAAGCGTTTAACATCAACCGACAAATCAGTGAGCCTTTCAACGTCTATTAACGATTTGTCGCTGTTTACTGAAATAGCATCACTGCAATGTTGGCTAGCCAGTAACTTAATAGTAGACAAAAACTCATCTTTACTGCTGGCGGAGCAGATAGAAAAATGTAAAGCTTCATCAGCATTGATTGTCTTAGGTTCATTCTTAAATCTTGGATAATTCATCTTTGACCTTATATAATTAGTGCTTATTAATTTATTTGTTTTCAATTGACCTTTGCGTCAGTTGTTGAAGCTATTTAATCAAGATGAATTAGGTGGCGCATTTTTTACGTGAGAATGAAAATTGAGGTTATAGAGGTTGCCAAGAACTAAAAAACCATGTGTAAACTGCGGCTCGATGGATAGATATAAGAACGGCGGTTGTCGTCCGTGCCAGCAGAATACACAAAGAGTTAGAAATAAAGCTGATGCCACTGGTCGTGGCAATATTTATGAAGCGAATGCAAAAGCGAGACAAGAAGCCAAATTGAAAGGTGAAAGCACGTATGAATCCCTCGATGTTTGCCCTAAATGCCAAGGAAGCTTGCGTTATACAAGTGGTGGAAACTGCTATCTATGCCATTAGGTAGGTTCGCCAGAAGATCCTGATAATAAACCTGGTAAAATGAAGGTTTGACTGGGTGCTTATGCATTGTATTTATATTTATATTCGATTCTGTTGTTGTAAATTATGAATAGTAAAATATAACTCAAAAATACCCAAGTAAGCTTATTAAAAACAGTGTGTTAGTGGAAAGTATCAGTTAAAAATATAACTCAAAAATACCCGATATAACTCAATAATACCCGATATAACTCAATAATACCCACTTAAATGTAATAAAAACAGCTGGTTAGATTTTTTGGGTTGCAAATTGAACATTTTGTAATTTACGAAAACATAACTGAAAAATACCCAAAGCTTGTTGGTTTTTAATTAACTTATTGAAATTAAATATTTTTTAGTAGTAAGGATAAGTTATAACCGACGGGTATTATTTAGTTATAAATAACTGAAAAATACCCAACCAATATAACTAAAAAATACCCGTATAAATTATTGATATAACAATGTATTCATTAAAAGGTATGGTTTAGAAACATAACTGAAAAATACCCGCATAACAAAATAATACCCACTTTATCTTATCAAAATCATGCGGTTAACTCGTAAGATGTCATTTTTTAGAAACTCCCTCTAGATCTAGATTAGAGATATTAGAATTAGATAGAAAGAATGATGATTTTAATTATAAATTTCTAAGATGCTAAGTAAACTTACCAACCTAACGGAAACCTAAAGTATCATCAAATACTAGCCTATAACCCTCTCTGGTGAACTTTCATCTAAACATCATACCTACGCAGCTAAAAATCCAATTAGGACCCTTAGAGTGTCATTGAGGGCGAATTTTAAAAAAAGCACTCAGGTTGTGATTCTATGCGCTATTCCTGCATAGACATTCATGCTATTATTTTCAATGAAAGTTTAAAAAAGCCTATTGTAAAAATAGGCTTTGGGAGGACACTAACTAACGAGGATTTGTGAGTTTATCTATTTATCTTTTGTTTAAACTTTTTGTATAGCCATCTTGCTACAGTTGTTATAAGCCAAGTACCTATTGCGAACAGTATCAATGTGGCCAATAAGACATGTTGAAATGACTTCATACCAGCGCTCGTGTATTCACAGCCATTTTTAAAACTCTGCGTTCATCGACATTGAGATATCATCACCCCAACAACATGCACCGTGGTCATCATCGAATGTCACGAAATTATCATCGATGAGCATAAAACCGCTACTTGATGAGCCATGTTCAATACTTAAGTTGCTTAAGTCATCAAAACAAGCATCAGTAATTTTCATTACTGAACAACTAGTATCCAGTGCATCACTAACGCCGACATCAATTGATTCGCCAAATGAGTTACCGCCAGCGTCAATACAGCTATTGTCTATTAATGCTAATCCAGTTGATGGATTAACTCCTGTAACAGTAACCTCACAAGTCTCTATAAGAGCCATTGGTTCTGTGGTTGGTGACTCATACTCAACAGAGCAATGTTCAAATAGTTGATAACTCAATAAGTTCATAATTTTATACCTATGTTTGTTTCGGTACTTCTTGAACTTAATGAAAATTAAATGAGATGCAAACAAAAAAAGCGCTCAATGGAGCGCTTCAGATTATTGACGATACTTCTTCTTAAGTTTGAGTTTGAAAATCCTCATACTAAGTTCCAATAAGCTTGTTATAAGCCAAGCAACAATCGCGTAACCACCTCTATATGGATAGGATTCATAAAGTTTCATACCAACAACTCGTTCAAGAATGATAGTCACTAAGATTACTACCGATAACACCTTGAAGATCGTTGCCAATTCACTAATGAAAAACAATTTAAGTCTTTGATTTGAAGTCATGCAGTCCTCCTTTGTTTTGTCCTGCATGACTATGTAGTATCGTGTTAAGGTACTTTTAGAGTCTTAAAGTAAATAAACTCATCCAGTATGATTTACGGTTTTGAATTTACAGTTGTCGATTAGTAAACTATAAACTGGCTTAACTGCATTGAAAGTAGATTGCCTGTTATCACGCCACTGCGTTACACGATGTTCTCTTATAGTACAGTAGGTTATACATATTTTTTCTTTAGCTCTCGATAAAGCAACATATAATGCACAATTATTTTCAAATGGTTCATTGCTGTAATTCCAGAATGCTTGATCCTCCAAACCAATAAAGTAAACATGTTTGTATTCCAAGCCTTTGCACTTATGGATATTCATTACATGAACCGCACTTTCAGCAGCAAACAACTCAACAGCATCACCAATGTTTCCTGATTGTGAGTACATTTCCCTCATGTGTAATTCCAATGTATGCCAAACACTTGAATAGTAGGCGTTAGATTTGTATTGCCTCCAGCGACCTTTAATTTTTTTTACGTCGAGGAAATGAATAAAGTCTTGTACATCAGAAATGACTGCTTCGATAGTTGCTGTTGCATCAAATTTATTTTGTTTCTCTGATATGAAATTTGCGATCAATGATGTAAGTTTAGCTTCTTGATCATCACCTAATTCCACTCGATTTAAACTTCTATAAATGTCATATAGTTCAGTAATAACCTTTGGTGTTGGGCAAACAACCGACTTAAAAAACAAAGAAAAAATTCTGCCGAGAGGTTCTTTCAAAGCGTCTTGTAAATCACTCATTTCCAAATTATTAATACTAAACCTGTTAAGCTCACCCCTAAGTATTTGAGTGTACTTGGCTGACTGCTGTTTAGTTAATATACAGATTTCACTTTCTTTGACGCCATTTTGAATGGCTCTTTGTATTTCAGTTGCAATAAACTTCGCTTCTTGCAACTCATCACTAAATATATGTACTGAACAATTGTCTGAAGTATCTTGTAATACGGATATTGGCTCGTCTTTTTCCTCAACAAACTCTAATACTGTTTTTAGTATGTTTTGAATTTCAATTGAAGCTCTATGATTTTTTAGAAGTAGCTTTTTCTCCGCGGCAAAATCATTTAAGAAATCTGTAAATACAGAAGGTCTGGCACCCGCCCAAAGCATAATACTTTGGTTAACGTCACCGACTGTAGTAACTTTAGCTGAAGTATTACAAAATAATTGCTTAATTAGAGAGTATTGTTGAGTTGTAGTGTCTTGAAATTCATCAACAAAAACATATTCATAAGATGAAGAAAAGATATTTTTAATATCTTCCCTCTGAGCTATTATTTTCAATGCTAAAGTTGGCAAGTCACTCATTAGTATTTTGTCTGAGCCGTTTGCATCAGCTTGTCTTAAGACAATATCGTAATTATCGCTTGGTCGTTCAGCTTCATCTAGTGTATTTCTAAACCTATCAATGATACTTTTGCAAAAACCATGAAATGTGAAGGAATCGAAACGTTCCGACTTTTCCCCACAGCGACGGTCTATTCTTTGTTTTATATTTTCTTGAGCTTCTGTTTTAAAAGTCAATGATAGTATTCTTTTAGGCCAAGGACATTTTTGAGTTTCGAATAAATAACTTGCTTTCTGTGCAAGTAATTCAGTTTTACCAGCACCAGCGCCTGCTAACACAGAAAGAGACCCCTCAAAATTGATAATATCCATCAACTCGTCAGTAGCATCGATACCTGGTGATGGCTTCCATTCCACCATTATTCAATAACCTGTTCAGCAAGGTCGATAATTTTGTTCATTAACCTAGTTAATTCAGGAGGTAACTTTGCCTTTATTTCGTCAGCATCATATTTATCTTCAATTTTTAAGATCATGCGAACATGGGATGCAGGTTTACTTTTATTTGACAAAAAGCGATATCTATACCATAGAAAATTCCTTTCCCATTCATCGCCAAATGCATAACGCATTCCTGAGTTACCTTTTTTCAGTACAGCTTTTATTAATGCAGCTTTGCGTTTAGCGTTATCTGCATCTTCTTCATCCTCTTTACCTTCAACTGGGCCTCGTTCGCCGTATTCATTGTCTTTTTCACAAAAGATATCGGGAAAAGCGCAAATCATTGAGTAATCAATATCAAGAGGGCTTGAGAAAAATACGTTATTTTCTTCGAGTTTCGAAACTATGTTTATGCTTTCTATTTCTGAAGTTTCATCGATTTGAAAATCAATACAAAAGCTTGCTGGGTTAGCTGGTGAATTCCAAGCTGGTATCTGATCTAAAATTTCAGTGTGTAGGTAGTGTATATCGGGCTTAAACTTGGACAATTGCTCTACACAGTAATTAATTCTTCCGAACCCGCCCCCATTTCTGTCAATGTCAAAATCTAGAAGTGTGACAAATGGAATTTTTAAAGCATTCAATAGTCGCCAAAAATGGTTTACATGTCTTCCACCTAAAGGAACAACTGAGATAGCGTGAGAATCTATATCTGTCTCATAGAACTCTAGCAATTTTGGTATTATAACTTGTTCACTGTCGCCTTCACCTAAAACCACTAACTTAGCAAAATAAATTTCAGGATAAGCTTTGACCGCTTCACTTATATACTTAGCTTGTTCGTCGGCATCACCTGGTAAAGTTAATGACTGAATGTGTGTGCTTTTTGTATCTGTATCTAACCTGAAATGTCTAATTTGATTCGGTTCAACTCTCCCCACAAGAGAAGGAGAGTGGGTCGATACGATAGCTTGGCACAATTCACTATCGCCGTATTCTTTTACGAGCTTAATGATTCTTCCTAAGTAATGCGGTGATAAGTGATTTTCAGGCTCTTCTAAGGCAATTAAACTGAAAATAGGAAGTTTCATTTTTTCAGGGTCAAAATTAGTGTCTTCCCCTTTAGCTACAGCATTTCTAGTGGTTTTATCTATTTCAAACAATGCCTTGGTTAACGCAAAATAAACTAGAGATTTTTGTCCATCGCTTAAACGACTAGTCTCAACTTTATTACCAGTCGCATCTGGCATAAATTGAAGTTGAATTAACTTTAATATCTCATCAATATCTCCAACTGGAAAATTGAGTGTTGCTTCATTTAAGTGTTGCCCTTTATAAATACTTTGCCAGTTATCATTAATTGCTGAAGTAATCTGAACTAACGCTGGATTTTCTATTGTTAACTTATTTAGTTCTTGGGCTTGCGTTTCAAATTGAGCTTGTTCGTCTTCTTGCCATTTTATAGCTCTCAGAAGTCTCCCCAATACCGCCTTTGACGAATACTTTAATTGAATAAGTGGGTCTCGGTTTGCAGGTACATAATGGACTTGAATACCGTTGCGTTGCACGGCGGACAGACGATGTTTATTATCCTCTTCAGGGTTTTCCATATCTCCATCAATGATCCAAACCTTTTCATCAACGTCGCCAAGTGGGTTGTAATCAAAACTTAAACTAGCTTCAAGTCTTACTCTAAATATTATTTCGCCATCGTTACTTGTAGCGGTTAAACCATTGATAAGAGCAGGTATCGAAATGTTTCCATCGGAAGCGTCAAAGTTAAACCAGGCTTCAATAACTAAATTGCGAGCAGCTGATTTATCATCCTCGTCAGACAAGTAAAAGTCTGACGGGGAAATACTTCGAAGTGAGTGGTCTGTTGCAAAGAGTTTATTTAGCGCTTCAAGTGCTGTGCTTTTACCTGTGCCATTATGCCCTATAAAAGTAGTGACATTTTTATCGAACTCTATTACTTGTGGATTAACGGTAGAGACGCTTTTATACCCAGAAATGTATAATTTATTTAACTTCATTTAGTTCCCTTAAATAAACAAACCCAACAATCTGAACAACGTAGTTAGATTAAAGAGGTTTACTGCAAAAATTTTTGAAACAACTTATCAAAGCTATCTTTGTTTGTCACTTAAGAAACAAGAAGATAGGGCTTTAAGTGTCGTTCACTTTTCGGGGTCAGACTTTTTTTTGAAATAGACTATTGTTGGCTTTAAATTGACTTTGATACAGGGCCGTTAATTTGGTCGGTAAACGTGCAAGTCAAATAACGAAGTTCAAACAACTTTTTCAAACATGAAAAAGTTAATAAAAGCTTGAGCGAAGCTCAACAGCAAATCGCGTAGCTGTTGTGGCAATGAAATTGTCATGGCAGCGGAGCTGGAGTCAGCATCGCAGATCAAGCGCGTTCGAATTTTGCTTAAGCAAAACTGGTTATCACTGCGAAGCAAAGTGATAGCCAGCCACAACGCGATAGCGGCACCGAATTGGACAGGTGCATTTATGCCTCTTCCCCTGAACAATGACGGGTGAGAAGGCGCTTGATCAGCGGTAGCTGACTCCGAATAAATCTAATACCGACAAACGAAGTGCGAAGAGCCAGTGTAGCGACAAGTCGCGTAAACACTGGCGTGTAAGAGATTTACTAAAAGAACGAAGTTCTTCTCAATTTGGATAAATTGAGTTTGTTAAGCAGACTGCTTAGCAAGGCAAAGCCCTAGCATGATGCAAGGCATATGCTTACTGTGCTGATAATTGGCATGGTTTGAACCTTGGTAATTTAGATTCAATAAAACAAGGATGAAGCATGAAACAAATCGAAAAATACTTACAACTTCCGTTAGCCTATTTTGAAACATCAGACATTACTAACCCAGCCCAACTCGGTTCTATAAGAGAAGATGCTGTTATTACCTGGATTGGTCGATTCGGTCTGAGCAGTAAAACTGTACTGCAACAGTTATTATCATTAACACGTGAAGCGGTTAACAAACTCGTAAATAGAATGAAGCGTAAAGGGCTTTTACATATTCACCAAACATTCGGTAATACCGACCAAGCCTTTATAGTTTTAACTAGCGAAGGTATTCGATGCTCTGAGTTTTTATTACAGCAAGAATTACATCTGAAGTCAGATGCAAGCCGAATCAATGAAAGAAACTTGGTTCATGATCTCAGTATTCAGCTTGTGATGATAAGCCTATTTCGTGATAACAAAATAGATGGTTTGATAAGTGAGCGCGAGTTAGCCTTGTGCTTGGAGCAACGCAAAAATGATGATCGCTTAGTTGATGGTATTGTGAGGCTTGCAGGAACAAAGACCAATGTCGCTATTGAAATGGAAACTTCTAATTCTAAAAATAAAGGTAATGGTGAGCTTCGTAAAAGGATATTAGATAAATACTACCAACAAATTAAGTTAAGTGATGGACTTTACAGCCAAGTGTTTATGTATAGCCATCGCCAACGGTTCCTCACTCAAATTGAGAAAACTCACCAGCGTATTTTTACAACAACTAAGTTTGCCTTCACAGACCAACAAGTCACTATTTTAAAAAATAACATAAAATTCAAAGCCCATGAGTGCAGTCATATTTATGAGTTAATGTTTAACTCGGATCGCAAACTAACCGACGAAGTAAAAACTTCAGAAATCAATGTTAAAGGCTATTTAGAAAAGTTAGATGAGCTGACGGCATTAGCAAAGTCGTCATCAGATACTGTGTTGCAGTTGCGTTTAGATGGATTTAAAGATGCTGGGGTAGTGCTTGGTATTTCACATACAGATTGACCTGTGGGGCATTTAGCCCCTTTGAATTTTGACCTTAGCATTCAGTATTCTGGATTATTCATATTGAACAATCCAGAATACTTAACAAGCAACCTCATTGCTTGTCGAACCAATGTAAAAATTCGATCTGAGGTTTATCAAATTTTCAATACGTTCGCCGCTGCACTAAAAAAGCATGGCAGCGACATAGAGAAAAGTTAGTTTTTTGGTTCCTGCACTTAAATATAACTAGCGCCATATTGAGAGAAGTTTTTTGGTATTGTTTGAGTTTGTAACTGTGAATTAATAAAAAAAGGGCTGATAGTCAGCCCTTAGATAAACTCGATCATTTCCTCAAATTCATTGAACGCTTCTTCGTTAAAGTACCGAGACTTAGATACCCCAAAAGTTGAAATAAACTCGCTATCACTAACACTGCCTGCTTGAAGGTATTCATGCATCAATTCGCCAAAAACACAGAAGATTAGACCTCGTTCTTTCGGTTCGAAAAACTTCTTCTGAAGTTCTTCAGGAAGCTGTTCCAGCAAGCTCTTAGACAATACGAAGCCATTGGTTTGAAAGCGCTCATTTTTGTGCTCGTAAATATAGTCCAATGAATCTGAATTAAAATACCAGCACACCCTAAACCGATCACACCAATGTTCAGGCGTTCGTGTTTTTCTAGTGAATAAATGAATAAAAGGTGTTTGATCATTTTCTGTCTTATTACTCATGGTGTAAGTCCTTAGTTGATAAACCTCATGAATAATTAAGTTCATCTCTGGAAAATTAATAAGCTTCATTGCTATTAATTTCATCCAAGGAAAGGATTATTTGATGTAAACTGGTCTTTCGTGAGTCGTACTGCTGGGTTTCAAAAGCCAATTCAGCTAATAGTTTAGCAACTCTTGCCAGTGCGTCTTTTTCAGCTGGGTGCAAATGTTCTAGTTGATAATCAAACATACTATACCAGTCAAACCCTTGTAATTTTTTTCTCGTTAAATGTTGTGAATCTATAGAATGCTCAGTCATAGCAATTGCACGGCCAAGTTCTTCGTTTAAAAAGCACATATATGAGCCTTTTAGTGGTTTCTTCTTCATAAAGCTGTCTCCTTTTAATTTGCTTGAATTGATATCAAGGAGCAGGCTGAGGAAAATTTGTAAAATGCTTTGATTCTAAGTTTTTTTCATTAAAGTTAAAAAACCAAACAACAGCTAAAAAGAGTTAATTTATGGAATGGGTATTGTTTTTAAGCTACCTCATTTATGAGGCTATTAGGGTTTATAAAGAGTGTAAACAAAATAACCAAACGTTTTGGCAGTGGTGTAATACTCCACTAAAATGTAGAGACGATGCAAAAATGGATGCGTAATGATTGATGTAATGTTTTTCGCAGGTGTTGGTTTAGCAACAGTGTTCGTCTTTATAACGGTTTACTATGTGATAAAAAAAACACTTGAAGCTAAGTATATAAAAGATAATTAACACTAATTTTCTGATAGTGGAGCTAGTTACTTCTGAGGTTATTAAATTTTAGGAGATCACAGTGAACACTAACTTAAAATCAATCGAGCTAACACAACAGCAACCTAGCATTGCCTATGATGAGGACTATATTGCGCTTTACGAAAGGGGTACTGACTATATTTATTACGTTCGCAACTATGTCATGTCGCAAGAGTTCATAGTCTTGAGTTCGGGAATGTTTGAATTGCTGCCTGAAGAGCATAGACCAATAACCAACGTTTTTGTTCAGTCTAACTTTTATGTGCTCAGGCAATTTAAAAGCCTCGTAAGAGAGCATGTATTGCAGTCGGGGCAGTTGCAGCATTTCTATCATTTGTTTGATTGCTCGATAGCTGATTTTTTTGAGAATCTTTAAATCTACAATGAGGGACGACAACTCAAAGTTTTCCCTTAATGGCCATATTTAAAATTAACGGCAAACTTAATCAAACAAGAGTGCTGCTGTTACCACATAGATTGATGCCCACCTTTTGGTGGGCATTTTCATGTATTTCGGAATCCTTGTTTCCTTTAACCTATTACCAACGCGTAAATTGATTAGAGGAATAAAATGGTTAAACCAAAGTTCTATGTGCGGTGGGCTGTTAGCTACAGTGACTCAACTTATACCGATATCGTTTCAAAGCTTTCAGTAGATGATTTGGAGCAATATTATTGTGAAGAGGCAGAAATCGACTTAATGATATTCGAAGATGATCCCGACCAAAGTTTTAGCCAAGACGAGTTCTTTCGTTTTAAACCAACCCATAACTTGTCGATACCCCACGGGATTAAAAATCGCTTCAAGTTTGAAATAGATGCAAATATGAATATTGTTTCTTTAGGTTAAGTGGTTAGTGCAGGAAAAGCTGTTTATTGTATTTTGGAAACGTGTTTTTGAATAATATGTTTTAGTTTACTTTTGTCATGCGAGTAGTAGTCCCTTGAATAATTTCGAGCACTTTGAGAATAAACAACAATCTAATTGTCCGTCACCAAGATTTTGTGCATTTTACCTAGTAGACGGCCATGTTGAGTTAAGTTTGAGTAGTCGAACTTTAGCTGCCAAACATGACACTTATCTGATCATTCAAGCGCTTTATGATGAGAATGGACGGTGGATTATTAGTGATGAGCATGATCACTATAAAATACAGAAAAACATGTGGGATTACCTTCATGATTTACCAACTATTGAAGAAATCTCGTTGCATGGAACGATAAGCAAACTCAATGATAAAATTGAAGATAAATATGGGTTAACCATAGCTTCATCATCGGAAATTCAATTCCTAGCTATGCGCGAAAATGATAACCTTTGTGTCGATCCTGAGTATTTAGCAACCCAAAATTATCGAAATGCCAATCTCGATACTTCTGTCAAGGGAGAAGGCTATGTTGTAACAGGTTATAAAACTGAAACTCAATGGATAGATAGTTTAAACAACAACGCTGAGCGATTTATACCAGGGGCTGTTGCTGTTGATGCTAAAGGCAATAAGTGGGTAGCAACTGGCTATTATCCTGTGGATACTAAAGGTTTAGATTGGCGACTAATTTACCAAGTCTCAGATGATGTTTATTACAAAGACGTTGAACTGGGAATTTATGATATCGATGCCATAACTCTCGTTGATGTAAACGGTAACGTTATCTGATTTAGAGGGAAGTAATTGCTATTTGGCTTCTGTTGAGTATATTTGTTACTTACTAATAGTTAGTATTTCGCTATAACAAAGCTGAGGTAAGGAAAGTGCTGTGACACTAAGTATCTATATTCTTCTCGCGTTCATTATTACGATTGTTTGTGTTTGTCATGCATATTATTTACTGACAAAAAAGAGTGTGGACACTATGAATTCAATCAGCAACGATGAAAAAGTAAGCTCTAAGGGGTGAAAATGTTTATTGAATTGCTCTGGTTTATTCCTGCACTAATCTTAACCTTCACGGTTTTATATTCAATACATAATGTTAAAAAAAATGATAAAACTGATTACGTTTAACTTATTTCGGTATGCTTTGATGAATGATCTTTAACTTGAACTGTCAGATTTGAACAATAGAACTCAAACAAACCTGACAGTCGCATATTTGCCAATTGAGGACATTAAGATGTAACTCGTTTCTGCCCCTTTTCGAGTTAGCAAATTGCATATTTTGCAAATTGGTTTTGCCCCAAGATGAGTTAACTTAATTACCC
Organism: Pseudoalteromonas sp. 2CM39R; assembly: GCF_023161845.1. Lineage (NCBI taxonomy): Bacteria > Pseudomonadati > Pseudomonadota > Gammaproteobacteria > Alteromonadales > Pseudoalteromonadaceae > Pseudoalteromonas > Pseudoalteromonas sp. 2CM39R. The sequence goes on from NZ_JALNTM010000005.1 coordinate 372,137, forward strand.
TATAGGTCGGCTTTGAGCTATCAGATACAGTCTTATTCATCTAATGATATTGGCTCTACTCCATAATCTGATATTCCACTAACTTTTATGTTGTTGTGCTCCCAAATTCAAGAAAATGAGCGACGAGCGCATTTTCTTTTTTTTAATCTCTTTAGCGTCAATAAAATATTATAGTTGGCAATGCATTACGGTATTTGTTAAAAATACATTTATTAATACATGCGCGTTACATCGGCAGAAAGATGCGCGACGGGCGCACTATAAAATTGTTAGGCACTAGGTAATTTATGGATTCAAATCTGAGCATGTTGAAATATTACAAGAGGCATATTTTTACCTTGAAAGATATGCTTGATGAAATTGATCCATCAAGTAATGATTTTACTCCTCTGCTGGAAGCTCAAAAATACATTCTCGATAGGATATTGGATACAGAACTAAGGATAAGTAAAAAGAAAGCCGAGCTAAGAGAGCTAAAGAAATCCCTGCGAGCAAACAGAAATGGTAAAGAACGATCTATTGAAATTAAGTCGAAGATCTCTAACGTAAATGAATCATTAGCTGGCTATAAATATCTGCTTTATGTTTGGAGATGTTTTGGTGATGGTATTGTTTTTAAATACATTAGCAAATGGAATCTCAAGCGGCTTCTCTTTGAAGTAGATTCACCTGAAATAAAACAAAAATCCGGGTTTATTGGTGGGAAAGAAGGAATAGAAGAGGAGTGGAAAGTTGTCATGAGTGCCGTTGACCACAATGTACCTGCTGTCCTTTGTGATATCACCAACTCGATAAGGCATGGTGATGTTTGTCTTCTAGGTGCAAGTGACCCTCACGTTATTGAGGTGAAATCTAGTCAAAACTCGAATAAGCGAGTAAAGCGACAAATTGAATCGATTGAAAAAATACATTGTTATTTTGAAAATGATCTAGGATCTATTGGCGGCTTAGACGGTATGAGGCGTGTAGCATTCCCAGAAGATGAAAAACATCATAATGCAGAGATAAATGATGTTATTCGTACTCTTGTAAATGAAAAGTCCTGCAAGATTTGCCCAGAACCAGGGTTGCATTATATGGGAATTCAAACGGGGACTATTACCGATTATGATAATCTATTCGATGGAATTAAAGAGCCTTTGGTTTATATGCTAAACCAAGCTAAAACAGATGGTCGATGGGACAATTACTATCCATTTACACTTTCTATAAGAGATGCAGAATCTCTGTACCGTTTTTTGACTGGTGAGGTGTATCTATTTGTTGTTATTGATGGTTCTATTCTTAAAACAATGTTTAAAGACATTGGTTTCGACTTAGATATCGTGATGTCTGAAGATGCTGGCTTTGTTTTTTCTAAGGTGGTTGATGGTTATGAAGAGCCCTTTGTTTATATTGCATCAGAGCATTACGTTGGAAGACTAGGGTTGGAATTTATCTCTTTAAAATGGTTCTTAGAAAAGGAGGAGTTCATGCTAAAAGAAATGGAAGATGAGCTTCTTGGTCAGCTACAAAATGCCTAACAAACGCAATCACGCGGAACAAATTTACGCTGCGCTCCAATTTCTCCGGTGTTGCGGGCGTTATACCTATTTAAAAGGATTTTAGATGTTTGGAAGAAAGAAACAAGATTCAACGAAAGAGAAAGAAGTCAAAGTGGAAACAGATGAAAAATCTATTCATGAATCTCCTCAGATCTGTCTGTTTGATCTAGATGAATCAGTCCTAGAAGGTTTCAAAGATGCTTCGTACAACTGTAGCGAAGGCACATTAGGTAAAATGGTTCGAGTACCCAATGATAGAAGAGACCAGCAACACTTTTTAAAGCTAAACTATTCTCTGCCTGTTAACTTACATGAGCACGATATTCTTGTATTTAATATGGATTTCTATGAAGAGGTTGATTACGAGAGTATTCAAATTTCACTGGATAATGTAACAGGGCACTCTGCACATGCTCTTCTCAGTGCGTTCCCGGAAAAAATATTTAACCCGAGAGCATATGCGACAAGAATTCTTTCTAAAGAAGTCAATGAGATACTGAAGAAGGAATCAATAGTTATTGTGTTTGCTAGCTCACAGGAGACTGTCAGATACCAGCAAGTTGAGATAAACTCCTACGAAAATAGAATTACTAACCAAACGGACATTAATAACACTCAGTTTTATAACGGTTTTCCTTATTGCTACAATAAAACTGGTAAAAAAATGAAATCTCCAGATAAGGATACAAAATTAACATCCTTACTTCTGAAATATTCTGTTGGTTCAAATTATGAACTAGCATTTCATCACCCAACCCATTGGGATAACAGCAATAAGCAGATTAAAGATAACAATTTCATACCCCTACTGCTCAATAACGATGGTGAAATAATCTCATTTTATCATGCCCATTCCAAAGGTGCTGTCCTAGTTTTTCCTTGCATTAAGGATAAGAGGTCCTTTTTATTAGAGTTGTTCAATAATTACTTGTCGGAAATTTTCCCAAACCTCTTTCCTTATCATGGGCAGTTTGGTTGGCTTGACAACGGAGAGTACCTGTTGCCTGGCGAAGCGGAGTTGATTGATGAGAGGGCTGATATCGAAAAGTGGTACATAGCTGAAGTTGAAGCTAATGAGAAATCAATTGAAACAGTTAAGGAGAATTACTCCTTTCTACGAGACTTGATATCAGAGTCTGGCGATAAACTTGTTTCGGCTGTAGAACACTATCTAAAGTGGCTTGGGTTCCCTAACGTTCTTAATCTTGATGAGACGACCCCAGATTTGCTTGAAGAAGATATTCAGGTAGATTGCGAGGATAGGTTTTTAGTTGTTGAAATCAAAGGGGTTGGCGGAACATCAACTGATAAAGATTGTTCTCAAATTAGTAAAATAAGATATCGACGTGCAGAGCAGAGGAACAAGTTTGATGTTTACGGGTTGTATATTGTAAATCATCAAAGGTATATGCCACCAAAAACAAGAAATAACCCTCCATTCACTGAAAACCAAATAAATGATGCTGTATTAGACAAGCGAGGGCTGCTTACCACGTATGATTTATATAATGCATATTTTTTAATTGAAAGCGGAGTGATTCTAAAGGACGAAGTTCGTGATTGCCTTTTTGAATACGGGCTTGTTGAATTAAAACCAAAGAGCCTTGTATCTATAGGTATTCCTCAGGAATATTTTTCTTCTGGCACTGTAGCTATCATAGATCTTAATGGAATTAGGCTGACTAAAGGAGCAAGTTTGTACGTCAAGAAAAATGATCAATACAGCAAAGTTGAAATAATATCTCTTAGAGTAAATGACCAAGATTTTGATGAAGTAGAAACAGGAGAGGTTGGTGTTAAGTTGAGCTCTTCAGTAAAAAGTAAATCTGAATTTTTCGTGAAACAGGTATAGCAAGTTGCTGCACGCGGAAAAATTGCTCGCTGCGCTCCCAATTTTCCGGTGAGCAAGGCGTTACCGAATAAATACTCTAACGTGTTTTTGTCCAAAAACGCGCTAGAGTGGCCGTGTGCTTCTCACTCTTTGCCGAACTTGTAGTTGTCTACTGATTTTGGCCACAGTTTTATCAAGCGTATTTAAGTTTTAGTACATGGTATTTTATTAACATAAGCAATTATTAAATAAGTATTTTTAACTACAACAAAATACTGTGGACATACCGAAAACTATCGCTTTTGAATACCTATTTTTTAACCAGGCTTGAGAGTGTCTAAAATGCTTTCACCTATTCTTGAATTTGTTTGTAATAGTGTAAATAAGCAATATTATGACTGAATTTCTGCCGTAATAGTGCTTATTTACATTATTGTGAATGAGCAATATTCCTGCTTTCAACTACGACCTTGATGTGGGGGAATATCGAAATATTATCTACCATGCTTGAAAAACAAACTCATATTTTGGTGTCGTCTTAGTTGCTTAGGCTTTTGGTGTCGTCGCAGTTGCTTTAGCGTTTGGTGTCGTCGTAGTTGCTTTAGTATTTGGTGCCGTTGTAGTTACTTTAGCGTTTGGTGTCGTCGTAGTTGCTTTAGCGTTTGGTGTCGTCGTAGTTGCTTTAGCGTTTGGTGTCGTCGTAGTTACTTTAGCGTTTGGTGTCGTCGTAGTTGCTTTAGCGTTTGGTGTCGCCGCAGTTGCTTTGGCATTTTGGCGGTTCGTTGATTATTTATACACAGTCTTTGAAATAATAAAAATAACAGTGAAACCTATTCTTTCAACTACGATGATGCTGTGGGAAAAAATCGTAGCTCAATAACATGGGTTCTACCTTAGCGGATATAACCCATGTTTGAGTTTGAAAACTGTGTTACTCTTTCAGCCAAACTGTATTACTTTTTGACTATTGTAAAATAGTATAATCCGGCCTTACATGTCACAGTTACAGAATTTCTATCATTTGTTTGATTGCTCGATAGCTGATTTTTTTGAGAACCTTTAAATATATTATGGGGTCAACAAAATAAAGTTTTCCCTTCATGGTCATATTTAAAATTAACGGCAAACTTAACCAAACAAGAGTGCAGCTGTTATCGCATAGATTCATGCCTACCTTTTGGTTGGCATGTTTTAATATTTTATAAAGTAAAAGGGAAGCCTAGAAAAGGTACTGCACGATGAATGCACGAGCACTGCTGTAGCCCTTTAAAATTAAGCTAAGGACGCGCCTTCAAATCCCCCCAGCTCCACCAAATATGAAAAAGGCTGCTCTCAGAGCGGCCTTTTTATTGTCTTTAGAAATTAAATTACCCATTAAGGGCCAGATTTGTTGGACTATTTTAACGAGAGTTATTTATTCCTAGATCATTTGCTATGGAGTTTAAAAGTAACTCATACGATTGTTTGTGAGTCGGACTTTCCATTCCTGTAAATCTATTATTCCAATCTTCTTGCCAAGAGGACAGAGATCTTTTTTGTCCTGGGTCATCTTTTATACGTGCATCTGTTACCTCTCCTTGCCATAGAGCAAAAGCTTCCCTATCCATATAGTTTAAGTACAAGTCAAATGTTTCAGGTGACCAAAAAGCTTTATGTGAATGCATTTTAGTATTCAAATATCTGCGATATTTTAAGATTGTTTCTGGAGTCATATCTTTATATTCGCCCACCTCTTCAATATAGCAATAAATATTGTTTAGCTTTTCGCCAATTTGTTCGTATATTTCTGCTCTCTTTGTGATTATAATTTTATTCAAACTAAAATTATGATTACTTTCCTGTAATGTCATGTTAGTTATTACACCAAAAGAAGCTATGGAAATTGGCATGGCAATTCCAACAATTAATTTTGCTATTTCGAGGCTATTCCAAACTTTATTTTTCTTTTCCACTATATACTCCTTTAAATAGTAAGAAGTTTGCAACTAATGTTATGAAGTAACTTAAAAAATAAGTGCTTTTTAATTTTTTCTTAGATAAAGCTTCCCATTTTCAACAACTCTTGTTGGTATTGAGTGTCTATCTAAGTCACCATTAATTGTAAAAAGTAGATCTTCGCAAAAATAATCATCATAGAAATGCCAAGAGTGTGACCAGTTAGCATTACTTTTAACTTTTTCCAATGTTAACCAGTGCTTCTCTACATTGACATTTACTACATTGGAAGGGCTGTTATCAGGTACTCCAACACGGCCAACTCGTGGTTGCGTACCAAAGCGTTTAACATTTGAAAGCTTTAGAGCAGAGTCTCTTGGATTTTGGTAATTAGTAATTCTTGTCGCATGAGCGAATAAAGCACTAGATTTTTTATCATCGCTTTGCATTGATTTTCTAGAAATATCGCCACCAATAATAGCTACCTGGCTGACATTCCAGTTTATACGCTCTAGTTTTCTGTTTTGGTCTGCTTTGTAGAATGCTTCCCGGATTACATAAGCACCAGTACTATGGCCAATCAAGTGAATATCTACATCGCACTTCAGATTATTCTCATTAGCTTGATTCATAGCTAAAAGCATAATGCCGTCTTTTACTAAGCTCTCGGCTGTTTTTAGGGCATCGCTTCTGTCTTCTAAGTAGTTTAGTGCAGCGTTAGCGCTGGGCCAATCGAAACTAACTATCGCACCTTTAAACCCTAGCTTGTTTAAGTTCTTTTGTAATAAGTCATGGCGAATCATAATATCTTTAATACTATTATTATATCCATGTACAAATATTAGGATGTCACCGTAGGTATACCCTTCAAGTGGGTGCCCCTTGGGGTGAACTCTTTTCCTATTATTAGTTGCCCTGTTAATTACTTTTTCAAGCCATTCACCTCTATTTAAAGCTGTTTCAGTAGGGTGGGGATTAAAATTTCCATCGTTTACTTCTAGATATCTAGTAGCACCAGGTTCTGAAATGAAAAACTCTTTTTTACCTTTCTTTTTGGTATCTCTAGTACATATGATTAAATTCGAAAGCATGATTAAAACTCCTTTTATATTGGTAAATATAAAAGTTGTTTCTGTTTGTTTTTTGATCAAGTTTTTTGGGTGTTTTATTATTAAAATAGGTAATATTTATGGTGCAGCTAGAGATTTTTGTGAAGATATTTAGTCTCTTTTTATTAGGTTTGTTAAAACCGCTTTTGAATTTTATCTGGGTTAATTGGGTTGTATTTTATTTTGTTTTTAATGATTTGGTTTAGGTGCCTTCAACTTGAAGACACCTTTGTCCAGTTAAAGTTTTTGTTTTCTAAACAACCAACTGAACGGCATCAATGATCGGTTTGTTTTCTATATCAATGGTGTCGATGATGTGTTTGTGTAGGCGCTTTTTGTGCTCTGCGAAAATAGCGCGTTTTTTATCGAATTGGCTGGCAAATTCTAGGGCGTTATTTAACAAGGTTTCACTGTCTGGGCAGGCTTGTTCAATAACATGATCCGTGGCAAGTTCGCCTGCGGTAACGCGACGGCCAGTTAGCATCATTTCGTTAAAACGATAGTCTGGTATGGCTTTTTTAATAAAGGCGAGCATGCCCGGTAAAAACGGGATTGATAAGTCAACTTCTGGAAAGCAGAAGAAGCCACGATCGCTTTGCATAAATCTAAAATCACAAGCGCAAGATAAAATTGCACCATTACCAAATGCGTGGCCATTTATCGCTGCGATTACTGGCATTGGGAACAGTAATAGGCGTTTAAATACCGCATCCATTGAGTGCATAAAGCCACTTACTTCAGCAAATTTTTGTGTTTTTAATGCGGGCATAAGCCAATCGGTATCTATGCCCAAGCTCCATGATTTTTCGCTGCTTGAAGTGATCACTAGAGCTTTGTGTTCAGGGTTACGTTCGATTTCGTCAAGGCAATTTAAAAAAGCCTCTGCAAAAGCAGGGTTATGGCGATTTTCAGCTGTTGTCATAGTTAAGATAGCAACAGATCCTTGTGTACTTACATTCATCAGTGTCATGCTGTGCCTTTAATTTTATTGTGTTGTGGGCATAGTTATATACCATCGGTTTAACAAAATAAACCACAAGTCTGACCAGTTGTGAATTTAGGGGCACTTCTCTTTTGGTTGATCTGGTCTTTTAGTCGAAAGGGTTTTTCGAATTGTCGCTAATAGTGGTGAGTCATGATAGCGTTAGCTCAAACACACTATTTAAAGCGTAACAATGGATTTGATCAGTTGGCAGTTTTTCGGTGGAGATTTATTAAGCCCGATCAGCACAATAATGCTCATTGTGGTTGCGGGCTTTACTTCAATGATTTCAGCAGCTTTTGGTGCGGGCGGCGGCTTAATGCTGCTAGTGATCATGGCATCCATGCTTCCTATGAGTGTGGTTATTCCTGTCCATGGGTTAGTGCAGTTAGGCTCTAATGCAAACCGCTTTTTATTCACGTTTAAGCATATTGATGGCGCTATGTTTGTGTACTTCTCTTTAGGGGGAGTCATCGGAGCATTGGTTGCCTCAACGATTGTCACATCAATACCCCTTGAATTAATGAAAATAGTGGTTGCTGCCTTTGTGCTTTATTTACTGTGGGGTGTGACGCCAAAGCTCAGAGAAACTTCAAAGTTATGGCGTGTTCTCGCAGGGCTTTGGACCACGTTTATTTCGATGTTTGTAGGGGCAAGTGGGCCATTGGTTGGCAGCTGCTTATATGTAAATAATTATAATAAGCTTAAGTTTACCGCCACATTTTCAAGCTGCATGACAGTACAACATACCTTAAAAGCGATTTTATATGGGGCTGTGGGGTTTGCATTTTGGCAGTGGTTGCCGCTGGTTATGCTCATGATATTGAGCGGTGCTTTAGGTACTTGGCTTGGCCTTAAGTTATTGCACCGCATTTCGTCAGATAAATTTAAAAAGATTTTTCGTTTAGTGTTAACGGTGCTTTCCCTGCAACTTGCGTGGCAGGGAATTATGTCTTTTAGTATTTAAACAAACCAAGCTTAGCAACGATGCCGCGTTCTAATTCGTTGAGTTGGCCGATGGTGTTATCGAGGTGTTGAGCTTCTTGCGATAGGCTCTTAGCGCCTTGGTTAATAAGCTGCATGGTATTTAAGATATCAGCGGTCACACTGGTTTGCTCTTCAGAGCTTGCCGCTACGCTTTCGTTCATTTGATTAATGGTATTGATTTGTTTAGCAATATCTTTAAACACCGCTTGGCTTTTTTGATTCGCTTGGCTCACTTTATCGCTGAGTGACTTACTTTGCTCCGTTGCGGTTACACAATCAGAGGTATTGTTGTGTAGCGATACAATAATTGATTCAATCTCAGACGTTGAATCATAGGTTTTACTAGCAAGCGCTCTTACTTCATCGGCCACCACAGCAAAGCCACGACCTGATTCCCCCGCACGAGCCGCTTCAATAGCAGCATTTAGAGCCAGTAAATTGGTTTGCTCGGCAATACTTTTTATAACATCGAGCACTTGGCTGATTTCGTTACTGCTGGCGTTTAATTGTTTAACTACGTTTGATGTATGGTCGAGCTGTGCAGCTAATTCGTCAACCATATTGCCATTGGCATTCATATTTTGTTCGCCCTGTTGGCATAAGCGATGAACGTCGGTGGTTTGCTGCGCAGTTTGATTAGCCCCTTGCGCAATCTCTTTGGTTGCTTCACTTAACTGACTAAGCGCATTGGTTGCTGAATCTGTGCGATTATATTCAAGCTCGGCTTCGTTTTTAGAGCGCACAGATGCTTCGTTTACTGTGCTGGCTATCATTTCAAGCTCACTGGCTGTGCTGCCTAGCTCTGTAATTATTTCTTGCACTTGCGCTATAAATCGATTGAAACCATCAACCAAATAGCCTATTTCATCATTAGATTGATAGCTAATACGTTTTGTAAGGTCGCCTTCACCTTTGACAATTTCATCAACAAGGCTATTTACGCTATCAATTGGTTTTATCACTAACAGTCGCACGATATAAATAATCACCGCACCCAAGGCGATAAAAGAGACCAGCAAGGTAATAAACATGGTGCGTGTCGACTCAGCAATGGTGCTATGCAGTGCTTGTTGTGAGTAACCAATTTTTATGTGACCAATTAAATTATCTAAATAGTGCAAATCAATAGTTTTGCTAACCGATGCGTTATTGCTATGTTTTGTAATAGCGGCCAGAGGCTTATTGCGATGATCTGTCACTGAAATGCTATGTACATGTTTGTTTTGCGAAAAGGCTTTAATAATCTGATTGATTAACGGTTCATCATAAGAGAATACCGGCTCGGCTAAAATAACCTGCATTTGCTCATTAAGGGCTGTGATGTCGTCTTGCCATTGCTGTGTTTGACTCGACTTTGCCAGCAGGTAGTTTGCACTGATCACGAAGATCACGCTCAGTAAAAGGCACAAAGACAGTGCCAAGGTCATTTTATATTTTAATGATTTCATTGTGCGCTCATTGAAATGGGTTAAACCACAAAGGGCTATTTTTATTAGGTGTGTTCGACGATAACGTTGGGTTATCTAGCTCAATTACGCGACGCGAGCTTAAATTGGCTTTTGATAAAACCGTTTGTACTTGGCTGTCTGCCAAAAACATGGCGTTAAATGTGCCATCAGCAATCATCTCGTTTAGGGCATCATTTAGCTGTCTATGTAGCGTGAGGTTGTTTTTGTTGACGAAAAAGTAAAGTGGTGCGGTGTACTTAATGACCAAGTGCGGCTCAACAGTGAGGTTAAGCTCTGAGTGATTGGCAATTTCATCCCAAGGTTCATTCACACCGCGTGGGAAGTAATCAAAGCGCTCGCCTTCAAGCATTGGGAACAAATTAGGGTATTTTAATGTAGTGACAACAGGCAGTTGATTTGCTTTTAATATTTTCGTGTCTGGCCAGGTTTTACCTTGCCCAGCGGTAAAACGTTTTAAATCTTGTAAGCTAGTTGCTGAGCTAAACAGTTCGCGATTTTGTGCTTTCACAATCGCGACTCGCATGCCAAGTAAGCCACGAAACAAGGGAATATAAACGGCTTGATATTCTTGTTCTAACTGAGTTGATGTCATGCTCCACATCACATCCAGCTGGTTGTTTTTTACATCGTTTAAGATACGTGCATTAGAGATATCTTTATTGGTTTCATAAGGGTGAATATACTCTAAGCCAGCACGTTCGATGGCGCTGATCAGTAATTTGTGGGGAAGGGAGGTATCGCCACTGTAGCTTTGAACTTTTACCGGTGCGGCAAAACAAGCCGACGTAAAAGCAAAGCAAAAAAGTAAAGCAAAATAACGCATAAAGCACCTTTGTTATTATTATGTAAACAATAAACTAAAGTGCTTTACGCGCTTTCTCAATCTTATTTCTTATGCATACGTATTCAATTGCTTAGTAGGCTGTCGATTGACTTATCACCATTAAACAATTCAAACACTTGTGGTTTTTTTGGTGTATGTTCAGCAAGGTATAGCAGGGTATCTGCCACATCTTCACGGTTGATCACCGCATCTTGGCGGGTTGCAGGGCGCGTGGTGGTTAATAATCCCGTTGCTGCATCATTTAATAGCGTGCCAGGTCTGACAATGCTGTAATTTAATTCGCTATTGATTAAATGTTGGTCAGCCATGTGCTTTGCAACTAAATACGGTTTGATACTGCTTTCAATGTTGTCTGGGGCATCAGCACCGATTGAGCTCACCATTATAAAGTGCTTAACCTTGGCATCTACCGCATAATTAATCGCTTTAACAGCGGCCCATAAATCAATCAGTAAGGTTTTATCTGCACCCGTTGCGCCGCCAGAACCCGCGCTAAAAATCACTTGTTCAACACCCTCGAAAGCACGACTAAAATCGTTTTCGAGGTCTTGCTCTACAATCGTTAAATTATTACTTTCAAGCGCAGTTAGTTTGCTTTTGTCTCTAACCAGAGCCACTACGTCATGGCCACTTGCCAGCATTTTTTCGGTGGTCATTTTACCTATTTGGCCCGTTGCGCCAATGATTAAGGTCTTCATATCAAACTCCTTCTAATTGCTGTGTAACTAAAGACCTTGGGGTGTGGATTTATTTTTAAAGGGGTACAAGCAAACTTTGAATAAAAAAGTATTATTTGGCATAGTATTAAATTAGGTACAAACTCAATTAAAAGGACTTAAAGTGAAAATATTTATTAAACTTTTAGGGTTGGTAACATTGGTATTTTGCAATGCAGTATCTGCTAATCAATGGCTATCACCTTATCCAAATAGTGAGGTTGAAAAGTCGGTTAAACTCAGTGGCGAACAGACACAATTAATGAGTCAGTTTGATGGCAGTAAAAAGTCATCAGAGAGATTTAGTTACAAAGACTTTATTGGCGATGTAAACCACACATTGTACGAAATAAACAATGTTGCCACTCTCAAAGTATTTGAAAACTATAAACACGCTTTACTCACCGATGGATTTAATATTGTTTACTCTTGTGAGCTAGACGCTTGCGGTGACAGCAGTGATTTTGCAGAGGAAGTCGGTTACTTTCAGCTCTATAATTATCATCGTAAGCCATATTATCTTCTTGCCACTAAAGGTGAAAAGCCTGAGTTTGCTGTGTCGTTATTTGTTGGCCAGTACAACAGTAAAACGCGTGTTATGAGTAGCTCAATTGCGATTAAAGAGCTTGAAACAGGTCTGATAAAAGCCAATACAGCTGCTTTTGCAAAACAGCAAACAAACCCCGTTACCAAAGCACCTAAAGACGATATTAGAGGCTCAAGCGATCACCCATTACTTAGCCGTTATCCTGGTAGTTTTATTGAAGCCTATGAGCAAATTGATTACGAAGAATTTTCACTACCAACAGGAATATTCAACCGTAAAAACAAAGCGCTACCTGTTGAAGATGTGACAGGCGATATCATTCGTATTACTTATGAAATTAGAAAAGTATCAACCCTTAAGGTTTTTCATAACTATGTGTCTGCCTTAACAAAAGAAGGCTTTGAAACGGTATTTAGTTGCGAACGTCAAGCATGTGGTGACGACCGCAAGGCAATACAAGCACTTGGTGATCACTTGTCGGTAAAACAAGTTTATAACTATTATCGTCAGCCGCGCTATCAGTTAATGAAAAACACCATAGAAAATCAAACAACCTTTGTCGCATTTTTTGTGGGTAATTACCAAGGCACTACGCGAGTGCAGCTTGTTATAATTCGAACAGAGCCTTTACAAGGAGATTTAGTTAAAATCAATCCGGACCAGGTGTTAAAGCAGCTAGAGCAAAAAGGTAAAGCAGCCATTTATGGCATTTACTTTGACCATGATAAATCAGACATTAAACCTGAGTCAGCAGAGTCATTAAAAGTGATTGCGGATGTTTTAAATAAAAATAACAGCTTAAACTTGTACGTTGTTGGTCATACAGATGACAAAGGGAGCCCAGAATATAATTTAGGGTTGTCATGTAAACGAGCAAAAGCGGTTGTTAAAGCGCTCGTGAGTCAATACGGCATTAAAGAGTCGCGTTTAATTGGTTATGGCGTAGGCCCTTATGCGCCAGCTGCCAATAATAAAAATGATTTGGGTCGTCAGCTAAACCGGCGCGTAGAGCTTGTTGAGCGATTAGGTAATTAATCAAAAGGGGCTGTTTAGCCCCTTTAAATTTTATTACGAATTAGGTCGCGAACAATAAAGCGGGCGGGGTGAATAGCCTGACTCACGCGTTCGCTAAATGGTCTTGGCTCATTGTTTAAGCAAGCAATTAAATGCTCAGCACACAAGGGGGCACTGCACAGGCCTCTTGCGCCAAAGCCAGTGAGCACATGCAAGCCTTGCTGAGGTTTCGTTAACGTTTGGTACTGATAACGCTTACCTACTCTTAAATTAGCAAACGCGCTTACATAATCACTTTGTTCAGCCCATTCACCTGCCATAGGTAAATGGTCGATGAAGGTGCACCTTACAGCAGCTTTCGCGGCTGTTATCTCACCTAAGGTCGTTGCAAACTCGCAGTTGGGGTAAAAGTTTAATAGTTGTTCGCGATTGGTGTGGTTGTCTTGCTCTTTAACTTCACGGCTTTTTGAGTTTTTTTCAAAAGTTGCGCCCATGCAATGATGGCCCTGATATTCAGGAGTAAAATACCCTTTGTGGCAAAGCACGGTCTTTAGGCGTTTTGACTGCTCGCTTGCTTGCACATGTGAAACTTGGCCGCGCACACCAACAACAGGTAAAGCTTGAGTTTGGCTAAACTGATCGCTGTGTTCACCTGCACAATTAATCACATCGCTAAATGGTCCGAATGTTTGCTCTTTGCTGTGTAATAACCAGCCGTCAGCGGTTTTTTCGAGCTTTTCAATATGGCAATTAAAGTGACTGTCCATTTTATTATTGGTAGTGGCACTTAACGAATTTGCCGCATTAAATAGTGCAGTAACTAGGGCTGGTGGATTTACCCAGCCACCTTTTGCAAAGAATACACCTGAGTAGCCCGTTTCTACACCGGCAATTTCGTCGCCTTCTTCGGCGCTTACATTACGCATTAATTCTGCTGGCCAAAGTTCTTTTTCAGCAAGGTTTTGATGTTTATCAGCTAGGCCTTGTTTAACCGCATGTTGTAATACACCACACCACTGGTGGGGGTAGTCAAAACCATCATCAAGTAATTGTTGGTAAAGACGCATCGCATATAAAAAGCTATGGGCAAACATTTCACTGTGTGGTGAGTTTTTTGCTTGTAAATGCGGATAAACAGCCCCTTGTACATTGTGAGAAGCGCCCATGGCAAGCGCTTCATCTTGGCAAAAAAGCGTAGCTTTTAGGCCTCTTTTTGCCAGTGAATACAGTACACTGCTACTGGCAATACCACCGCCAATAACAGCCACATTACTCAGTTCACTTTGCTGATGAGTAAAATACGCAGGCCCTGACTGTTGCTCATTAGGCTCAGTGAGCTCGCCAATCAGCATTTCGCGCTTTTTACCATAGCCTTTTGCTTTACTCATGCTAAAGCCGGCTTCGATGAGTCCTCTTCTGACAAAGCCTGCGGCAGTGAAAGTGGCGAGTGTAGCATTTGCTCTTGAGATAGCACGCATCTTGTTGAACAAACTCTGTTGCCACATATCTGGGTTTTTACTTGGTGCAAAGCCGTCTAAATACCACGCATCAACAACTCCTTCGCTTGGGTAGCTCATGGCGTCAATGCTGTCTTGCACGTCACCAAAGTAAAGGTCGAGTATTAGTTTGCCACCTGCAAATTCAAGGCGATGACAGCCAGCCAAATTAATTGGGTATTGAGCAATTAGTTGCTCACTATACTTGCTTAAACTAGGCCAGGCTTTGAGAGCTTGAGCAAGGTCATCACGCTTAATTGGAAACTTTTCAAAAGAGATAAAGTGCAAGCGGGTAACACTCTTTTTACCACTATGGTCGGGTTGATTTTGAACTTCTTGCTCTGCAAGCTGCCTATCAAGGTGAGCAGCAAAGTGCTGCCAGGTATTTAAAAAGTTAAGCCCCGTACCAAAGCCTGTTTCAGCAATCGCAAAGTGGTTACGGTCATGATTTTGTAATCGTTGAGGGATATGGTTTTGTTGATAAAACACATAATGTGATTCGGCTAAGCCATCGTCATTAGAGAAATAAACATCGTCAAACTGATCGGCGACAGGGGTACCAAGGTGATTAAAATGAATATGTGCGTTTTTGATCATGGTTTAACTAATTAACTACAAACTTTTTTCATTATTTTACGTGTTTTCTTTGAAATAGTCTGGCGTTATTTATAAGCTAGACATTCAGAGTACATGTGTACGCTAGAAAGCTGACCACTTCGAAAGTAATTTCAGCGTAAAATAGAACACAATTTAGTATAGAGCTAAGGTAATTACCCATGAGAAGAGCCGTTATTACGGGCATCGGTGTTGTTTCAAGCATCGGTAACAACAAAGAAGAAGTATTAGAATCATTAAAACAAGGCCGTAGTGGTATCGCGTTCAACCAAGAGTTTGCTGACTACAACCTACGTAGTAACGTATCTGGCAAAATCGATATTGATGTTAAAGAGTTTGTTGATCGTAAAGCAATGCGCTTTATGGGCGATGCTGCTGCATACGCTTATATCTCAATGTCACAAGCGATTGCAGATGCTGGCCTTAGTGAAGATCAAGTTTCAAACGAGCGCACTGGTTTATTAGTTGGTTCAGGTGGTGGTTCATCTAAATGGCAAGTTGAAGCGGCTGACATTTTACGTGAAAAAGGCGTAAAACGTGTTGGTCCTTACATGGTACCACGTACTATGGCGAGTACGACTTCGGCGTGTCTTGCAACACCATTTAAAATTAAAGGTGTTAACTACTCACTAAGCTCTGCATGTGCGACATCTGCACACTGTATCGGCCACGCGGTTGAGCAAATTCAATTAGGTAAGCAAGACGTTATTTTTGCAGGTGGTGGTGAAGAGCTTCACTGGACGCTAGCAATGGAATTCGATGCAATGGGTGCATTGTCTACTAAGTACAATGAAACACCAGAGAAAGCATCACGTACATACGATGCAAACCGTGACGGTTTCGTTATCTCTGGTGGTGGCGGTATCGTTGTTGTTGAAGAGCTTGAGCATGCACTTGCTCGTGGCGCGCACATTTATGCAGAAATCACTGGTTACGGTGCAACGTCTGACGGCTACGACATGGTAGCTCCATCAGGTGAAGGCGCTGTACGTTGTATGAAGCAAGCAATGCAAGATCTTGAAGGCGGCATTGATTACTTAAATACTCACGGTACTTCAACACCTGTTGGTGATGTGAAAGAGCTTGGCGCTATCCAAGAAGTATTTGGTGGTAACTCGCCAATGATCAGTGCAACCAAAGCGATGACAGGTCATGCTTTAGGTGCAGCAGGCGTTCATGAAGCAATCTTCTCGCTATTAATGCTTGAGCATAACTTTGTTGCTCCATCTATCAACATTGATGAACTAGATGAGCAAGCTGAAGGTCTAAATATTGTAACTGAGCGTAAAGACGTTGAACTAAATACAGTTATGTCTAACAGCTTCGGTTTCGGTGGCACTAACGCCACATTAGTAATGAGCAAATATAAAGGTTAAACCTCTCCAGTATTTGCTTAAAGCCGAGCAATAGCTCGGCTTTTTCATTTGTTATAAATAACCCCAAAATCGTCTTAGTTGTTACCTATCCGAATACTGATAAATTCGCTACAATAGCGCCACTTTCTGCCTCTCGGACACACAAATGAAAATTCTTGCAGATCAAAATATGCCATTGGTTGAGCAGTACTTTGCCGATTTTGGTGATGTTGAGCGATTTGATGGCCGTAATCTTCAACCCGAGCAGCTAGTCGGGGTCGATATTTTGTTAACCCGCTCTGTTACCAATGTAGATAAAGCCTTACTCACTCAAGCAGATAAATTAAAATTTGTGGGCACAGCAACCATAGGTGTTGATCACATTGATACTGAGTTACTTGCTGAGCGAAATATCGCATTTAGCAGCGCACCAGGTTGTAATGCCGTGGCGGTTGCTGAATATGTTATTAGTTGCTTGTATGCCTTGAGCCAAGAAAATGCCAGTTCATTACAAGGTAAAACCATCGGCATAGTGGGTGTTGGCAGCATCGGTAGCTGCTTACGTGATAAGCTAAGCCTGCTAGGTATGAATGTACTGTTATGTGACCCTCCGAAGCATGAAGCCGGTGAACTTACAGAGCATATTGAGTTAGACACATTACTAGCTCAAGCTGATATTGTGACCTTTCACGTGCCATTAGTTAAGCAGGGGCCACATAAAACCTTGCACATGCTCGATGAAAAACGCCTAAAAGCGCTTAAGCCAGGTATGACGATTATTAATGCAAGCCGTGGTGATGTGATTGATAACCAAGCATTGCTAGCATTGTTTGAGCAAGGCGAAAAATTAGATTGTGTGCTTGATGTTTGGGAAAACGAACCCAATATACTGACACCTCTGCTTGATTATGTACGTTATGCCAGCGTGCATATTGCAGGGCATACACTTGAAGGCAAAGCCCGCGGTACACAAATGCTGTATCAGAAAGTATGTGAGCTTGAAGGCATCGCAGCGCTTAAGTCTCTGGACGATTTTTTGCCAGAGCCAATTAGCCATTCTGTTACGCTAGGCGAAACCTTTAACCTAGATGATATAGGTCGCTTAGTGCACTTAATTTATGATGTGCGTCGTGACGATGGCATTTTACGAAGTAAATTAGCAAGCGAAGGCTTTGATAGTTTACGTAAGAATTACCCGCCAAGACGCGAGTTTAGTACTTTGTCTGTGGCTGCCAACAGTGCATGTGAAGGCGCATTAGCTGCACTGGGATTTAGAATTAACGAATAAAGCCATTTGCTTTATTCAAAAGAGGAAAACACATGTCGCAAAAATTTAATGTAGCCGTATTAGGTGCCACAGGTTTAGTGGGTCGTCAGATTATCGAAACTTTAGAAGATCGTAAGTTTCCGGTAGACCAATTATTTTTACTCGCAAGCAGCCGTAGTGCTGGTGAAGAAATTCAATTTCGCGGTGAGAGCATTGAAGTTATCGATGTCGAAGAGTTTGATTTTAGCCAAGCTCACATTGGTTTATTTTCAGCAGGCGGCAGTGTTTCTGAAAAATACGCACCGATTGCGGCGGACGCAGGCTGTTTGGTAATTGATAATACCTCACACTTTCGTAATGACTACGATGTGCCACTCATTATTCCTGAAGTGAATGCATCAAGCTTAGCGGATTTCAGAAACCGCAACATCATCGCAAACCCTAACTGCTCAACGATTCAAATGCTGGTGGCATTAAAGCCAATTTATGATGCTTATGGCATTGACCGCGTTAACGTATCAACTTATCAAGCTGTATCGGGTGCGGGTAAAGAAGCCGTTGATGAACTAGCTAAGCAAACAGCAAACTTAATGAATGCGCGTCCGATGGATAATGCCGTTTTCCCTAAACAAATTGCTTTTAATGTGATCCCACAAATCGATAGCTTTGAAGATAACGGTTATACCCGCGAAGAAATGAAAATGGTCAACGAAACACAAAAAATCTTAGGTGATAATAGTGTCGTGGTTAACCCTACCTGTGTTCGTGTTCCCGTGTTCTTTGGTCACAGTGAAGCGATTAATATTGAAACGCGTATGCCAGTAGATATCGAACATGTGAAGCAGCTATTAAACGATGCACCTGGTGTAGAGTTTATTGAAGACTTAGCCGATTACCCAACAGCAGTATCAGACGCAAGTGGTAACGATACTGTATACGTGGGTCGTTTACGTGCTGATATTTCGCACCCGCATGGTTTAAACATGTGGGTTGTTAGCGATAATACGCGCAAAGGTGCGGCAACAAATAGTGTGCAGATTGCTGAGGAGCTTATCGCAAATTATTTATAAATCTGATGATTTAGGCTGAGCTAAATTTAAGAAAAGCGGCAATTTGCCGCTTTTTTTGTGAATTCATTGCCAAATTATTGCCGCATACGCTGTAAAAGCGTATAAACTTAACGATAACAATAAAAAAGCCTCTCAGCCGCTATTATTTAAGCTATTTACTATCAAGGTGTTGCAATAGATATTGCAAGGCAACTAAGTTATAGTTTGCAGCTGGAATAGAGCTTGCAAGAAAACATAATTAAGAATCAATTCTGCAAGAATTACTTGATGTTTAAGCAACCAAGGTTGCTGCGTTAACATTTAAAACATAAAGGATCAGCATGCGCGGTTTAGCAACACTCTTCATATTAGCGTCTGCATTGGTGGTAACACCGACATACTCTGATGAAGGCACCACACTTAAAGGCCCTAAAGGTGTCGATTACGGTGCGCAGGGGCGCTCTATTGGTCCAATTAAACCGACCGATACATTATGGCGTATTGCCGCTAAAATTCGCCCTGACAACTCTGTAAGTATTTATCAGGTCATGCAAGCTCTGTATGACAAAAACCCATCGTCATTTTTAGACCAAAACCTAAATCATATGCGTGATGGCGCATACCTAAAAATTCCAACCATTGCAGAAATGCGTGCGGTCAACCCGACATTAGCAAAAGCGCGTTCTGAACAAGATGATGAGCTGTGGGAAAAAAAGAAAAACGGCACGCTGACTACAGCTGAAATTAATGAATCGCAAAAGAAAGTAACTCAAGCTCGTAAAGTTGATGTAGACGAAGCAAAACAAGAACTTAAGCAAGAAATCAACACCATTAAAACAGAACAAGGCACGCAGCTAGTAGAGTTACAAAAGCAGTTTAAATCGTCGGTTGAAAATGTTGAAGAAATTTTAGCTGAGAACAATAAACTCAAAAATCAACTGAGCGGTATTTCTAAAGAGCTTGAAACCGTTCGTGAGCAACTTGGCCAAGACAGTGAAATCCAAAAGCAACTGAAAGAGTTGATCACTAAACAAAATGAAATCATAGAGCAGCAAAAAGCAAAAAAGATTGAAGAGGACAGTGGGTTTAGTTTTTCGGATTTACTGAGCAACCCATTTGTTCTCGGTGCATTAATGTTTATTCCTGCATTACTGATCATTGCAGCTGTTGTGATGTTTTTGAAAAAACGTAATAGCGCCAGTGATGATACAGATGCCAGCGATGACGATGAATTTTTACCACAAAGCCCAAGTTATAATGCTGATGATGATTTAGAACCGATTGTAGAAACTGATCCGCTAGTTCCTGATCCGGTCGAAGACAATGATGACTTGAGTGTGCGTTTAGATGACGACTTAGACCAAGACATGCTACCAGATGATGACATCATTTTTGACGACAGCATTGATGATGGTTTTGATGAAGATGACAGTGTTTTAAATCAAGATGAGCTAGAAGGTTTATTAAGTGATGACATCGAGTTTAATGATGAGTCTTCAAATAGTGCTGACGATGATGATTTAGATGCATTTTTACAGCAAGATTTCGATCAAACCGATGACGACAGTTTAGGTGATGAAATTGACCTAGATAGCGAACAGTCTCCAGCAGATTCATCGGGTGATATTTTAAGTGCTGATGACATTGATGACCTATTTGATACTGATGAAGATGACTCGTTAGATAACGCCAATGATGAAATGGCAGCGCTTAGTGAAGAGCTTGCAGAAGATGACGCTGAAGATGATTTTGACATTGATAGCTTAATTGATGAGCAAAACAACACGGATTCTAATCAAGACATAAACCTAGACGATATTGATGACTTACTCGATGAAAATAATGATGCCTCAACAACTAACGTTGAAGCTGAGCTCATTGATGAAGATGATTTCGATATCGACAGTTTAATTGATGAAGCGCAAACAGACGAGCCAGCAGCCGAAGCTAATGATTCATTAGAAAGCGATGATCTTGATGATGCGCTGGATGTTGATGACATTGACTCGCTGTTAGATGAAGCTCAAGAAGAAGCGCCAGCCGAAGAACCAAGCGCGGATGAGCTCATCGATGAAGATGATTTCGATATCGACAGCTTAATCGATGATGCACAAACAGAAGAGCCAGCCGCTGAAGCTAACGATGCATTAGAAAACGATGATCTTGATGATGCGCTAGATGTTGATGACATTGACTCATCATTAGATGAAGTTCAAGAAGAAGCGCCGACCGAAGAACCAAGCGCAGACGATTTAATCGACGAAGACGAGCTTGATGATGCCCTCGATGTTGATGACATTGATTCATTGCTAGATGAGGCACAAGCTGAGCCTGAAGCGGAGCCTGTTGAGGAGCAGCCTGAAGAGCTTGCAGAAGAACCTAGCGCAGACGATTTAATCGACGAAGACGAGCTTGATGATGCCCTCGATGTCGATGACATTGATTCATTATTAGATGAAGCTCAGACAGAGTCAGAGCCTGAAGCGGAGCTTGTTGAGGAGCAGCATGAAGAGCTTGCAGAAGAACCTAGTGCAGACGATTTAATCGACGAAAATGAGCTTGATGATGATTTAGATGTTGATGACATTGATTCATTATTAGATGAAGCTCAAACAGAGCAAGAGCCTGAAACGGAACTTGTTGAAGAGCAGCCTGAAGAGCTTGCAGAAGAAACTAGTGCAGACGATTTAATCGACGAAGACGACCTTGATGATGCCCTAGATGTTGATGACATTGATTCATTACTAGATGAAGCTCAGACAGAGTCAGAGCCTGAAGCAGAGCTTGTTGAGGAGCAGCCTGAAGAGCTTGCAGAAGAACCTAGTGCAGACGATTTAATCGACGAAAATGAGCTTGATGATGATTTAGATGTTGATGACATTGATTCATTATTAGATGAAGCTCAAACAGAGCAAGAGCCTGAAGCGGAACTTGTTGAAGAGCAGCCAGAAGCGCTTGTAGAAGAACCAAGCACAGACGATTTAATCGACGAAGACGAACTTGATGATGCCCTAGATGTCGATGACATTGATTCATTATTAGATGAAGCACAAACAGAGCAAGAGCCAGAAGCGGAGCTTGTAGAGGAGCAGCCTGAAGAGCTTGTAGAAGAGCCAAGCGCAGACGATTTAATCGACGAAGATGAGCTTGATGTTGATGATATTGATTCATCACTAGATGAAGCTCAAACAGAGTCAGAGCCTGAAACGGAACTTGTTGATGAGCAGCCTGAAGAGCTTGTAGAAGAGCCTGAATCTGAAGAGCTGGTTGAAGAGTCAATTGAAGAACCTAGTGTAGACGACTTAATCGACGAAGATGAGCTTGATGATGATTTAGATGTTGATGACATCGACTCATTATTGGATGAAGCGCAGGAAGTGCCAGAACAAGAACCAGTTGAAGAGCTTACCGAAGATCCTATTACGGATGATTTAAGCGATGAATTTGATACTGATGAAATCGACTCACTACTTGATGAGGTTGATGTAGAGTCAGAAGAACCTGAGTTAACAGATGAAAGTAGCTCAGATATTGATGACAATGCTGAGCAAGACGATGAACTCGATGTAGCAGATATTGACTCATTACTTGATGAAGACACTAGTGATGAGCAGGACTCTGACGTTGATGATGAGCTTGAAGAGCTTATTCAGCAAACAAATGAGCTGAAGCAAGACACTGAAGCCCAGATCTCAGATTTAAGTCATGAACAGAGTGACAGTGCAGAGCATGATGAGAATCTACAAGAGTCGCTAGAAGATTTAGCCGATGCTGATCAAGCGGTTGATGACATGAATGTTGAATCGATTGCATCAGAGTTGGTTGATGATACGGATGATAGTGACGAAGTTGATATCGATGAGGCGCTTAATCAAGAGTTTAATGAAGATAGCGATGAGCTATTAGATGAAGATGATAGCCTTGATGAGTTTGATGATCCGTCACTGAAAAGTGTCGATGAGTTATTAAATGAAATTGGTGAAGAAGATGACTATGTCGAAGCACCAGACTGGTCAATAGATGAACCAGAGCAAGACATAGAAGAAGTTGAAATTGATTTAGGCGATGATCCGCTAGCAGATGAAGACCTAACTGATGAATTTGATTTAACCGCCGACGAAGAGCCATTACAGCAAGATACGGTGACTCCTAGCCAAGAGCTGGAAGAGTATCCAGAGCTTGAGCTAGATGAAGCCGGTTTTGAATTAGATGAATCTGATGAAGACACTTCTGGTGAGTTAGATGAAGATGCACCATTACAGTTAAGTCAGGCAGAGCAAGACCTTGCTAATTCATTAGCAACGGGTAATGAGCTTGATCAGCTAGACGATGATTTTGATGATGAGATCTTGCTTGATAATGAATTTACAGAAGATGATATTCTTGATCCTGAGGTCGACTTATCGGATCAATCACAAAGTGAAGGCACAACAGAGTTAACGAGCGAAGCGCCAATTGACGATGAGGTGGCTGATAGCCAAGACGAATTAGAAGAGTTCCCTGAATTCGAATTGGACGATATTGAACTTGATGATGCCGTAGAAGCTGAGCAAACATTAGCTGATATCGAGTCTAATTTAGCTGACGAGGCTGATTTAAGTGAGCTGTCAGACGATGAAATCGATGATGATTTTATGGCTGACCTTACTCAAACAGACTTTGATGCGCTGTTAAATGAATTAGCAGAGCCAGATGAAGCTGATATTGCTGATGCAAGTGAGTTCGATGTTGATTTTAATGCACTATTAAATGAAGACTTACAGGATGAAAGCGAACAGCCAGTTGAACCTGATGTACAGGCATTAGATGCCGAGGAGCAACAAACTACTTCAACGGATGAGTTTGTAGATATCGATTCATTACTTGAACAAAGTGACGATGAAGCACTCGACCATGAACCTTATGATGAGGTTGATATGGATGTAGGACTGAGTGATTTTAATGACTTACTAGCGGGTGATAACCCAACTGATGTTGATGCCGAAAGTGGTGGTTACTCAGCAAAACTGGACTTAGCTCGGGCATATATCGAAATAGACGACTTTGACTCAGCGTTGCAAGCCATTGAAGATGTTATTGCCAATGGCCCAGAGGAAGTGCAAGAAGAAGCACAATCACTTAAGGCTAAAATTAATGAGTAATAAGTAAAACTGACAATAAAAAACCGAGCAACTAGCTCGGTTTTTTGTATCTAGGCGAAGGTTATTGCTTGTCTTGTAAGCGACGAGCTTTGAAATCAGACTCGGCTTTCCACTTAGGCCAATCGCCGTTATCAGCAAGTTTGGCGGCAATATCAACGATCAGTTCAATATCTTGCTCAACACCGCCCATAGACCAATCTGCTGAATAGTCGTCAGCTTCTTTATGATATTTGTGCGCGATGTAATCAGGATCTGTATCACCTAAGCTCATAAATAGTAAGCTAGGTACGCCTTGCTTAGCTAGAGAGAAGTGATCAGAGCGGAAGAACAAACCATTTTGAGGACGCGGGTCCATTTTTACATGACGACCTTGTGCTTTCGCTGCATCTGCAAGGTAGTCTTCCATTTCAGACATGCCTTTACCGTATTGTAATATGTAGTCAACGCCATCAAGTACGTTCATACCATCAATATTAAGCAGTGCCACCATTTGCTTGGTTGGTACAATCTCGCCAGTAGCGAATTGCTCTGAGCCAATAAGCCCTGTTTCTTCAGCGGTAAAGTTGGCAAAGATAATAGAGCGTTTAAATGGTTTTTTCTTATGCATTTCAGTAAGAATACGGGCTATTTCAACCGTTGCTGCGCTACCTGATGCGTTATCAACAGCACCATTGTAGATTTTCACGCCGTCATCAGTTTGCTTGGTACCAAAGTGGTCCCAATGCGCACCAATTACAATGTACTCATCAGGAGTTTCGCTACCTTTGAGTGTTGCAACAACATTATGCGATTGCGCTTGAGAGATATCACTTTTCAGTGTCAGCGCTGCTTTCGCTTTTAAGTCGACAGGTTTAAAGTCTGCTTTTAGTGCGTTAGCTTTTTCAGTTTGATAATCAAGACCTGCTTGAGCAAAAATTTCATTTGCCGCTTGTTCATCAATCCAACCCATTACAGGGATGTCAGAAGCATTTTTATCTTGGTCGATTAAGGTGTATTTACTACCCGTGTTTGAGCTTTCTACAACGCCCCAAGGGTATGCGGCAGGAGCCGTTTCGTGAACGATAAATACCGCTTTTGCACCTTGGCGAGCACCTTCTTCATATTTGTAAGTCCAACGACCGTAGTAGGTCATAGCATTACCGGTGAAAAGCGCGTCGTCTTGGGTGGCAAAACCAGGATCATTAACAAGCACGATAATTGTTTTGTCTTTTACATCAATATCTGCAAAGTCATCCCAATTATATTCAGGTGCATTAATACCATAGCCAACAAACACAACAGCAGAGCCATCGATGTTGATTTCAGGGTTAATTTGTTGGGTACGGGCGGTAAAATCACTGCCAGCATTAAAACTCAAATCACCCACTTGTAAGGTCATGTTTTGATCTGGAGTGAGTTTTGCCATGGTAACTGGCTGTAAAAACTCACCATTAAAACTACCGCTTAAGCCGAGTTTTTTATATTCATCGGCTAAATAGTTAATAGTGAGCGTTTCGCCTTCAGTTAAAGGGCCACGGCCTAAGAATTCATCAGAGGCGAGGGTTTTAATATGTGAGCGTACATTGGCAATGTTTACTGCTTCATTGCTTTCAGCGTTTGGTTTATCAGTGCTTGTTGTTGGTTGCTCAGAGCAGCCGAATAAACCAATTGCAAGTGCCAAGCTTGCATACTTAAGGTGAGTTGTCATAGTTTTTCTGGTTGATTGCACAGGGTTTCACTATATGGGACGCGAAGGGGGGCTGTCCAGAAAGAGTCTACAAATAACTAATTATTCAGGATGAAAGGATAATAATGCACCTTTCATCCTGTCAATTTTACCACCACGCTTTATCAATGGCGGTATCTTGAATTTTAAATACCTCTCCAACTAGCGGAGTACTCAGTGATACTTGCTCTTGCCCTGCTTTTTTAGCGACACGTTTAAGTGGGTCATACCAAGCATGAAAGGCGAGATCGAATGTACCATTATGCACTGGCACCATCACATCACCTTGTAAGTCGAGGTGAGCTTGCACTGATTGTTCTGGTGTCATGTGAATGTCAGCCCAATCTTTGTCGTAAGCTCCGGTTTCAATAAAAGTGATATCAAACGGCCCATAGCGATTACCGATCTCTTTAAAGCCAGCAAAATAGCCAGAGTCACCGCTAAAATAAAAGCGTTTGTCATTTACTTTAATAGCCCAAGAGCCCCAAAGAGTTTTATTGCCGTCTGTTAAACCTCGGCCAGAAAAGTGCTGGGTTGGTGTAAATACAATTTGGCTATTTGCCATATTTTGCTCTTGCCACCAATCAAAACTATGCACCTTTTTTTCATCAACGCCCCATTTTTTCAGATCGTTTTCGACTCCTAATGGCACATAAAAAGAATCTGTTTTATCAACAAGCTGTTTAATTGCTGCTTTATCTAAGTGGTCATAATGGTTGTGCGAAATAAACACTTTGGCAATGTTTGGTAGCTCTTTAATGCTGATAGGTGTTGGCTGAAAGCGCTTTGGCCCTATGAATGAAAAAGGCGAAGCGCGCTCTGAAAATACCGGATCAAATAGCCAGTATTCGTCATACACTTTCGCTAAAATAGAGGAGTGACCTAATTTCACAAAATGCACTGTGTCATTAGATAAACGCTCAAGCTGTGCATGGGAAACAGAATGCATAGGAAGCTCGCCTTTTGGCTCTGCATCAATTTTCTTTTCTGTAATAAAGCGTTTGAAGATACCTAGCGTTTTCTTAAAGCTGGGTCTTTCTACCTCAGCAGTATTGTGGAACTTGCCATCAGATAATTGCGCAGAGTGGCTGTTATCACTCACGCCTTCAGCGGCTAATTGATTATTCATAATAAACACTCCTATCACGATGCATAGAGTGGCGATTGCGAGCCATTTTAGAAATTTCATATCGTCACCATAAGTAAACTACACGGTGTAGTTTTTCATGGTTTGCTATAAAAGTAAACTATCTAGTGCATTTTTTATTTTTGCGTTACACTAGTAACCCTTATCGGAGGGGTCCATGAAATTATCACAGAGAAAACGATTAGATATTTTGAATGCAGCTGAGACATTGTTTTTTCAGCAAGGTGTTGAGCATACAAGTATGGATCAGGTTGCAAGCTTAGCGGGTGCCTCAAAGCGTACCGTATATAATCACTTTGAAAATAAAGATGTGTTGTTTCAAGCCATTCTAGTGTTTATGTTTGAAAAAGTCCGTCAAGAGCAAGCGGTTGTATTTGACGCCGCTGTGCCAATTGCAGAGCAGTTAACACGCATTGCTGAACAAGAAGTGGCGCTTTTGACCTCTGAAGAGTTTTTAAAAGTAGCGAAAGTCGCTTTCATGCAGATGTTACAGCAGCCTGATTTAGCAAAATCATTAGCCAGTAACAACATGGGCTGTATGCAAGATCTGGTGGCGTTTTTAGAAGCAGGTGTGAAAGCACAGCTTTTAACGATTGATGATGTTGAGTTTGCAGCAAAACAGTTTGTGTATCAGTTAAAGTCGTTGATCTTTTATCCGTTGCTGTATGGCTTTGAGCGCCAAGAAGGCGACTCCTATAACAAAGTAATAAGCGAGACTGTAAAAATGTTCTTAGCGCGTTATGGGGGCTGATATTTTGGAACATAAAAAAGCCCGCTTAATGCGGGCTTTTTAAATATCTGCAAGAAGGTTTACTTCACTTCTTTACCAGCTGCTTGTTGGTCAGCATGGTAGCTTGAGCGAACAAATGGACCACAGGCTGCATGTGTGAAGCCAATTTCGTCCGCATAATCTTTTAATGCATCAAACTCCGCTGGCGGCACATAGCGTTTAACCGGTAAGTGGTGCTTAGAAGGTTGTAGGTATTGACCTACTGTTAGCATATCAACGTTATGCTCGCGTAAGTCACGTAACACTTCTTCGATTTCGCTAATTTCTTCACCTAAACCTACCATCAAACCAGACTTAGTTTTCACATCTGGATGTGCTTCTTTAAACCGGCGTAACAACTCAAGTGACCATTTATAGTCAGCACCTGGACGCGCTAATTTGTATAAACGCGGTGCTGTTTCTAGATTGTGGTTAAATACATCTGGCGGCGTCTCGATTAATATATCAAGGGCTCTGTCCATACGACCACGGAAATCAGGTACTAGAATTTCAATCGTGATTTCTGGGTTGTGCTTGCGAATTTCACGAATACAGTCAGCAAAGTGCTGTGCACCACCATCACGTAAATCATCACGGTCTACTGACGTGATTACAACATAACTTAGCTTCATGTCTTTAATAGTCAGCGCTAGCTTTTCTGGCTCAGCTGCGTCTGGCTTTAATGGACGGCCATGGGCAACATCACAGAACGGACAACGACGAGTACAAATAGCACCTAAGATCATGAAAGTCGCAGTACCATGGTTGAAGCATTCAGATAGGTTAGGGCACGAAGCCTCTTCACACACTGAGTGTAAACCATGTTTACGCATCGCTTGTTTAATACCATCAATACGTTCAGTTGATTTTGGTAAGCGAATTTTTAGCCACTCTGGCTTACGCAACATTTCGTTTTTTTCAGTCGGTAAAACTTTAACTGGGATCAGTGCCATTTTTTCTGCATCACGCAGTTTTACGCCTGGTTCCATTTTGACTGGTTTATTCATTCGTTTTCAAACCCTTCAGTGTGCTTAACCACAGTAGCATTAAGCTTTTTAATCATGTGTTTTACAAGCCCTGCACCTGCTTGCTCGAGGTTCTGCGGACCGTTAAGATCGGTTGTTTGCACCATGTTCATGCCAGCATAGCCGCATGGATTAATACGTAAAAATGGACTTAGATCCATACTTACATTTAGTGCTAAACCGTGGAAAGAGCAACCGCGGCGAACGCGAAGGCCTAATGAGGCAACTTTGCTGTCGTTAACGTAAACACCGGGTGCATCCGCTTTCGCGTAGGCATCAATGTCGTAGTCTTTTAACGTATCAATAATGCACTCTTCAAGCCAGGTTACCAGCTCCCTTACACCAATGTTTAAACGACGTAAGTTGAATAGCACATACATCATTTGTTGGCCTGGTCCGTGATAGGTAACTTGACCACCACGATCCACTTGGATCACTTCGATATCACCGGTATTTAATAAGTGCTCAGCTTTGCCTGCTTGGCCTTGCGTAAATACTGGCTCGTGCTCTACCAGCCAAATTTCATCTGCTGTGTGCTCATCACGGGTGTCGGTAAAAGATTGCATTTTTTGCCAAATTGGCATGTAACGCTGACGACCTAGTTGACGAACGATTAATTCTCTTTCGCTCACGACTTACTCCGTAATCGGCCTATAGCATGTGACGTACGTCATCGATGTTGCTGATCACGTTATAAATTTCTTCAATGTGCTCTTTACTTGTAACCGTTGCTACAAGCGTTACAGATTCGTAATTACCTTTG
Organism: Pseudoalteromonas sp. 2CM39R; assembly: GCF_023161845.1. Classification (NCBI taxonomy): domain Bacteria; kingdom Pseudomonadati; phylum Pseudomonadota; class Gammaproteobacteria; order Alteromonadales; family Pseudoalteromonadaceae; genus Pseudoalteromonas; species Pseudoalteromonas sp. 2CM39R. The sequence continues at coordinate 401,447 of NZ_JALNTM010000005.1, forward strand.
CTGCTTGGTTTTACCTTTGGCGCATAATCGCCAGGTGCAATTGGTTGCAGCTTTTCTAGGATCTGATCTGTTAGATTTACGTTAGCTAAGCCCATGATTTTAAATGTGAATGGGCATGGGAAATCTAAATACTCATCAAACTTAGTATTTTTTACAGGTTGAACCACGACGGTGACTCCTCAAACAGTGAGTGTGCTTAATAGAGGTGTTCTCTGCCATTTCTTGGCGTTAAGCAAACTTAGATTACGACGCACTCGACCCAGCGCGACTGATATGGGGCGCATTCTATCATTTTTCAGACAAAAAAAAACGCCTTGCGGTGCAAGGCGTTTATAAACTTTATGACCAGATTACTGAATTTGTAAACGTAGGTAATCGTAGATCTTGCTAAAGAAGCTGCCTTCTTCCACTTCTTCTAGTGTAACTAGTGGATATTGTGCAATTTCTTCACCTTCAAGCTGTAAGAATAGCGTGCCTACTTTAGTACCTTTAGCAAGCGGTGCTTCTAATGTTTTATCAAGTTCGAAGTTCGCTTTTAAGTTTTTACGCTGACCACGTGGAATCGTAATTGGTGTGTCTTCTAAGATACCTAACGATACGTTTTCTTTGTTACCCATCCAAATACGTTGCTCAGCAAAGCTGTCGCCTGCTTTATATGGCGTGATTGTTTCGAAAAAACGGAAACCGTAGTTTAATAGCTTTTTGCTTTCAACTTTACGAGCACGTTCGCTTTGAGTGCCCATTACTACCGCGATTAAACGCATATCATCTTTAGTTGCAGAAGTTACTAAGCTATAACCCGCTTCTGATGTATGGCCAGTTTTAATACCGTCAACGTTCATGCTTTCATCCCATAACAATGAGTTACGGTTGTATTGCTTGATGCCGTTAAAAGTGAATGATTTTTTCGCGTATACTTCGTACTCATCTGGTACATCGCGAATAAGTGCAGCACCTAAGGTTGCCATATCACGTGGTGTCGTGAAGTGTTCGTTAGTATCTAAACCATGGCTATTCACGAAGTGGCTGTTAGTCATGCCAAGCTTTTCAGCGTGGGCATTCATTAAATCAGCAAATGCGCTTTCACTACCAGCAATGTGTTCTGCCATTGCTACACAGGCATCGTTACCTGATTGAATAATGATACCGTGGTTTAAGTCATCAACACTGATTTGCTTACCGACTTCGATAAACATTTTTGATGATTCAGGAAAATTCTTTGCCCAGGCTTTTTCACTAACTGTAACCATATCAGTTGGTGCAATATTACCTGCTTTGATTTCAGTACCAATTACATAACTGGTCATCATTTTGGTTAAACTAGCCGGTGCTAATTTTGTATCTGCTTCGCCTTCGGCAATTACTTTACCTGTGGTGAAATCAACCAAGAAATAACCTTTCGCATTAACTTGAGGTGGGGCAGGGATAATTTGGGCTGTTGCAGAAAATACGCTAGCTGTGCAAACAAGGCCACAAACGCCACTTAAGATTTTATATTTTATAGATTTCATCGTACTCATTAATGGTTAAAGTTAAACATGTTGCGTTGACCTATTCTAAAGGTCTTACTCACTGTAAAGCAAGAACGCGTTCTGAAATTGGTTTTGTTTTAGCTTTTCTAAAACTGCTTGTGCTTCTGCGGCATCTTTTATTGGACCAAGACGTAATCGATAGATTCCATCTTTTTCAACAATGTTTGTTGGCACATGATATTGCTGACGAAGTTGAAACGCCAGCGCTTCAACATTAGCAAGAGTACTTCCCGCTGCAACCTGAATGTAGCTTAAACGAGGGGCAGAATTGGCAAGGGTAACAGCCTCAACCTTAACACGGGCTGTACCTTGTCGGTAATAACCTAATTTATAGGCCGCAGAATAAGATAAATCGATAATCCGGTCATCATGAAACGGACCACGGTCGTTTACGCGAACAATTACTGATTTTCCGTTATCTAAATTTGTTACTCTGGCAAAGCTCGGTAGCGGCAGCGTTTTATGGGCTGCTGTCATCGCAAACATATCGTACACCTCGCCGTTTGAGGTGTGATAATTGTGAAACTTTCGACCATACCACGAAGCTATGCCTTCTTCTGCATAGCCTGTTTCATCTAGCATCGGCGTGTAGCGTTTACCACGGACTTCGTAAGGGCGACTAGCGCTTGCGCTTTTAACAACCGGGGTGACTATGGCATCTTGCATTTCAAGTTCGGTTGGTTTTCGAAGCGGGGCTGCATCATGCTCCATAGCATAACGGCCTTGCTGAGATGAAGAGCTACATGCTGCTAGCAGCACAGAAAATAACGCTATAAGTAAGTAATTGACTCGCTGTGTCATTATTTTAAAAGCATCCTTTTATCGGTGGCGATAGACATGATAATGCCAAATCCGGCCATCAAGGTCACCATTGAGGTGCCACCATAGCTTATTAGAGGTAACGGAACACCTACTACAGGCAGTAAGCCCGAAACCATGCCAATATTTACAAATACATAAACGAAGAAGGTCAATGTTAATGCACCGGCAAGCAGTTTACCAAACGCATCTTGCGCGTTGACCGCAATATATAAGCCACGACCAATAATAAACAAGTACATACAAAGTAATAAACAAACCCCAAACAGGCCAAACTCTTCGCTCAGTACAGAAAAGATAAAATCGGTATGACGCTCAGGTAAAAACTCTAATTGTGATTGGGTACCTTGCAGCCAGCCTTTACCTTCAACGCCGCCAGAACCTATCGCAATTTTCGATTGAATAATGTGGTAACCCGAGCCAAGCGGGTCGCTTTCAGGATCTAAAAAGGTCAATACCCGTTGTTTTTGATAATCAAGCATCACGTAATGCCAAAAAGGCCATGCTGCCAAACCAACAGTAGCAGATAAAAAGCCAATAAGACGCCAACTTAGCCCAGATAAAAACAATACAAATATCCCTGAGCTGGCAATCAGAATAGAGGTACCTAAGTCGGGTTGCTCTTTAATTAAAATGGTTGGCACCATTACAATCGCAAAGCCAATAATTAAATGGATGATTCTTGGCGGTAAATGGTTACGTCCGATATACCATGCAACCATCATTGGCACGGCTATTTTCATTAACTCTGACGGCTGGAAACGGGTCACACCTAAGTCAAGCCAGCGCTGTGCACCTTTTGAACTAACCCCAAATAACAACACCCCAACCAGCATTAAAAGCCCCACGCAGTAGAGCGGAATAACCATACTCTTTAATGTGTTAGGCGAAAACTGCGCGAGTATAAACATACCTAAGATAGCGCCAAACATACGTGTTGCGTGGCGTATCATCATTGCAGAGTCTTGGCCGCTGGCACTGTATACAATAGCAAGGCTGGCTACCATCATCGTCATAAGGGCGATAAGTAGTGGTAAATCGAGATGTAGGCGCTGCCAAATTGAGCGTTTTTTATTTAATGGGATCATGGCGCGTCACTTTGGGCTATTTGAATCGGGTTCGCTGAGAAGTAGTAATCCATTAATTGACGCGCAATTGGCGCACCAACTGTACTACCACCACCGGTGTTTTCAACCACCACAGAGACCACAATTTGTGGGTCGTTATAGGGTGCAAAACCAACATAGATAGCGTTATCACGTTGGCGCTCTTTAAGTGATTTTGCGTCGTAACGCTCACCTTGAGCAATACTCACAACCTGAGCAGTACCGGTTTTACCCGCTGGGTCATAATTTGCCCCTTTGAATGCCTTATGCGCCGTACCTGTGACTTTATGCACGGTGTTGTGCATCGCATCTAGCGCAATTTGCCAATGATGAGGGTTTTTTAATACTACAGGTGGCTTTTCATCATTATTAATTTGCGTTACTTCGTTTTCTTTTTTAGCGACTTGTACAAGGTGCGGAGGATGATCGAGCCCGCGGTTCACTAATATGTTGGTTGCATTAGCTATTTGCATTGGTGTTGCGGTCCAATAACCTTGCCCGATACCTACAGAAATGGTGTCGCCGCGCCACCATGACTCTCTAAAGCGAGCTTCTTTCCATTCTTTTGATGGCATAATGGCAGATGTTTCTTCGTGAATATCGATTCCAGAGAGTTCGCCAAAGCCAAACTGCGTCATAAAGTCACTGATTTTGGTGATCCCTAAACGGTAAGCAACATCGTAAAAATAGGTATCGCATGACTCTTCAATAGCACGATAAACATCAACATGACCATGGCCCCAACGTTTCCAGTCACGCCATTTGTGCTCCACATTAGGAATTTGGAAAAAGCCCGGATCCCAAATTTGTGTTTGCTCGGTTACCAGTCCTTCCTCAAGGGCAAGGATCGACATATGAGGTTTTACTGTAGAGGCAGGTGCATAACGCCCTTGCGTGGTACGGTTAATTAGCGGTCTGTCAGGGTTTAACAACTTTTTGTAATCTGTGCTGCTGATACCATGGACAAATAAATTCGGGTCATAACTAGGGTTAGAGTAGAGCGCTAAAACGCCGCCATCTTTAGCATCAAGCACTACAATGGCACCACGCATATCTTTTAAGGCATGTTGAGCAATTTGTTGCAGGCCAATATCCAAAGTAAGTACTAAGTCGTGACCAGGCTCAGGTGGCGTGAGGCTTAAAGTGCGGATAACTCGGCCACGGTTATTCACTTCAACGCGCTGCGAACCAACCACACCATGAAGAAGTTCTTCGTAATATTTTTCGATACCCAGTTTACCAATGTCGTGTGTTGCACGGTAGTTCGTTGCTTGGTCTTCTGCTTCAAGTTTGGTGAGTTCTTTTTTGTTGAGTTTGGCAACATAACCTAAGGCATGGGTAAGGGTATCACCATAAGGGTAATAGCGAGCTAAACGCGCTTCGATACTAAAGCCAGGAAACTTATGCTGATTAACCGAGAACTTTGCAACTTCGGTTTCGTCTAAACGGGCTTTTAAAACTTGGCTTTTAAAGCGGCGATTGTGCTTAATGTCATCTAGAAAGTCAGCTTTTTGTTGCTCAGTTATTTCGATAACTTTTTCAACTTCGCTCAGTGCCTCTTCAAGGTTATCAACTTCCTCGGGTATTACTTCTAAATTATAAACTGGCTTGTTTTCAGCCAGTAATACGCCATTTCTGTCGTAAATAAGCCCACGGTTAGGGGCAATTGGAATAACTTTGATGCGGTTATCGTTCGAACGTGTTTGATAATCTTGATGTTCGATAACTTGGATGTTGTATAGGTTAGATAACAACACACCAATTAACAGTGTAACAAACACAAAACCCACAAATGCTCGGCGAGCAAATAAGTTTGCCTCAGCCGAGTGGTCTCGAATCGTGGGTCTGTGTTTTCGCATTGGCTTTACTACTCGCGATGATAAGGGTGGTTGTTATTCAAGCTCCAGCCTCGGTATAGGCTTTCTGCAACAATAATGCGCACTAGAGGGTGCGGTAGTGTCAGGTTTGATAATGACCACTTTTGCTCAGACGCTGCAATACACTCAGGTGCTAAGCCTTCTGGTCCGCCGATCAATAAGCTGACATCGCGACCATCAAGCTGCCACTTTTCCATACTTTTTGCCAACTGATGGGTATCCATTGGCTTACCGCTCACCTCTAGCGTTACAATGCGGTTGCCTTTAGGGATAGCAGCAAGGGTCTTTTCGCCTTCAAGTTGTAAAATACGTTTGATATCCGCATTTTTACCACGTTTACCTGCGGGGATTTCAATTAGCTCAAGGGGCATATCACGTGGGAAGCGACGTTGATATTCTGTGAATCCGGTTTCAACCCATGCTGGCATTTTGGTGCCAACAGCAATCAATTGTATTTTCAAAATGGTTACCTATGTCCTTGCTAAGGGTTAGCCCCAAAGTTTCTCTAGATCATAGAAGTCGCGAGATTGGTCTTGCATTACATGCACTACCACATCACCTAGGTCTACAAGCACCCATTCGCCTTCGTTTTGGCCTTCGTATCCGAGAGGCTCTTCACCTGCATGGCGTGCTTCTTTAGCAACGTGGTCAGCAATCGATTGTACATGGCGTTTAGAGTTACCTGAGCACACTAACATGTAATCAGTAATGTCAGACTTACCACGAACATCAAGCTGTACCACATCACGGGCTTTCATATCGTCGACTTTATCAAGGGCAAATGCGAGTAGTTGTTTAGAATCCAAAGTGTTTTCTCAAAAATAAATAATCTTAATTGTTATTTTATCACGCAGGCAGTATTTATTCATCTGTTTGGTAAAGATGATGCTGCGCAATGTATTGACTTACATTGGTAGGTAAAAGTTCCGTTATACCGTCATTTAAATGCAGCTTTTTTCTGATTTCGCTTGAGGCGGCATTAACTTGTAAGCCATTTAAAAAGAATAACTTACCTGCAGGGGCTTGTTGTAGCTGGCTAAGTTGCTCTGTTACGGCATTCTCTTTATAAGCTGCAAGTTCACCAGATACTTGGCAGTGCTGCCCCGGGCGCTGGTACACGACGATATGACAAAGTTTGACAATCTCTTGCCATTTAAACCATTTATCTAGGCTATTGAATGAGTCCATGCCGATTAAAAACATAATCGGCGCTGCTGGGTTTTCTGCACGAAGCTCTTCTAAACTCAGCAAAGAATAAGACGCACCTTCTCGGTTTAGTTCGCGGTAATCGATAGCAAAATGCGGATTGTCGTCAATCGCAAGTTTTAGCATATTAATGCGATGCTCATCACTTATTCCTGGCTTGGCTTTATGAGCAGGAATAGCGCAAGGCATGAAGTAAAGGGTATCGAGTTGGCACTGCTGAACACACTGCTGGGCCATATTAATATGACCTAAGTGAATTGGATCAAAGGTGCCACCAAAAATAGCAATCATGAATTGTTACTCTTAGTCAAAGACCGGGTGGCAAGGTAAAGGTATCGCCACAGGTTGGCAAAACACTAAGCATATTTGCATTAATGCTTGGTAGGGGGCTACAAGGTTGCCTTGTTTATATGCGGCATCAAACTGAGCTAATTGTTTGGTAATTTGTTCGAGTACTTGGATGTTCAAGCGATTTAAGGCCTGTTGTACAACCGCTTGTTGGTTTTTCCAAATATTATACTTTTTGTATAAATCAGCCATATTGGCACCATTCAAGCGCCCGTGTTGCATAGCCAGTAAGTTAGCTGCTTCTTTATTGATGGCCCAAAAAATACTCATGGCTTCAGTGTTATCAGCAGCCAGTTTAGTCATTACTTTAACCGCTTGTTCGGCGTGGCCATTTAATAAAGCATCACTTAAATCAAAAATATCAAATTTTGACTGATTCAGTAGCCCTTGCATAACGGCTTGCTGGTCAATTAGCTCACTACCATAAAGCAAAGATAGTTTTTCTAACTCTTGATGGCAGGCAAGTAAATTTCCTTCAGTGGCATCAATTAAGCTTTGTTTCGCGTTGTTGTGAAGGTTTAAGTTTAAACGATAGCATTGCTCATCTAACCAGCGGCTCAGGTGATTACCTGTTAATGGGTAACAAGGAACAAATAAGCCTTGCTTATCGAGGGCTTTAAACCAAGCACTGCGTTGAATATCTTGGCTGGCTTTGGCACCTTTTAAAACCAAAATAGTATCGGGATTAGCAAGCTCAACAAGCTGCTTAAAAATTTGACTGCCTTGCGTACCTGGTTTTTGCTCGTTTAAATCAAACTCAATTAAGGTACGAGCGCTGAACAGTGACATACTTTGGTATTGAGCAACAATTTCTTGCCAATCAAAACCCGGCATTAAGGTAAATTTGATTACCTCGTCAAAGCCTTGCTGTTTAGCTGCTTGACGAATTTGCATGATGCACTGAGCAATTTGGTAAGGCTCTTCACCAAAAACCATGTAAAAGGGCGCGAGGCCTTTTGTTAACTGGCTAGGAAGCTGGTTTGCATAACAACGCATTACAGTTGTGATAACTCTCGAACAATACGACGACTCGCTTGCTTACGAATTTCGCCTAATAGCAAATCAAGCTCTTTTGCTTTTGCAAGGGCATTGTCTGGGTCGTCTTGGTAGTTACGATATAATTCAAAGCTTTGATTAATCGCTTTTTGTCCAGGGCGCTTCAGGGTATAGCTTACACTGTAGGCAAGTTCATATTCAGCAACCTGACCATTATCAAACAATGACAGAATTTGACGCTCTAAACGATCTCTGTGAATCTTTAATTCAGGGTGTTTACCAACTTGGTTAAGCTCAACTTTACTCGCAATCAGTTCTTTTTCGACTAATTCGAATAATGCTGACTTTTCATCATCACCAACAAGGGTGATTACTTTCAAGTCGTCAGGCAAGTTAGAGGCTTTCTTTAAATGAAAGCCACAACTTGTCAGCAGTAAACAGACTAGCGCAAGGGCTAGTCCGTTTTTCAGTGCTTGAAGCGCTGCCATCTTAGTTAGCAACCACGTTAAGTAGTTTGCCAGGTACGTAAATTACTTTACGGATAGTCGCGCCTTCAGTGAACTTAGTCACGTTTTCTTCAGCAAATGCTAATGCTTCAACTTGCTCTTTGGTTGCATCTGCAGGCACTGTTAACTTAGCACGTAGCTTACCGTTAACTTGTACAATGATTAGCTTCTCATCTTCAACAAGTGCTGACTCATCAACTGTTGGCCATGCTGCATCTAAGATGTCGCCTTCTTTGCCAAGGTCTTGCCATAACTGGTGACACATGTGCGGTGTGATAGGCGCAAGCATGATAAGTAATGCTTCAAGTGCTTCGTTAGCAATTGCCACATCTTGTTTATCAGCAAGTGGTGCCTTAAGTAACTTGTTCGAGATTTCCATGATTGCAGCGATTGCAGTGTTGAATGTTTGACGACGTTCAACGTCATCAGTCACTTTTGCAATTGCTTTATGAAGTTCACGACGAAGAACTTTTTGGTCGTTGTTTAATGCCGATTTATCAAGTGCTTGGTAGCCTACTGTTTCTACATCAACAGCGTATTTCCAAATACGTTTTAAGAAACGCATTGCACCTTCAACACCTGAGTCAGACCATTCAAGAGTTTGCTCTGGTGGTGCTGTAAACATCATGAATAAACGAACTGTATCTGCACCATACTCGGCAATAACTTGTTGTGGGTCGATACCGTTGTTTTTCGATTTCGACATTTTGCTCATGCCCGCAGAGAATACAGGCTCGCCATCTTCTTTGTGCCACGCTTTAACAACACGACCTTTGTCGTCTGTTTCAGTTTGAACGTCTGTTGGTGAAATCCAGATATCACCGCCTTTCTCATCTTTACGATAGAAAGTATCAGCTAATACCATGCCTTGACATAATAAGCGCTCAAATGGCTCATCTGTGTTTACTAAACCAAAGTCACGTAATAGTTTGTGGAAGAAACGCGAGTAAAGTAAGTGCAAGATTGCATGCTCAATACCACCAATGTATTGGTTTACTGGTAACCAATAATTTGCAGCACCTGGCTCGATCATGCCTTCGTCAAAACGTGGGCTACAGTAACGAGCGTAGTACCAAGACGACTCCATGAAGGTATCGAAGGTATCAGTTTCGTGGAATGCAGGCGCGCCATTTACAGTTGTTTTAGCCCACTCAGGATCAGCTTTGATTGGTGAAGTCACACCATTCATTACTACGTCTTCTGGTAGGCGAACTGGTAGCATGTCTTCTGTTGCTGCAAGCTCATCACCATTTTCGTCGCTTAACATTGGGATTGGAGAACCCCAGTAACGCTGACGGCTAACACCCCAGTCACGTAGACGGAAGTTCACTTTACGCTCACCTACACCCAGCGCTTCTAGTTTGTCTGCAACGGCATTAAACGCTGCTTCAAACTCAAGGCCATCGAACTCACCCGAGTTAACTAACACGCCTTTTTCTGTGTATGCTTGATTGTCTAAATCAACAGTTTCTTCAGACCCTGCAGCTGGTGCGATAACTTGGGCAATTTCAAGGCCATAAGCTGATGCGAACTCGTAGTCACGTTGGTCATGTGCAGGAACCGCCATAACTGCGCCTGAGCCGTAATCCATTAATACAAAGTTAGCAACCCAAATCGGTACTTGCTTACCTGTTAATGGGTGAATCGCATAAAAGCCAGTTGCAATGCCTTTTTTGTCCATGGTTGCCATGTCTGCTTCAGCGATTTTCGTGTTTTTACACTCATCAACAAACATAGCTACAGCGTCGCTGTTTTTAGCGGCTTCTTGTGCAATTGGGTGACCGGCAGCAACTGCTACGTACGTCACACCCATGAAGGTATCTGGGCGCGTTGTATAAACACTGAATGTATCTTCGTTATCTGCACGCTTAAATTCGATTTCTAAACCTTCAGAACGACCAATCCAGTTGCGCTGCATGGTTTTAACTTGCTCAGGCCAGTGATCAAGCTTATCTAAATCGTCTAGTAGCTCTTGTGCGTAATCAGTGATTTTGATGAACCATTGTGGAATTTCTTTTTGCTCAACAATGGCACCTGAACGCCAACCACGACCATCAATAACTTGTTCGTTAGCAAGTACAGTTTGGTCAACTGGATCCCAGTTTACTGTTGACATCTTTTTGTATACTAAGCCTTTTTCGTAAAGCTTAGTGAAGAACCACTGTTCCCACTTGTAGTATTCTGGGTGACATGTTGCGATTTCACGATCCCAATCATAACCAAAGCCTAATTGCTTTAACTGGTCGCGCATGTAATCGATGTTTTCGTAAGTCCACTTAGCAGGGGCTGTGTTGTTTTTGATTGCCGCATTTTCAGCTGGTAGACCAAACGCATCCCAACCCATAGGTTGCATTACGTTTTTGCCTTGCAAGCGTTGGAAGCGTGATACTACGTCACCAATGGTGTAGTTACGAACGTGACCCATGTGGAGTCGGCCGCTTGGGTATGGGAACATAGATAGGCAGTAATACTTTTCTTTGCTCTCATCTTCAGTGACTTTAAATACTTGGTTTTCTTCCCAGTAGGCTTGTACTTTTGACTCAATGTCTTGCGGGTTATATTGCTCTTGCATCTACGATTCCAGACTTCTTGCAAATTATTAAAAAATTGTCGATAAGGATAACCCAAAATACATGCTAATCACAGCGGCAAATAGGCGCTTTTGTTAATTTTCCGAGGAAATATATTTTCAGGGCAGGTTAACCTATACTCAACTAGAATAACGATTGATTTTTCATCATTTTTGAAGGAGTAAACGATGGCAGATTATAAATCTTGGCTTAACGACTTAAGTGCATGGCTCAAAGATGTAAAAGATCATGAGCTAAAAGATGCAATGGAAAAATTTGTTGAGTCAGAGCAAGCACTTAAAGACTTAGGACAAGAAAAGCTTAATCAGTATCGTGACTATCTACAGCGCGATATCGACCACATCAAAGAAAACGACAGTCACTATGATTCACTCGCATGGCTAGAGCTTAAAGAATCGCTTTGGTATGAGTTATCGCACATTGAAGATAAAACCCAGCTCGAATGGCAAGCCTTAAACCAAGATTTTCAACATAATGGTGTTTATCAAGAGGGAGAATGGATAGCCATGGGCACATTAGTATGTAAAAATTGTCAGCATAGTTACGATGTTTACCATGCTACGCAAATTACTCCTTGTACTGAATGTGGCGGTATTTATTTTCGCCGTAAGGCATTACAACCTTAATCAGTGACGCAGGCTTGTGCTGGGCGTTACCTATAATGCCCAGTCAAGACTGGGAAATAAGAAGTTAGAATGACAAAAAAACTAATCCCTCTACCTATTTCTGCGTTAGCGCCTAAAATTGCCGCAAGTCATGTTGCGACTTGTATGCAAAACCCATATCCAGAAGCGTTGCCATTTATTGGTCAACAACGTGCACAAAGTGCCCTCGACTTTTCACTCGGAATGGAATTACCGGGTTACAATGTTTATGTGATGGGTGAAGCGGCTCATGGTCGTTACACCTTAGTAAAAGACAAACTTACGGCCCATTCAAAAGACCGCCCAACGCCTAATGAGTGGTTGTACGTTAACAACTATGATGACCACCGCGAGCCAATCGCGTTATTTATGCAAGCAGGTCAATCAAAGCAGTTAGCTGACGATATAGATTCATTCATTGACGAAGTACTCGATACATTCCCAGCGGCTTTTGATAACCCAGGTTATCAGCGCAAGAAAAAGTCAATCGATCGTGAATTCACCGATACTTACGATGCGGCAATTACTGCTGTTGAAATTGCAGCACTTGAGCAAAGTGTGGCACTGATTGAAGAAAATGGCGTTGTTGGTTTTGCGCCTTTAGTGAATGGTAAACAACTGAGCGACAGTGAATTTGCTGCTCTTGATGAGCCACTGCGTATCGAATTTTATGAGGTTATCGAAAAGCTTGAAGACGCATTAATCGAAGCGCTGATTGAGCTTCCTCGTTGGAAACGAGAGTCATCTGAAAAGCTACGTAACCTTAAAAAATCAACTGCTGAGCTTGCCACTAAGCCACTAATTAAAGCCCTTGAACATAAATACGCGACACACATCGGTGTATTACGTTATTTAAAAGACATTCGTGAAGAAATCATTGATGCGGTACTTGAATGGCTCGACGATGATGAAAACGACGAAAACAAAGAAGACTTTGACCGTAAAGGGATGCTCACAGACTTCTTTGCGCCAAATATTCTAGTCGAATACAAAGAGGGCGATGCAGCCCCTGTGGTGTATGAGCCAAACCCGACCTTTGGCAATATTTTCGGCAAAATTGAATATGCGACTTCGCAAGGCTCGCTTATCACCAGTTACCGCTCAATTCAGCCAGGTGCACTGCACCGTGCTAATGGTGGCTATTTGATTATGGATGCCGAAAAAGTCATGGCGAACCCACAAGTGTGGGATGGCCTTAAGCTTTCTTTAAAAACGCATCAAATCAAAAACGACTTACCATATCAAGACAGCTCTGTGGGAAGTAGCTTCACGTTACGTCCGCAGCTTATTCCTCTTGATGTAAAAATAGTGCTGCTAGGCTCTCGCGACCTTTATTACACCATAGGTGAATATGACGAAGAGTTTGCAGAGTTATTCCGTGTACTTGCTGACTTTGATTATTACTTGCCAAGTAGCGATAAACTGCAATATCAGTTCATTACCAAGGTGACAGAGTATTGTCAGCAAACACTCAATTGCACGGTAAATGAAGCTGCAATGGCAAGATTATTAAAGTTTAGTTATCGCCAAGCTGAGCATCACAACAAGCTCTCAGCTCGTTTTGCTGATGTATTAGAGTTAGTGGCAGAAGCCAGTTTTTATGCCAAACAAGATGGCCAAACAGTGATTGGTGCTCATCACATAGATGAAGCCATTGTTGGTAAGCAATACCGTACAGGGCAAATTTCTGAAACCATGCTGAGTGATATCAAAGAGGGGCAAATTTTAATTGCAACCGAAGGTCACGCAGTGGGCAAAGTAAATGGCTTAACTGTGCTACACATCGGCGATACCTCATTTGGCACACCAGCACGCATTACCGCCACTGTATACGCAGGTGCAGATGGCGTAATTGACGTTGAACGTGAAGCCGAGCTGGGTAAAGCCATTCACTCAAAAGGGGTGATGCTATTAACTGGTTACTTAGGTAATAAGTATGCTCAGCAATTTAGCCTAACGCTCAGTGCCAATATCGCAATAGAGCAAAGTTATGGCTACATCGACGGTGATAGCGCCTCATTAGCAGAGCTGTGCGCGCTTATATCAGCCATTACAAACTTACCTATTAGCCAATCTATTGCACTGACAGGTTCAATTAATCAGCATGGTGATGTGCAATCTATTGGTGGCGTAAACGAGAAAATAGAAGGCTTCTTCAAGCTTTGTAAAATGCGTGGCTTAACCGGTGAGCAAGGGGTGATTATTCCTAAATCTAACCAAGTTAATTTAGTGCTTGATGACGAAGTACTCGATGCCGTTGAAAAAGGGCGCTTTAATATTTATGCCGTTGAAACCGTTGATCAAGCACTGAGCTTATTAATGGATAAAGACGCAGGTGAAATGACCGCAGAAGGTTACCCTGAAGGCTCTATAAATGCGCTAGCCTTAGCAAGGCTTGCCAATATTGCAGATATCGTAAATGGCGACAATGATGATGAGAAGGATGCAGAATGATTAATTTAATACTTTTACTGATCATTGGTATTTTTTGTTTTTTAATTTTTAAAAACAGCAAAAAGGCGAAGCTACAAGCCCTTGAAAATGAAAAGCTCGCCGCGGACTTTTTAGCGAATAACAGTAAAGCTGACGATGTTCATGAAACCGCATCTGGACTGCAATACAAAATTGAGCAAAGTTCAGGGAGTGACACAAAGCCAACTGCAACCAGTAAAGTAAAGGTTCACTATCATGGCACGCTTACTGATGGCAGTGTTTTTGACAGCTCAGTGGTAAGAAATTCGCCAATCAGCTTTGGTTTGAATCAAGTCATTGCAGGTTGGACCGAAGGCTTACAGCTAATGAACGAAGGGGATAAGTTTACCTTTTATATCCCGCCTCAGCTTGCTTACGGCCGTAAACGCGTCGGCAGCATTCCAGCAGGCTCGCTACTTATATTTGATGTAGAGTTGATTAAGATAGAATCTTAAAATGTTAAAAAGGCTTCATCATGAAGCCTTTTTTTAATTGCCTGCTAAAGTAGTTGAACAGATTTACCTCAATGCAAACATTATTGAATGTAAAGTAGCTGAGACTTTTAAAGTAATTTATTCTTTCGAACATGCACGTTGCAGTGTAATAACTAGCTAATCTTGCGTTGACAAAATTGATAGGTCTCTGTACAAGTTCTATAGTACCCCTTTGGGGTATTTTATTTATATTGAAGTAGTAAAGCCTCATCTCATTTTTTAAAATGAACTTCTATAGCCCATAGAAAACCTTCAGAAAATTAGGTTGTTTCTTGTATTTTGGTTATTTTAAAGTTGCATAAATAAAAGGATTTTTGAATGTACAAACTTATATTATTGTTTATTATTTTTTCGGGAATATCCTTGCCTGCTTTTGGTCAGGCAGAAGTTGAAATCTGCAATAATTGCTCTCAAAGTCAAAAAGACAAGGTTGCAAGGCTAAGCGTTAACTCTGATACTAAAGCTGTCATTGTGGTCGATATGATTAATGAAACAGCATTAAAATATGATACTCACTACATTGAAGATCGTTATGGTGAGCCAGTAGTTAGTGTTTCTTTGTCTGAGCTTAGTAATGATGAAGCTTTTGATTTAGACCTTCTCTATGAATACCGCAAAGAGTTAGTACGTGTAATAACGCGTGCTTCTGAAAAGAGTATGCTTAAAAATGCGCAAAGTACTCAACGTAATATATCGACTCCTAAGTATACTAATTCCAATGCCAATGATAATTCTCCGATAGGAAAGGGGATTGAAGTCAAGGGAAGTCCCTATGACTTTTTGCTTGCCAGTTATTTTAGAAATGATGTTTATGACTTTTATTTTGCGGGTGAGACATTAGCTTTAACAAAAATATTATTACCAACTAAGGGAACAATTAAATTTCCGAATATGAATAAGTTAAAGCTATATGTTCGTATAAACTTTTATAGTGATGATTTGGCTAAAAGCCTAAATGGTTTTGTTAGCGTAACACTAAACCCAGTAATTAAGTCATTTAATATTTTAGGTGGGCGGGATGGATTTAAAAACTCAATTCCTTTGAACCAAGACGAAATTAGTGGTCATGATTTTATATTCGCAAATGCTAAGAGCGAAGATAAAAATGAGAGCGAAAGAAATGAACACGCCAAGTTTGAAAGATACTCCAGCTCACTAGACGGAGGAGTTAGCTGCCGAGTTGTGGAAACCAAAACGAAGGGAAATAAAAAAATATACACTTATCAATGCTAGCGTTATAAGTTAAAGAGTGGAGTTACCACTCTTTAACTGTAGTCTAAACTTTTATTTGTTATTTTTAATCCTAACAAGCACACCAACAGTACCGAGTAGTATCACTACCGCCCACACTGGCCAATTGCCGTATTGACTATAGATACTATCGCCTTTGATTAAAGTGATATTGGCCTCAAGTACATCAGCTTTAAATTGTGGCATAGCTAATTGTGATTTAGCGATAGGGTCGTAAACGGCGCTAATACCATTGTTGGTCACGCGGATTAGCGGGCGCTGTAACTCTAGGGCGCGCATACGCGCTATTTGCATGTGCTGATGCGGGCCATGTGAATCACCGAACCAGGCATCGTTACTCACTGTGAATAAGATGTCAGAGTCACTGCGATAATTACCACGAACCAACTCAGAAAAAGCAATTTCATAGCAAATAGCCGGTAAAATATTTAAACCATTTGCGCGTAAATTGTTTTGCACTTCATCACCACGGGTAAAGGATGACATAGGTAAATCAAACAGTGGCGCAATTGGGCGCAAGAAGTCCTGAAACGGCACAAATTCACCAATAGGTAATAACTGATGCTTTTGATAGCGGTTTTTACCTAAATATTGATAGTGGCCTTCACTGTCATCGTGTTCTTTTTTACCAAGCACTATTAAGGTATTAAAAATGTTACGCGTGTCGTATTGGTAATCAACGATACCGGTAATAAGCGCGGTGTCATTAAAGGTTGCGGCACTATCAAGGCCTGTTAAATACTCGGTAGATAATGCTTCAAGCTCAGGCACAGCTGCTTCTGGCCAAACAATTAAATCAGCATCCCAATGTAGGCGAGTCATATCTTGGTATTTGCTCATCGTCGTCCAAAACTCAGACGGCTCAAAGCGAAGATGCTGTTTAATATTGCCCTGCACCAGTACAGTTTTAATGGTTTTGTCTTGGTAGTGTAGCTGGCTGATGCTTGCAATCGCATATAAGCCAGCTAATAGGGCTACAGAGGCTATAAGTGGTTTGCCATCTTTGCTAGCTAGGCGATATAAAGCAAACGCAATTAACATACATACAAGCGTAATCCCAAACTCACCAATCACTGGGGCTAAAAAATTAAGTGGGCTGTCTGTTTGCGTATAACCAAAACTCAGCCACGGAAAGCCCGTTAGCAATGTGCCACGTAGGTATTCTGTGGTTGCAATAGCGGCGAGTAACCAACATATAAAGCTATATGGGCCTTTAGCAAGGCGTGTTGCCAGCCAAGTAGCTAATGCAGGATAAAGGGCTAAATAAGCACAAAGCAGCACCATTAACGAAAGTGATGCGATTAATGGCATGCCACCAAAGGTCGCTATTGATACATGCACCCAGCTTATACCTGCACCAAACCAACCTAAACCAAATATAAAGCCATATTTAGCACTTTGTTTAGCGGCTAATTTACCGTTTGCGAGAGGGTTAATGCAGTAGAGTAGAGCACCAAGGGAAAGAAAAGTTATAAACCATAGGTTATAGGGTGCGTAACTTAAGGTTAAAAAGAGGCCCGCAATAAGTGCGAGCCAGGCTTTTTTATCTTTTGCAAGGTGACTTAGGTTAGTTAGCAGTTTCTTCACTGTCGTTATCATCAGCCTTTGGAATGGTGACTTGCAATTGTAAGATACGGCGGTTATCTGCGTTAGTGACTTTAAATTGTAAGCCTTCTACCTCGATTGTTTCACCACGGCTTGGCATATGGCCAAATGCATGTAAAACAATACCACCTATGGTGTCAGCATCTGAGGTGCTGTAACCGGTTTTAAAATACTCATTAAAGTCATCAACTTCAGTCAGCGCTTGCACAGCGTAAACGTGCTTTGCAACTTGGCGAATATCTTGTAGGTCTTCACTTTCATCGTGCTCGTCTTCGATTTCACCAACGATGATTTCAAGGATATCTTCGATAGTGACAAGACCAGACACACCACCATACTCATCAATAACAATCGCCATGTGGTAACGTTGTTGACGGAACTCATTAAGCAGCGTGTCTACACGTTTACTTTCAGGCACTACAACTGCAGGACGCAAATATTCACGTAAAGAAGGCAGTTGCTCATCTTTGTTGATGATCAGTGGTAATAAATCTTTTGCTAATAAAATACCTTCAACATGGTCTTTGTCTTCACATACCACAGGAAAACGTGAATGTGTTGAATCAACCATCATAGGTAATAGCTCTTCTAATGGTGTATCAACCTCTAAGGTTACCATTTGCGAGCGTGGGATCATGATGTCCCGCACTTTCAGCTCTGATACACCTAGCACCCCTTCAATCATATCCTTGGTTTCAGGGTCGATAAGGTCGCGTTCTTGCGCATCGGCAATTACTTCTACCAGCTCTTCTCTATTCTGGGGTTCCCCTTGCAACATTTGGGCTATGCGGCCCAGCCACGTTTTGCCAGAAGAACCCTGGCTAGTTTGCGAGTTGTCGTCGCTCATTGCGTCTAATTGCTCCGTTAATTTAAATATCGTCTCGATATGGGTCAGCGATGTTCAGATCGGCAAGTAGTTGCTTTTCTATGCTTTCCATTTCAAGTGCATCTTCGTCCTTTATATGGTCAAATCCAAGTAAATGCAAGCATCCATGGATAACCATATGGGCAAAATGGTCGTGAAAGGTTTTTTCTTGCTCAATTGATTCGGCTAAAACAATAGCCGGGCAAATGATTAAATCACCGACTAAAGGTAACTCAATGCCCGGTGGTGCTTCAAATGGAAAAGATAAGACATTAGTCGGTTTATCTTTGCCTCGGTAATCATTGTTGAGCTGCTGGCTTTGTGCTTCATCGCTGATCACTATAGTCAGCTCTGCATCTTCACGGTAGTTGCTAAGGGCTTTGTCAGCCCATAGCTGGAATTGTTCAAAGCTTGGTAAGTCGTCAAACTCACAGGCTATTTGTAAATCTAATTCGGTCACGAGTTTGCTTCTTGTTGGTTTGCTTGTGCTTCTTTCGCACGTTGCTTCTCTGCACGTTTTAAACGTTCTGCTTCATCGTTTCGCTCATAAGCTTCAACGATACGAGCAACAACCGGGTGGCGAACCACATCGTGTGATTGGAAGAAGTTAAAGCTAATTTCATCGACACCGTTTAATACTTCGATGGCATGACGTAGGCCTGAGCGGGCACCGCGCGGTAAATCGACTTGTGTAATATCACCCGTGATCACCGCTTTTGAATTAAAACCAATACGGGTTAAGAACATTTTCATCTGTTCTGCTGTGGTGTTTTGGCTTTCATCGAGAATAATAAACGCGTCATTTAGAGTACGACCACGCATGTAAGCAAGGGGCGCAACTTCAATCACGTTTTTCTCAATCAGTTTTTCAACTCGCTCAAAACCCAGCATTTCAAATAATGCATCGTATAGAGGGCGTAGATACGGGTCGATTTTTTGGCTTAAGTCACCCGGTAAAAAGCCTAGTTTTTCACCAGCTTCAACTGCTGGACGGGTGAGTAGAATACGGCGAATTTCTTGACGCTCTAAGGCATCAACAGCTGCAGCAACCGCTAAATAAGTTTTACCTGTACCAGCAGGGCCAATACCAAAGGTAATATCGTGGTGCAAAATATTTGCAACATACACGCCTTGATTATCATTGCGCGGTTTAATAACGCCACGGCGAGTTTTAATCACCATGTCTTTGCCATATACACCTGGGTTTTCATCTTGCTCTAGCGCATTTGATTCGCTAATTGCCAAATGTACGGCTTCAGGTTCAATCTCGCCAATCAGGCCGCGAATAGGTTGAGTTTCAATATAGAGGTTTTTTAGTATCTCAACAGCCGCAGCTGCAAGGTGCAGTTTACCGGTTACTCTGAAGAAATTATCACGGTGTGCAATCTCAACACCAAGGCGGCGTTCAATTTGCTTAATGTTTTCGTCAAACGGACCACATAAAGATGAAAGGCGTTTGTTGTCGGCGGGTTCTAAATAAATCTCTAATGTTTTTAACTGATTACTCAAAATTGCTTCCTATTGATGGGTGCAGGCTGTGCCTGCACCAAGTGTCACCCTAAGGTACGAAAGTAGCAACGCCAATTTCGTTAGGGGCCGTAGCGACCTCAGCTTCAGCAGCTTTATTTAAAATAGCTGAAGGTGCCACATCACGGCGTAAGTTCATTTCTGATTCTGTACGAATTAATTCACCACGTAAAGAGTTTGGCAATGCTTCTGTAATACGTACATCAACGAATTGACCGATCACTGAGTGAGGGCCTTCAAAGTTAACCACTCGGTTGTTTTCAGTACGGCCACGTAATTCCATTGGGTTCTTCTTAGAAGGACCTTCAACTAAAATACGCTGTTCGGTATCAAACATTTGGCGGCTGATTTGCTGCGCCATTTGCGTGATACGGTTTTGCAGAATGTATAAACGTTCTTTTTTCTCTTGCTCTGTTACGTCATCTGGTAAATCAGCAGCTGGTGTACCAGGGCGCGCACTGTAGATGAAACTAAAGCTCATATCAAAACCAATATCATTGATAAGGTTCATAGTTGCTTCAAAGTCCGCTTTGCTTTCGCCAGGGAAACCAATGATGAAGTCTGAAGACATGCTTAGGTTAGGGCGAATTTTACGTAACTTACGAATCGTAGATTTGTACTCGAGTGCAGTGTGACCACGTTTCATAAGGTTAAGAACACGGTCTGAACCACTTTGCACTGGTAAGTGTAGGTGGTCAACAAGCTCAGGTACGTCTGCATACGCATCAATGATATCTGGCGTAAATTCTACTGGGTGCGATGTGGTATAACGAATGCGGTCAATACCGTCAATCGCAGCGACATAACGTAGTAAGTCAGAGAAGTAACAAATTTCACCGTCGTGAGTTTCACCACGATACGCATTTACGTTTTGACCAAGTAGGTTTACTTCGCGAACACCTTGCTCTGCAAGTTGGGCAACTTCAAGTAATACGTCATCAAGTGGACGGCTTACTTCTTCACCACGCGTATAAGGAACTACGCAGAATGTACAGTATTTAGAACAACCTTCCATAATTGATACAAACGCAGTTGGGCCTTCCGCTTTTGGCTCAGGTAAACGGTCGAACTTTTCAATCTCAGGGAATGAAACGTCAACTACCGAGCTGCTGTTGCCACTTTGCACTTGCTTAATCATTTCAGGTAAGCGGTGTAATGTTTGCGGGCCAAAGATTACATCAACAAACGGTGCACGTTGACGAATTGAGTCACCTTCTTGCGATGCAACACAGCCACCAACACCAATGATTAACTCTGGTTTGTCGTCTTTTAATAGTTTCCAACGGCCAAGCTGATGGAATACTTTCTCTTGTGCCTTTTCACGGATTGAACAGGTATTGAGTAAGATCACGTCAGCGTCTTGTGCTTCTTCAGTTAACTGATAGCCGTTAGTCGCATCTAGTAGATCAGCCATTTTCTGAGAGTCGTACTCGTTCATCTGACAACCCCAGGTTTTAATATGCAGCTTTTTACTCATTGAAATATAGCCTCGTTTTCAATTCGGTAGTGACACAAAAATGTGTTAGAAACAGGATTAAGTGGCAAGTATGCCGACTTAAAGGACGCGTATTTTAGCTGGATACCCGCACAGATCCAAGTATAGATTTTATCTTTGTGGTGTGAAATCAAACAAGTCACTGTTTTGAAATTCATAAGCAGTAAATGCACTGACACGCAATATTGAATTACGTTACAATTTATCCCGTATTTAAATAGCCAAATGAGCGAATATTAAATGAATAAAAATAAGGTAATTGTTGTCGGTGGCGGCATGGTAGGTGCTGCTACTGCTGTAAAACTGGCCAAGCAGGGTAGGGATGTCACCGTTATTGAAAAGCACCTTATCGATGCTGATCACATTTTAAGCTCAGATAAGGTAGATATTCGCATTTCGGCTATTAATCGTTTTTCAGAGAACTTACTAGATGATCTCGGTGCAATGCCGTTACTAAGACAAAATCGTATCGCACCTTATCAACAATTAGAGGCCTACCAGCAGCAAGGCGAGAATTTATTGTTTGATTGCCATGAGATTGGCGAAACGCATTTAGGTCATTTAATCGAAAATAATTTAATTCAAGCAAGTCTTTGGCAGCAATTCGACAAGTACAACATCGAAGTGATAGAGCAGTTATCTGCCATCACGGATATTACTCAAACGACTGATTCAATCACCTTACATTATGGCGATACTCAATATACCGCCGACTTAGTTGTTGCTGCAGATGGTGGACAGTCACAATTGCGAACTAAAGCTGGTTTAGGTGTAACGGGTTGGCAATATGGCCAGCATTGCATGGGCGTGTTAATCAAATTAGATGCCCCACAGCAGGTAAAAACGTGGCAACAATTTACGCCAACCGGGCCTGTGGCGTTTTTACCGATGCAGGCGCCTTATGCTAATTTAATTTGTTATCACGATGCTGAGGTTTTAAAGCAGTGGCAAAAATTGTCGAATGAGCAACTTAAAGCAAAACTCATTGACCATTTTCCTGAACTACCGGGCGACTTTGAATTACTTGAGCATGCTGTTTTTCCACTTGCACGCCAACATGCCAATGATTATTCGCACGGACGTTTAGTTTTAGTGGGTGATTCGGCGCACACAATTAACCCGCTTGCTGGGCAAGGTGTGAACTTAGGCTTTCAAGATGTTGTAGCACTGGCAGATATTTTGGCAGATCAACCTGATGTTGGTCAGCAAGCGTTATTAAAACGCTACGAGAAAAAACGCCGCCACGCTAATTTACTAATGATGAGCATGATGGATGCATGTTATTTTGGTTTTTCAAACGAGATTAAACCACTGAGCTGGGTGCGCAGTAAGTTTTTAAAGCTTGCTAATAACACAGGCCCTGCAAAGAACTGGGTTTTAAAATATGCGATTAGCGGTACATTAAGTTAATCGTAAAAAAATTAATCGTACAAAAGATAAAGAAGCGGGGTAATGAAAATTAGCCCGTTTTTTTTGTGCTAATACCAAATATACTTTGGAGAAACTTGAAACTTGAAACTTGAAACTTGAAACTTGAAACTTGAAACTTGAAACTTGAAACTTGAAACTTGAAACTTGAAAGGGAAGTAAGTAGTTGGCTGGGATACCAGGATTTGAACCTGGGAATGGCAGGATCAAAACCTGCTGCCTTACCGCTTGGCGATATCCCAACAAAGAATAATTTGATAGTTTTGGTTCTTATCAAGAACATGGTGCGGAAGGAGAGACTTGAACTCTCACAACCGAAGTTACTGGAACCTAAATCCAGCGCGTCTACCAATTCCGCCACTCCCGCATCAAAGGGTTTGCTAATTTAAACTCTTAGCGTGAGTATTCTTATTCACTATCTTGATAGAGAAAGTGGCTGGGATACCAGGATTTGAACCTGGGAATGGCAGGATCAAAACCTGCTGCCTTACCGCTTGGCGATATCCCAACAAAGAATAATTTGATAGTTTTGGTTCTTATCAAGAACATGGTGCGGAAGGAGAGACTTGAACTCTCACAACCGAAGTTACTGGAACCTAAATCCAGCGCGTCTACCAATTCCGCCACTCCCGCATCAAAGGGTTTGCTAATTTAAACTCTTAGCTTGAGTTATCTTATTCACTTTCTTGGTAGAGAAAGTGGCTGGGATACCAGGATTTGAACCTGGGAATGGCAGGATCAAAACCTGCTGCCTTACCGCTTGGCGATATCCCAA
>NZ_JALNTM010000005.1:425083-456010 GCF_023161845.1 Pseudoalteromonas sp. 2CM39R
GGAGAGACTTGAACTCTCACAACCGAAGTTACTGGAACCTAAATCCAGCGCGTCTACCAATTCCGCCACTCCCGCATAATTCGTACTTAAAGTACTGGTAGTTATTTTAAACTCTTCATTGAGCAACAAAAAGAATGGTGGCTAAGACGGGATTTGAACCTGTGACCCCATCATTATGAGTGATGTGCTCTAACCAACTGAGCTACTTAGCCATCTTTTTTGTTAGCACTTCATCGCTGAGTGCGGGGCGTATTATGCTGATATGACCTAAATCCGTCAACACCTTTTTTGCAAAAAAATGCTTATCAGTGTTTGTTTGCATTAAAATTAAGCTAAGTGGCGAAATTTCATTTAAATTGCTGTTTTTTTGACTGCAATTTATGAGTTTAATTCCCAAATGCATAGTAAGAGCTTTAAAACGCACATTTAAAGTTGCTTGATTTTCATACAAAAATCAAGTTTCAAAATTAGTTAGCGTGATCTTTTAGGTGATTTAAACATAAAAAAGCGAAAGCGAATGAATTTATACAGGCTATTTTGTCACTAAGGGGGCTTATTTTTACTTTTAAAATTCCCACAATTTGCTAATCGATCAGTCAATAGGTCGCAAAAGTGCTAGCGAGCTTTGAAATCCCCTCAATTAACTGTTGTTATTACTCATTTGCTTTCGACGTATTTATTAATACGATTCACTGTTAAGCATAAATAACATTGTACATCAATAAAAAGAACAAGCAGAGGTATAGCAGCAGAAGTTTTACTCACCATTTTAATATTTAGGCAATAAAAAAGGCTCGTAATAACGAGCCTTTTATAATCGAATGAGCAAATATGCTTATACGTTAAATAAGAAGTTCATCACATCGCCGTCTTTAACGATGTATTCTTTACCTTCTTGACGCATCTTACCAGCTTCTTTAGCACCGCTTTCGCCTTTAAACTCAATGTAGTCGTCAAATGCGATAGTTTGTGCACGGATAAAGCCACGCTCAAAGTCAGTGTGGATTTTGCCCGCAGCTTGTGGTGCAGTCGCACCTACTGGGATTGTCCATGCACGTACTTCTTTAACGCCTGCAGTGAAGTAGGTTTGTAATTTAAGTAACTCGTAACCACCACGGATAACTAAGTTAAGACCAGGCTCTTCTAAACCTAGGTCAGCCATAAATTCTAGTTTATCTTCTTCTTCAAGTTCAGATAACTCAGATTCAATCGCTGCACATACTGGAATAACAACCGCATCTTCTGCAGCAGCAATTTCACGTACTTTGTCTAGGTAAGGGTTATTTTCAAAACCATCTTCTGCCACGTTAGCAATATACATGGTAGGTTTGATTGTTAAGAAGTTAAGCGGCTTAATCGCTGCTTTTTCTTCTTTTGTTAGTTCTAAAGAACGTAACGTTAAACCTTCATCTAAGTGTACTTTTACTTTTTCTAAAACAGCATTTTGCTCTTTAGCGTCTTTGTCGCCGCCTTTTGCTTTTTTAGCATTACGAACAATCGCTTTATCAGCACTGTCCATATCAGCAAGTACTAATTCAGTGTTAATTACATCGATATCATCAGCAGGGTCAATTGTGCCAGCAACGTGAACAATGTTTTCGTCTTCAAAACAACGAACAACGTGACCAATCGCATCTGTTTCACGAATGTTTGCTAGGAATTGGTTACCTAAACCTTCACCTTTCGATGCGCCTTTTACTAGACCGGCAATATCAACGAATTCCATCGTCGTTGGTAAAATACGCTGAGGATTTACGATAGCGGCTAAATCATTTAAGCGCGCATCAGGAACCGGTACCACACCCGTGTTAGGCTCAATGGTACAGAAAGGGAAGTTAGCGGCTTCAATACCCGCTTTAGTTAGTGCATTAAATAGAGTTGATTTACCAACGTTTGGCAAACCAACGATGCCACATTTAAAACCCATAGTAAGATACCTTGTGTAATTTCATTAAAACGGATTAAGGTTTAAATGAATGTAGTCTGTTTTGTGCTTTTAACACACCATCTTTTGCAAGTATTTCCATACAACGAACTGCTTCGTCAACGGCGGCGTCCATTTTTTCTTGATCGTCTTTCGCGGCTTTACCTAGCACCCAGCCTGTTACCATTTCTCGGTGACCTGGATGACCAATGCCTATGCGAAGGCGCATGAAATCTTTTTGGTTTGCCATTTTCGCAATAATATCTTTTAAACCATTGTGACCGCCGTGGCCGCCACCTTTTTTAAGTTTTGCAATCCCAGGATCTAAGTCCATTTCGTCGTGAGCAACGAGGATGTTCTCAACAGGGATTTTAAAGAAATTAGCGAGACTACTCACCGCCTTACCACTTAAATTCATATAAGTTGTAGGGATCAGTAATTTAAATTCTTGGCCTTGAATAATCACTTTGCCGGTGAGGCCGTGATATTTAGGATCATGTTTGAGTGTGCAGTTATAACGTGCAGCCAGTTCTTCGATGAACCAAGCACCTGCATTATGGCGTGTGTTTGCGTATTCGGGGCCTGGATTAGCCAGGCCCACAAGCATTTGAATAGAATTCAAGGTGTTTACACCTTAAAAATTATTCTGCAGCGTCTTCTGAAGCTTCTTCTTCAGCTGGAGCTGCTTTGTTAGCTTTAACAGTAACAACTGACTGATCGTGATCAGCGCCTTTAGTTAGCTCAACAGATGCAACACCTGAAGGAAGTTTAAGGTCAGAAAGGTGGATTGAATCACCAGCTACTAAATCTGAAACGTTAACTTCAACGAACTCTGGAAGTGCTTTAGGAAGACACGTGATTTCGATTTCAGTTAATTGGTGAACAACAGTGTTACCAGCTTTAGTTACTTTCTCTTCACCGATGAAGTGTACAGGCACCTTAGTGTGAAGTTTGTGAGAAGCATCTACACGTTGGAAGTCTAAGTGAGTGATCTTAGGCTTGAACGGGTGACGTTGAATATCTTTAAGGATAGCTTCAACAGACTCGCCACCGATGTTTAAAGTAAGGATATGCGTGTAGAAACCTTCGTCTTCTTGCGCTTTGATCATATCTTTATGTGCAAGAACGATTGATGCAGCTTCTTTGTCAGCACCGTAAAGGATTGCAGGAACTTTATCTTCACGGCGTAGGCGGCGGCTCGCACCAGTACCTGTTTCTGTACGTAATTCTGCATTGTATGTGTAAGTTGACATAATGTCTCCAATAATTAATAGTCTTAGGGCCTTTGCGACCAAGGTCCCCAGCCAAAAGGCGCGCTATCATACCACCCCTTTTGGGGAAAATAAATAACGACTACAAAAAAAGCACCTAAGCGGTGCTTTTTTCAGTATCTCAGTGAAGTTGATTAGTGTTCGAACATCGCTGAAATAGATTCTTCGTTGCTGATACGACGGATTGTTTCAGCAAGCATATCTGCAAGTGTAAGCACTTTGATTTTATCAATTGCTTTAAGCTCGTCAGTTAGTGTGATTGAGTCAGTTACAATAACTTCGTCAATGACTGAGTTACGGATGTTCTCAGCTGCATTACCTGAAAGTACCGGGTGAGTGGCATAAGCAAATACGCGTTTCGCACCGTGTTCTTTAAGCGCTGCTGCTGCTTTACATAAAGTGCCACCGGTATCGATCATGTCATCAACAATAATACAGTCACGACCTTCAACGTCACCAATAATGTGCATTACTTGTGAAACGTTTGCTTGTGGACGACGCTTGTCGATAATAGCAAGGTCTGTGTCGTTTAATAGCTTAGCGATTGCACGAGCTCGAACAACACCACCGATATCAGGAGAAACAACAACAACGTCATCGAAGTCGCGTTCTTTCATATCTTCAAGTAAAACTGGGCTACCAAATACGTTATCAACTGGTACGTCGAAGAAACCTTGGATTTGTTCAGCGTGTAAATCAACCGTTAGAACGCGGTCAACACCAACACTTGAAAGGAAATCTGCAACTACTTTAGCTGTAATTGGTACGCGAGCAGAACGCACGCGGCGGTCTTGACGTGAATAACCAAAGTAAGGGATAACGGCAGTAATACGTCCAGCAGACGCACGACGTAGGGCATCAACCATAACGATAAGCTCCATTAAGTTATCGTTAGTAGGGTTACAGGTTGATTGGACAATGAAAACGTCAGAGCCACGAACATTTTCATTAATTTGAACACTGATCTCACCGTCACTAAAACGGCCAACAACAGCATCGCCTAATTCAATATACAAACGTTTTGCAACTTTTTGAGCTAGCTCAGGTGTTGCGTTACCAGCGAAGAGCTTCATGTCAGGCACGGTAGGGTTCCTCAGGCACTGAATTTTGGGACTAACAGGCTATGGTAGGCACCAAAGCAGGTTAACATTTACTTGTACGTTACTTCATTTCAAAGTGAGCATTTAATGCTGTATGAGCAGGAGAAAGTGTAGCACTACTTGCAACAAAACCTGTCCATTTTTCTGGTAATTGAGCTAAAACTTGTTGTGCTTGTGCCTCGGTTGAAAACTCAGCAAAGCAGCAAGCGCCTGTACCAGTCATCTTTGACGGGGCGTATTTTAGCAACCACTGCAGGGCTTTTTCAACCTCGGGGCAAAGCTTTTTAACTAAAGCCTCACAATCATTGCCTAAATTTTCTGTTTGCCAGTCTGCTTTTAGCTTAGGTGTGTTGCGCTTTAAATCTGGGTGGGTAAAAATTTTCGCGGTGCTCACATGCTGCCCTGGATGTACCACACAGAACCAACTTTGCGGTAATTCAACATTTTCTAGCTGCTCGCCAATCCCATGCGCAATGGCAGTGTGACCATTTATAAATACTGGTACATCAGCGCCTAATTTCACCCCAAGCTCTGCTAATTCTGTAAGTGATAAATCACAACCCCATAGTTTATTAAGAGCAAGTAGGGTAGTGGCGGCATCAGATGAGCCGCCGCCAACACCGCCGCCCATAGGCAAACGTTTTAATAGCTTTATTGAAGCGCCTTGTTGGCAATCACAGTGCTGTTGTAATAAACGGGCTGCTTTATATATAAGGTTATCTGCAAGCTCAATGCCGTTTGTATCACCGGTTACAGAAATATCTGGCTCGTTACTAACCGTAAATGTTAAGTCATCACCAAACTCTAAAA
Source organism: Pseudoalteromonas sp. 2CM39R (assembly GCF_023161845.1). NCBI lineage: Bacteria > Pseudomonadati > Pseudomonadota > Gammaproteobacteria > Alteromonadales > Pseudoalteromonadaceae > Pseudoalteromonas > Pseudoalteromonas sp. 2CM39R. The sequence continues at coordinate 430,189 of NZ_JALNTM010000005.1, forward strand.
AGGTAAATAAGGTTTCGAGTTCATGGTAGCCATCTTCACGGCGGCCATTTATATGAAGGAATAAATTAAGTTTTGCAGGTGCTATCAGAGTTAGCGGGGCGGTTGAAGCGTGTGTCATGATTAATTTAACTGCCAATCATTAAGTTGAATTTTAATACGAATTTTCTTGTTTTTAAGGCTTAACTTAACAGGAAGCCAATAACCATCTTGTTTGATGTAATCTGAATAGGTTATTTGCCACTGTTGACCATTGTGTGCTTGCCAAATAAGACTTTTTAAACGGCCTTGCTCATCATAGCTTGCTTGGTCGTTTTCGACGGTACCTTTTAGCCATTTTGCGGCATTATCTAATGGGATTGAAAAACCGGTTAAACGATATAACAACATTGAGGCATCACGGTCGGTATATACATTGTCGTCATACTCAAGCTCAGCACCTTGTGCATTTTGTTTTAAAGACAGAATGCGGGTGCCAATAAAGCTGGTAAGTACCATTTCACTGTATTGCTCATCATGTTGCCAATTTAAATTGGCTGATTGGCGCTGCTCTGTACTAATAAATGCCATTTTACCTTGCACTTGCCATTGAGCTTGTTGCTCTAACCGGCTTTTCCAGTCAGGATAAATGTAATCAACAGTTGAAATTTTTTGCGCACAACCGCCGATAAATAAAAAAAACATGAATAAAATCAAATATTGTTTAATCAAATGTCGTTCCTTACTTTCCATATTCCGCTGATTTTTGGTAAAATTAACGCCTTTACAGCTGGGCTTAGCAATATTTGGTACATATGACCATCGTAGCACTTGGTATAAATCACAAAACCGCATCCGTAGAATTACGCGAAAAAGTCGCGTTTTCGCCTGAGCAAATGTCTGAGGCGTTACAGCAATTAAGTGGCCATGCGCATTTTAATGAAGCGGTTATTGTTTCGACCTGCAACCGAACTGAAATCTATTGTAGCCTTGCCGAGCGTAATTCCCAAACCTTGTTGCGCTGGTTAGCCAGTTTCCATGGTTTGGATGAACAAGAACTGAGCAACAATACCTATTACCATGAAGATCACGAAGCAATTAATCACTTAATGCGGGTGTCTTGTGGTCTAGATTCGTTAGTACTCGGCGAGCCGCAAATTTTAGGGCAAATAAAACAAGCCTACCATAATGCAAAAACTCACGATGCCATTGGTGTAACCTTTGACCGCTTGTTTCAAAAAACATTTTCTGTGGCAAAACAAGTTCGTACCGAAACTGACATCGGTGCCAGCGCAGTATCTGTTGCTTATGCCGCGGTTAATCTTGCGAAACATATTTACGGCAAACTAGATAAAACCAATGTACTGCTAATAGGTGCAGGTGAGACGATTGAATTAGTTGCTAAGCACTTATACCAAAACGATCCGCAAAAAATAACGGTGGCAAACCGTACTATTGAACGCGCTAAAACCTTAGCCAGTGAGGTTAACGCGGATGTGATTGCACTTGCCCAGTTACCTGAGCGTTTACACGACGCCGATATTGTTATTAGTTCAACCGCCAGTACCTTGCCTATTATTGGTAAAGGGGTAGTAGAGCAGGCGCTGAAAAAGCGCCGCCACAAACCAATGTTATTTATCGATATTGCGGTACCGCGTGATATCGAAAGCCAAGTAGGCGAATTAGATGCTGCCTATTTGTATTCAGTTGATGACTTACAAGCCATAGTAAGCGAGAATATCGCCGCCCGTGAGCAGGCTGCGGAGCAAGCGCAAAGCATAATTCGCTCACGTACCGATGAATTTGCTATGTGGTTGCGTTCACTCGATTCGGTGGATCTTATTCGCCATTATCGCAACGATGTACAAGATATAAAGTCAGAACTTGTCGAAAAAGCCCTTGGCCAGCTACAAGCAGGTAAAGAGGCAGAAAAAGTAATACTCGAGTTGGCAAACAAACTGACCAACCGCTTGATGCACGCACCTACCCGTGCCATTCAAGATGCTGCTAAAAAAGGTGAAGCAGCGGAGTTAAGCCAATTAAAGAAAATGTTAGGTATTGATCAGGAATAGTCGTTAAATGAAAGAGTCTGTTTATAGAAAATTAGAAACCTTAGTTGAGCGTTACGAGGAAGTGCAAGCGCTACTAAGCGACCCCTCTGTGATCAGCGACCAAAATCGCTTTCGTGCCTTATCTAAAGAATACTCAGAATTAGAAGAAATCGTTAAAGCATTTTTAGCTTACCAACAAGCACAAGATGATGTTGCTACAGCAGAAGAAATGTTAAAAGATTCTGATCCTGATATGCGTGAAATGGCGCAAGAAGAATATAAAGAAGCAAAAGCACAAATAACTGTATTAGAAGATGAAATCCAAATTCTAATGTTACCAAAAGACCCTAAAGACAATAATAACGTCTATTTAGAGGTTCGTGCCGGTACTGGTGGTGATGAAGCTGCTATCTTCGCAGGTGACTTATTCCGTATGTACAGCCGCTACGCTGAAACTAAAAAGTGGAAAGTAGAGGTAGTAAGTACTAACGAAGGTGAGCATGGCGGTTATAAAGAAGTCATTGCGCATATCTCTGGCGAAGGCGTATATGGTCAGCTTAAGTTTGAATCAGGTGCGCACCGTGTACAGCGTGTACCAGAGACAGAGTCGCAAGGCCGTGTTCATACCTCAGCTTGTACTGTAGCAGTTATGGCAGAAATTCCTGAAGCGGAAGCAATTGAGATTAATCCTGCAGATATTAAAGTAGATACCTTCCGAGCATCGGGTGCCGGTGGTCAGCACGTAAATAAAACTGACTCAGCAATCCGTATTACACACATTCCAACAGGTGTGGTTGTAGAGTGTCAGGATGAGCGTTCACAGCATAAAAACCGTGCCAAAGCGATGTCTGTACTAGGTGCACGTTTACAACAAGCTGAAGATGAAAAACGTCAAGCGGCTGAAGCGTCAGAACGTCGTAACTTAGTAGGTAGTGGTGACCGCTCTGAGCGTATTCGTACTTATAACTACCCGCAAGGTCGTATTACCGATCACCGTATTAATTTAACACTTTATCGTTTGAATGAAGTGGTTGCCGGTGATTTAGGAAGTGTTATCGAACCTCTAATGCAAGAACACCAAGCTGACTTACTTGCTGCGATGGGCGATGAATAATCGTGCCACAAAACATTGAACAAGCAATTGTTGCTGCAACGGCATTATTAACGCCTAGCAGCGACAGTGCTAAGTTAGACGCACAAGTCCTGTTATTATCCATTCTTGATAAACCTCGTAGCTACTTATTTACCTGGCCCGAAAAACAACTTTCCGAACAGCAACAACTTGATTTTGAACGAGCATGTCAGCGTCGTTTAAATGGTGAACCAGTTGCTCACATTGTTGGTTTCCGTGAATTTTGGAGTCTTCCTTTGAAGGTTAATCCAACAACTCTGATCCCAAGACCTGATACCGAAACATTAGTTGAATATGCTTTAGGCCTTGAGCTTCCTACTGCTGCAAACGTGCTTGACTTAGGCACTGGCACAGGGGCAATTGCCTTGGCATTAGCCAGTGAAATGCCTAATTGGCAGGTGACAGGGGTTGATAGAGTGGCTGATGCAGTTGAGCTTGCCAAAGAGAATAAACAACGACTCAATATTAACAACGCCACTTTTACGTTGAGCAATTGGTTTAGTGCAGTAAGTACACAAAAGTTTGACCTAATTGTTAGCAATCCTCCGTATATTGAACATGATGATGAGCACTTAAGCCAAGGTGATGTTCGCTTTGAACCGCTCTCTGCATTAGTTGCAGATGACGACGGTATGGCTGATATTAAACAAATTATTACTATCGCACGTGACTATTTAGCAACAAATGGCTATCTTTTAATTGAACATGGCTACAAACAAAGTGTGAAGGTACAAGATTTTTTTGCACAAATGTCGTATAGCCATATACTTACAATTAAAGATCTTGGCGGTAATGACCGTGTAACGTTAGCACAATGGCCTAAATAACAATGAAGTGCACTGTGCGTACATAGCCTTTGAGGATCCCATAGAATGGATGATTTTTTGTTTTCGGATGAAGCACTTGATGAAGTAAATGAGGTGGTTCAGGGTAGTTGGAAAGTCATCGTCGTAGATGACGAGCCAGAAGTACATGCCGTAACAAAGCTTGCGTTGAGTGACTTTGAATTTCAAGATAAACGTTTAGAGTTTATTAGCGCCTATTCGGGTGAAGAAGCCAAGCAGGTTATTCAACAGCACCCAGATGCTGCTATCGTATTACTCGATGTGGTTATGGAAACCGATGATGCAGGTCTCAAAGTCGCTAAGTTCATTCGCGAAACCGCAAAAAATAATCACATTCGGATCATTCTTCGTACAGGCCAGCCTGGGCAAGCGCCAGAGCGTCAAGTTATCGTTAATTACGATATCAATGACTACAAATCAAAGACTGAACTAACAGCACAAAAACTATTCACTGTGGTGATGTCGAGCTTACGTTCTTACCGTGACATTTTATCGATTGAGCAATCTCGCCAAGGCCTTGAAAAAATTATTAAAGCATCGCGAAATATTTTCTCGACTCATTCACTAGAAAGCTTTATTGAAGGGGTGATGCAGCAACTTACCTCATTGCTAGGTACTGTTGATCAAGCTATGTATGCAACAAGTTTAGTTGCCAGTAACCCGCAAGATAACCAAAAGAAGCTTGTGGTTTTTTCAGGGCGAGGTGAGTTTGAACGCAGTGAAGGCAAGGCGATTGAAGAAGTGCTTGATGAGGAGCAGTTACAAGCCTGCCAACAAGCACTGAGCGAAAAAACCATCGTCTATCGTGAAAACTATTTATTTGCTTATTGCTGTAGTGAATGTAATCACAACTCGATGTTATTTATTTCCGGTATCCCGAAGCATTTAACCGACACTCAGCGCCATTTGATTGAAATTTTCTCGCAAAATGTACAGCTGGCGTATGAAAATGTGCAGCTACAATCTGAAATTGAAGCAACACAGCAAGAGTTAGTATTTAGACTTAGTGAAGCATTAGAGCAACGTTCAACAGAAACCGGTAATCATGTAAAACGTGTATCGCACATTTGTTATGAACTTGCCATGGGCTATGGTCTATCAAAACGAGAAGCAGAACTTATTCGCTTAGCAGCACCATTGCATGATGTGGGTAAAGTGGGTATTCCTGATGCCATTTTAAATAAGCCTGGGCCACTTACCGACGAAGAGTGGGCCATCATGCAACAGCATGCTGAAAAAGGTCATTTAATTTTAAAAGGCTCAAGTCGTGACATTGTGAATACTGGGGCGGTTATTGCGTTATCGCACCATGAGCGTTGGGATGGTTCAGGCTATCCGAAAGGTTTAAAAGGTGAAGATATTCCAATCGCTGGTCGCATTGTGGCTTTAGCTGATGTGTTTGATGCACTGCGCCATAAGCGCTGTTACAAAGAGCCGTGGTCACTTGACGATGTAGTTAAAGAAATTAATGCGCAACAGGGTAAACAATTTGATCCTAAGCTAATCGAAGTGTTTAATCAGCGTGTGAAAGAAATAGAAGACGTACTTGTACGTTATCCAGATTAATTAAAATAAAATTAGGGGCATATGGATTATTTAGCAGTAAAACATACTCACATGTTGTTTGCCGTGTTGAGTATTATCTTATTTTACGTTCGTTCTTTTTCACGCTTAAAGACGGGCGCTCTGGCAAAAAATAAAGTAGTGTTTATTGGCAGCCACAGTATCGACACCTTATTACTTGTTTCTGCCGTGGCATTGATTGTAATGGCAGGTTTTAACCCACTTGAACAATCTTGGTTATTAGAAAAGATAATCTTAGTGGTTGCTTATATTGTGCTAGGTATTGTTGCAGCTAAGCAAAGCGCACAAGGCGCGAAGGTTTTATTACTTGCAGTAACTACGCTTATTTTATTAGCAATTGGTTATTTAGCGTCTGCAAAAACAGCACTTCTTTTATAACAAATCTCTAGGCGGTATTTGATTGCATTGGCTGTCGTACCGCTTTTTTATATCTCATCGCTCAGTATTGGTAACTTAGGGCAAAAGTAGGTAAACTAGCTGTTCGTTTTTGAAAGAGATGTAGCAGTATAAATGACCACCCCTTGGTTTGAAGATCAAAATGAATCCTATCAAGATGAGGCCTTTGACGCATTTTCTTCTAAAGTGCTTTATCGTTGTATCGACGCCGAATTAAAGTGGGATCAACAAGCTGATTTAACAGCCTGTTATGACACACTTAATGAGCTTGAAAATACGGTAACAGCTCTTTGCGCTGAATTAAAAGAGCCACATGAGCGTCTCGATAAGTTACTTGATACCTTTTATCAGCAATGGCTGTTTAGCTCATCAAGCTTAAAAGTGCCTGAGTATACGTTAAATAGTTTTAGCTACACCATTACCATGCGCAGTGGCACACAAACCACGCTGGCAATTTTGCTTTGTCATTTATTACAGCATGCTGAACTAGACGCCACAGTCACGCTTAGTCAGGGAGACGTGCATGTTCACGTTGGGATGAGTGATGAAGAAGGTTATTTAATTGAGCCAAGCACAGGTCAGCAGAGCTGGTATATAACACCAGAGAATGCCTGTGAAGAAAATGGCGATGAGCAAGAACCGCTTGAACTGATTTTTGAAGAAGAGCTGTATAAGCTGTATCTAGCCCAACAAAAATGGTCGTTTATCAGCGAAAGTAAATTTGGCCATGCTTTGCATTGTGTGGAAATGCTGATGGAATTACTTGGTGATGACCCGTATGAGCGTCGTGACCGCGGCTATTTACTTAATCAGCTAGATTGCCCAAAAATGGCACGTGATGATTTGCAGTACTTTGTTAATGAGTGCCCAGATGATCCTGCTATCGAAGTTATTCAGCATCAAATTGCTGAAATAGAAGACAACAATAATACACACCACTAATTTAAAGGAACATTTATGACTGACGCCCACAGTGCGCTAATTACCAATGACGCAGTCGTACTTGGTTTGCTTGCCGTTATTTTGGGGTTTATTTTTAAAACCTCGCACAGTAATAATGCTGCCTGCCAAAAATTTTATAAATATGTACCGGCATTATTGCTTTGCTATTTTTTACCATCATTACTCAATACCTTTGGTATTGTTGATGGCCATTCTTCAAATGTATATTTTGTGGCGTCGCGCTATTTACTACCAGCTTGCTTGATATTGCTTACTATCAGTATTGACTTAAAAGCGATTCTTAATCTAGGCCCGAAAGCATTAATCATGTTTTTAACAGGCACCATGGGTATTGTTATCGGTGGCCCACTGGCTATATTAGTGATGAGTGCTGTTTACCCAGAGGCTGTAGGTGGTCATGGCCCTGATGCTGTTTGGCGTGGTATGACGACCATTGCCGGCAGCTGGATTGGTGGCGGCGCAAACCAAGCTTCAATGAAAGAAATGTTTGAAGTAGGCGGCGATATCTTCTCTGCAATGGTGACCGTGGACGTAATTGTGGCTAACTTATGGATGGCTGTGTTGTTATTAATGGCAGCAAACCATAAGGCGATTGATGCTAAAACAGGCGCAGATACGCGTGCAATTGAAGATTTAAAAGAGCGCGTAGAAAAGTATCACGCTGAGCATGCGCGCATGCCTACCTTAAATGATTACATGACGATTATCGCTATTGCCTTTGGTATTACTGGCCTGGCACATTTTTGTGCTGACTTTTTAGGTCCGTTTTTTGGGGCTAACTTTCCATGGGCACAAGAGTATAGTTTAAACAGTAAATTCTTCTGGTTAATCGTTATCTCTACCACAATTGGTATTAGTTTATCGTTTACTAAAGTTCGCCATATTGAAGCCTTTGGCGCGTCAAAAGTAGCATCAAGCTTTTTATATATTCTTGTTGCTTCAATTGGCTTACACATGAATATTACTGCGATTTTTGACTCGCCAATGTACTTTGTACTGGGTGCGATTTGGATGATTACCCATGCAAGCTTAATGCTTATTGTGGCGAAATTAATTAAAGCTCCACTGTTTTACATGGCAGTAGGCTCTCAAGCCAATGTAGGCGGCGCGGCATCAGCACCTGTTGTTGCATCAGCTTTCCACCCATCGCTTGCGCCAGTAGGTGTTTTACTTGCTGTTTTAGGCTATGGTGTAGGTACTTACATGGCTTATATTTGTGGATTAATGCTACAAGCTGTTGCACCTTAAGGAATAGAAATGAACAACCAGTTAATTAAAATTAACGAGATTGAATTAGCCAACGACAAACCATTTGTATTGTTTGGTGGTATGAACGTACTTGAATCACGTGATTTAGCGATGCGTATTGCGGAGCATTACGTAGAAGTAACATCAAAGCTAAACATTCCATACGTTTTTAAAGCCTCTTTTGATAAAGCTAATCGCTCTTCAATTAACTCATACCGTGGCCCGGGCATGGAAGAAGGTTTAAAAATCTTTGAAGAAATTAAATCTACTTTTAATGTGCCACTGATCACCGACGTACATGAGCCGCATCAAGCTGCTCCTGTAGCAGAAGTGGTTGATGTAATTCAGTTACCGGCATTCCTTGCTCGTCAAACTGATCTAGTTGTAGCCATGGCAAAAACTGGCGCTATTATCAATGTGAAAAAGCCGCAGTTTTTGGCACCACACGAAATGCGTCATATCATTAAAAAGTTTAATGAAGCGGGCAACAATAATGTTGCACTGTGTGAGCGTGGTACTAGTTTTGGTTATAACAACCTTGTGGTTGATATGCTTGGTATGGATGACATGAAGCCTATGGCGCCGGTAATCTTTGATGCAACACACGCATTACAACGCCCAGGTGGCCGAGCTGACTCTGCGGATGGTCGCCGTGCGCAAGCTGCAGAACTTGCTCGCAGCGGTATGGCATTAGGTATTGCGGGTTTATTCATTGAAGCGCATCCTAATCCGAATGAAGCGAAATGTGATGGTCCATGTGCACTAGCACTAAGCAAGCTAGAAGGTTATTTATCGCAAATGAAAGCGGTTGATGACTTAGTTAAAAGCTTTGCACCACTTGATACCAGCGCAAGCGATTTATAAGTATTTAAGTATGAAAAAGGCGACCATGGTCGCCTTTTTTTATTTGTATCGCTATAATCGACGCATAAGAAAAACTAATTCTAAGTTTGGTGTTTATGTCTCGTCGTTTACCTCCTTTAAATGCACTAAAAGCATTCGAAGCCGCTGCCCGCCATTTGAGCTTTACCAAAGCAGCAGAAGAGCTATATGTAACGCAGGCCGCGGTGAGCCACCAAATTAAAACCCTTGAAGAGCATTTAGGTTTAAAGCTGTTTTTACGTAAAAATCGTTCTTTGCTGTTAACCGAAGAAGGGCAAGGCTACTTTTTAGATATTAAAGAAATTTTTACCCAGCTGATTGATGCCACAGAAAAACTACTTGCCCGAGGTGCGAAAGGTTCATTAACGGTAAGTTTAACGCCAAGCTTTGCGATTCAATGGTTAGTACCCAGACTTAGTTTATTTAATGAATTACATCCAGAAATCGACGTGCGAATTAAGGCGCAAGATCAGGATGAAAATTCACTTTCTGACGATGTTGATATTGCTATTTACTACGGCCGTGGTCACTGGAGTGGGGTTCAGACATATAAGCTCCACACTGAATATCTAGTGCCTTTATGTAGCCCATTGTTGTTAACGGGCCCTAAACCGCTTAATCAACCCAGTGATTTAGCAAATCATACCTTATTGCATGATACCACCCGTAAAAATTGGAAAACCTGGATGAAAACGGCAGGTGTACGTAATGTACAAGTTAACCAAGGGCCGATTTTTAGTCACTCATCGATGGTATTGCAAGCCGCGGTTCATGGGCAGGGGGTTGCAATTGGTAATAGCGTTTTAGCAAAACCCGATATTGATGCGGGCCGACTCGTCATTCCATTTAGTCACTCATTAGAAAGTAAAAATGCGTACTATTTAGTGATCCGCGAATCGCAAACAGAGCTTGGCAAAATAGTCTCTTTCAAAGACTGGATGCTGAGCTTAGTTGAACAAGAACAAGAGTATTAACATGTTACAGTGGTTTAAAAGTGCAACGGGCAAGGCGCGTGCACAATTTATATTTGCCCATGGTGCAGGGGCAGGCAGTGATTCTGAGTTTATGCAAACAATGGCTAACTTGATTAGTCAGCATGGGATTGATGTAGCCCTGTTTGATTTTCAGTATATGCAAATTGCAAAAGAAACAGGCAAGCGTAGGCCACCCGAGCGTGCTCCTAAGTTACTTGCCTACTTTAGTGAAGTTTTAGCCGAGCGCCAGCCAGATTTACCGCTATTTATTGGGGGTAAATCTATGGGTGGGCGTATGGCTTCTATGCTCTGTACCGAGCAGGACCAAGCTCAAATTGCTGGCGTGGTTGCTTTTGGCTATCCGTTTCACCCACCGGGTAAACCCGAAAAACTTCGCATAGACCATTTTGTTGATATGCCATGCCCTTTTTTAGTCCTGCAAGGTGAGCGTGATACGTTTGGGAATCAGCAAGAGCTCGCTGAACTTGAAATGGTCAACCCGCCAGAGATTAAATTTCTCAAAGATGGTGACCACTCATTAAAACCTCGCAAAAAAAGTGGCATTACAGAGCAAGAAAACTTAAAGCAAGCTGCAGATTATGCAGCGCAGTTTATTATGAATTTAGCGGCTGGAGATGCGCAATGATCAAACTATATTTAATGATTGGTAGCTTATTTTGCATGCTTTCGGTAATGCTTGGCGCATTTGCTGCTCATGGTTTAAAAAGCCGCGTTTCTGAGTATGCGATTGGAATTTTTAAAACCGCTGCTGAATATCAAATGGTGCATGGCCTTGCATTGATAGCAATTGCTATCTTAATTAAGTGGGGCATGAACTTAAGCTGGGCTGGTGGATTTTTTATCGCAGGGACCGTGTTATTTAGCGGTAGTTTGTATTTACTCGCACTAACGGGCATGAAGTGGCTTGGGCCTATCACCCCAATTGGCGGTGTTTGTTTTATTATTGGTTGGGCTATTTTGTTAGTTCAGGCAGCACGATATAAGTTTTAAGGGTTATCTATGTCGAGTGTAGTTATTTATTGTCGCAGTGGTTTTGAAAATGATGCCGCTGCTGAAATTACTTTTCAGGCTGCTGAACAAGGCTTTGCAGGTTACGTAAAAACAAAACCAAATACAGGTATTGTTGTTTACGAATGTTTTGATGCAAGCCACGGTGAAGAAATTATAAAAAAAGTAGATTTCAAAAATATGGTATTTGCTCGCCAATGGTTTACTGGCACCTTAGTTGATAACATGCCACTTGAAGACCGTGTAAGTGCCATTGTTGATGCTGCCGCTGAGTTTCCTGAATGTGGTGACCTACGCGTAGAAACGCCAGATACCAACGAAGGTAAAGAGCTGAGTAAGTTCTGCAAAAAGATTTCGACACCACTGAAAAAATCGCTTGAAAAGCGCTCGAAGGTAACACGCGAGCTTGCCGAGAAAAAACCAGTTATGCATGTGTTATTTTTAGCAAACGACAGTGCTTATGTTGGCTACTCATATACATTTAATAATTCGCCTTTCTTTATGGGCATTCCGCGTCTACGTATGCCTAATGATGCGCCGAGCCGCTCAACGTTGAAACTTGATGAAGCCTTTAACGTATTTATTCCACCTCATGAAGCTGAAGAGCGTATGCAACCTGGCATGCGAGGGGTTGATTTAGGCGCTTGCCCAGGTGGTTGGACTTATCAGCTGGTGCGCCGTGGAATGTTTGTAAGCGCAATCGATAATGGCCCTATGAATGATGACTTGATGGAAACTGGTCAGGTAAAGCACTTTAGAGTAGATGGTTTTAAATACCGCCCAGAAAAGCGCAATATTCAATGGTTAGTGTGTGACATGGTAGAAAAGCCGGCTAAAGTGACCAATCTAATGATAGATTGGGCGGTGAATGCCTACGCAAAAGAGCTTATTTTTAATCTTAAACTACCGATGAAAAAACGTTTTGATAGCGTTTACGAGTGTTTAAAAATGATTAAAGAAGAGCTTGAAAAGTATGGCGTAAGTTACGAATTACAAGCCAAGCACTTATATCATGACCGTGAAGAAGTCACGGTACATTTGAATGTAACTAAGGTGCCGCAAAGCCTCTATAGTTAACCTTAATTTGAAATTAAAAAGGCCAATAGCTAACACTATTGGCCTTTTTATTAGGTATCTGAAAACCTAATTTTTAACGGTATTTACTACGATAATTATCGACCCATAAACGAGTACCGCCGCACACTGCAACAGGCATGACAATAAGGTTTACGAATGGAATGGCAGTTAAAATCATTACCGCTAATCCAAAACCATAAGAAAGTGTTTGCTTTTGCTTTAAGTCATTTTTCATTTCGTTAAAGCTAATTTTATGGTTATCGAACGCATAGTCTTCGTATTGCACTGCATACATCCAACAGGTGAATAACACCCATAAAACTTGCCCGATCACAGGTAAAATCCACAATAAAATAAAAAAGCCTATAGCGCGCGGTAGGTAATAGCACAGTTTTGTCCATTCTCTACCTAGCATACGTGGCACATCTTTCATTGTATCGAAAAGGCTGTCGTCATTAATTTTTTGCCCCGTTAAGTAAAGCTCGACTTTTTCACTGAGTAGGCCGTTGAATGGAGCTGCTATAAAATTAGTGATAACCGTGAAGAGCATGCTGTAACTAAATAAAATCACCAGCACGGCAATCGGCCACATTAGCCATTCGAGCCAGCTAAGCCATTCGGGTAATAACGAGTTCATGTAAGCAAAGCCATCAGTGAGCCAGCCATATAAAAAGAACAGCGAACTACCAAATAGCAGGATATTGATTAATAAAGGAATAAGTACAAAACGTTTCAACCCCTTTTGGCTAATTAATTTAAAGCCAGAAAAGAAGTATTCCATACCTTGAGTGAACTGCACGAGAAAACCTCATCTTTTTTCTTGTTGTTTGCAGTATATGGTTTTAACGATATTTGAACAGCTTTTTTCCGTAACAAAGTGTTTAACCCTTTACTTTACATAGACAGTCACTTTAAGCCTAGGCCTCAGCTGTAATCAAATAATTTAAATGGACAGTCACTAGATGTAAGTGCTCTTGCAGTACAAAAGTTTTTGTCTACACTTTAGTTACAGCTAACGCATTTCAAATTATCAGTTCAAGGAGTGAACGATGGCTTTAGCAAGGAAGCGGCAAATCTGCTTGTCGAACACCAAATATTATCATTGTGTATCCCGTTGCGTCAGACGTGCTTACCTTTGCGGGGAAGATGCACTCACAGGTAAATCATATGAACATCGCAGAGGCTGGGTCGAAGAGCGCCTACTTTTTCTTGCAAAGATATTTTGTATTGATGTATGTGCTTATGCGGTGATGAGCAATCATACTCATATTGTGCTTTATGTTGATGATAAAAAAGCAAATAGGTTATCGGATAAAGCCATTCTTTTACGCTGGTTTAAGCTCAGTAAAATGACGCCTTTAGGCCAAAAGTTCCTCCATGGTGAGCGACTGAGTGACGGCCAACAAGTCTTCTTAAATAAAGAGGTTGCAGAATATAGGACGCGCCTTTCGAGCATTAGTTGGTTTATGCGAATGCTTAATGAATATATTGCCAGGCGTGCGAATAAAGAAGACGAATGTACTGGTCACTTTTGGGAAGGGCGCTTTAAGAGCCAAGCATTGCTTGATGAGTCAGCACTTTTAGCATGTATGGCCTATGTTGATTTAAACCCTGTTCGTGCTAAAGCTGCGAGCACGCCGGAGCAATCGAACTATACCAGTTTTAAAAAGCGATTCCAGAGCGCGAAGGAGTCAAAGCAACCTATGGTACTAGCTCGTTTTATTGGTGGTATGAGTAGGTATAAGTCAAAGGGAATAACTTTTGAGTTAAAGTCATACCTGTTACTCGTGGAGCAAACAGGGCGTTGTATCAGTGCGGGTAAGCCTGGATATATAGAGCATAATTTACCTCCTATTCTTGAAAGGCTGAATTTCGAACCGGAAAAATGGTTAACACTAACAACTTACTTTGAAAACTTATTTCATGGAGCTGTAGGTCGAGTAGGTGCAATTGAAAATTATTGTAGTAAAACTGCTCGCAGGCGACGAAGTAACTGTACTAATAGTCGATTATTGTTTGCTAGCTAATTTCAATGTGATTTTGTAAGGTGGATTTAACTTCACCGCTTTAGTATGTCTAGAGGTTCTCATACATATTGAAATAGGTCTCAAAATTTAAGAATAAATCAGTACTTTCTAAATAAGTGGTTCTGCGAAGTCATTTTCAACTGAAACTAAGATGAATTTCATTTCAACTCTAAGGCTTTTATTTTTAAGTGACTGTCTTGTTAAAATTTGTCAGCAGAAAGCATTAATCCTAAATAGGGTGGTGTAGGTTGGACTTTAATTTTTATCAACTGGGCGTTTTTTCAGTTACATACCGTTGAACTAAGCGATAGTATGGCGGTCTGAACAGTACCTATAAAAATGAATATTGAAAACAAGAGTAGAGGAACAGACTAATATCCGATATTATTGTTAACATCATTAACAAAACCGACATATAAAAATGGGAGTTTTATGCAGTTAGTCGATTTAAATCCACATGATCCTGAAGTAGTTAACGTGTTTTCTGATATAGACCGACTCATAAACTCATTATACCCTGTTGCTACCGCCCAATCTTTAAGTGTTGAAGAGTTAGATGAGCCTAATGTATATGCTATAGGCTTAAGAAATGAAGATGGTATCGTTGCATGTGGCGCAATTGTGATGCAAGAAGGCAACCCTCCATACGGTGAAATCCGCCGGTTATATGTAAAACCAAGTTACCGTGGTAAAGGTTTATCACGTCGAATTATGCAAATTTTATTGCATCAAGCTGGTGAGCAACTCATTCCGCTTATTCGATTAGAAACAGGTCCTAAGCAAACAGAATCTATTAGCTTATACGAAAACTTAGGTTTCAATCGTTGTGGTCCGTTTGGGAATTACAGCGAAAATCCACAAAGTTTATTCATGGAGTTAGGGCTTAACCAGTAATTTAGGTGTTAAGTCATGTTTTAGTGAGATCGCCTTAATTTATAAATATTCTTTACAAATCTTATGTTTTATTATGGTTTTGTTGATAGCTTCTTGCGGTGATAAACCGCAGCTATCTAATTTTACTCAAAATAAGCAACCAGACCTTACTATTGGTGCTACTCAGTTCTACCTAAACTCATGTCATTCCCTCACTGGTGTCTTCAATCATAATGGCAGCATAAAAACAAAAGTAATTCTTACATTTCCTACTCGTCCTTTAAGTGTTTGCAATAATAAGCAATCACAGCTGAATTTTGACGGTACTCATCTTACTGTAAAAATTTGCCGTACTGCTTTTGGCGCAGGTGGCTGTGGTGTTGAAAAATACCGCACAAAAGATTTCGAAAACTGGCAAGAGTATATTGGTATTACGTGGCATGATGACGAGCAATATGAAGCGTGGAGGTACTTAGGGTCAAATTATTCAAAAGCCGACGAAATCACAAAAGCAGTGCCTGTCCACTGATATGAATATTGATTTCACTAACATATATTTTCTAACGCATATTTTTAAAGTGGCTGTCCATTATAAAATTACTCATTTACCATATTGAGTGCCTGTCCATCTAAAAAGTTTAAATACTCACAGCTATTTCAAATCCTAATTACAATGAGTGTCTATAAATCAGTTTTTCACATCAAAAATCACTCGTTACGAGTAAAAATTCTTGTTGGACTTGAATCACTATTTTTCTTTTAATGCGCGGCAACAACCCTTGCCTATTTCGGCACTACTAAAATAAAAGAGAAAGATAGATGAAAGAAACAACATCACTAGAACAAGCTCGTACGAGTTACAATGTTCGTCATTGGAGCCAAGGTTTCTTTGGTATTAATGATCAAGGTGATGTGTATGTTGCGCCAAAGGCCCATGCCCCAGAGCAAACCATTGCACTAATCGATATCGCACAGCAATTACAAGATAAAGGCTTAAGCTTGCCTGCGCTAGTTCGTTTTCCACAAATTTTACATCATCGTGTACATAGCTTATGTCAGGCATTTAACACGGCGATTGAAAATTATGGTTACCCGAAAGACTATTTGCTTGTTTACCCAATTAAAGTAAACCAACAGCGTGAAGTTGTTGAAGAAATTGTTGCAAGCCAAGCTGATATTGAAAAGAAACAATTGGGTCTAGAAGCGGGCAGTAAACCTGAGCTACTAACTGTATTAGCAATGGCTGAAAAAACCAGTGCTGTCATTGTGTGTAATGGCTACAAAGACCAAGAATACATTCGTTTAGCATTGATTGGCGAAAAGCTAGGTCACAAGGTTTACATTGTTCTTGAAAAACTGTCTGAGCTAGACATGGTGCTTAGCCAAGCTAAAGAGTTAAACGTAAAGCCACGCATTGGTATTCGCGTACGTTTAGCGTCGCAAGGTAAGGGCAAGTGGCAAGCAAGTGGTGGCGAAAAATCAAAATTTGGTTTGTCGGCATCGCAAGTACTCAGTGTGGTTAATCGTCTTAAAGCGTCTGATCAACTCGATCTGATCCAACTTGTACACTTTCACCTTGGCTCGCAAATGGCCAACATTCGCGATGTGCGCTTAGGTGTGAGTGAAGCTGCGCGTTTTTACTGTGAGTTACGCAAATTAGGTGCACAAATTGATTGCTTAGATGTGGGTGGCGGTTTAGCGGTAGATTACGACGGTACACGCAGCCAGTCTCATAACTCAATGAACTATAGCCTAAGTGAGTACGCTAATAACATTGTATACACCATTGGCGATACCTGTAAGTTATATGAGCAGCCAATGCCGCGCATTATTTCTGAATCAGGTCGTGCCTTAACAGCGCACCATGCTGTATTGATTTCGAATGTTATTGGTACCGAAAGCTATGTACCAGAAGACATTCAAGCGCCAGCCGCTGATGCACCACTATTATTAAAAAACATGTGGACATCATGGCAGCAGTTAAGTGATGACAATGACGACCGTGCATTAATCGAAATTTATCATGATAGCCAAGGTGATTTAGCCGAAGCACATAATCAATTTGCACTTGGTTTGTTAGATTTAACAGAGCGAGCATGGGCGGAGCAAGTTAACTTACGTGTATGTTATGAACTTAACAAACATATGGATAACAAAAATCGTTTTCACCGCCCGATTATTGATGAATTAAATGCGCGTTTAGCAGATAAGTTTTTTGTGAACTTTTCATTGTTTCAGTCATTGCCGGATGCGTGGGGTATTGACCAAGTGTTTCCTGTTCTACCATTAAGTGGTTTAACAGAAGCACCACAAAAACGCGCCGTGTTACTTGATATCACTTGCGATTCAGACGGTGCTATGGAGCATTATGTAGACGGTCAAGGTATTGAAAGCACATTACCTGTGCCAGCTTTTAGCGAAGAAAAACCTTATTTAATGGGCTTTTTCTTAGTGGGTGCTTATCAGGAGATTTTAGGTGATATGCACAACTTATTTGGCGACACACACAGTGCAATTATAAAAATGGATGAGCAAGGTCAGGCGCAAATCACTGAAGTTAACGAAGGTGATACCGTTGCAGACATGATGCGTTACGTACATTTAGATGTAGAAAGCTTCCAGCAATCTTACGCCCAGCTGGTGGCTGCTAAATTGCCAGAAACTGAACAGCAAAGCGTATTAAATGAGCTGCAAACTGGCTTAAATGGTTACACTTATTTAGAAGAGTTATAAGCAATGTCGACATTGTTTGACCACACAGATCATTCATTGTACTCAAACGGCATGACGTTTTTACGTCAGCCGATGGTGCAGAACATCACCGCAATCGATGCCGATGTAGTGGTGTTAGGTCTACCATTTGATTTGGCGACCTCAGGTCGTCCTGGTGCACGCTTAGGCCCTGACGCAATTCGTCGTGCCTCAGTGCACCTCGCATGGGAAGAAACCAAGTACCCGTGGACGTTTCCGTTGTTTGAGCGTTTAAAATTAGCTGATGCAGGTGATTTTACTTACCCAGTAGGCGACCCAGAATATTTTACCGCGCAGTTAGAATTAGCCGCTGAGCAAATTCTTCGCCAAGGTAAAACATTATTAGGTTTAGGTGGCGACCACTTTGTGACTTTGCCGCTACTGCGTGCTCATGCAAAACAACACGGTAAAATGGCATTAGTGCATTTTGATGCCCACACAGATACTTACAGCAATGGTTCGCGCTATGATCACGGTACCATGTTTTACCATGCGCCGATGGAAGGGCTTATTGATGTTGATCACAGTATTCAAATAGGTATTCGTACTGACTTTGATCAGAGTAAGCATGAGTTTGCAGTGATTGATGCAATGGCAGCTAATGACTTGCCAGCGCAAGATATCGCAGAGCAAATTAAAGCACGCGTCGGTGACTTACCTGTGTACTTAACCTTTGATATTGACTGCCTTGATCCAGCATTCGCTCCAGGGACAGGCACCCCAGTGTGTGGTGGCTTAACCAGCGATAAAGTACTCAAAGTACTTCGTGCATTGAAAGGCATTAATATGGTCGGTATGGATGTGGTTGAAGTGTCGCCATCCTATGACCAAAGTGAACTAACAGCCATTGCTGCAGCGACCATTGCCAATGAGTTATTACACTTATGGGCTTTGAAGCATAAATACTAAATGAGAGACACAAAGAGCGCCGTTAGGCGCTCTTTTTTTGATATTAGATGAAGCAATTATGCGCTTCGAACATCAACCTTTAACTTCAGCTTTTGCCCAGGTTGAATGTACTTTTGTCCAGCTAATGAATTCCATTTAATAATATCTTGCACAGACACATTAAACTTAGCAGCAATGCGCGCTAACGAGTCACCACGACGAACTTTATAGGTAATGGTGCGCTCTTTGATTTGTGTAGCAGCAAGTTGTGATTTTTCTTGCTTATACACAGTTAGCTTTTGACCAACACGCAGTACAGCGTCTTTTTTCAGCTTATTCCATGTTGCAAGTTCAGCTATGGTCACATCGTACTCACGGCTGATATCCCACAGTGTATCGCCACTGGCCACTTTATGGCTTAGCTTTTTACGTGTTGCTTTATTAGCCGCCATACGTACTGATTTTGGTAAATGCTGGCTATTAATCTCACCATCGCTCAGTGGCACAAGTAATTGCTGACCAACACGAATAGTATTCGATGAAAGCTTATTCAGGGTTTTAATCGCGTTTGTGCTTGTTGAAAACTTCTTCGCAATCACAGATAAACTGTCACCACGTGCAACAACATATTGCTGCCAGCGTAGGCGGTCTTTTTGCTCTGTTTTAGCTAGCTTGTCAGTAAACGCTTCTACCTTATCAGACGGTAATAATAAAAAGTGTGGGCCATTTGGATCTGTAGCCCAACGATTGAAGCCAGGGTTCAAACGATAAAGCTCTGTTAAGCTAATACCTGCCATGTCAGCGGCAAGTGCTAAGTCAATTTGGCTACCTACATTAACTGCTTCAACGACTTGAGCATTAATAATTGGTTGCCACTTAACACCAAATTCGTCACTGCGTTTTACCAGATCAGACAGCGCTAACAGCTTAGGTACGTAGGCTGTGGTCTCTCTTGGTAAATCAAGTGACCAAAAATCCGTTGGTAAATGCTTTTTACGGTTCTTTTTAATGGCACGCAGTAAACGACCTTCACCTGAGTTATAGGCTGCAATGGCATTTAGCCAATCGCCTTCTAAGGTTTTGTGTAAATATGATAAGTAATCTAGCGCTGCACGGGTCGATTGTACAATGTCACGGCGACCGTCATACCACCAGTTTTGTTTTAAATCGAAACGTTCACCAGTCTGTGGCATAAATTGCCAAATGCCAGAAGCACTGCGATGTGAATAACCAAATGGGTCAAACGCACTTTCTACAATAGGTAAAAGCGCAATTTCGATTGGCATTTGACGCTTTTCGACTTCTTCTACAATAAAGTATAGGTAAGGCTCAGCGCGCTTAGAGATACGATCTAAATAGGCCTGATGACGCGCATAATAGTTACGCTCAGCAACAACTGGGCGGTTTTGTGGCACATCAATCGAAAGCTGATAACGAATACGTTCCCATACATCATCAAATACAGGAGGCGGCTCATCAATATCGGTTAATTGTTGATATTGAGCGTTAATCATCAATGCATCATTGATATCGCTCGGACTTGCGCCGTCTAATTGTTGTTCAACATTATTGTTCGCAACATCTGTACTTGCTGAATCAGAAGCTGTTAATTGACAGCCACTTAAAATCAGCGCAAGTGATAAAACTAAAGGAGACTTATACATATATACCCATACATCAGGTAAAAAAACTCGGCGAATATTACCTGCTCTGAGAACATATTGCCACTTTATGACCAGTTTATGTCAGCTTATTATTGCAAGATGCTGATCTAAATATACAAAATTGTAACTACCGGTGTTTACGTTTTTTTAAAAGTTATCTTTCCAGGCTCTGAGACCTGCAAAGCGTTGCCAAGGTTCATTCAGATCCAAATTAATTTTTAGCTCATCAGGAAGCTCATCAGTGATTGTTGCTATATTGCTACGTAAAAATGGATTTATTTGTTTTTCCACGCCTAACTGGGTTGGCAAGCTTATTTCGTCTTTGGCGCGCAGCGTATCTACCTTATCACTGTAGTTGAGAAGGTATTCGTTATTTGGCTCTACAGCTTTTGCGAAAGCTAAGTTGGCTTGCGTGTATTCATGGGTGCAGTAGATTTTACACTCATCTGGCAGGGCTCTTAGCTTACATAACGAGTGCCACATTTGTTCTGCGCTGCCTTCGAATAATCGTCCGCAGCCAGCACTAAATAAGGTGTCGCCAGTAAAACTTAATTCGTCATTAATGTAACAAATATGGTCTAGGGTATGGCCAGGTGTCGCAAGCACGGTAAAAGTGTAATCATACACAGTGACTTTATCCGCTTCTGATACGCCATGAGTAATGCCTTTAAAAGGGCTGTGTCTTGGCCCATAAACCGGAATATCACGAAATTCCTTAACCAGTGCAGCCACGCCATCGGTATGATCATAATGGTGGTGAGTAATCAAAATACCGCTAAGTGTTAAGTTATGCTCGCTCAGATAGTTTAAAACAGGTTCTGCTTGACCCGGGTCGACGACCCAAGCTGTTTGCTCAGCTTCATTGCTGATGCACCAAATGTAATTATCAGAAAAGGCTTTAATTGCTTTAACTTGCACCATGTTTAATTGCTCTATAAAGTGACAGTTAACACACAGTATAACGAGCTCAGAAAATGAAACCAGCCCTTAGTTTTCAAGAAGGTCCTAAGCCATACACTTGGCAGCAGTTCCCTCATGGTGACTATTTACGTGCTGAAATTGAACGTAAGCTAATGCCATGGCTGCCACGCATGTTTGGCTATCACATGCTCAAACTTGGTAATTTAAGTGGAGAGCTGGCAACCAGTGAAAGTCCTATAAAGCATCAAGTTTGTGTAGCAGAGCAGGGGCTATTTACTGGTGTTATTGCTGATGTAGACGAGCTGCCTTTTTATGAGCACAGTGTTGATGCTTGCATATTATCGCATTGCTTAGAATATCATTCTGATCCACACCACATCTTACGTGAAGCACACCGTACTTTAATTCCCGGTGGCTATCTGGTGATCACGGGCTTTAACCCATTTAGCTTGTGTGGCTTGGCGCAGCTTTTACCTTTTAGTCGCCAAAAGTTACCTTGGACAGGGCGCTTTTTTACGCCATCACGAGTAAAAGACTGGTTGAATCTATTAGGCTTTGAGATTATTTCCGACGAGCGATTTATCCATTCATCGCTTGCAAGAGGCAACCGTTTGTCACGTTTTGCGGCGTGGCGCAGCTTTGGCCAGCAATATTTAAAGCCAATGGGCAGTGTGTATATGCTGGTGGCTCGAAAACGTGTGGCCCCGCTGACACCAATTAAACCTAAATGGCATGCAAGGCCGCAATTTTCGCCAGTGAAAGGAGCAGGGCTCAGGCAAACATCAAAGCAGCACTGTGAGCGGGATAGCTAAATAGTGTTGTTGAGTATCCGTTTTACTTGGGTACTGGCCTGCACGAATATTTAATTGAATAGAAGGGTGCAACAGCTTTGGTACTGCCAAGGTTGCATCGCGGCCTTCCCGAGTTGCAATAAAGCTTTGTTTATCCCCTTTTAAATGAATGTTTTGCTCACGCTGCTCTTTCACTGTGGTTTTGTTCGCAAGAGGGCGGCCATCTGGTTGATAGTCATGACACATCCAAAGTACGGTATCGTCAGGAAACGCTAAAATTCGCTGTAGTGAGTCATATAACTCACCGGCACTGCCTCCTGGGAAATCACAGCGGGCTGTGCCACTGTCTGGCATAAAGAAGGTGTCGCCAACAAATACATTGCCATCAATGTGAAAACACACGCTGTCAGGGGTATGGCCCGGTGTGGCAATCACATCTACTGTGTAATCACCTAACTGAAATTGTGCTTTATCAGCAAATAAAGCATCAAAAGGTTCACCATTACATGGCATATCAAGATTATAAAGTTGGCTAAAGTGCTGTTGCACTTGTGTGATCCCTTCACCCGTGCCGAGTTTACAAGGGTGTGTGTCTTGTAATTGCTGCTTTATGTAACTTGCTGCGGTGATATGGTCAGCATGGGCATGAGTTTCAAGGAGCCATTGAAGTGTCAGCTGCTCAGTCTTTATGTAGCTAATGATCTCATTGGCTGTGGTAAAACTTAACTCACCACTTGGCATATCAAAATCAGCTGGCGCATCAATCAGCAAGCACTGTTTAGTGCTTTCGCAACTGACTAAGTAGCATAGAGTGGCGCTTTGTTGATGAAAAAAAGAGTGAATGCGCAGAGCCATAATGAATCCTTTATATTTCTTTATAGCCAAATCTTATAACATATAACAAAAATATAAAACGACCTGCGCCAAGTTTATTTCAAGGTGCTTTTAATTACCGTCGTAACCTGTGTCTTCAAGTAATTGATCGCTGCCAGCGGCTTCGCGGGCTAGATCGTCAACAATCTCATTGTATTTATTGCCGCTATGGCCTTTTACCCAACGCCATTCTACCTCGTGTTGTTGGCAGGCAGCATCGAGTCGTTTCCATAAATCGACATTCTTAACTGGTTTTTTAGCTGCGGTTTTCCAGCCGCGCTTTTTCCAATTTTCAACCCATGACTCGATGCCCTGTTTAACATATTGGCTATCGGTCGTCAGAATGACGTGACAAGAGCGGGTGAGAGTTTCTAGTGCAACGATAGCTGCGAGCATTTCCATCCGATTATTTGTTGTTAGGGTGTAGCCTTGACTTAATTGCTTCTCGTGGCCGTTGTATCGCATCACGATGCCATACCCTCCAGGCCCTGGATTTCCTAAACATGATCCATCGGTGTAAATCTCTACGGTTTTCTGCACTGTTTTACCTTGATATTGTGTACAATAAAGTGAATATAGAAAGATACCAGAGTCAGGCTTAAGACGATATGGCACATAGACAAATAGTTTTAGATACAGAAACCACGGGTATTGACCCAAAGCAAGGCCACCGCATTATTGAAATCGGTTGTGTTGAACTTGTAAATCGCCGTCTTACTGGCAACAACTTTCATGTGTATATCAATCCACAACGTGAAATAGAAGAAGAAGCAATAGACGTTCACGGTATCACCAATGAATTTTTGCGTGATAAACCCCTGTACCATCAAATTGCCCATGAGTTTTTAGAGTATATTCGTGGTGCTGAGCTTGTTATTCATAACGCAGCGTTCGATATCGGTCACATGGATAATGAGTTTGCATTGTTAAATCAAGGTTTTCCGAATACTGCCGATGTATGTAGTGTACTTGATACTTTAAAAATGGCGCGTGACTTGCACCCAGGTCAAAAGAATAACCTTGATGCACTTTGCCGTCGTTACGATATTGATAACTCAAAGCGTACGTTACACGGCGCTTTACTGGATTCTGAGATCTTAGCCGATGTTTACCTGTCGATGACGGGTGGGCAAGTAAAACTGAATCTTAATCAAAATAAAGATGAAGGCTCAACCCAACAAGCTGGTGGTATTCGCCGACTAAGTGCTGATAGAGCACCGCTTGTGGTATTAAGAGCAACAGAACAAGAGCACGCCGCTCACGAAGAGCGTTTAGACTTGGTTGCAAAGGGTGGCCAATGCCTATGGCGTGCAGAATAAGGTAATAAAATGAGAAAACAACTACTAGCAGGATTAGTGTGTTTAATTCCCTTAGCGGGATTTGCCAACGAGCAAGATAAAATAACCCCATTAGAACGTGATGGGGTGCAAAATGAAATTCCCCTGCTAGAGAACCGTTTTCGTATTGACCATAAAGTCGATAAAGTAACCTTACTCTTCTTTCGTAAACGCGGTGCTCCTGCCGTTGTGTTAGTACGCCCTGACGGCACTAAGTATTACGCTACTGACTCAGTAAACAATGATGACCTCGACTGGCATGATGAACTGAGCTACGACCTGATCACCATTAGCAACCCCATGCCAGGCCCTTGGCAAGTGGTCGGCAGTATCTTGCCAGATAGCCGTATTATGGTGCTGGGTGAAATAGAGCTTAATGTTGATCCACTCCCGCCTATGCTGTTTCGTGGCGAAACAGTAAAACTGACTGGCCGCGTATTAAATGACGGTGAACCAATAGAAGTTGGTCAGTTTCGCGATGTGATAAGTTTGCACGTTGATTTTGTCAGCACTAATAATAGTGATTACGCAAACTTTGGTGCGGGCACGCAAAGTGTTACCGATTTTAGAGATGATGGCCGTGGCTTTGATGAGCGTCCACTTGATGGTGTGTTTACCGGTGAGTTTAAGCTGGTCTTTCCGGCAGGAGAGTGGCAACCAGAGCTATATATAGAAACGCCTATATTAAAGCGTACCGTGGTGCAAAAACCGATAGTCGTGCATGAGCCGCCTTTTGATTATGAAGTAGCACTTGCTGAGCAAGATGAAGATGACCACATTTTAACGATCTCGCTAAATCCTGAAATTGTTAAACCAGATACTGTACTTATTCAAGGAAAAATATATTACCCCAATAATGAAGAGCAAATGTTCTCTTTAGATGCTGATAAATCGCAAACACGAGAGCTTGCAATTAAAAATTATGATTGGGGACGATACAGTGTTGAGCTCTCTGTATTTGGTAGCAACATAAATGACCGTGAATTTATGGCAACGTTACCGACTTATAAATTTGAAATTGAACGACCAATTGAAGCTGTACCAGAAATTGTTCGCCCAGAAATTGATTTAGAAGCGCAAGCAGAGCAACAACGAATTCTTGAAGAAGAACAAAAAGCGTCCACCATGCTCATGGTGACCTTAATTGTTGTTGGAAATTTAACCGTCCTTTTATTAGGTTGGCTGGCAATTAGAATTTTTGTTCAAAAGAAACCGCTGAAATTTAAAATTTCTTTACCGTTTTTAAAGAAAAAAAATCAAACCGAAAATGATGAGCAAGCAACGAATGAAAATGAAGTTGGCAAAAATGGCTCAAAAAATGACAAATCAGGTGAAATTTTAAACCTTTCGATGTCAGATGACTAAAAAACCTGTAAAAATACAAAAAACCCCTTGACGAACCAGAGGGTGATTCGTATTATTCACGCCGCTGTCAGGGGAGACTCAGTCAGCAACGAAAATGTGGAGTGGTAGTTCAGTTGGTTAGAATACCGGCCTGTCACGCCGGGGGTCGCGGGTTCGAGTCCCGTCCACTCCGCCA
>NZ_JALNTM010000058.1:0-1470 GCF_023161845.1 Pseudoalteromonas sp. 2CM39R
GGGGAACCTGGGGCTGGATCACCTCCTTATACGATTTAGAACTTATTTGTTCGTAGTGTCCACACAGATGATTGTTAGTTAGTTTTACCCTTTGGGTTAACTAATTAATATGCTCTTTAAAAATTTGGAAAAGCTGATAATAAAATTCGTATGAATGACATTTGTTATTTGTACAGAGTTTTCAAAAGTAAAAAAGAATGATAGCAGTATCATTCAGTGCCAATTTAATCTTCGGATTAATTGGTATCTACTTTAGTATTCAATATTAACTTCTGGCGAAGTTAAACTGTC
Source organism: Pseudoalteromonas sp. 2CM39R (assembly GCF_023161845.1). Classification (NCBI taxonomy): domain Bacteria; kingdom Pseudomonadati; phylum Pseudomonadota; class Gammaproteobacteria; order Alteromonadales; family Pseudoalteromonadaceae; genus Pseudoalteromonas; species Pseudoalteromonas sp. 2CM39R. The sequence continues at coordinate 292 of NZ_JALNTM010000058.1, forward strand.
ACAAAACAAAGACCCGTTTGGGTTGTATGGTTAAGTGACTAAGCGTACACGGTGGATGCCTTGGCAGTTGGAGGCGATGAAGGACGTATTAACTTGCGATAAGCCTAGTCAAGCTAGTAAAAAGCACTTGAGACTAGGATTTCCGAATGGGGAAACCCACCTGCTTGCAGGTATCGTTAACTGAATACATAGGTTAACGAGGCGAACGCGGAGAACTGAAACATCTAAGTACCCGTAGGAAAAGAAATCAACCGAGATTCCGATAGTAGCGGCGAGCGAAATCGGAACAGCCCTTAAGCTTATTATGTGTTAATGGAAGGCTCTGGAAAGTGCCACGATACAGGGTGATAGTCCCGTACATGAAAACGCATTTTAAGTGAAATCGAGTAGGTCGGAGCACGTGAAACTTTGACTGAATATAGGTGGACCATCATCTAAGGCTAAATACTCCCAACTGACCGATAGTGAACCAGTACCGTGAGGGAAAGGCGAAAAGAACCCCTGTGAGGGGAGTGAAATAGAACCTGAAACCGTGTACGTACAAGCAGTAGGAGCCCTTCGAGGGTGACTGCGTACCTTTTGTATAATGGGTCAGCGACTTATATTTTGTAGCGAGGTTAACCGATTAGGGTAGCCGTAGGGAAACCGAGTCTTAACTGGGCGAATAGTTGCAAGGTATAGACCCGAAACCCGGTGATCTAGCCATGGGCAGGTTGAAGATTGAGTAACATCAATTGGAGGACCGAACCCACTAACGTTGAAAAGTTAGGGGATGACCTGTGGTTAGGAGTGAAAGGCTAATCAAACCGGGAGATAGCTGGTTCTCCCCGAAATCTATTTAGGTAGAGCCTCGGACGAATACTTACGGGGGTAGAGCACTGTTAAGGCTAGGGGGTCATCCCGACTTACCAACCCTTTGCAAACTCCGAATACCGTAAAGTAATATCCGGGAGACACACGGCGGGTGCTAACGTCCGTCGTGAAGAGGGAAACAACCCAGACCGCCAGCTAAGGTCCCAAAGTCATAGTTAAGTGGGAAACGATGTGGAAAGGCCCAGACAGCCAGGAGGTTGGCTTAGAAGCAGCCATCCTTTAAAGAAAGCGTAATAGCTCACTGGTCGAGTCGGTCTGCGCGGAAGATGTAACGGGGCTAAACTATGCACCGAAGCTGCGGATTCA
>NZ_JALNTM010000059.1:0-1441 GCF_023161845.1 Pseudoalteromonas sp. 2CM39R
ATACTGGACTTGAACCAGTGACCCTCGCCTTGTAAGGGCGATGCTCTCCCAACTGAGCTAATCACCCACATATAAATCAAACCAAACTATTATAAAAATAGTACTGGACTTTAACCAGTGAACATAGCAATTACTTGTAAGTAAAATAATGCTCTCTTTTTCTGATTGGGTTAATAAACCTGTACAGAACTTAGATACGACACATTAAAATGTGGTGGGTGATACTGGACTTGAACCAGTGACCCTCGCCTTGTAAGGGCGATGCTCTCCCAACTGAGCTAATCACCCGCATCTAAACAACACCGCATTGCTGCGTTGTTGTGGGGCGCTATTATAGATAGACTTGTAAATGTGTCAACACTTGAATGATAAAAATGTGCTGAATGAAGCTTTTATAATCAATACAATGCAAATGGTGTTCACTTTATCAACAAGGTAACATAAAACGAACAATAAGCATGCATGGCTGGGCGCTAATGTAACTACATTCATATTCACTTGATAGGGCTCTGTTGCTTTTTAAGGATGAAAATTAATTCAATTTAGTGGTAATTGATTTGCCGAGCCAGGGTTGCAACCAAGAAATCAAAGTAAAGCTTTTTAGTGCAGATCATCCTGCCTATGTTATTCAATTGCTTAAACCACTCAAATTAACAAGTTGTTTATCGCTTAGCATAGTTAAGCTTTACAATTAGCATTTAATAAAATCCAGCTAGGCTATGATGGAAGTAGGCCTGTTTTAGGAGAAAAGCAGTGATAACTCAATTTGCATATAAATGTATACCTTTTTAGTCCGATGTGAATAGGTACTTTTAGTATTATAGGGTCGTTATGCTCAACTCAAACTTAAATGTGGCACACTTAACGAAGCTCATTGTTACTAAGTAGTATGAAAATCTACTTTTTAGCATGTATGATAGCCAGTTTGTTGAAAATTAAACCATTTAAATAATGTCGCACAAAAAACTGTTGACTTTATTTTGGGGGGTGCATAGAATGCGCCCCGCACTAAGCGATACACGACGTGTTTATCACAGAGCGTATTGAATAAGTTGGGGCTATAGCTCAGCTGGGAGAGCGCTTCGCTGGCAGCGAAGAGGTCTGCGGTTCGATCCCGCATAGCTCCACCAATTTTTAGTGTTTGTCCTAGGGTAGCAGTTTTCTGTGTCCCCATCGTCTAGAGGCCTAGGACACCGCCCTTTCACGGCGGTAACAGGGGTTCGAATCCCCTTGGGGACGCCACTTAACTTTTTAGTTAAAGGCGGTTTTACCGAGAAAATAGCGTAACACATAAAGCTCGAGTCTTTATTTGTACTATACGCCATTACCTTAAGAGCTCAGGATGTGAGTTAAACTAATCAATCGTCCTAGTGACACTTTTTAGTGTCCCCATCGTCTAGAGGCCTAGGACACCGCCCTTTCACGGCGGTAACAGGGGTTC
>NZ_JALNTM010000006.1:0-154310 GCF_023161845.1 Pseudoalteromonas sp. 2CM39R
CCGGAATCGAACCAGGGACACGAGGATTTTCAATCCTCTGCTCTACCAACTGAGCTATCGAGGCACTTAAACAGTGCAAATTAAAAATCTTACCTGATTTTTAATGCAACTCCCACAAGACACTTCTTAGTGAGCTATCTGGGCGTGCGGCGTATTAAACGAGTTTTGCCCTTACAAGTCAACTTTTTTTTTATCCTTTGCAACTGTTTGAACGGTTTTCAAACAACTAGCGACGTTTCTCGTTAATGCAGTGCATTTATTCAACAAAAGACTTTAAAAAACGTAGTGAATTATTTTTTTTAGGTGTTACGATTGGTATATAACTTTCGGTACAGGCTTACCGTTCTAATAATACCACGATAGGAAAATTCATGCAGGGTAAGTTTTCTCCAGCAATCAAAGGCTTACTACCTTTATTTTTAGTTAGTAACCTTATAACTGCCACATTATTTATAGTCGCCTATTCGCTTTACTCACAAAGCAATACTGAGCACAAAGAAGTTAACCCTGTTTCAACCATCAAGGTAACAAAACTTGCTGAGCGTCTTGAGCAACCCATAGTAGAAGCACTAACTATACACGAGCAAGACAAAGTCAAATCACTTCTTGATACCGCAAGCTTACTCAATAATAATTTTAAATATACCCTGCACCGCTTTAATCCGAACAATAAAACCGAGTTGGTTTATAGCAATAATAGTAATTTAATTGAGCCTTTAGCTATTAATGAGTATGTAAAGGAGCAAGGCATATTACATCATGTTATTTCAGTAAATGGGGAGGTAATTGCTGAGCTTATTATTGAGCAAAAACAACCTTTAATTGCATCATCTACACAAAACTTATTTATGAATGCGTACCTTGCCGCTATTGTTGCTCTGATAGTGCTGTTTGCGTTAGCTATTACGTTTAATAAGCATATTAATAAACGATTACATAAAAATACCGACTCTCTCACTCAAGAACTCAAAGCAATTACACAAAATGATAACTATCAAAGCACGCTTAATGAGCGACTCGAAGGCGGATTAGAAACCGTTGCTCAACAAATTAACTTGCTGCTAAAAAAAGTAAGTACGGTTCAAGCTGACGATCAGGCTGCACAAAAAGAATTAAAAAAACTACAAACTAGCCTTGAAACAGAAGTACAAAGCAGAACATTTGAATTAGAAAAGCAAACTCAAAAAGCATTAAAAGCCAGCGAAACTAAAACCACCTTTTTAGCCACTATGAGTCATGAAATAAGAACACCAATGAATGGCGTAATTGGCACTATTGATTTACTTCGTCAAACAGAGCTTGATGGTGCCCAGCAACGTTTAAGTACTATTATTCGTGAATCAGCATTTTCGTTATTAAGTATTTTAGATGATATTTTAGATTTTTCTAAAATTGAGGCTGGAAAGCTCAATATAGATCCAGTTCCGTTTTCCGTTGCCGATACGCTAGAAGAAGTTGCTAAGGTGTTATCGTCGGTTGCTAAAAATCGCCACCTAGAACTCGATTTATCAATTGCCCCCGATATACCCAACAACCTTAAGGGTGACTCTGTTAGAGTGCGCCAAGTGCTATATAACTTATGTAGTAATGCCATCAAGTTTACCAGCACCAATGGTACAACCCAGGGGAAAGTAAGAATATCAGTAGAAGTAGCACATAACACCGCCGATCACTTTACATTGCGTTTTTGCGTAAGTGATAACGGTAAAGGAATGAGTCAATCTCAGTTGAGAAAAATCTTTAACCCGTTCACCCAAGCAGAAAGCTCAATTACGCGAGAGTTCGGTGGTACAGGGCTTGGGCTTTCAATTTGTAAAAGCTTAACTGAGCTAATGCTTGGTACCATTCATGTAACAAGTCATGAAGGGATAGGTAGTGAGTTTACTGTTGAACTGCCCTTTTCAACCGCAGGTAAAATTGAATTTGCCAATAAAAATACACTTAATGGTAAACATGTCATTGTTGTTAGTAACAACGCAGAACGCGGCAAAGTAATTTACCGTTACTTGTCATTTATGGGAGCTAAAATAACCTATGCTCATGAGCAGCAAGATATAGAAGCTCATCAAGAAACCAAGGATATTATTTGGGTTGTTGATGGTATTGATGACATGAGTAGTATTAGTACCCTACTAAGAAGTTTACTTTACTCATTAGAAGATAATAACCAACAAATGGTGGTATTAAGTAAGTTAGATGAAGCGGTTATTAACCATAAAAATATTTTTTATATTAACGCCTCCCCTTTGTGTAAATCTAACTTTATGCTTTCAATTTTAGTGGCTGCCGGCTTACATAAGCCTAAGCAAATTAAAAAAGCCAGAACGATGAATCACTACCTAAGTTCAGAAGAGGCACTCGCTGCAAATAGGCTGGTATTATTGGTAGAAGATAACCGATTGAACCAAGAGGTACTCACCGAACAACTACATATACTAGGTTACAGTGTAGAGGTAGCTAATAACGGTGAAGAAGGTTTAGATATGTGGCGTAAAAATAGCTACTCGCTCATTTTAACCGATTTACATATGCCAAAAATGTCTGGCTACGACATGGTTGAAAAAATTAGAGAAGAAGCTTCATTACTCGAATCAATTGACGCACAACCTTATATTATTGCTGTTACTGCCAATGCTCTAAAGGGAGAGAGAGAGCGATGTTTAGCAGTGGGTATTAACGACTTTATTACTAAACCTATTGAGCTTAATTCACTTGAAGACACATTAAAGCAATGGAGTGATTTATACAGCGAACAACCACAACAGGTGAATTCGGCCGAAAAGTCTGTTATGCCTATAGATATGGAATCAGCGAATAAGTACATAAATGGCGATGATGCTAAAATAATCCGCTTCTTTAAAATGTATTTAGAACAGAGCCAAGAACAAATTAAAGCGATTAACTTTGCTGTGTTGCAAAGTAACAAAGCTGAAATTTTATCTGCCTGCCATCAATTAAAATCTATATCAAAAACAGTAGGAGCTAATATTGTTGCTGATTTAGCGCAGTCATTTGAAGATAAGTGCAAGAGCGATGAAGTAAGTGCTGATGAGTTAATTAAGATGAGAGATGGGCTCGAAATTGAATTCTCAAGAGCAGCGCAGTTCTTAAAAGAGCAAATTAAAAATAATGAGGAACAGAACGAACTTATTTAACTAAATAGTATATGTTACTAAGAACGTTTGCTAACGCAATAAAAAAGGGCTTATAGCCCTTTTTTATTAATTAACCTAAGCACAGTTAATTTATTTTTCTACTGGCTTATAACCTTCAATCTCAACTTCTTTACCTTCAAATAAAAAGCCAACCATTTGCTCTTCTAAAAAAGTACGATGCTCTGGATCCATCATGTTTAAATGCTTTTCATTGATCAGCATAGTTTGTTTATGCTGCCATTGCCCCCAGGCTTCTTTAGAAATATTATTAAAAATTTTCTCACCAAGTTCACCAGGGTATAACTGAAAACCAAGGCCTTCGGCCTCTTTTTGTAACTTTTGACAAAATACTGTACGTGCCATGATTGTTCCCCTTAATGCTAAATATATCGCTATTCTATACTATTGCCGTAATTTGTTTAACCAACTTTTTAGTCGGTGCAGCTAACCCTACTTCTATTGATTGATCGAGTGGATACCATACCAACTGCTTGTCATTAACAACATCAGGAGCTTTTTCAATATTAAGTACATGCGGGTTAATCGTAAGCTCAAAATGTGAAAATACATGAGTAAAAGGCGCTACTTCATTAAGGTCACTTTTAAGCCCTTGTTGCGCTAAAAAAGTTTCGAGCTCGCTGTACTCATTAAATTCAAAAAATCCAAACAATCCGCCCCAGATACCACTGTTTGGGCGTTTTTCCATAAGCACTTTGTCGTTATGTTTAATAATTAACTGGTGGCAACTTTTTTTAGGCACTGCTTTTTTAGGTTTAGAGTGAGGGAACTCCTTAACTTTACCTGCGTTAAACGCACCACAACGACTATTTAACGGGCACGCCTCACAATCAAAGCGGCTGCGCGAACATAAGCTTGCACCTAAATCCATCATAGCTTGATTAAACTCTGTTACATTATTTTTAGGAGTGAGTTGTTCACTTAAATGCCAAAGCTGATTTTCTACCTTTTTGACTCCATACCAACCTTCAACCATGAAAAACCGAGCAAGCACTCTTTTAACATTACCATCAAGAATAGGGTAATGCTGCCCCAAAGATAATGATAAAACAGCACCAGCAGTAGAGCGCCCTATTCCGGGTAAATCCATTACTTCTTCAAGCGTGCTAGGAAACTGACCTTGGTATTTATCTCGAACTATTTTAGCGGTTTTATGTAAATTGCGTGCACGAGCGTAATAACCTAAACCTGTCCAATGATGCAAAACTTGATCTTCATCAGCATTTGCTAAAGCAATAATATCGGGAAAGCTTTGCATAAACTTTTCAAAATAAGGAATAACAGTGACAACCTGAGTTTGCTGTAACATCACCTCAGATACCCACACTTTATAAGGCGTTTTAGCTAATTGCCATGGTAACGTTTTGCGCCCATGAAGGTGATACCAGTCAACTACTTGGTTGGAAAACCAAGCTGACTGCTGTTTTTTTAAATCCAACATATTTAATTTTTTACTAATGCTCAATGGCGGCTCAGTCTATTGTAGTGACTGAAAAGATCAAGCTATAACGCCCTAATGCTTGTCAACCTAGCGCTGGTCAGGGATAATACGCAACCATTTTTAAACACATTGTTTTGTCAGGCCAATAATATGAGTGAATCAAGTAACAACAACCTTGAGCAAGCTAAGCAAGAAGGTAAGTATATCCGCACTATTCGCAGTTTTGTAAAACGCGAAGGCCGATTAACCAAAGGCCAAGCTGCTGCAATCGAAAAATGCTGGCCAACAATGGGGCTTGAACATAAAAACGGCCGACTTGATTTAAGCGAAGTTTTTGGCAATGACAATGATGTAGTGCTAGAAATTGGTTTTGGTATGGGTAAGTCATTAGTTGAAATGGCAAAAAATGCACCACACCTTAACTTTATCGGCATAGAAGTTCATCGCCCAGGCGTTGGCGCATGTTTAATGGATGCTGACGAAGCTGGCGTTACTAATCTGCGCGTATTTGAACACGATGCAGTAGAAGTTCTTGCTGATTGTATAAGCGATGAAAGCTTATCAACCTTGCAGTTATTTTTTCCTGATCCATGGCACAAAAAGCGTCACCACAAGCGTCGCATAGTACAAACTGAGTTTGCTGAAAAACTCCGCTCTAAATTAAAAATCGGTGGCGTATTTCACATGGCAACCGATTGGGAAAACTATGCAGAGCATATGTTAGAAGTAATGCAAGCAGCTCCAGGTTACAAAAACCAATCTGAGACTAACGACTATGTACCTCGTCCTGATTTACGTCCTTTGACTAAATTTGAACAGCGTGGTCAGCGTTTAGGTCATGGCGTATGGGATTTAATGTTCGAACGTACTAAGTAACCGTTAATTAAATAATCAAGTAAGGTAAAGCCATTTATGAGCGTATTAACCAATCCGAGCCTACTATTACTTCGTAACAGTGAAGAGTTAAAAGGTAAATCAATATTGGTGGTCAACTTTGTTCAAGATGGCTTTTTAAATGAGCTAAAAACGCTCAATCCACAAAGTAAAATAACCGCTTTTAGTTATAACCACGCTAATGGTGAATTTGCAAAAAACATATCGGGTATTGACGTAACCATCAGCCACACAATTAATTCGGGCGATTATGATTTGGTAATACTTTATTACCCTAAATCTAAACCTGAGCTATTAATGGCGTTAGACAACATACGTGCTGTGATAAGCAAAGATGCAGAGCTACTCGTTGTTGGCGAAAACAAGAGCGGTGTTAAGTCAATTGAAAAGCAACTCGCCGGTAAGGCTGAATTTAGTAATAAAATAGACTCAGCAAAACACTGTGTTTTATATTCATTTTCAGAGCTCACTATTAATAGCGCGTTTGATATTAGCACTTACCATAAAGAGTTTACGGTATGTGTGAGCGATATTGAGTTTACAGCAGTCAGTATTCCTGGTGTGTTTAACCATGGTGCACTAGATGCTGGAACGAAAATGCTATTAGAGAATGCTCCTAACTTAAAACATGGGAAAGTCCTTGATTTTGGTTGTGGCGCAGGACTTATTGCTACTTTTTTAGGGCTAAAAAATCCAGCACTGACATTTACCTGTAGTGACGTAAGTGCACTTGCAGCCTATGCAACAACGCAAACGCTTAAGCTAAATAATGTAAACGGTGAAGCCATACTCAGTGATGGTTTAAATAATATTACTGGCAAGTTTGATTTAATTATTAGCAACCCGCCATTTCATACCGGGATTGCAACTGACTACAGCGTTGCGGAATCTTTTTTAACCCATGCAAAGCAACATTTGACTAAGGCAGGCAAACTGACCATAGTGGCTAATAGCTTTTTGAAATATCCACCAATTTTAGAAACCCAATTTGATAGCTACCACACAGTGTTCAAAAACAACAAATTTGCCGTATACAGTAGCTAAAATAAGTTATTAATATCCTGTCAAAACATAAATATGGGCTATATTAGCCACATATTTATGTTTCATAAGAAGATTAGCTAAAAATAAAAAGTGTAATTAAGCTAATCTTTTTAATTCACTTTTTTCTGTTTTTGCTAAACTATTATCATTAGACTCACAATTGACACGGATGACCTTCTCGCAATGCCCAAAACTGTAGAGCAAAATAGCATTCGTAGCATATTGTTTAAAACCATCATGCTTATAACAGCTATCTGTTTGTTATTATCGCTTTCAATTTCTACCTATTTAAGTGCGCAAGAGCAAAAAAAACAGCTCATTAGCAAACTTGTGTTGGTATCAGAGATCATTGCATTCGACGCGATGCCCTCATTGCTAAATAAAAATAGGCCTGCAGAAGAAAGGCGCTTAAAGCTGCTTCAACAAGTATCATCCGTCACAAATTTACATATTTACGCCTTAGATGAGCAATCTAACAAGCCAGTCTTTTTTACCAGCTTTAATGCCCGAAAATCACCACCAGTCCCCATTAAAACAGATAATATTAATGATTTTTCTGAACCACAGGTTAGTGACGAGTATATTGAGTACATTACCCCAATACTCAATAATGAACAGCTGCTCGGCTATGTATATATTAGAGGCAGCTTAGATAACTTAAATCAACTAATAACTAAAAAGATTATAATCGATATCGTTATTATGGCTTTAATACTTATTTTTATTTCTTTGATTATTTTAAGGCTACAAAAAAGGATAGCCAGTCCAATAGAAAACTTAAGCTTGTTGTTGCAAAACATAGCTAAAAAACATAATTACTATGCACGTGCGCCTTTAACGAACCTAACTGAAATAACTCGGCTTTCTAATAGCTTAAATGTAATGCTTGCACGTACACAAAGGCAAATAGAACGCCATGAAGAAGATAAACAAGAAATTAAGCAGCTAAACTCAAACCTTGAAGAGAAAGTAAGTCAACGCACTATCGCACTCAGAGAGGCTAATAAAGAGCTGTTATCCACTCTGGAAAAGATGCACCAATACCAAACTCAAATTGTCGAAAACAAAAAAATGGCTTCATTGGGGCAAATGGTGGCAGGGGTTGCCCATGAGGTAAATACACCGATTGGACTTGGTATTACAGGCTCTACTCTATTGCGGGATAAACTCGCGGAACTGCAGGTTAAATTTCATAATAAATCACTAACTGCGAGTCAATTTGAACAATTTACTAACGATGGTATCGAAAACTTAGACTTAATATATAGCAGCTTAAACCGCGTTGCAGAGCTCATTTCTAACTTTAAAAAAGTTGCAGTGATCAAAGATGATGAAATAACCAGCACTGTTAATATACAACAATTAATTAGTGATACTCTAATGTCTATGGGGCAAGAACTAAAAATTAAAAACCCTAAAGTCCTTATAAATTGTCCATCAGATTTAACCGTCGAAAGTAAAAAAGGGCCACTTCAGCAAGTTTTTCATCAGTTAATTTTAAATTCCCTGTTACACGGATTTGTAGCTGGCGGTGACAATGAAGTGCAGATTGATATTGTAGCAACAGAAACAAAAACACAAATTACCTACACAGATAACGGCCTAGGTGTTGAAAGCAATATACGAGCAAAAATATTTGACCCATTTGTAACATCAAAGCGCGGCCAAGGAGCCAGTGGCTTAGGAATGCATTTAGTTTACAATTTAGTGACTCAAGCTTTGGCTGGGGAAATTGTGTTAGATACCGAGTATCAGCAAGGGGCCCGATTTATTATTACACTTTTTTAAAAAGCGAAATAACTCTTATTCCCCTCTTGAATTACAACTTTATGACCATACTAATACATAGCCAACTAAACAGTTGTATCATTAATGCTGTATTTCCACACAATTAATGAACTTAATTGTGTTTAACATATCACATACATTGATGAAAAGTTGGAAAGTGATATAATTCCGTTTTGAATTAGTCTGATTATTTTAAGTATCTTTAGGTGGTTGATGGATGTATCAATTATTAAAGGGAAATGGCTTCGACTCTATAATTCAAATTATACATCCAACGTTAAGTATCAATTAAGCCGCGGTTTTTAATAATACGTCATAGTAGGTTTTGGCGCGCAGCTGTTTATATCTAATCTGTTTTTACTTGTTAACATTTAGATATAATCCTATAATTCTAGTAGTCGGCTCTGATGATCACGCCGATTTTATAAATAAAACACACTCCAAAAAGGTTAATTAAAGATGCAAACGCCAGTCATTCTGATCGTAGAGGATGAAGACGTAACTAGACTAAACCTCGTTAGTTTATTTGAAGCTGAAGGTTACAAAGTTATTGAAGCCATTGATGGCGATGATATGCATGATAAGCTTACAAATAACGATGACGTCAATCTTGTAGTTATGGACATCAACCTGCCAGGTAAAAACGGGCTTATTTTAGCTCGCGAGTTACGCCAAAAACGTAAAGTTGGTCTTATTTTCTTAACAGGCCGTGACAACGATGTAGACCGTATTTTAGGTCTTGAAATTGGTGCTGATGACTATATTACTAAGCCTTTCAACCCACGAGAATTAACTATTCGTGCACGTAACTTAATTACGCGTACTGCATTAGGTGGTGAAGAATCAGCTATTGAAACCAATGGCGTGATCACCTTTAACGGTTGGGAACTTGACGAAAACAGTCGTTGCCTTACTTCTCCCAATGGAGATGCAAAACGCCTACCTAAAGGCGAGTACAGAGCACTGCGTTTAATGCTTGACTCTCCAGGTCGTATATTCAGCCGTGAGCAACTAATTAAGCACATGACTGGCCGTGAGCTTCGCGCTAACGACCGTACAGTTGATGTTACCATTCGTCGTATCCGTAAGCACTTTGAAAGCGACAACTCAACGTCTGAGTTAATCAGCACCATTCATGGTGAAGGTTACCGCTTCATTGGTAAAATCGACAGCTAATTAGTTTTTACTCTAATTGCTGTAAAAATAAATGAAGGGCCTGTTGTCCTTCATTTATTTTGTCTGCTAATTCATCAAGCCAGACTGTTAATACTTCATCACTTTGCTCCAGCGCACCATGTTCCATTTGCTTTGCATGCAACTGCACATCATTCAGACCAACCGACCCAGCGGCACCTTTTAACTTATGCGCAACGGATTTGTACTCTTCTCTGTCTGCTGCTTTTAATGATCCTAATAGTTCTTGTTGATATTGCGGATTTAGCTTTGCAAACAACTGACTACTACGTTTAAATACTTCAACGCCCATCGAGTTTACAAAGTCTTCAATGGTTTCAACATCTAGCAAGTCAGTATTAATTTGATTTAATAACTCTTGATTAACTACTCGTTGAGGAGCCTCAACTTGCGCTTGTTGAATGCCAAAGAGTTCAGCGAGCATATTATCTAACTTACTGGTGTTTATCGGTTTAGCTAACGCCCCTTGAATAGAAATCCCCTCAAGCTCCTCTTCAGCACTGCGAACATTGGCGGTAAGTGCCACAATAGGAAGTGGGTCAAAATGGCTTTGTGCGCGAATTTGTCTTGCTACTTCATCACCATTAATATCAGGCAACTGCATATCAAGTAATACTAAATCTAGGTCATCTTCGGTTTCTACAAACGATAAAGCATCTTCTCCCGTTTCAGCCCACAGTACTTCATGTCCACGTTGTTCTAATAGGTTAGTTGCAATTTCAGCATTAAGTGGCACATCTTCCACTAATAAAATATATAAGCTACGCCCTACATAACTATGTTCGGTAGGAGCACTACATAAATTCAGCGGAATTTGAACGGTAAAGCAACTTCCCTCTCCGGGAGTACTATTAACAGTTATAATGCCTTTCATAGCACTTACTAACGCTTTTGTTACGGCTAAGCCAATACCTGAACCAATCGCATTGGTCCCTTTAAGGTCGGGCGCTTTGTAGTACATATCAAAAATACGGGTAAGTTGTTCTTGCGGGATCCCTTCACCGGTATCGAGTATTTTTATAATAAGCCATGGGCCATCTTCGCGGTTTTCTCTAGCACAATCTAAGGTGACACTACCGTGCTGGGTAAATTTAACCGCATTATTAATTAAGTTCCATACTACTTGGCGTAAACGTGTAGGATCAAGTAAAGCGTATATATCAAGCATTCCAGAGCGTTTTACTTCAAAAGAAAGTTCTTTTTGCTCCGCAATAAGGCCTGCAAAGTTAACCACGTCATTAATAAAGTCAGACACATTAATTTCGTTAGCGGCAATATCGAGTTGCTCACGGTCAATTTTATCTAAATCTATAATATCGTTAAATATATTACCCAGCGTTTCGGCGCTTGAAAACACCGTATTACACCAGCTACGCTGCTGTTTATTAAGTTCAGTATCCAATAGCATTCGGGTTAAACCGACGATACCATTGAGCGGAGTGCGTAATTCATGGCTCAATGTGGCAATAAATTTCCCTTTATCTTTATAAGCAGTTTCCAGTGCCTGCGCGGCTTCTTTACGGCTGGTAATATCACGGCCAAAGGCTAGTAGACCAATGTAATCGCCCTGCTCATTTATAAAGGGGAGTTTTCTGAGTTCAAACCATCTTATTTCACCATTTACAGAATACTCTACATCAATAGTTAAACCTTGATGAGTGCGTTCAACCTGCTCATCGGTTCTTAATACTTCTGATAAAAAGTGGCTTGGAAATATTTCTTCTGCGGCTTTGCCAATTAATTCGCCACTGGTTTTGCCCATCACCTCTTCAAACATTTTATTACAACCGGCAAACACCCCGTTGTTATCGCGGTAATAAAATAAATCTGGTGAGGAGTCTACAATGGAGCGTAATAACATGCCTTGCTGCGCGAGTTCTTGTTGCGTTTTTTTACGCTCTGCAATTTCACGTCTAAGCTCTTCTATTGCTCTATGCTTAGCATGAAAGGCCATTTTACGTTCATCAATTTCAATGTTTAAACGATTAATATTGTCTTTGAGAGTTTGATTTAAAAGCTTTTCTTGTTTTGTGGCACTATCTAAATAGGCATAAGAGGCATCAAGTTGCCGAATAGAGTTAAGCAGTACGCTAATCACCAGAGGGGAAACAACTGAGGTAAAAAATACTACAGCCAATATATCAACTAAGTTCACTTCCCCAATGGCAACATAGTAAAACATACTCGACAAAACCAGCGATACTGTCAGTAATAATGCATAGCAAATAGCTGCAGTTTTAAACTCACCAAAACGAGTTATTGAACTGGAAAGAACTCGAACCCACGGGTTCAAAGAAGAATCTGTCATATATCAGTGTTTCTCTTAGCTAAATGCTTAAGTAAGTATGATTAAAGGCTAATTTTAGCATTTTCTATCAGCGATTTTCATGTTGTGCGATAAAAACAACAAAATTTCATGTTTGGCGTTATTTGCCGCATTTCAGCAACTCTTTATTTAGTGTAAAATGTGACGTTTTAAATATTGCAAATAACGAGTAACGTATCATGCAAACGACTATGCCAGATATTGCTAACACGGCTGCCGCATTACAAACAGGTAAATTAGACTGGGTAGGAATGGGCGATATAGAGCTGCCTTTTATTTTTGAATCTCTTGATTTAGCTCCAGTTACCGTTAATGCAAAAGCACGCGCTTTTGTTAATTTACACCAAGAAGACGCCAAAGGCATCCACATGTCGCGTCTGTTTTTAGCACTTGATCACCTCTCAACTGAGCAGCAGGTCAACCCGCACACCTTAGCACAAGCATTAGATACCTTTATCACCAGCCATGAAGGCTTAAGCGATAAAGCACAAATCGAATTTAAATTTGAATTACCACTGCGCCGTAAATCATTACTTAGTGGCAAAGCCGGCTGGAAAAGCTACCCAGTTGTACTTACCAGTACCATAAATCAAGGCGTCATTAGTTTTGAACTCAGTGTTGATGTTACTTACTCATCAACCTGCCCCTGCTCTGCAGCCCTTGCTCGTCAACTTATCCAAAATGCGTTTAGCGAAAAGTTTGCTCAAGAAACACTAACTCAATCTGAGGTTTTAGAGTGGCTTGGAACAACTCAAGGCATTGTAGCAACCCCGCATTCACAGCGCTCTATTGCTAATGTTAAAGTAAAACTAGATCAAAACATTCAAGAGTTTGATGTGGTTAACTTAATAAACTTACTAGAAGATGAGCTTAAAACACCAGTACAAGCTGCGGTAAAACGTGAAGACGAACAAGAGTTTGCCCGTTTAAATGGTCAAAACCTGATGTTTTGTGAAGACGCAGCACGAAAAATTAAAACGACGTTAGAGTCAAAAGAGTTTAGCGATTACTTCCTGCAAATTAACCATTATGAGTCTTTACATGCTCATGATGCCGTCGCTATTGCCGTAAAAGGTATTGAAGGCGGTTATAAAGCATAATAGCGCTCATCCCCATTCGCTAATAAAATAGCCATAACAACCATTTGGGCACATAAATTGCTTTAGAAAAGCAGTGTCAATTTGTTGTTATGGAGTTACCGTATGGAATTCGCTTTATTATTAATATTAGTGCTAGTTGTTGGGGCATCTGTGGTTGCGTCAAAATTTAATGATGACGGCGGAAACCCTTATCCTTTTACTCGTAAGCAAAGTGTATTTACCCAAGTAGAAGGGGCGTTTCTAGGCTTATTAGAACGCGCTGTTGGCGATCAATATAAAATTGTTAGTCGCGTTAAACTAATCGATGTGATTGACTGTAAACAAGGTCTATCTGTCAAATCTAAACGTGCGGCATTGGCTAAAGCAAAAAATAAACAGCTCGACTTTGTACTAGTCGACAAAGAAAAAATGACCATAGTGGCAGCGGTTGACTTAGTTAATAACGCCAACAAAGATGGTCACAAAGCACAACGTGATTGGTTTGTTAACGGTGCATTAGAAGCCGCTGGCATTCCACATATTCGTATGAAAGTGAAATCAGGCTACCGCCCGAGTGAAGTTCGCGATGCCATTATGTTTAAATTAGGCAAACCTGCTAAATCACAATCTTCGCGCCCGACTCGTACTAGAGTCCATAAGCCTGCGGTATTATCACCTTCTCAAGCAAAAGCACATTCAACTGCCCTTGCTGAAATATAACTACTGAGTTAAAGCAATGTATTAAAGCGAGCATTTTAAATGACTCGCTTTTTTGTTTTTTATAGCAGACTTCACGTATAATCAGCCTATTCAAATTTAGGAATTTAACACTATGAATGTTGGTATTATTGGCGCCATGGAGCCAGAAGTTAAAATTTTGCGCGAAGCGATGCAAAATCCACAGGTTTTAACCAAAGCAGGCTTTACGTTTTATACTGGTGAGCTTGCAGGTAATACTGTTACTTTAGTGCAATCAGGCATTGGTAAAGTCGCTTCAACTATTGCAACCACTTTACTTATCGATAACTTTAAACCTGATTGTGTTATTAACACAGGCTCTGCCGGTGGTTTCGATCCTTCGCTTAACGTTGGCGACGTGGTAATTTCATCAGAGGTTCGTCATCACGATGTAGATGTAACCGCATTTGGTTACGAAATTGGCCAAGTACCACAAATGCCAGCAGGCTTTGCAGCGCACCCTAAACTAGTAGAAGCCGCCGAGCAAACAATTGCACAAATTAGCGAAGTAAAAACGCTTGTTGGTTTAATTTGTACTGGTGACTCATTTATGTGTGACCCTGTTCGCATTGAAAAAGCACGCAATGACTTCCCTACAATGCTAGCAGTAGAAATGGAAGGTGCGTCAATTGCACAAACGTGTTTTGCACTTAACACACCATTTGTTGTTATTCGCTCAATGTCTGATATTGCTGGCAAAGAGTCACCGCAATCATTTGAAGAGTACTTAGAAACAGCCTCTATTAATTCATCAAAAATGGTTGTGGCATTACTAGAAAAGTTAACGGCGGTTACGCTGTAAATGCTCAATAATATTGTTCAAAATCATTTGGACTTTATTGTATTTATTTGTGCGCTCCTAGTTGAGCGCTTTTTACCTTTAGTTAGCTGGTATCACCCTAACCATATACTTTCTGCAATTTTTAACGCAATTGGCCAGCGTGTTTATAAAAAAACAGACAGCAAACAATATCATTATTTAGCCGCTTCATTAGCAAGCACACTTGTTCTAACTGTGATTATGATTATTGTCGTTTTGCTGCTGGAGTTTGCCTTTTACCCTGAACTACTATCCGGTCTTATTTTATACTTATGCCTAGAAAGCAGTAGCATAAATAAAAAAGCGATACGTATTGCGAAATTGACCAAAAAAAATCAAAAATCAACTGCTCGAGAATTATTAAAACCACTAGTAGCCCGTGAAGTTAAGGCACTTTCAAACCCAGGGATTATTAAAGCGGTTATGGAAAGTGTCATACTAAGAACGGCCCGTCATTATTTTGTGGTAATTTTCATTTTTTTACTAGTGGGCCCCATTGCTACTCTCGCCTACCGCTTGCTTACCTTAATCCAACAAGCATGGCGCACTGATATAGCTCCCGACAGCTCTTTTTTGAAACCGCTTAAACTAATTCTTTTTATTATTGAATACATACCCATGCGGTTACTCGCGCTGACAATAGCTTCACTTAAAGCCAGTAAGAAAAGCATGCATTATATTAAGCATTATGGCCGCCATTTTTATCAAACCAATACAGGCTGGTTACTAAGTGTGTACTCAGCATCTTTAGGGGTGCAACTTGGTGGGCCTGCTATTTATATTAAGCAGCGTTTCAATAAAATGCGGGTCGGTGTAGAACGCTTGCCAAGTGCTGATGATGTGCCAAAGCTACTCAACACCCTAAATCAAGCCCGTTTTTTTTGGCTACTAATTATTGTTAGCGTTGAAATTATTAGGGCTGTTCTAACTTTTTGATCAGTTATAAAAAAACCAGCCGAAGCTGGTTTTTATACTCTATGAAGTTTTAGGCTACAGTAATATTTGCAAACTTACGTTTACCTACTTGGTAAATAGCGGTTGTTCCTTTTGCTACTTCCAATTTGGTATCGGTAATTTTTTCTTCGCCGTTAAGCTTTACTGCGCCTTGTTTGATCATACGCATGGCCTCTGAAGTACTCGCCACTAAGCCAGCTTCTTTTAGCAAGTTAGCTATTAGAATAGTGTCTTCATCAATGTTAACTGTCAGCTCTGGAATTTCATCAGGTAGTGCTTTTTTCTGAAAGCGCTGAATAAAGTCATCATGAGCAGCTTGCGCATCGGCTTCGCTATGGAAACGTGCAATTAACTCTTTCGCTAATTCAATCTTAATATCGCGCGGGTTAGTGCCTTGCTCTACACGCTGTTTTTGCGCTGCAATTTGCTCAATAGAAAGGCTACTTAGCAAGTCATAGTAACGCCACATTAGTACATCACTAATTGACATGATTTTACCAAACATGTCGCTAGGCGTATCAGTAATACCTATGTAGTTTCCTAGTGACTTTGACATTTTCTGAACGCCATCAGTCCCTTCAAGTAAAGGCATCATTAGTACGGTTTGAGGTTTTTGACCTTCATCTTTTTGCAGCTCACGACCCATTAATAGGTTAAAGCGTTGATCGGTGCCGCCTAGCTCAACATCAGACTCAAGTGCAACTGAATCCCAACCCTGTACTAGTGGATATAAAAACTCATGGATTGCGATAGATTGACCGCCAGCATAGCGCTTTTTAAAGTCATCACGCTCAAGCATGCGTGCCACAGTTTGGCGCGCTGCCAATTTTATCATTCCAGCCGCGCCCAACTTCTCCATCCACGTAGAGTTAAAAGCAACAGTTGTTTTAGCTGGGTCTAAAATTTTGAAAACCTGTTCTTTATAGGTTTCAGCATTAGCAAGCACATCATCACGAGTCAGTGGCTTACGGGTAACATTTTTGCCCGTTGGATCGCCTATCATACCGGTAAAGTCACCAATTAAGAAAATAACCTCATGACCTAAATCTTGAAAGGTTTTCATTTTATTAATTAGTACAGTGTGACCTAGGTGCAAATCTGGAGCCGTAGGATCGAAACCAGCTTTAATTTTTAGCTTTTTCCCCGACTTTAATTTTTCAACCAACTCATCTTCAATTAATATCTCTTCTGCACCGCGTTTTATCTCTGCTAGAGCGGTTTGTAAATCCACTGTGTGTTACTCCAAAAAATTCTGACAACGAAGGGGGTGTATATGCTCACGATTTATTGCTAGCGCGTTTTAACAAAACAAATAAAACTATTTAGCTAACATAACAAATTTCCACTTAATTAGAACAACTTTTTTAACTAATCGCTGCACCAACTAAAATGCAGGGCGTACGTTCTAAAATGGGATATAAAAGAGCGATTAATAATACACTAAAGGTGTTTATAAAAGCCCAAAAAACAGTTTATAAATTAATCACTTCTCGCTATTAAATCGTTTTAAAAGCTAATTTAACATTACGATGAAAAAGCAAAGTATCCAAGGATATAAAATAGTGCTGTTATTCAACTTTAAACACAAACAGCCTGAATACCCTATGATTTTAGCTTAATTTAACGCGAGTTTAAATCTACAAAATACTAGTATTCATAGATTATTCGTTATATCCTGCAATATAATCTATTTATTATCTTGACAGCAGAAAAAGGCACGTTATGGTCCACGTGGTTAACACGCTCCCCAAAAAACACAAAATGCTTATTCTAGGTTTGGTTTCTGCTATTGTTGCCTTAGCCTTTTTACCTTCTGAAAAAGCCACTGCATCCAAAGACAATAGCGAGAACACGCTAGAAATTGGTAAGCGTTACGAATTACAAATAAAAGTAGGTGAAAACGAAAAACTCACCGACTTAAATTCAGAGCATGCAGCGCAAAAACTTCCAGAATATGATTTTGTCGATCACCTTGTTAAAAATGGTGACAATTTAGCGAACATTTTTAAGCGCGCTGGTTTTTCTGCGCAAACGCTTTACAAACTGGTTAACACAAATGCTGAAACACGCAAGCTTACCAAAATTCATCCAGGTGAAACACTAAGCTTTGCTACTGCAAAAGATGGTTCGTTGGCTCAGTTACGTTACGTTATATCTAAAACAGATACCTTATATGTCACCCTTAATGACGAAGGCCAATACGATACTTCAATTGACAGCAAAGAAATAGAAACACTGAGCAAAACCGCCGGTGGGGAAATTTCTAGCAGTTTTTGGACGTCAGCGATCGCTGCAGGTTTAAGTGAACGCCAAATCATGAACTTTGCCGATATATTTGGTTGGGACGTGGATTTTGCAAATGACATCCGTAAAGGTGATGAATTTGGCTTAATATATGAATCTCATTTTGTTGACGGTGAATTTATTGGCACCGGTAAAATTATTGCCGCAGAATTTATAAACCAAGGCGAACGTTACACAGCAATTCGACACACAGACGGTAATTTTTATACCCCTGAAGGGCGTAGTATGAAAAAAGCCTTCTTACGTGCACCTGTTAACTTTAAATATATTAGCTCAAGCTTTAATCCTCGCCGCTTACACCCTGTTACAGGACAAGTAAAAGCACACCGAGGTATTGACTACGCTGCGCGTACAGGCACGCCTGTTGTATCATCAGGTAATGGTAAAGTTATCAAAGCGGGCTACAGTAAATATAACGGTAATTACGTATTTATAAGCCACGGTACACAATACGTTACTAAGTACTTGCACCTTAACAAACGCCTAGTTAGAACAGGGCAAAAAATCAAACAAGGTGAGAAAATTGGTACTGTAGGCTCAACAGGTCGAGTAACTGGGGCACATTTACATTATGAGTTTTTAGTTAACGGTGTTCATCGTAATCCCAAAACTGTGAAACTACCTAAATCTGAGCCATTACCACGCTCAGAGCTTGCTAAGTTTAAGCCTATTGCTGATAACTTTATTGCGCAACTTGAGCGTAACAGAGAGCTTCAGTTGGCACTTAAATAAAGAGTTTAATAATTAAATAAAAAAGCCTTTGCAGGGATAACCCGCAAAGGCTTTTTTGTATGTGATGATTATACCAACCAGCATAGATATTTGAATAGTTTCACGAATTACCCATTGTATCTAAGCTGCTTGGTGCTAAATTTCAGAGTTAATTTACGAGTACATAAATAAGCTGCACAACCAAAGAGATCATCACCAGTGGCCAAATATACTTACTATATTTAGTAGCGCTCTCAAGCCCCATTTTACTTTGGTATTTTTCCAGTAACGGAATAATGATCACCAAAGCAATGACTAAGCTAATTAAAATAACAAATATGTTCATATCATCACCCTACACTAGGTTATGGTAAAGCGCAGCCTTTCGCGCTGATATATAGCTCATACCAATGCTCACGACTTAAGTTAACATTAACCGCATCACAGGATGCTTTTATACGCTCTATATTAGTAGTGCCAATAATTGGTTGAATTGATGCTGGGTGGCGCAACAACCATGCTAATACGATAGCTTCAGCTGTTGTACCATAAAGTATGGCAAGCTTACTGACTAAAATACTGGTATTAATATCTGCAGGCGAGGCCTTTGATAAATCACCACCAGAGTATAAGCCTTGGCATAAACTGCCCCAACTTTGAATCTGAATTTCATGCTCACGGCAATATTCAATATTGCCTGGGGTAAAGTTAATATCCTTGCCATCAGCATTACCCACATAAACGCCTTCATCAACCCATTGATGTTTTTGTAAACTCGCTTCGATTTGATTTGCCACAATCGGCATATCTAAAGCGCGTTGCAAAAACCGTATTTGATATTGCGACATATTAGACACCGCAAAATGACGCACTTTGCCACTTTCTTTTAAACAACTAAATACTTGTGCAACTTCCTCTACTTCCATTAAAGGATCTGGGCGATGCAGCATAAGTATATCTAAATATTCGGTATTTAATCGCTTTAATGAGCCCTCTACTGAGCGCTCAATCCAATCAGCTGAAAAGTCATAACGTTGTGGGTTTTTATCATCAGCAAAGCGAATACCACACTTAGACTGAATATACATTTTCTCTCTAAGTTCTGGTCGCTCAGCCAGAGCTTGACCAAAAACATGTTCGGCTTTGCCTAAGGTATAAATATCAGCATGATCGAAAAAATTAATTCCGCCTTCAATGGCGGCATCTATGCATGAATGAGTTTGTTGTAAATGCGCACTGGTAATCGCATCTTTATTCCATGCGCCTCCCAAACCCATACAGCCGAAAACAAGTTTGCTTACATTCGGGAGATATTTTGCCAGCGGAGTGTGTAACATTTTGACAGCCCTTTAAAAAATGAAGAGTGATTACTTTAAACAAAAAACCCTATACAAGAAACCGCTTAAGTCAAAACAGTGAATTTTATGCAAAAAAAAGCGCAGTAAACTGCGCTAATAGGTTGAGTCTAAATTATATTTAACCCACAAGAGCGAGTAAAATACCTGCCGCAACAGCACTACCAAGCACCCCTGCAACATTAGGCCCCATGGCATGCATTAATAAGAAGTTATGCGGGTTATTTTCAAGCCCAACCTTATTAACAACACGTGCTGCCATAGGCACAGCGGATACACCCGCAGCACCAATTAATGGGTTTATGGGGGTTTTTGATATCTTATTTAAGCCTTTAGCCATAAATACACCTGAGGCTGTACCAATAGCAAACGCCAGTGCACCCAGTACCAAAATACCAATAGTTTCTACTGTTAAGAACTGCTCGGCAGCAAGTTTAGAGCCCACTGCAAGTCCTAGAAATATAGTGGTGATATTAATGATTTCGTTTTGCGCACTGTTGCTGAGCCTATCAACTACACCCGACTCACGCATTAAGTTACCTAAACAGAACATACCAACCAGCGGAATTGCCGCAGGTAAGAATATAGCAGTTAAGGTAAGCACCATCAGTGGGAAAATAATTTTTTCCTTTTTAGATACTTTACGCAGTTCTGGCATTTGAATTTTGCGTTCTTCAGGCGTTGTAAACGCACGCATGATAGGTGGCTGAATAATAGGAACCAACGCCATGTACGAGTACGCAGCCACCGCTATAGCGCCCAGTAAATCAGGGGCCAGCTTTGACGCTAAAAAGATAGCGGTTGGCCCATCTGCACCACCAATAATCGCAATTGCAGAAGCATCTTGTAAGCTAAATTCAAATCCAGGAATAAAGTTAAGTAAAATAGCGCCAAATAACGTCGCAAAAATACCAAACTGCGCTGCCGCACCTAATAGCAACATACGCGGGTTGGCAATCAAGGCACTAAAATCAGTTAAGGCCCCCACTCCCATAAATATTAATAGCGGAAAAATACCGGTATCAATACCAACATAATAAACATAGTAAAGTAAGCCACCTGGATCTGATAAACCAGCTACTGGAATATTAGTTAAAATAGCTCCGAAACCAATGGGCAGTAGTAATAACGGCTCAAAGTTTTTGGCAATTGCTAAAAATAATAGCAAACAACCAACGGCAATCATGATCAGCCCAGGAAATGTAAAGTTAGCAATGCCTGTGGCATGCCAGAGGTTTAAAATACCATCCATCCTCTATTTACTCCTTAAGCTAGTGCAATCATTGCATCGCCGGTTGACACTGAATCGCCCTCAGAAACAAGCACCTCAGCAATCGTACCGGTATGCATGGCGCGTACTTCGGTTTCCATTTTCATGGCTTCCATAATAATTACCACATCACCTTCATTGACTACCTGACCGGGTTTTACTTTAATTTTAAAAATATTACCGGCCAGTGGTGCATTTAGAGTTTCACCCGAGGCAACCGATGCTGACTGTGGAATATGCTCTGAGTCTTTTAACGTCACCTCTTTAAGCTCACCACCTTGAGCAACCACGACATCGTATACTTTACCGTCTACTTTAACGCTGTATTGCTCTGCCTTAACGCTTTTATTGTTTGCCGCTGATTTTTCAGGTGCTTTATTGGCGTTATCATCAGCGCTAGGAACAGGCTCAAATGCATCAGGATTGTTACGGTTTTTAATAAATTTCAAACCAATCTGCGGAAATAATGCATAGGTAAGCACATCATCAATTTGCTCATCGGCTAAAGTTAGCCCTTGCTCCTGCGCAAGCTTGCTTAACTCAGCTTCTAAAGTTTCAAGTTCAGGTTTAATAATATCTGCAGGGCGACAGGTAATTGCTTCACTGCCATCAAGTACGCGCTCTTGAAGCTCTTTATTCATTGGTGCAGGTGTTGAACCATACTCACCTTTTAATACGCCAGCAGTTTCTTTGGTAATGGTTTTATAACGCTCACCAGTGAGTACATTTAATACCGCTTGAGTACCAACAATTTGTGAGGTAGGTGTAACGAGTGGAATAAAGCCTAAATCTTCACGTACTCGTGGAATTTCAAGTAGCACTTCGTTTAGTTTATCAGCAGCACCTTGCTCTTTAAGCTGGTTTTCCATGTTAGTTAACATACCACCTGGTACTTGGGCTAATAAAATTCGGCCATCGACACCTTTTAAGCTGCCTTCAAACGCAGCGTACTTTTTACGTACGTCTCTAAAGTAAGCGGCAATTTCTTCTAGGTGGTTTAAATCAAGCCCGGTGTCACGCTCGGTCCCTTCAACGATTGCAGCAATTGTTTCAGTTGCTGAATGGCCATAAGTCATGCTCATAGACGATACAGCTGTGTCGAGCATATCAATGCCGGCATCAATCGCTTTTTGATAAGTAGCGGTGCTTAAACCCGTTGTTGCATGGCATTGCATAGCAATAGGTATGGAAACCGTTTCTTTTAACGCTTTAATGAGTTCTTCTGCATCGTAAGGCTTAAGCAATCCCGCCATATCTTTAATACAAATTGAATGACAACCCAATTCTTCAAGCTGCTTAGCAAGTGTTAACCACATATCTAATGTATGTACAGGGCTTACTGTGTAAGAAATTGTACCTTGTGCATGTGCCCCTACTTTAACCGCCGCTTTTATGGCAGTTTCTAAGTTACGTACATCATTCATGGCATCAAAAATACGAAATACGTCTACGCCATTTTTGTGAGCGCGCTCAACAAACTTCTCAACCACATCATCAGCATAATGGCGATATCCCAATAAGTTCTGACCACGAAGTAGCATTTGCTGTGGTGTATTTGGCATCGCTTTTTTAAGCGCGCGAATACGCTCCCATGGATCTTCACCTAAATAACGAATACATGAATCAAAGGTAGCTCCCCCCCAAGATTCTATAGACCAATAACCTGCGTCATCAATTTTTTTTGCAATAGGTAACATGTCGTCTAATCGCATGCGGGTAGCTAAGAGCGACTGATGTGCGTCACGAAGTACGAGTTCTGTTATTTTTAATTTAGCCATTGGTATGCTCCTCTAATTATTATTTGTTTTGTACTGAGCAATGGCAGCACTAATTGCAGCGATGTGCTCATTTGGCACACCTTGAGATTTAAAAGATGGTGTTCTCTGTGATGCTTCTAGTTCTGGCTGAGAAAACTTGCTAGCCAGCTTAGACATGAGTGTCACTGCACCAATCAATAAAGAAAGAAATACAAACACACCCACCATGCCTGTTAGCATTAAATTGCCTGCAGTTGTGAGTAAAGCCCCTATATCCATAATTCTCCCCTGTTTAAAACCAAATACATAAAAAATCGGTTTATTTAAATAACTATTCACCAATAGTAACAAAAACTATTCTTTTGTCTACACGTTGTAAATTGGTAAAACCAATTAATCTAAAAGTAACATATCACCAATAAGGTTAACACCACCTAAAATAGCTTATTTAACCCAGATATATAGATGCTAAAAATGTTCGTTATAAACAAAGAATATATAAAAACACTAATACTTTGTAAAAACACATATAAAACAAACCTATTGTGCTAACCCACTAATAACCTTCAAAACAAATGTTAATTGGTCTTACCAAAATAAAAAAAGCAACAACTATTTATTATCTCATCAGAGACAACTGTGAATAAGTTACCGATAAGATCGTAAAAATTACCAACTCAATATAAAGCCAATCGCGAAAAAACAAAATAAGCCATTGATTTAAAACAAAATAAAATACTGGCACATTACTCGCTTATATAAAAACAACACTTTAACACTTAGATAAATCAAGGAGATGACAATGTTACGCTGGACAATTACATTTTTGGTGATCGCACTAATCGCAGCCGTTTTAGGATTTGGTGGTATTGCAGGAGCCGCAGCAGGAATTGCTAAGATCATATTTTTTATCTTTTTAGTTTTACTGGTTATTTCACTTGTCTCTGGCGCTTTACGTGGTAAAAGCCCCAGGTAGATAAGAAACAACGAACTCTCTTTTTAAATTTATATACAAGGAATTACATTATGAAATCATCAACACTTAAAGCAGCAGCTATTGGTCTATTCGCAAGTGCATTTATTATGGGTTGTGAAGACAATCATGCAGAAGAAGCCGGTGAGCGTATTGACGAAGCCGTGACAGATGTTCAAAACAAGGTAGAAGATACCTGTGAAGAAGTAAAAGAAGGCGTTAATGCCGAAGAGACAAATTGCTAATATTATTTATTTAGCTAAGAAACGACCTACGGGTCGTTTTTTTATGCCTAAAATATAAATAGTTTCTAGTCATTTCCCCTTTTAAGCTGCGCATTAGGCTAAAATAATAAAAAATAGCTTTTAAGTGCAAACACATGGTCTTTACAACAACTTATAAACTCGATAAACCTTATTTTTATGAATGCTTCGACCAATCGCTGCCTTATAGTAAGCGTTCACAACCTAAATACTTTTTATTGGCGCTACTTGTGGTTTTAGGGTTATTTGGCATTTATGGTTTAGGCGATCATTACCTTGGTACATTCTTGCTTATGTTAGCTTTACTTGAATGTATTGCCTTTTATTATCGTCGTCCTTGGTGGGTAACAAGACAAATGCTTAGCAGAGCATCTGGTTCTGAAGTCACTCTCACCTTCGACGAGGACGGAATAAAATCAACCAATCATTACAAGAATTACCAGTTAGCTTGGCACGACATTAATGAAGTAATTACTACAGATTGCGGCCTATTGTTAAAAAGTAAAAGCGGTATGCAATACATTTCTAAGGCAATACTCGACGAAGAAACGATTGATTTTATACACAAAAAAGCCACTCAATGAGTGGCTTTTACAAATGTCATAGTTATTAACTAGCACATTTTATACTATGTTGATTAAGCATTGCCCGGATTAGGGTTAGACTTTTCAGCTTGTATGCGCATGTAAATTTCTTCACGATGAACTGATACGTCTTTAGGTGCGTTAACACCGATACGAACTTGATTTCCTTTAACACCCAGAACAGTAACGGTTACTTCGTCACCAATCATCAGGGTCTCGCCTACTCTACGAGTTAGTATTAGCATTCTCTTGCTCCCATGTTCCAATAAAATTATAAGATTCCGCACACACATTTTAATTAAAATTAGACTAAAAAGTAAGTAAAAACTCTCAATCTATTCATTTTCTGTTAAAAATGTCTTATGTAATGCACGAACAGCCAGCTCGAGGTATTTTTCATCTATTAAAACTGAAATCTTTATCTCTGAGGTTGAAACAAACATCACATCAATATTCTCTTGTGCTAACGAATCAAAAAATAAACTCGCTACCCCAGAATGAGATTTCATCCCCATACCTACAGCTGACACTTTCGCCACATTAGTTAATCCGTCAATTGCCTGTGCGTCAAATTGCTGTTGCTCAGCCGTTAACAAATCAAGTGCGTTTAAATAATCATTTAAATGCACAGTAAAAGCATAGTCGACTTTTTCAACTTTATGATTAATTTGATTAATCATATCTATTTCGATGCCATTATCTGCAAAAAGTTTCAAAATTTTTGCAAGCGCTTTAGTGCCTTGCGGTACTCCATGTACCTTAATCAAACACTCGTCTCGATTAAATGCAATACCCGACACAACGTTACTCGCCACATCGCTCTCCTCAAAACTAATTAATGTACCTTCATCAGGTTTAAAGCTAGATAACACTCTTAATGGTACATTGTGCTTACCAGCCGACTCTACAGAGCGAATATGTAGCAC
This sequence comes from Pseudoalteromonas sp. 2CM39R, assembly GCF_023161845.1. Lineage (NCBI taxonomy): Bacteria > Pseudomonadati > Pseudomonadota > Gammaproteobacteria > Alteromonadales > Pseudoalteromonadaceae > Pseudoalteromonas > Pseudoalteromonas sp. 2CM39R. The sequence continues at coordinate 25,595 of NZ_JALNTM010000006.1, forward strand.
TTTAGCACCTAAACTAGCCAGCTCAAGCATTTCGGCAAAGGTTACATGGCTTAAACGTCGTGCATTAGGTTCAATACGAGGATCTGTTGTATATACGCCATCAACATCAGTATAGATCTGACATTCATCCGCTTTTATTGCACCCGCTATTTCAACCGCAGAGGTATCGGTGCCACCACGCCCAAGCGTAGTCACGTTGCCCTCAATATCGCGCCCCTGAAAGCCGGCAATAATAGCAATACGGTTATGTTCAAGTTCATGTTTTAAACGCGTTGCAGCCACGTCCTCTACACGGGCTTTACCGAACATGTTATCGGTTAATATATTCACCTGATCGGCTAACAAGCTTACCGCAGAATGGCCGCGTTTAATAATCGCCATCGCTAATAAAGCTATAGAGACTTGTTCACCGGTACTGAGTAATACATCGAGTTCACGACTACTCGGGCGAGAGTCGATTTGTTTGGCAAGATTAATTAAGCGATTGGTTTCTCCCGACATTGCCGAAAGCACCACCACCACTTGGTGGCCTTGTTGCTTAGTTTTAACAACAAGGTCGGCGACCGCTTCAATACGCTCTATTGAGCCTACCGAAGTGCCGCCAAATTTTTGAACTATAAGTGCCACTTAAGCTTAAGTACGCTCAGTTAACCAAGCTGTTACGCTATCAAGTGCTGCAGTTAAGTTTTGTGGCTCAGAACCACCCGCTTGCGCCATATCTGGACGACCGCCGCCTTTACCACCTACTTGGCCTGCCATGTGGTTAACTAACTCACCCGCTTTTACTTTACCGGTCAAGTCTTTAGTTACACCCGCAATTAGGCTTACTTTATCACCGCTGGCAACACCTAAAGCAATAACGCCTGAGCCAATCTTATTTTTAAGATCATCAACCATGCCACGAAGCGCTTTTGATTCAGTTCCTTCAACGTTGGCAACTAACAATTTAACCCCATTAATTTCAACCACTGAATCAAGTAACGATGCACCTGCCGCACTGGCTAGTTTATCGTTAAGTTGGGCAACTTGCTTTTCAAGTCCTTTCGACTTTTCAAGTAAGGCAGTTACTTTTTCAAGTACTGACGCACTGTCACCTTTTACAAGCGCTGCAACATCTGCTAATTGCTGTTCTTGTTCATTAACATAAGCGATTGCTTCTGCACCGGTTACCGCCTCAATACGACGAACACCGGCAGCAATACCGCTTTCAGATACAATTTTGAATAAACCAATGTCACCTGCACGCTCTACGTGTGTACCACCACAAAGCTCAATTGAGTAATCACCTATGGTTACTACACGTACTTCGTCATCGTACTTTTCGCCAAACAATGCCATAGCACCTTTTGCTTTAGCATCATCAATTGCCATTAGCTCAGTATTAAGTGCAAAGTTACGACGAATTTCGTCATTTACTACACGTTCAATTTCGCGCAGTTCTTGTTTGGTCACCGCTTCAAAATGTGAGAAGTCAAAACGCAGACGATCTGGCTGCACAAGTGAGCCTTTTTGCGATACGTGCTCACCTAAAAGCTGACGCAATGCTTCATGTAAAATGTGCGTAGCTGTGTGATTTTTCTTAATGCTTTCACGACGCGCATCGTCAATTGTCGCATCCACTTTATCGTTAACGCCAATACGCCCTTGTACTGTTCCATGATGAGCAAAAGCATTACCCAATTTAGTGGTATTCGTTACATTAAACTCACCACCGGCAACAGTAATTGTTCCGCTATCACCAATTTGGCCGCCTGATTCAGCGTAAAACGGAGTACGGTCTAAAACAATAATACCTTGCTGACCATCTTCTAATAACGATACAGATTCGCCACCGGCAAAAATTTCTACTACAGTGCCACGGTAATGATTACTATCGTAGCCTTTAAAATCAGTGTGCTTATCTGATTTTAATTGCTCATTATAATCTGCACCAAATTTGCCCGCTTGCTGTGCTGTTTTACGTTGCACTGCCATACATGCTTCAAAACCTTGATGGTCAATGGTCATTTGGCGTTCACGCGCTACATCAGCTGTTAAATCGGCAGGGAAACCATAGGTATCGTAAAGCTTAAATACTAAGTCACCTGGGATCACATCCCCGGTTAAATCACTTAGGCTTTCTTCTAAAATAGCTAAACCACGCTCAAGCGTTTTACCAAACTGCTCTTCTTCAATACGTAGTACTTTTTCAATAATTTCTTGTTGCTTAGCAAGCTCTGGGTACGCTTGACCCATTTGCTCAATAAGTGCAGCAACCAATTTATAGAAAAACGCGCCTTTAGCACCTAACTTATTACCGTGACGTACTGCACGACGAATAATACGACGCAATACATAACCACGGCCTTCGTTTGATGGCATAACCCCATCTGAAATTAAAAACGCACACGAACGAATATGATCCGCAACCACGCGAAGCGACTTATCATCCATATCTTGTGCATTAGTAACGCTTGCAGCGGCGGCAATTAAGCCTTGGAATAAATCGATTTCGTAGTTTGAATGCACACCTTGTAAAATAGCTGAAATACGCTCAAGGCCCATACCAGTATCAACAGATTGCTTAGGAAGTGGCTCCATAGTCCCGTCGCTTTGACGGTTGTATTGCATAAATACTAAGTTCCAAATTTCAATGAAACGGTCGCCATCTTCTTCAGGAGTGCCCGGAGGACCACCCCAAATGTGCTCACCGTGATCATAAAATATTTCAGAACATGGACCACAAGGGCCGGTATCACCCATAGACCAAAAATTATCGCTCGTTGCAATACGAATAATACGATCTTCAGGTAAACCTATATCGTTAGCCCAGTAGCCAAAGGCTTCTTCGTCATCATGGTAAATGGTCACTAACAGCTTTTCTTTTGGTAGTTTTACAACCTCAGTTAAAAACTCCCACGCAAATTTAATTGCATCTTGCTTAAAGTAATCACCAAAGCTGAAATTACCTAGCATTTCGAAAAAGGTATGATGACGTGCTGTGTAACCAACATTTTCTAAATCGTTGTGTTTACCACCAGCACGCACACAACGCTGAGAGCTAGTTGCGCGTGTATAAGGGCGGCTTTCGGCGCCTAAAAATACATCTTTAAATTGCACCATACCGGCATTATTAAATAACAACGTGGCATCGTTACCCGGTATAAGCGAACTAGAAGGAACAACTTGATGTTGTTTGCTGGCAAAAAAGTCTAAAAACTGTTGCCTAATTTGTGCGGTAGTCATGTGCTGCATGTGAAAGTCTCACCTGTATTTACTGTGCTTGCATTGCAAAATTTATTTGATCATAGCTAAAACCTCGATACATTAAGTAGCGCACGCGCTTAGCTTTTTCTTTGTACTCGAGGTCTGCCGGTGTCGTTGAATATTTTTTGTTGTACGCTTCCTGCGCGAGCTCAAACCAATCTATTTCCAGCTCATCAACCACTGTTTCAAGCAGTGCTCTATTAATCCCTTTACTCATGGCCTCACTTTGAATTCGCTTTAAGCCATGGCATTTAAATATGTGTTTTCTGACAAACCCTTCACAGTAACGCTGCTCGTTAATAAAATTGTGCTTTTCACACCAATCAAGCAGGTTTTCTATGAACTCGTCGGTTGCTTCTCTTTGCTGTAACTTTTGGGTTAACTCACGGCGCGAATACTCTTGCCGACCAAGCAACCAAAGCACATAGTTTTTTAACTTTTGTTTTAACGTATCATCCATTAAGCGTCAAAGCGTCCGCTTTGCTCGCTACTTAAAGGCTTAATGTTACTGTCATCACTTGGTGGCACAACGGGCATAAAAATAGCCTGATAAGATACAAAGAAACTAATGTAGCAAATTGGCATTAAAATCAACAGCGGTAGTAGCGATAAGAACATCGACAACACCATTAATAATGCGCAAATAATACCATAAACACTTAATGGTAAAATATTATAATAAAACACCATAAACGAACTTTTTAAGGCATTTAAAATACGTTGCTCTTTATTAAAATAAACCAGCGGTACTGCGTAGGCAAACGAAGTAAAGTAAATAGAGAGCGCAATTAAAAACAATGCCACGTTAGCAAGCGAAATACTCTCAAGCATTTGACTAACAGCGGTGTTTGGATCTAGGCCAGGCTGTGTCATAACCGCCATTGCATCAGCAAATAACCCATTGGCGAGCAAGGCAATTAAAATACCGGCACCCATTTGATAAAGCGCTAAGCGAAATAAGCCTAAGCGATTTCCTTTGGCTGAAAAGGGCTTCAAAATATCGGCTAACATAATTTTTCCGCCCTGCTGCTTGGTAAGCACGGCTTGATAAAAACCAGCGGTTAAAAATGGTGTAGCCAATGCTGCAGCTATTTGTAATACCGGCAAAAATAACGACAACAAGCCAACAATGCCAATAAACAAATGCATAAAAATAAAAGTTAATGGCTGAGTTTTAAAAATTAGCCAACCCGCTTTAAACCATTTTAATGCCGCATCAGCTTTAAAAATTCGTAATTGTGTAGACATACTTGCTCTTAATTAAAACAAAACACGCCGAGTATAACTCGGCGCTGGTTGGTATTACATAGGTGGCGGCGATAAATGCCGTTAATATTAGGGTCTGTTGCCCTTTACGGATTAAAATTTGTTCAAACTAGGGGCGGTTTAATCGCGGCGCGAGGTTTGTAACCTAGTGGGCTAAGTAAAAACCGAGCAAAGCTTCCGCGTCCTGCTCACGCCCCTTACCTACATCCATGTAGGCAACAAAGAGTAAATCGCCCCTAGGCAGAACCCTTCGGGCAGCGCCTGTTTGGCATTGATGCTGCGTTATCGCCTATTTATGGGGAATAACCACACCACATAGGCTCTGCCTTGCCTAAATACCAAACAGACTGCTGCAAATTCAACCTTGAAAGGTCAACAGACCCTAAGGTTTTTTAATTTTCTTAATATCTAGCATGTGAGAGCCATGCTTAATCTTTGTCTCTAAATACGCTTTATTACCTGAAAGCCCAGCTTTAATGTGAGCATGAGTACCCACAACAGAATCAACTTCTATACCTGCATCTTTTAATGCATTGAGCTTTTTAGGGTTATTAGTCATTAATTTAACGTGCTTTAAATTAAGCGCATTGAGCATTAACACTGCATCTGAAAAGTCACGTAAGTCATCAGCAAAACCTAAATGGTTATTAGCTTCGTAAGTATTCATACCTTGTGATTGCAGTACATACGCATCAATTTTATTATATAAACCAATACCACGCCCTTCTTGGCGTAAATAAAGTAAAATACCGCCCTGCTCATGCATCATTTCAATACACTCGTTTAACTGCTCACCACAATCACAGCGTGACGAATGAAATACATCACCGGTTAAACATTCAGAATGCATACGAATAAGTGGGACACCTTGCTGGGTATCGGCGTTATTAAATACTAAAGCAACATGCTCTTGGCCATCTTTTAAGCCACTAAACGAGATAATTTCTGCAGGAATATCACTATTTTTGCCAACATTAAGCTGGACTCTTGCTCTTACTTGCGCCACGACCAATCCAAATATTAAAAAACTACGACACGATAAAGTGATAATATCACAAAAGTTCAAAATTGGATCGTAGTACACCCTAAGTAATGTCAAATATATTGCGACGACAGCGGCTATTTTCAATATGTAAGCATAAATATATTAGCAACGAATATTTACCTTGGTTTACCTAAAATGATGACATACACATAAGGATTTGCTAATTTACCACCGACAAATAATAGGGATCATTATGAAACTAAATAAACGTGTATTACTGATGGGCTTAAGTTTATCTGTATTAAGCACCATGTCATTTGCCGAACAAGCAAGTAACGCTCAAGCCGTTTTTAACGACGCGTATCAAAATTACTTAAATGCGGTTAAAACCAAGAAAAATATGCAACAAGCCGCGGAGCAGGCCTACACATTAGGTAAAGCTGTTTACGGTGATAATTCAGATAACACCGCAAACTTAGCTATAAACTATGCTAAATCAATTAATGGCTATGGTAAAAAATGGATTGAAAAACGTTTTTCACTATATCAACAAGCCTACACTATTTCAGTTAACAACCATGGTAACAAATCGTTAGAAACCGTTGATTCTTTAGTTGGTATGGCTAATTTTGCCCCCTCAGCTCAAAAAGCGGACTATTATTTAGATCAAGTAATTGCAATAGCAAATACAGAAAATAAACCTAAATTTTTGGCCGATATGAAATTAGAAGCGGCAACCATATTAGCCAATAAATTCAGCTACGAAAAATACCGTGAAGCTAAAAACTACTTGGAAGAGGCCGATGAGTATTACCAGGCTAACTTACCTAAAAACTCGGTTGAACAAATAAAAGCTGACTTTTTAATGGCGTCGTTTGCTGAGGGTAGAAAAAGATACGATCAAGCAATTGAACGGCTTAATCGCGTAGTAAAGGTGTTTGATGAAAACTTAAGTTACGATCACAGCGCTGAGCTTACCGCACACTCAAGATTAATTGGCTTGTATGAAAAAAAAGGCAAAAGCGATGAAGCCACTAAGCACTGTATCGCGATTGCTAAAATGGTGCCGTGGAAAGAAAGCCAAGAGCAAACGCCGCTATACCGCGTTAACCCTAAATACCCTAAAAACAAAGCGCGATTTAGTAAAGATGGCAGTGTAGTTATGGAGTTTCAAGTAGATGAGTCTGGCTTTGTAAAAAATCCGCAAGTAATTAGTTCTGAGGGTGGCGTGGCCTTTGAAAAATCAGCAGTAGAAGCATTAGCGCAATGGCGCTATGCTCCTAAGTTTGAGCATGGAAAAGCGGTTGCAGCAACTTCCAAAGTACAGCTCGACTTTAAAGTAAACCGTTAATAACATACCAAAGGCGCTTCAAGCGCCTTTTAATTTATCATTATAGCTATTTTAACTTAGCTAAAATGTTATCGCTGGCGGCCTCTATTAAATCAAGTACCTTTTCAAAGCCATCATCACCGCCATAGTAAGGATCGGGAATTGCGCTTTGTGCTTGCTCGCCATACTCTAAAAACAACGCAAGCTTGTACTGCAAATGTTCAGGGCAACGTGCGGTTAAATCCGACAGGTTTTGTTTATCGGCTGCTAAAATAAGGTCAAACTCGCTAAAATCACTACTACGCACCTTGCGCGAAAAAATACCTTTAAAACTATAACCGCGTTTTTCACCAGCCTGCATTGAGCGCCTATCTGGTTGATTACCTTCGTGATGACCAATAGTCCCTGCCGAGTCCACTAGCAGATCAATATCTAACTTTTTAGCGCGAGCTTTTAATACCGCCTCAGCCGTCGGAGATCGACAAATATTACCTAAACAAACAATCAGTACTTTTTTCACTTATGGCTCCCTAAGCTTTGCTAAAAATCGGTGATGAACGTTATTTTAATGAAGCTAATATTTTTTGTTCGCCTTCAAGCATGCTCTGCATAGCGGTCCCCTGTTTTACACGGCTATGTAAAGTAGCAAGCTTAGGCCAGCGCGACTCATCAAGTTGCTCACCGCCATGCTCCATATTCATTAACTGGCAGCTCACTGCAATGTCGGCAAGAGTAAAGCTGTTACCAACAAAGAATTCGTTATTCCCTAAATAACCTTCTAAATAATCAAATAAAGGCGGTAATTTTTCATTTAATGCACTTTGCACTAAGGCTTCATCGATTGGCTTTTGCATTGTAGGAGCAATAATACGCTGCTGAAATACCGTAAATGTTGTCATTGGAGCCAGCTCGTAATCTGCGTATTTTTCTAGCCAGCGAACAGCTGCACGTTGCTCTATAGTATCACCGAGTAAAGCCGATGAATTAAGGTGTTTTTCATCAAGATATTGGCAAATAACGCTAGAATCCGCCAAGTTTAACTCGCCATCTTTTAGCGCCGGAATACGCCCTAACGGATTAACTTCTAAAAACCAGTCAGGCTGATTAAACGGCGAGACTATTTCGAGTTTATAGTCCAGTTGCTTAAGCGCTAAACACACACGTACTTTACGCACATAAGGAGAAAGCGGGACACCATAAAGAATTATGCTCATTGTTATTCCTATAAATTAAAACCACTTTAAAACTGCTTTAAAATTGCATCATTGTAGTCATCAGCATTTAAGGTTAAGTTGAACTTGGCCGCAACGCTATCTAACTCGGCTTGTTTAATCGCTAAATCATCCATAGTGATGGTGTTATCGTCAAGCTGCCATAATAATCGTGAGCCCGCATAACTATATTGAATCGCCAATAATGCATCGGGGTTACCTTCTCGTCCCGCCGTTTTTAGCTTAGCCATTTTACGAGTGATTTTATTAAGCGCTTTTTTAAGCTCCCACACATACACCACCTCACTCATAAAAGGATGTGTTCGGTATTTATTTAACAACCAGCCTATGCCAATACTCGTAACAATTACGCCTAATAAGTTCCAATGAAAATGACTGCCACTTTCATCGGGAAATAATGCAATTAAGGTTTGTGAAATTGCTAAACTGCCCACAGCTAAACCTGCTGCACAGCCGACAATAACGCGATTTAAATGTTTACGATAACGTGCTTTATCTATTTGAATAAGTTGCATAGCTGCCTAAAAGTAAAAAACTAAAAAATACACAGCCCCATTGTAGCTAAACCCATCACAGAGTTAAGACTCTTTTTTAATAAAATACCCGTAGTTTTTGATTTAGCGCCTGTTTTATACTGCTTTCAACATAAAACCAACCAACGATTTTATTTGCACCCACATATTAGGCATAGGATAGTAGGCAACAAATACGACTTAGTATAGGAACATCATGATAAAAACACTGATTGCCACAAGTTTAATATTTTCTTCTTTTAGTACTTTAGCCAATTTAAACACACCGCTAACCCCAGAAGAATTGCGAATTGAAAAAGCCAGCCAAGCGATGCCAGCCGTACTAAGCGCTTTTGCCAGCGAAGTTAATCAATTTGAGCAGCAATTCAAGTCACTCTCAAGCTATGCACAAGCCGTAGATGCCGTTAATGACTACTCAAAACGATTATGGTTTAGTGCAAAAAAACGCATCGCTACAACGCAAAACTTAGATGATCGCGCGCTTTATTGGGCTCGCTTACAATCAAGTAAAATAATTCGTACCACAAAACCTGCATTTTCGCTGAGCGCCGCGCAGCAAACAGTGTTATTAACATTGCTAGAAAACGGAAGCCGAGGTCGCACAGACCTAAGCTACTCACAAAACACCACTAAAAAGATACTACTAACTGGGTTTGACCCATTTTTACTTGATAGAAATATAAACCAAAGTAACCCATCAGGCGTGGCTGCGTTGCTTCTTGATGGCCAAGTAATAAACTATAAAGGGATTAGTGCTGAAATAAACACTGTAATGGTGCCTGTGCGTTATGAAGACTTTGATCAAGGCATTATAGAATCCTTACTTGCCCCTTATTACGCTCTTAATAAAGTTGATATGGTCGTTACCGTTAGCATGGGCCGTAAAGACTTTGATCTTGAACGCTTTCCGGGTAAGCGCCGCAGTGTAATAGCGCCCGACAATGCCAATATAGTGTATGGCGGTACCAAAACAGCGCCGCTCATTCCAAGCTTAAACGACCGCCCATTACCCGGTACTGAGTTTGTAGAATTTAGTTTACCTGTTAGCACTATGCTAAAGGCAAAAGGCCCTTTTGCGATTAATGATAATCATCATGTTATTACCCTCAAAAAAGACTTTGAGCCTAGCAGTTTTGACGAATTAAAAGAGGCAACTGCAGTACGTGGCGGTGGCGGTGGTTACCTGTCTAACGAAATTTCGTATCGCAGTATTCGGCTGCGTAATCAGCTAAATTCAGATATTCCGACTGGGCATATTCACACTCCTCGAATTGCCCAGTTTGAACCCGAAACCGAAGCTAAAATAGTTAAGCAAATTCAAGCTATGTTAGAGCAAAGTTTAGTCGCGCTCTAACATCGTTTGCTTTTTTAGCGTTAAAACATCAATTAAATAGTAAAGCGTAGGAGCACTTAAGTACTTCTACGCTTTATTGCTTTTAAACCGCTAAAAAAGCATGCTGCAATTGCATTAAAATTAAAAGTGCTTAGTATCAGCTTTGGCTATTTTGTAATAAAAACTCATTACTTTAATTATTAACTAGATCTTCACAAATTGTGTTCTATGCTCATTTGAGGTTCAGACCTTATTACAGGGACATAGTAATGCTCACAATTAACCACTTTTTTAATTCATTAAACTTAACAAAAAAACTTATCTCCGCCTTTTTAGTTGTTGCCCTAGTGCCAATAACAATAATTATTATTGTCGCAATTAATACAGCTTCAAACTCGATGACAGAACAGGTTTATTCGCGTTTAGACGCTGTGAGTAAAGTAAAACAAAGCGCTGTTAAACGCTATTTTAACAACATTGAAAAAAAGCTTAATGCGCTGCAAGCAAATCCAGAAATGGCCAATATTGCGACAAAGTTTATAGATGGATTTAATGATACCTCCCCTTCAACCTCATCAGAGTCTCTAAATCGCTTTTATAAAGAGTCTTTTGCTCCAAAATTTAAACAGCTAAACCCAACAGATACAGTTTCTGCATCTCTATTAAAGCAAATGAATCCAAAAAGTATTGAGCTGCAATCTCGTTATCTAGCTAATAACCCAAACCCAATTGGTGAAAAACAAAAACTAACCACCACCGAGCAATCAGACTCTTACGAGCAAGCGCACCGCCAATATCATCCTTATCTACGCGATATGACTAATATAAATAAGTTCTACGATATTTTCATTATCGACCCAGCAAATGGCAATATTGTTTACTCTGTTTATAAAGAAGTAGACTTTGCAACATCGCTGCAAACAGGTCCCTACGCTAAAAGTAATTTAGCGAACCTATTTAGACAATTAAAAGATAGCAGCAACCCACAAAAAATTGCTTTTGCAGATTATAAACAGTACTCCCCTTCATATAATGCCCCTGCAAGCTTTATAGGAAAGCCTATTGTTGTTGATGGTAAAATGGTTGCTATTTTAGCTGCCCAATTATCGATTGAAGATATTAATTCAATTATGAAAGAACGCGACGGGTTGGGCGAAAGCGGAGAAACCTACCTTGTTGGCCCTGAAGGGTTAATGCGCTCTGACTCGTATATTGATCCGAAAAACCACTCTGTAGAAAGCTCATTTAGAAACCCAAATAAAGGCACTGTAAATACCTTATCTGTAATCAAAGCACTAAAAAATGAAAAAGGGCAGCATGTTATAAATGACTATAACAATGAAATGGTGCTATCTGCATTTGCACCTGTAAATGTATTTAATGTTCGCTGGGCACTTATAGCAGAAATGGACGAACAAGAAGCTTTTGAGTCAATAACGACTCTTTCCCAACAACTCATTGTGATACTTTTCATCACTATTTTCATTGTTACCATTGCCGCATATTGGTTTGCGAAAACACTCACAAAACCAATACATGCACTAGCTGATACGATGAAAAAAGTTGAACAACAAGGTGACTTTTCATTACGAGCAACAGTCTATTCAAGCGATGAAATAGGCGTTAGCACTCAAGCATTTAACACTCTCCTTGATGCTCTACAGTTATCTATTAGTGAAACAAATCGCGTTATGAACCAAATGGCTGCGGGTAAATTTGATCAACGTATTGAAGCACCATGTCGAGGAGAGTTAGATACGTTAAAACAAGCAACCAACGATTGCGCAAGTTCACTAAACGGGGCAATAAACGAATTAAATAACATTGCGATTGCTATGGCTGATGGTCAATTTGATATTCAAATTAATGCCTCAATGTCAGGCGAATTAGGCACCTTAAAAAGTAATATTAACCAATCGCTTTCCTCAATAAACAACACAATGAATAGTATCGTAGATATTATGGCTAACGTAGAGCAAGGTAACTTTAAAGAGCAAATTACCTATCCAGCTAAAGGAAAACTTGCCCAGCTAAAAGACAGCGTGAATAACTCAGTGAATAGCTTAAGTATTGCCATAGATGGTATTAGTGACGTTATGAGTGCATTACGACAGGGCCAGTTTTCAGCGCAATTAGATGCCCCCTTAGCTGGACAGCTTGATATCTTAAAACAAGATATTAATTCCAGTATGGCTAATTTAAATAATGTAATGAATGAAATAGGTGAAGTCATGTCCTTTGTTAGTAAAGGTGACTTTAAAAAAATGATTAAAGGTGAAGCCAGCGGTCAACTTGAGCAGTTAAAAAGTAACATCAATACATCAATCACTGCTATTGATAATGCTCTAACTGAAATTTCATCAGTCATGCTAGCAATTAGTCAGGGGCGCTTTGATCATACTATTTCATCGACTATGACAGGCCAGCTAAATAGTTTAAAAACAGATATAAACCACTCGGTAACAAACCTTGAACATGTCATAAATGATCTTAATCAAGTAATGGCTGCAATGGCAAATGGCGATTTTTCTCATCAATTAAAACAACCATTGCAAGGCCAATTGGAAGATTTAAAAAATAATGTTAATGAGTCTACCTCATTAGTTTCATTAGCTATAAATGAAGTAAGTAGCGTTTTGTCAAACTTAGCTAAAGGTGACCTTACCAAAAATATAGAGGGGCAATATCAAGGCGTATTCAACACCCTAAAAAACGACACCAACGCGACCATATTTAAATTAACCAATGTCATTCAAGAAATTCAAGTATCAGCTGGCCAGGTTATGCAAAATGCAGGTGAAATAGCTTCAAGTAATACTGAAATAAGTAAACGCACAGAAGAGCAAGCAGCCAACCTTGAAGAGGCAAGCTCAAGTACTGAGCAAATGCTAGATGAGCTAACTAAAGTATCTGAACAATCAAAAAGTGCCGTGGCATTGGCAAGCAATGCAGAGCAAATTGCTGAAGAAGGAAACCAATTATCAATACAGACTGTTAGCGCGATTGATGAAGTAAATGAAGCCAGTAAAGACATTAACGAAATACTTTCGGTTATTGACAACCTCGCTTTTCAAACTAACTTGCTATCACTTAATGCCGCCGTAGAAGCAGCTAGGGCTGGCGACCACGGAAGAGGCTTTGCTGTAGTCGCTAATGAAGTCGGTGATTTAGCGGGGCGTAGTGCTAAGTCAGCAAAGCAAATAAAGAGTATTATTGTAAACAGTAATCAAAAAATAGCACTTGGAACTGAATTAGCCGACACCTCAGGGAAAAAACTAAAACACATAATGCAAGCTGTTAGCGATGTTAGTAAAAATATAATACATATAGCGCACTCAACCTCCGCACAAGAGCAAGCAATTAAAGAGGTTAATCTTGTTGTACAACGGTTAACGGGGCTAACTCAGGCTAACTCAGCGATTACAGAAGAAACAATGGCGGCTGCGCGTCAAATGGCAGAACAAGCTACCGAGATGAGAGTACAACTTAATTACTTTCATCTAGAAAAGGAGCAATAATAACCTAAAGGCGCTGCTAGTGATTCTGCTAACGCTATGCCTTTTTTAACTTGAGAAACGCTATGAGCCATTATAAAAATGACTCATCATAAAGTTACGTCACTTTACCCGCTAAATTAAAACGTGGCTGGGTATATAGCTGGCTTTTAACTACCTCAGCTAAAATAGTTGCTGCCTGCCAAATCTCTTCAAACGAGGTGTAAAGAGGTGTAAAACCAAAACGTAAAATATTAGGCGCACGAAAATCTGCAATTACCCCTTTTTCAATTAACGCTTGGCATATAGCAAACGCATCGGTATGTGAAAATGCTAGTTGGCTGCCTCTTTGGCTCGAATCCTCAGTAGAACATAAGCGTAAATCACTTAAGCATGAATGTGTTTGTACTAATTTAATAAATACGTCAGCAAGTGCAATCGACTTTTCTCTTACTTGAGAAATGTCTACGTCTTGCCATACATCAAGCGCAGCATCTAAAGCACTCATCGCAATCACACTGGGTGTACCGCATAAATACTGATTTATAGTATCAGCACCTTGATATATTGCATCAAAAGCAAATGGTTTGGCATGACCCATCCAACCTGATAAGGGTTGCTTTACAGCAGCTTGGTGGCGTTTAGCCACATATAAAAATGCAGGTGAGCCTGGGCCACCGTTTAAGTATTTATAGCCACAGCCAACGGCAAAATCAGCATTACAGTTATCAAGTTCAACCGGTAAAGCTCCCGCACTATGGGCTAGATCCCATATCACCAAAATGCCTTTCTCGTGGGCTAACTGGGTAAGCTTTTGCATATCCAGCAACTGACCGGTTCTAAAGTTGACCTGCGTTAATAGCAACACAGCCACTGAATCATTAAGGTTTTGCTCAATACTTTGCTCTGCCACTAATTTAAGCTGACATAAGTCGGGGCCTAATAGCTCACTTAGCCCCTGTACCATGTATAAGTCAGTAGGAAAGTTATCCTCGGTGGATAACACCACATTTCGCTCAGGGTTTAACGATAATGCACTACTTAACAGTTTAAATAAGTTAACTGAAATCGAGTCACAACAAATCACTTGGCCTTTTGATGCGCCAATAATCGGCGCTATTTTCTCTCCTACCTGAGTTGGTAAATCAATCCATTGGTGATCATTCCAACTTCTAATTAAATGGCTACCCCATTGCTGACTTACCACCTCAGCTACGCGCGATTTTACGGCTTTAGGCAAAGCCCCTAATGAGTTACCATCAAGATAAATAGTGTCTGCGGGTAAATCAAATTCATCACGTTTATTAGCCAGCGGATCGGCTTTATCAAGCGCTACAATCTCATTAAAAATCATTATTACTTCTCATTCAAATTTTGTATTAGTGTCTTAAATGCCTCAGAACCTGGGTGGATCCAATCAAAATGCCCCACACCATCTAGCATAACCACAGGTCGTTTAAGCTGCTCTAAATTAAAAGCAGGCACGATGGTATCTTGATCACCTTGTAAAATAATACTCTGCGGATGAAGCGACTGCTCGCTCGGGTTAGCTTGCGTGTAAGCCTTGGGTTTATCAGTTGGCATACCTTGCATAAAATCCTTTGTCACTTTTTGACAGCTGTTATTACCGCGTGCATACGCTTTTATATCAGTAATAGGGGCTAAGCCAATAACCCCTTTGAGCTGATCAATTTCACCACCAGCAAGCAGAGCTAAATGCCCACCAGCGGAGTGTCCTACCGCAACCGAGTCAGCTAATTTAAACTCGCCATTATTATATTTACTTACCGCTAAAATTCCGGCTTTTACATCATTAAACGTTGTAGGCCAGCCACCACCGCTTGCGCCGCTTCTTCTATACTCTAAAGACCATACGTTAAAACCAGCTTGTGCAAGCCCCGTACTTAACGCGTAGGTATGTTTAATATCGTATGCACTTAGCCAACAACCACCATGAAGTAAAATAACTAACGGGTTTTGCGGCTGTATTTGTTTTGCGCGCCAAAGTAATGCGAACTGCGATTCATTATCCCCATATGCTATTTTTTCATCCGCAGGGTTAAATCCCAATGAAGCCACACTTGCGTATGCCACATTATTATTTACATCAGGAAATTCAATTGTCTGCGCGTTGGCATTAACCAAAAAAGGCCATACAACTAAAAATAAAACTATTAAGCTCTTCAAAATAAAAGACTTCCTTTTATAACCTTAAAAGCGGTATGACCAAAAAAACGCCAGCAGCCATTTATAAAAATTATAATACGACCTACCAGCGTTATTGCGTCATTATTAATAAAATAAATAGGGTATTTATTGGTGTTTAAAAATCGTGCCTTCTTTCATTACAAAATCGACATCCATTAAAGCGCTAATATCGCTAAGTGGGCTGGTGTCCAAAGCAATAATATCAGCAAACTTACCAGGCTCTATGGTGCCCAAGCGCTGGCTCATATCAATTAAATCAGCAGCATTGACGGTTGCCGATTTTAAAATATCAGCAGGTGTCATACCTGCTTGATGCATTAATACCGCTTCTTTTGCGTTAATGCCGTGCTTAGATACGCCACTGTCGGTACCAAATGCAATGTTTACCCCGGCCTTATAAGCCTTAGTAAAATTGTTGAGCATATCGCCCCCTACCCTAATTGCTTTGCTTTTAATTGGCGCAGACATAAAGTCACTGTTTTTTGCTAACCCAACTACGGTGTACCCAGCAAGCAAAGTAGGGACTAAATAAGCCCCTGTTTCTTTAAATAATTTAATGCCTTCATCATCGGTGTAACTACCGTGCTCTATGCTATCAACGCCCGCACGTAATGCTGCATTAATACCTTGAGCGGCATGCGCATGACTAGCTACTTTTCGCCCTAAACCATGCGCTGTATCAACTACAGCTTTAAGTTCATCGTCTTGCATTTGCTGCCCTGTGCCCGTAGTAGTATCCGAAAGCACGCCACCGGTAGAAGCAACTTTAATTAAATCAGCCCCGTATTTAATTGCATAGCGAGTTTTTTTACGGCATTCAATAGCACCATCACACACTGTTGGCGGTGTTTTTATGGTGAGTAAATCAGGGCTCATACCATCAACATCTAAGTGTCCGCCAGTAATAGTAACGCCAGCACCAGCAATAATACGCGGCCCATCAACCCAGCCATTTTCTACGCCTTTACGTAATGCATACATTTGCTCGCTTTGACTTCCCACATCACGCACAGTAGTAAAGCCCGCCATAAGAGTTTTGTTAGCAAAATGCACACTGCGCATTGCTACATCTGCATCAGACATTTCCACCAACTCTTTTTTGTTATTTGGCCCAAGCTCACCTTGTAAATGCACATGCATATCCATAAGCCCTGGCATAACAAAGCGGGTCGATAAATCGATTAACTGAGCATCATCGCCAAAACGAGTGATGGGTAAAAAACCCGCAGATACCGAGAGTACTTTGCCATTTTCTATTACTATAGTTTGTTTTTGTTGTGGTTTTTCTCCGGGAATAGCCAATAACTCTCCTGCATGAATTACTTTAGTATTTGCATGTGCACTAGTAGCACAGAGATTAGCAGCGAAAAAAAACGAGGTAACAACACTCAATCGAAATATGCTCATTAAACTCTCCAGTGATTCGTTCTGCGTTAACAACAACGAAATAACGTTAAAATATTGTTATACAACCAATACCTTATCAGGAAAGTGATAAAAACAAACCTGAAATACACTTTTAGTAAGAATTCTGACCACTATTAAGACTGTCTTGAACTGAAAAAAATAAAAGAAGGTGTCTATACTCAACCTTATTGTTGTAATACTTTTCATATGTAGGGAGCTTATGGATATTAAAGACATAAATATTGCGCTGCTAGAAAAGTGTAATTTTCTTTTAATGGTATTTGATAATAATAATCAGCTTAGTTATCTTTCTCCAAGGTGGTCAGAGCTAAATGTTGCAGCTAAAAAAGTACCCACCATTGAAAGCCTTTATGGCTGTAGTACTACTGAAAGCAAAGCTCTATTACAACAACAAATTCTCGCACTAAAATCGCAACATAATGAGTTAGACCAATTTGATATTGAACTAACATTAGCAACCGATTACTCCATTAAACTAAATTGTTGCTTACACAGCGTGCAGCAAAACCAACACCAACATATGGTTTTAGTTTTTAACCAGCACTTTGCCCAAGTGTCGTCTGTTATTAGCAATAACGAATTACAAACCATCATAGAAAATGCCGGCGAAGTTTTAAAGGTAGGCTATTGGCAACTCGACTGTAAAACTAACCAATTATTTTGGACCGATGAAATTTATACCATTCATGGTGTTTCACCGAGTAACTATTCCCCTCAACTAGATACTGCAATAAATTTTTATCATGAAGATGACAAATCCAAAATAACAGATGCGGTCGAGCAAGCTCTTGCATGCGGACAAGAATGGAGTTGTATAAAGCTTCGTGTTGTAGACGACGATCTACAAGAGCGCACTGTAATATCAAGCGGCAATGTATCGAGAGATTTAAACGGTGAAATCACGAAGCTATATGGCATTTTTCAAGACATATCAGGGAGTGAAAAAATAGCTCTGGAGCGGGACTTTTTAGTTACTGCACTCAAAGAAACCACAGTAGGAATGGTGATTGCCGATAAAGACAAGCGTGTTATTTGGGTAAATGGCTCATTTGAAAGAATTACAGGCTACCCACTGAATCAAGTAGAAGGTAAAAAGCTTGGCTCTATTTTACAAGGTGAAAAAACTGATGCCAACACAATAGAGCAACTCAAAATTCATCTTAAAAAAGGGCTCCCCATAACTACACGAATTTTAAACTACACAAAAAGTGGCGACCCTTATTGGAATGAACTGGCCATATCACCCATTTTTAGAGATGGAAAAGTAGCTTATTATTTTGCTGTTCAAAACGACGTAACCAAAGAAATAAACATAGAACACAAACTGATCGCGCTTAATACCAGTTTAGAGCAGCGTATTCAGGCGCGTACTCAAGAGCTCTCTTCTCTTAATCAAGAGCTAGAAAAACAAGCCAATATAGACCCACTTACAGGCTGTTTAAATAGACGGACTTTATACAGAACACTCAGCGATGAGCTATTAAAAACGCAGAATAAAAATACCTATATTTCGTTATTAATGCTCGACATAGACCATTTTAAAGCAATAAATGATAACTATGGTCACGAAGCTGGCGATTTAAGCTTAAAAGAGCTTACCAATACATTACGCGCTTTAACCAGAAAGCAAGATTTTGTATTTCGCCTGGGCGGTGAAGAGTTTTTAATTATTATGCCCAACACAAACAAAGCAGAAGCCAAGCAAGCCGCTGAGCGAATAAAACACGCAGTAAATGAACATAAAGTTTACTATCGCAATTTTAATATTAGCTTTACGGTAAGTATTGGGCTACTTACTCATGATGGTTCTATCAGCTTACAAAACAGCTTAAAATATGTTGATGACTATTTATACGAGGCAAAAACGAAAGGCCGTAATAGAATTGTTGATTGAGCAGTTTTAAATCAATTAGCAAAAACTGTTAAGGTCATATAAGCTAACTACTTGAGCATAATAATTTAATTGCATTTTACGCTCGCGCATCCATTATTATTTTTATTCAATTACTCATTGTTAGGCATATCAAAAACAAGGTTACATAATGATAAAAGCGTCAACACCTGAAGATGAACTATCACGGCTAAAAGACCTATATGAGTATGACGTTTTAGACACTGAAGCTGAGAAATCCTTTGACGACTTAACCCTGCTTGCATCTGATATTTGTGAAACGCCAATCTCACTAATAAGTCTTGTTGCTCCCGACAGGCAATGGTTTAAATCAAAGCAAGGTATTGATGTAGACGAAACCGCACGGGATATCTCGTTTTGTTCTCACGCAATTTTAGAAAACCAAGTGTTCGAAGTTCAAAATGCACTTACTGATACCCGCTTTCACGATAATCCCTTGGTTACAAACGACCCAAATATTCGCTTTTATGCAGGTGCACCTCTTATAACTCCTAGAGGCAATGCTATTGGTACGTTATGTGTTATTAGCGATAAGCCAAAAAAGCTCTCAAGCAAACAGATAAATGCACTCACGGTTTTGAGCAAAGAAGTTATTGCGCAATTAGAGCTTAGACTTAATAATAAAAAGCTAGTGATGGCATTAGAAAAACAAAAAGCACACAATAAAGAACTAGAAAAGTTAAAAGAAGAAGCTGATACAGCCAACAACACAAAAAGTAAATTTTTAGCAAATATGACTCATGAGTTG
This sequence comes from Pseudoalteromonas sp. 2CM39R, assembly GCF_023161845.1. NCBI lineage: Bacteria > Pseudomonadati > Pseudomonadota > Gammaproteobacteria > Alteromonadales > Pseudoalteromonadaceae > Pseudoalteromonas > Pseudoalteromonas sp. 2CM39R. The sequence continues at coordinate 45,310 of NZ_JALNTM010000006.1, forward strand.
AGAACCCCATTACATGGGATTTTAAATTTAGCTGAGTTTGCCATATCAGAAGGCACAACAGAGGAAAAAGATAACACCTTAAAAAGTATATTAAAGTCAGCACATTACTTATCAAATATTGTAAACGATATTTTAGACTTTTCTAAAATTGAGGCTGGTAAATTAGAGATTGAACATATCAACTTCAATCTTAATGACGTTATTAGCGATGTAATAAAACCCCAGTTACAGCAAGCGTCTGCTAAAGGTATAAAACTTATTAAGTCGGTAGATCCTAAAATAGCAGAGAATTTAAAAGGCGATCCTCTTCGGGTTTCGCAAATTTTAAATAACCTATGCTCAAATGCGATTAAATTTACCAAAACTGGCCAAGTCGAACTCAAAGTAAGTATTAAAAGCAGTACATTGCAAACACAATTACTCAAATTTGAAGTTATTGATACAGGCCTTGGCATTAATGAGACTGTTCAAGAACATTTATTTAAAGAGTTTCATCAGGCAGACTCATCAACTTCAAGAGAATATGGGGGTACAGGTTTAGGCTTATCAATTTGTGCTCGCTTAAGTGAATTAATGCAGGGGAAGCTTAGCTTTACCAGCAAAATAGGTAAGGGCTCCACATTTACCTATGAGCAAAGCTTTGAGCTTGCTTTATTACCATCAGTAGCAAAGCAGGGCTCTGATATAACAAACCTGAAAGGTTGTACTGTATTAATTGCCGAAGATAATAAAATAAATCAGCTTATTATCGTTAAAATGCTCAAAGCACATAATGCTAATTTAATTATCGCAGAGGATGGTAAAGAATGTGTTAAGTACTTCAAAGAGCACTCGGTAGACTTAATTTTCATGGATATACAAATGCCTGAAATGGATGGCATAAAAGCCACACAGGCTATTAGAGCACTCCCTGCAGGTAAAACAGTTCCAATTATAGCTATGACAGCAAATACCCTAAAACAAGACATTGAGCATTATTTAGGTATTGGTATGGATGGCTACTTAACTAAACCGTTTGATAAAGCTAAGCTCAATAGCTTACTCAATGTTTATAATCCTAAAAACCTCAACTTAAAAAACTTAGCAGTAAAAATTAGCGATCCTAATGTTTCTAGTAACAGGAAACTAAAGCAAATATGCAAAGAGTTAAAAGCGCTTATTCCCAATGCTAATCGAGTCAGTCTGTGGTTATTTAATAAAGATTACAGTGCATTAAATTGCTTAGCTTGCCTTGATGAAAATGATGTTGTTTCAAATGGAACTGTTCTATACACAGAAAACTCCCCTGCTTATTTCAACTATATTTTAACCAATCAAGTACTCGACGCCTCCGACGCCAGAAATAACGAAGTAACCAAGCCATTCTCTCACTCTTACTTTGAGCCGCTCAATATTTATTCTTTACTTGATTACATCTATATACTTGATAGCAAACCATTAGGTGTTATTTGTTGTGAAAGTGTAGGCTCAAAGGTAACTTGGAGCCATGCTGATAAAGAGTCGTTAATCAAAGTCGCAGACGTTACTAACTTGTTTTTATCTAAACAAATAAAGCATGAGTAAAACAGGCCTATTTAGAGGCTAAAATTGCCACTAAATAGGGATAAAACTTATTATCTGCCCTTCATATTAAGCCTGCTCTGACTCACGCTGGGTTTGATGTTTATCTGATTTAACTGGCTTTATTTTAAAGAAAAACGTATACACAACAGGAACAAATCCTAATGTTAAAATTGTTCCCATTGCAAGACCAAACGCAATAGTACTTGCTTGACCATAAAACAAAACATCTTTAGATAAAATAAGTGGCATTAAGCCTATTATCGTTGTGCAAGTAGACATCAAAATAGGGCGTAAACGCCTTAAAGAAGCATTGATTACCGCCTCAAAGTTTTGTTGATTAGACTGCTCTGCGGTTTGTTGCTCTGAGTACTCTATCTGTTTACGTTCAATATTTATTCGGTCTATTAAAATCACCGCATTATTAATGATAATACCGGCAAGCGCATATAAACCTAAAATAACCATAAACCCAAAGTTTGCTTGCATAACCAACAAACCAAAAGCAGCACCAATAATAATTAGGGGTACGGTTAAAAATACAATACTGGTTGCACGGTAAGAGCGAAACTGCGCAATAATAATAAACACCATAATGGCAATACACAGCGGTAAATTAGCTAAAATAGCAGCTTGCGATTCCGCGGAGTCTCCAATCACCCCGTCGTATTCAATTTTATATCCAGGTGGTAATTTTTCTTTTATTTTAGCAAGCTTCTCTTCAAGTAAGGGCACCATACTTTGCGCCGACATAATTTGATTTTTAGCTTGTACCGTTACGGTACGAAATAAATTTTCACGCGCAATGCGGGCAAACTGCGTTTCATAGCGAATCTCGGCCACTTGCATTAAAGGAACACTGACGCCTCTAGCAGAAGAATAAATACTTACACTATTGATCCGATCTAAATCGTAACGCTCCCTGTCTTGTGCCCTTAATACAATAGGGAATATATCATCACCTTCACGAAACTCGGATATTATGCGTCCAGAAAAATAGGTTTCTAACGCTTGGGCAACATCATTTGAGCTAATTCCGGCACGACGAGCATTTTGCTGATTAACCTCAAGTTTAAGTGTCGTAATGCGGTTTTCCCAATCGCTTTTAATATCAAACGTGCCATCTACATTTCGCAACAAAGTTTTAATTTCATCGCTAACAGAATAAATATAATCACTATCAGGACCTTTAACTTGAATCTCTATTAGTGAAGAATCAGATGGCCCTAAGAACATTTTCGTAACACGCCCCATCACACCAGGGAAATCTTGAGCAAACATCTCTCGCACTCTCTTTAATGTAGGATCGGCGAACTTTCGTTCACCTACATCAATCATAAAAAATGCTTTTGAAGGTTCGGGGTCGATAGGTGTAAGTGATAAAACAAACCGAGGACCACCAAATCCAGCATAGGCCGCATATTTTTCAATATGTGGAAAGTGTTCTTTATCATCCAATTTTTTTGAAATAGCCTGCACCGCTGCGTCAGTTTTACGCATTGAAGTACCCGCTGGCATATCAAGGTACACTAAAATTTGTGCTCGGTCAGAATCTGGAAAAAACTTTGCAGGCACTAGACTCATAGCCCAGCCCCCTGCCAAAAATAGTCCTAAAATAACAACAACAAACGCAATACGCGCACGCATAATTTGTCGTAATGCTTTTTCGTAAACCGGGGTGAGGCTATCAAAAAAGCGATTAATTTTACGTCGAACAATATTTTGCTTTTGCCTCGTTTCTTTTTTAACAAAGCGATGACATAAATAAGTAGTAAATGTCAGGCTTAGCGCCCAAGAAGTAAGTAATGCAATTAGCACCACCAAGGAGATCGAGCGCGTATATTCACCGGCACTACTTTGTGCCAACATAAGAGGTAAAAACACAAGAATAGTTGTTAATGATGAAGTTAAAGACGGTATCGCAAGAGTGCCGGAGGTATTACGTACAGCTGTATCACGCGTTTCGCCATCTTCGATACGCTTTTTAAAATCTTCAGCCATTATTATGCCATCATCAACCAAAAGACCAAGCGCAATAATTAAAGTAGCTAGCGACATACGCTCTAATGGAATACCCATAAAGTTCATAACTGAAAGCGTGATTAAAATCGCTGCTGGCACAATCGAGCCCACAATCAGACCAGTGCGTAAGCCTAAAAACATCACTACCACAATTGATACTATAACGATGGTTTGCAAAACACTAAAAGTCACACCAAATACTGCATCTTCAACCACATCGGCTTGGCGCGTAATATTTTTTAATTGATAGCCTGCAGGAATAGTTTGGTTAATTTGAGCTGTCATCGCTTCTATTTTAGGAGTGAACTTAAGCACATCCGCTTGTTCATCCTTAGATATGGCAAAAATAATGGCTTGGCGATTATTGTAATAACTTGTTCTTGATGGGGGATCGACCACTTTACGGCTTATTTTAGCAATATCGCGCAACAATATTGTTTCAGGCTGGTTAGGCACACTGATAAGTGTATTTCTAATATCGGCAAGGTTTTGGTAATTTCCTGAAGGTTGAATAATAAAGTTTTTGCCATTGGCGTCAATAACCCCACTAGGGCGTATAATATTTTGGTTTTTCAAAGCGGCAATTAATTGTTCAGGTGCAATACCCAGTTGAGCGAGCTTAGCATTTTCAATTTCAATAAAAATACGCTCTTGTTGAATGCCCAAAATATCAATTTTTTTAGTGCCCTCAACTTGATGCAGCATATCAGCAATGTGTTGCGCCACATCTTGGCGATCGCCCATACTGTAGGCAGGATCAGCAATAAGTGCCACTGTTAATACGGCAACATCACCAAAATCATCGTTTACTACATAAGGCAATGTCCCATTGGGTAAGTCATCACGCACTGCGTTTATTTGATCGCGCAGTTTATCCCATTGTTGATCAAACTCACTTTGCTCAACACTTTGCTTAAGCTCAGCGTGAATAATAGAACGACCAGGAATAGATACTGAGCGAATTTCGGCAATACTGGGCATTTCACGAATAGCTTCTTCGAGTGTTTTAGTGATCAACAACTCTACTTTTTTCGCGCTCATCCCCGGATAAGCTGTTGTGACAACAGCTTCGCGAATTTTTATTTTAGGGTCTTCTTGCTTTGGTAGTTGATAATAACTAAAGGCGCCAAATAACATAAGGCCAAAAACAATAGCTAACATAAGGCGATTATGATCAAGAGCAAGCTCTGAAATAGTAGGGATCTTCATTGTTTTAAATCTCCGTCACGGGTTATGGGTTAAGTCGCTTAATTTCGCCTTCGATAAGCGTTACTTTTTGCCCATCGTGTAAAAAAGCCATTCCCGCGTTAACAATTTGTTCCCCCTCTTTTAAATCTCCTTTAATTTGCGCTTTTTGCGCAAAAAATTTCATTACATCCACTGTTGTTTTTTGTAAAACGTAGCCAGCTTGTTGTGAGTCAGCTTGCGCTGTTGTTATCAGTTTAAAAACAAAGTGTTGGTTATTTTCTTTTGCCATGATTGCACTTACAGGCACCATAAAACCATCGCTTTCTCCCTGCTGTTGTTTAAATTGCACTTCTGCACTCATACCCGTTCTGATACCTGCGATATCATTAGCTGAGATTTTTAAAATAATAGGAAAAGCATTCGCTCCTTGAGCAGCTGAGCCAATTTCTTTAATTTTAGCATTCAACGATTTATCTAAAGCTGAAATAGTTACCTTTGCCGGTTTATCAATAGTTAACGAGGAGAGAAGCCCTTCAGGCGCAAGCGCTGAGACTTCAAAACTTTCTTTACCTTGGATTAAAAGTGCCGAGATATTAGGGCTAACTTGTTGCGAAGGTTCAATATTACGTTTTGAGATAGTCCCAGCATAGGGCGCGATCAATGTAGTATCTTTTAACTTTTCTTTTGCCATCGCTAATCGCACTTGAGCAATATCGACTTTATCCTTGGCGCTCTCATATTGAGACTTTGCAGCATCGTATTGCGCGCCAGACACCGCACCATCATCAACCAGTGACGCTTTACGTTCAAAATCCTGCTTAACATTTAGCATCGTAGCCTTTGCATTAGAGACCTGTCCTTTGGCCTCCTGCACTGCCAATAAATACTTTGTTTGTTCTAGTTTGGCGAGGGGCTCACCTTTATCAAAAGCTTCACCAATATCAAAAAAAACGTCTTCAACCTTTCCGCTAACCTCAAATGTTAAGGTCGTTGTATCTGCAGGTTGAATAACACCTGACAAAATACGACTATCAAACGAGTTAGTTTTTTTTAACTCAATGGCAGAAACAGGTTTTAATTTTTGCTCAGGAACTTGCTCTTCAGAGCACCCTGACAGCATAAAAATAATAACTAAAAAAACAACTATATGATTCATAATTTCCCTTGATAAATAGTGTATTCAAACCGATTGAACTACTAAACTAACCACAATCAGTCTTCACTATGAGCCATCTAATTTAAAGTATGGCTAACATTGTTATCACCCTGAAAGCTTGGGTATAATGCATTATTCCGGCTGTATTCTTAGCCTCTAAATTGGATCTTCTCCCATGAAAAAACTATCTGCTGTGCAAGTTAAACAACAAGCACTCGTCCTCAATGTTGCTGACAAAATAGAAGAGCAAGGCCGTGCTGAAATTCCAGGTATGCTGCAGTGCTGGTTTGATGTGGAATATCATTTATTTCCGGGCTCTTTACTAATGTGTTTTCAGTTTGAAAACCAACAGGCACTAACTGCGGCAGAGCCTGAGTTATTAAAATGGCAAAAGCGCTTAAGCGGTGCAATGCTTAAAAAAGGCGTAATTTTAAAAGATATGCGTAAACATTTAGTATTTACCATAAAAGGACCAGACGACTAAACCACTTATTTTGTAAGCGCACTCTACTTTGGTGCGCTCTCCAGATTAAACTTATTAACGTGTTCAATTAGCTCAGGAAAAAACGCTAAAAACAGTCCATCTAGCTCACTATAATGTCGGGTTATATCTTCAGCGGTGCCTGCAAAATTATTAGTAAAGCGAACCCGTTTAGCAATATTATCAAGCGCCCGCCCAACCCCATCAACGCTTTCATACTCTTTAAACCAATCGTTTTGTGTCATACTGGTTACTACACGTTGCATTCGTGTAGGCATTACAGGTATACGCTTATCCAAAAGCGCATAACTGGTTTGCTTAAAATCAATCAGTGATTGGTTATTAAACTGCTGCCAATGCTGAATCAGAAAATGATCAAACACCACATCAACAGCCACGCCTGCAAAGCGCCTGCGCTTGGATGAAAAAAGCTGTTTAGCTTCTTTAACTAAAGGATGTGCATCAGTAAATTTATCCACTAAATAATGGTTATCTAGCGCACTTTTAACACTTGTCGGTATGTATGTTAGCTGTCGTTGACCACCAAAATCTCCCAGTAAGTTGCCAAAATGAGAATCAGCCGTAGGCTTTGCTAAATAAAGGTGGGCTAAATAATTCATTGGTTCCCATATAGATTAATATACTAAGCTCAGGTAGTTTTAAAAATCAAACGCGTAAAAAGATGGAACGCAGTTCCACCTTTATACTTTTTAGATACTTATAGTGCATCCTGAAATATTACGCTTTTGAAACCTTGCTTGCACCAGCATTATCAAGAATTTCTTCAATACTATTTTTGTTATCGCTGTTATATTTAACACCGACGAGTATTGAACCCTTCTCAATTGCGTCTTCATAATACTTAATTTCATGTTCTGGAATAAATGCGCCGATTGCTGCACCGAGAGTCCCACCAACGGCAGCACCGGCGCCACCAGCTGCAAGTGCTGAAACCAAAGGACCTGCGACTAATAAGCCTGCACCACCCGAAGCGACTGCACCAACAGCGGTAAAACCACCAATAATTGCCGCTAACACGCCACCAGATGCAGCGCCCAGCAAACCGCCCTCTGAAGCTTTGGTACCTTCATCTACAGCAAAGTCTTCCTTTGTATACGAGTCGTTAGCAACAATGCTTATATCCGCCTCACTTACACCTAAAGCTTCTAATCTATAAATGGCTAATGTTGCTTGTGATGCATTATCGAATAACCCAGTAATAACAGTACTCATAATAACTCCTTTATTTGTTTAAGAAAGTACGCTTAGTAATTAGCAACATTCAAACCAAAGTTTTAATCCTTTAAAATCAGAAAGATAAATAAAAAAAGCAAAGTAGAACTCTACGTTTTAAAGTAAAAGTTGCTAGAAGTTGTAAAAAGTTCACACACATAGGTATAACTCAAGCGATTGAAATATGAGTAGAATTACAAAGAGATTAACGTTATTAGCTTTGCTCTTCTAAAAATATCAACAACCCACGCTCATAGCGACTTAGGTACTTAGTCTTACGGGGTAGTTTGTCTAAGTTATTAAAGTCCTTTAGAGCTTCCTTACCTCCTTTACACAGCTCAATCAACTTTGGATGAATATATGAATTACGAGCTATTGCTGGGGTATTCCCTAAATTACTTGAAACGCTATCTAACATATCTTTAAGCGAAAGCTGGCCGTTTGATTTATGTAAGACTTCAAATGCCAAAACACTGGCCCGCCATGTTCTAAAATGTTTTGCACTAAACTGCTCACCCATAACACTTTGAATAAACTCATTCACTTCTTTGGAGGTAACATCACAACACTCGCCTTCATCGATATATTGGAATAAGCTCTGCCCAGGCAAATCTTGCAACTGCTGTATGATAGAGCTAAGCACTTTATCTGTTATATTCACTTCTCTTTGCTTACCGGATTTTGCTTTATACTTTAAGCGAATATTTTTACCCGTTAGTTTTGCATGCCGGCTACGTAATGTCGTAGCACCAAAACTATTGTTATGTTTGGCATTTTTTTTAGAACCAACGCGCAGAGCTCCAAGGTCCATTAAACGTACAACGGCTGCAATTGTGCGCTGGCAATCAAGTTCATTACCTCGCAAATATTCCGATAGTTTTGCTCTTAACAAAGGCAGTTTATTTCCAAATAAAACACATGCTTCAAACTTTTTAAGCTCTTGCTGCTCCCTAAACTCGGGATGATAAAAGTATTGCTTGCGGTCTTTGTTGTCGTAGCCAGTAGCTAAAATATGCCCATTTTCTTCTGGGCATAACCATACATCTTTGTATGCGGGGGGAAAAGCGAGACTGTCTAACCGCTCTATTTCATCTTTATCATGTATTTTCTTTCCTGCAGGATCATAATAAACCCATTGGTTTTCATGCCTCTTTCGAGTAATACCCGGCAAGTTATCATCGACATAAATTAGTTTCATTTTATTCCTTTAAATTTTTGTAATCCTCAAATCAAACGGTGCCATCAATAACAAGGGCTAGTTCTCACTAGCCCCAATTTATGCGATTTATCGGCTCCAATACCTAAGATTACGAATTTTTGAGACAAACTCACTTGCGGAAATTTTATTTAAATCCAACCAGCCATCATCAAGCTGTCCATTTAAACCCGTAGCCTCGATTAAAGGAGTTGCTTTATCACTAAAGCCGATATACTTCATATGTGCATAAGCATCACTGACAAAATCTTTCGCCTCCGGTATTTCAGCAAACTTTTTAGCGCCTTCATTAGTGGTAAGCAGAACTATTGCGTCGTAAAGCACCGAAGGACCGCCATTAATCACTTGATCGGCCTCAACAATCTCGCCATTACTATTTTTAGCACCACCAACTTGAGCCGCAATAACTTCATGACTTGCACCTTCCTCTTTAAGGCTTTGTGTTAATAAATTAAAGGTTTCTGCATCAAAACCATCACTTACTAATATACCAAGCTTCCTGCCTTTAAATGTATTGGGCGCATTTTTTAAAATACTTAGCGCATCAGATACTGGTAAATCTTGACGGGTATCAAGCGCAGCTTCTGCGGCATCTGGCATAGTTTGTAAACCTAAACCCAATGCAACTTGCTCAGCAAGCTTGTTATCAATGTTTAACAGATGAGAAACCACGCGTTCTCTGATACGTAAATGCTCTACTTTAGATAACTCAAAAATCAAAGCATCTTGAATATGCGTTTGCTCAATGTCAGTTTGACTTAAATAGAATTGGCGCGCTTGGCTATAGTGATCACTAAATGTTTCTGAGCGATAGCGTAATTTACCCCCGTCAGTTTCAGATTCTGAGCTTTTGAATCCGTGTACAGGGCACTCTCGCGGGTTGTTTTCACCCCCGCTGAATGAATTAGGTTCGTAATTAACCCGGCCTTTGGGGTTCTGCATTGCCATGTGGCCATCTTGAAGAAAATGTCTCATCGGGCATTTTGGTGCATTAATAGGAATTTGTGTGAAATTAGGCCCACCTAGGCGTTTGGTTTGTGTATCTAGGTAAGAAAAATTACGGCCTTGCAATAAAGGATCGGGAGTAAAATCAAGCCCAGGCACTATATTTTGAGTACAAAATGCAACCTGTTCGGTTTCTGCGAAGAAGTTGTCTACGACTCGATTGAGTACCATTTTACCAATAACTTTAACTGGTACTTGCTCTTCGGGTATCAGTTTAGTGGCATCAAAAACATCGAACTCGAACTCTTCAGCAAATTTTTGATCAAATACTTGAATGCCCAGCTCCCATTCCGGATAGTCACCATTATTAATTGATTCCCACATATCACGACGATGAAAATCAGGATCAGCGCCATTTAATTTCAATGCCTCATTCCAAACCACTGACTGCATACCGCCTTTAGGTTTCCAGTGGAACTTAACAAATTTTTCTTCACCTTGTGCATTAATAAACTTAAAAGTATGAACGCCAAACCCTTCCATAAACCTTAATGAGCGCGGGATAGCTCTATCTGACATTGCCCACATAACCATGTGCATGGATTCTGGCGACAAACTTACAAAATCCCAAAAATTATCGTGTGCTGTTTGCGCTTGTGGGAAACCACGATCTGGTTCTGCTTTTGCGCTATGTATAAGATCGGGAAACTTCATCGCGTCTTGAATGAAAAAAACTGGGATATTATTACCTACCAGATCCCAATTACCTTCCTGCGTATAAAACTTAACGGCAAAACCTCGCACATCACGTGCTAAATCAGGCGAGCCCTGATTACCCGCCACTGTTGAAAAGCGTGCAAAAACAGGTGTTTTTTCACCTTTACGTTGAAAAATATCAGCAGAAGTCAAATCATCTAAAGCATCATACGTTTCAAAGTAACCATGTGCTCCATACCCTCTTGCGTGAACAACTCGCTCAGGAATTCGCTCGTGATCAAAGTGAAACAACTTTTCTCGTAACACATGATCTTCCAATAGTCCTGGTCCGCGTTGACCTGCTTTTAATGAATTTTGATTGTCACTGATAGGGCAACCTTGTGCGGTTGTCATTACGGGATGGTCTTTATTAGCTTTTTGATGAAGCTCTCCTGCATGTCCTTTATTATTTGCATACTTAAATGACTCTGCCATAACTTTTCTTCCTTAAATAATTTTTTGATTGCTATATTTTTATAGGGTTAAAAAACAATAACCAAGCAAAAAAAAGACCACCTATAAATATTTTTAAAATCAATAATTAAGAAAGAAATGAAAATATTTCACCAATACAAACTATAAAAATTACACAACAAATGTAAGCTTTCCTCAGAGCATCATTTTATTAAATTACTAAGCAATCAGCTTGTTCTGATTTTCATTATTACTGTATTTTTACAATGATAGATTTAGTGAGAACTTTGTCTGTATTGAGGGTTAAGAAAGGTTTGAACGCAAGATGCTACTCAGCTTTTTTCTTGTTTAAAATAGCGTTCTGCTTTTGCACATGTAAGTTTAGATAATGAAAATTTACTCCCTTTATCTGGGCATAGTTTCTTTAAAAGACTTACTGCATAACGCCACAACTTGGCAAAGTAAATAACTCTTATTCCTCAGTAACACCTAGCGCAGATTGATAACTCAAATGATAAAACACCTTAAGTAATAACATCTGTCTCTGCGGATGAGTGATAGATTTGACCTAGTAAATTATTAGATATGACAATATAAAAGATTTTTAAAAAATGATAAAAACATCTTTATTCCTTTAAAAACCTATTTAATTATAATTACTTAGTCAATTACCTAATTCAGTTATTGGCTGCCTTAATATTAAAATATTGATGCTAATATACTTCAAAACTATCTAACCAATTACAATTGTATTTTGATAATTCAGTAAAGAGTCAGGCCAACTTTGTTATCACTGTTGCTGCATTTTTTCGGTGCTGCTTGAGTCGTAAAACGCCTTGCTTAGCCTTTAATATTAAATGCTATTTTCTATTGCAACCAAGGCTACTCACGCATTATGACAACGACTTTTTTAAGTAAGCCACAGCAAGTCGCGCTGCAACAAGCACTGTTTAGCAGTAAGCTGTTAAACAGTAAGATAGTAACAAGTGGTAACCCACCATCACAAAAGCAACAAGCCTATGGGCGTATAGCTGTAATGCTCTATCGCTTTAATTTACAAAAAATCAAATGGCCCTCTTTTTTAAAAACAGCTATAAACACTGCAAGCAATGAGTGCTCGTGGTTAACCCGTGAAATTATCAGATGCCAGCAAAGCTACAAAGCTCAACCTAATGACGCCTTAGTAATTGAACAGAATGCATTTTTCAGTGGTATTTTTAGCGAAGAACTCGCCTACATTGACGCTTTACTTGGAACAGAAGCACAGCCTGAGTAAGGTGATGGGGCAAGCACCTTTAAGCCTGCCCCAAGGGTAAGTTAAAAGTTATATTTTAAGCTCAGTTTATAATTGACTGGCTCACCTGGTTGAGTCCAAATTGCAGAGTAAGAATTTGAGTAATATTCTTTATCCAGTACGTTATTAATGTTCAGTTGTACAATCACATCTTCATTAACGTTGTAAGTTGCGAACAGGTTCACCAGTGTATACGAAGGTAAGTAATACGTAGGGTCTATGGTTTCACCTAAGCGTTCCCCCTCATACTGAACAGCTATACCAACGCTTGCATTTAAATCGATTAAATCATTCAATTCTCTTTTAATACGTGCATTTGCACTGTGTTTAGGAATATTGAGTAAAGGGCTACCTTTTGGTAATTTTACCCACCAATCTGTATTAACCGTTTCGTTTGCTGTTTTTGCATCGGTGTAGGTATAGGCCAAATCAAATGAGGTGCGCTCTGTAATATAACCGTGTAAATCAAACTCAACGCCTTCGCTAGTTACCTCACCTAACGCCGTCGATACGCCTGCTTGCAAATCTGTGGTCAACATATTGCTTTTTTCGGCGCTAAATACAGTAAAGCTACCACTTAGGGTATCGGTGCTAAATTTAACACCCGCTTCAATAGAGGTTGTTGATTCTGGCTCAAATGCATCACCATTTATATCGTAACCACTGTTTGGCCTAAAACCTTCAGAGTAACTGCTGTAATACTGTATATCGTCTGAGTAAGCATACACTAAGCCTACTCGTGGGCTAAATGTACTCTGATTGCTTTTAGACTGACTTTGATTAATATGATTATCTATTTGCTGATCAAACCAATCATAACGACCGCCCACTTGTACTTTCCACTGCTCAGTGACGTCGATTTGATCTTGAATATAAATCCCATAGCTGTGCTGTACTTCAGTGCTGTTAAATAAAAGTGAACCTTCGGGTGCTGTTTGCCCATACACGGGGTTATACATATTAATGGCATAGCGCGTATCTTCAAGCGTAGGGCGATATCTATACCAAAGTTTATCAAAATCAAACTTGCTGGCATCGGCACCTATTAATAAATGATGGGTAAACCCAGCAGCAGTAACACTACCACTTAGCTCGGTGCGGGCTGAAATATTTTTAGTTTGAAAATCACGCTCGTTATGTTGCCGACTTAAAGTTTCGCCGTCAGTAAAATAAACCTGCCTGCTAGGGGCGAGTTCAGCATCACTCGATTCGCTTATAAATTTAGAATCGCTATAGCTAAGCCCATTTAAAAGTGACCATTGCCCTATTTGATGCTCAAAAGTCAGTTGATGAGAAATCGCATCAACCTCTGTTGGTTTATCGCTTGGCTCACCTAAAAACGTTTCAATAGGTAATGCGTCTATCTTCCCGTCTAGGGCAACAATGCCACGGTCAAACGTCACACTCTGATCAACATACTCTAGTTCATAATTTAATTTTGTTGTGTCGGATATTAACCAAAGAATTGAAGGTGTGATCACCGTTTTTTTATTTTCGTGGTAGTCTCTAAAACCCTCACCGTCTTCAATTGCACCATTTACTCTAAAAGCGAGTTCATTGGTAATAGCATTAGTGTAGTCACCTTCAGCGCGATAACTCTGCCAGCTCCCTGCAGATACTTTCAAAGAGCCTTGTTCTTCAAACTGTGGCTTTTTAGTGATGATATTAATAGTACCGCCAGGCTCAGAGCGACCATAAAGAGCAGAGCCAGGCCCTTTCATCACTTCTACATAATCAATATTACTGGTATCGCGGGTACCGCTAAAACTTCGACCCGATGAAAAACCATTAATTAAAAAGCCTGAAGGAATATTCTCATCGCCTACTAAGCCACGTATTGCAAAGCTTTCCCACAATCCACCAAAATCATTTTGTTCAGAAATACTCGGCGTTAGATCAAATATATCGGTGAGTGTAGTCACTCCTGCGTCATCGAGGCTTTCTGCTGATATAAACTCAATACTTTGTGGTTGCTCGCTTAAGGGCACATCGCCACGAAAAGCTTGTCTAACACCCGTAACCGCTATTTTCTCTATGTTAGCTGACGCTGAAGCTGCGTATACAGAAGGCGCTAAAATGGTACTTATAGCAATTGATATGGCAGATATTTGGTATCGATTTATTAAGTTCATTCTATCTCTTAGATATCATGCAAGCTTAATCGGTTAAGTTTTTACTAAAATTTTTTAGTAAGGCCGATTAAATAAACATGAAATACAAATGGTAATTATTGTTATTTGCAATAATATTGCAAATAGAATAAAAAGAGCTACCCTACAGCAACAAATTTTACAAAGTTATTAGAGGCTGTTTTTTCTTTTTGAATTAAACGTATTCAACATCGAAAAATAAATACCTCCTAAAATTTAGAGAAAAAATGAAAATATTACCTTTCGCCTGCATGGCATTAGTCACTTCAATATCAAGCGTATACAGCGAACAAACACAGGCTCATGCAATATGGTTTGCAGAGCGCTCATCACAGTTAGCCTTTATATATGGCGAAGGCGCACAAGATTTAGATACCGTAAAACGACAAAATAAAATTAAAAGCATTACTGGCTATAACAAAAACTGGCAACAACAAAACGTAAAGCTTGTTGAGTCAGGGCCTATGATGCTGCTAAATGATAAAACCGTTTATGCGGTTACTGGCATGCTCGATAATGGGTTGTGGAGTAAAACAAAGGAAGGTGAATGGTTTGCTAAAGGTCGAGATGCAATCCCCAGTGCACTATTAAGCGAACATACTAAAAAGTACGCAGTACATTTACGTGGCCCGCTTGCCCAAATACCTGCGCTTAAAAATCAGCAATTGCAAATTCTTCCTGTAGGCGAAGAATTTTCAGATCAAAAAGGAGCTATGGTTAGTTACCGCATAACTTTCAATAGTAAAGCTGTTCAAGGTGCTAAAGTAATCAATGATTTAGTAAACGATCCAGATCAAGAAGCAATAGTTAGTAATGATGACGGCTTGGTCACATTGCCATTGCGTAACCAAGGCTTAAACGTAATAGCCGCAATCTACGACGAAAAAAGCACGAATTTAAATGTATTTGATAAAACCGAGCATTTAGCCACACTCTCATTTGTTTTACCCCATGCGGCAGAGTAAACGTTAAATACAGTCAAGTCAGCTCAATTCCTTACTCGCTGGCTGACTTTTCATTCTCAATTATCACTGTTTAGCCCTAAGCGGTGATAATTTAAAAAGTAGTCTTGAAAACCTAACTATTTAATAAAAAAACAACCCAAAAAATCACACTTTAATTTATAAAATATTAATCATTAAAGTCGGGGAATTATAATAAATAAAGTTCATAACTCTCTCGCCTATCAAAAATAACACAATTAACCTGATTAAAAACCAACCTTTATTTATTAAATTTTTGTTCTACAGTTTATTAATTAGTAGTGCTACAACGAACCTGTTATTTTTCAAAGATACAAGTCGATAAATGGACTGCCAAAAGGAATTTAAAATGATCTCAAATTTAAATCAAATTGGTTTCACTTCAATTAAAGCAAAATTATTAGCGAGTTTTAGCCTAATAATCATCATGCTAATTGTTACTGCTGGGATTGGTATATATAACCTTTCCATAATGAATGATCAGATGAGTAAAATAATTAATGTTTCAGCTGAAAAAGTAAAACTGGCAGCTAGAGTCAATCAAGGCGCTTTAGCTGTATCTCGAGCTGAAAAAAATATAATTTTGGCAGACTCAAAAGCAGCCATGGATGAATACGCCGACTTCATAGCTCAAACGCGAGATGAAATGCTAGAGCGACGTGCAACTCTTCGCAATTTAGTCAATGACAACGGCAAACGTTTACTCGATGAATTTGCCGCGACATGGGATGAATATATTGAGGTAAATCTTCAAATTCGTGATCTAGCAAGAGCTGATTTAAACGACAAAGCAATAGCCCTATCTAAAAATGAAGGCAGGAGGCTAAACGATTTAGCCATTTCTCAAATGGCTAATTTAGTAAATGCAATCGAACAAGATATGGCAAATGACGAGTTAGAAGCTCAAGCACGGCACTCCTCTGCATATAGCTTAATGCTTGTCATTACCCTTGTAGGCTTAATCGCAGGTATTGTTATTGCCATTTTTATCTCTTCGAGAATTACCGGCGCACTTAATCGCCTTTCACATAGAATGAACGATATTGCCGATGGCGAAGGTGATTTAACCGTAACAGTCGACGATTCATCAAAAGATGAAACCGGCGACGTTGCCCGCGCATTTAATAAATTTGTTGCTAAAATTCGCACCACAATAACCTCAGTGGCATCTGAAACCACTCAGGTTGCATCAACTTCCGAAGAGCTTTCAATAGTTAGTAACACCACAAGTGCAGCAGTTAAAAAGCTGCATGATGAAACGCAACAAGTTGCCACCGCTATGACGCAAATGAATGCAACAATTCAAGACGTTGCAAATAGCGCAGAAAATGCAGCAAGTTCAGCAAGTGATTCAAATAATAATGCTAAAGCCGGTGAAAGCATGGTGAGCGAAACAGTTCACGCGGTTGATAACCTTACTAAAGAAATTAATCAATCCGCCTCTGCAATTGAAAAGCTACAAGCCGACAGCGAAAATATAAGTACCATATTAGATGTTATTAAAGGCGTATCTGAACAAACAAACTTATTGGCATTAAATGCCGCCATTGAAGCCGCAAGAGCGGGTGAGCAAGGCCGAGGTTTTGCAGTAGTTGCTGATGAAGTAAGAACCTTAGCACAACGAACTAAAGAGTCGGCCACCAACATAGAACAAATGATCGATAAGTTTCAATCCGGAATATTAACCGCCATTGAGGTAATGACCAAAAGCCAACAACAAACAGACTTAGTTGTTGAAAAAGTGAGTAAAACAGGTGAAACCCTGCGAACAATCAATGACTACAGCAGCGCAATTAATGATATGAACGCGCAAATAGCCTCAGCCGCTGAACAACAAGCCGTGGTCGCAGATGAGATCAGCCGCAACGTTGTTAATATTAAACAAGTGACAGAGCAATCATCAGCTGCAACTGAGCAAACATCAACAGCAAGTAACGAAATGGCAATACTAGGGAATAACTTATTAAAACTGGTACAACAGTTTAAAGTGTAAGTGCTGGGCTTCTCATGCTTTCAAGCTGAGTAGTGTTCGAAAGCTAATTTAGCAGTACAAACCACTAAAAGCATAGGTAATAAAAGGAGCTCAAATTGCAGGCATGAATGACTTGTGGTCACCTGCAAACGAGCCCTTTTGGCTGCTGCCGGTGAGGAGGTAAAAACTTACACAAGATTTTACCTCTCTTAAATTAAACTTTTAATTAGATTAGCTGCCCAACAAAGTTAACACTATTATGGGCTAAAATAGGAAACACCAAACTCCCTGTGCGCTCTCTTAGCCAAAGTAAAATAAAGCCGTAGCAGCCTGTTAATAAAATAGCGGGGAAAGAAAAGTGCCACTCTCCACCATTAAACATAACTCCATGAACTAGTCCAAATAACACCACTAAGAGCAACCCTGCAATGTTAATTGACGCACCACCTAAATTATAGCGTTCAGATATGATTGCCAAAGATATACAAAATAAAAGAATCCCTCTAAACATTGGCTCCTCATCAAAGCCTGGCATTGTTGCCTGATAAAGTAAGGTTTCTAAATCGTAATTAGGTTCACCACTCCAAAATAGTGATACAACTATCTGTAAAATGATAAACAAGCACATAACTGTAAAAGCGGGTTTTATAGAGTTTTCATTTTGCCTAAAAGTAAAACCAGCATCCGCAATACGAAAGTTAGCTTTAAATTTAACTAAAGCCAATAGTACGACTAACCAAAGGATTATTGCCGCTACTTTTCCAGACCAATTCCACGACATATCAGGAAAAAGCATATCCAAGGGGATAACCTTTCCACCTTTAAACAAAGCAAAAAAGTAGCAAACTAAAATACCTAACGAAATCAAAGACCACATTAGATTTAAATCAACTTTTTTAAGTGCTTTTAATATCAAAACTAAAACTAATATAACGCCGACATTTGCAAATAAACCTATAAATAGATCTTCCATGAATACCTCTTTTATTAAAGGCTATTTCTAGCACTTATTTTATTATTGTTTTAAGTAGTAACTAATACTAATCCTAAATTAGGTACTGTTAAACAATTAGTTATAGAAGAGGAGAGTGAGACGGGGTCAAACCCTAAAGGGAGCATTTTTACTAGTCAGTATGCGACTTAGTCAATATCAACTTCAAAGCGTAAAATATCACCAGGTTGGCAATCTAAGTATTTGCAAATAGCGTCAAGCGTTGTAAATCGTACAGCCTTTGCACGGCCCGATTTTAATACAGATAAATTTTGTGGGGTAATCCCAATTGCTTCGGCAAGCTCTGCCGACTTCATTTTACGCTTTGCGAGCATCACATCTAAATCAATTATTATTGCCATTAAATTACTAACTCTTGCTCTTGTTGCAGCTGTTGCGCCTGTTTCATTATCCATGCAATAACATAAATAATAAGACCAACTATAAAGCCTATGATATCGGTGTCTTGAATCACTACAGCTCGTTTAAGCTCACTACCTGAGAACATATTGAGCAGTGTTACCAACAACGCGGGATAAAAAGCCACAAATATAAATTGCAGTAATAATAAGCCACCAAGCCATTTAAAGCATTGAATATTCTTTAAGTTAAAAAACAATCCTTTACGGTAAAGCATAAACAAGCGAATTAAAATCAGATTTACAATAATGTATGGCAACATTTGCGGTAACGCTAACCACGTCATTGCATTAAAACTGTTTGCCGTTAATGTGCTTGCAGTACTTTTCCAAGAACCGCTAACTTCAAGCCCTATCCACAAGTGAGTACCGTTAGCTTGAGTAAAGTTTAAAACATCACTGCCATTAAGTAACAATACAACGGCGGTAATTAATAAAGTAGTTAGGGTCAAAAAAAGTAACGCTAATATTACGTTACTCATCATTACTATTCTTTTCATTTTAAGATTTATTTTCCTTTAACTGCATTACTAATCGCTGATAATGTAGCTGTAACTTATCACCAGTCAATGCATTACCATGGTGCTTACCCTTTACAATATATAATTGCTTTTGCTTTGAAAGTGCATGTTGGTATAAAGTTTCAGCTAAAGCAGGAGGTGTTTGAGTATCATCTTCTCCGGTAATTATTAAAAGCGGAGCAGTAAATGATTCCACTACCTTTAAATTATCAACCCTAGCTAGCTCATCACTAAAATTAACCTCTACAAATGGCTTTACAAACCAAGGCATACGTTGCGATGTCATTTGCTTTACATTGGTAATACTTCCTTCAAGTACGAGCGCATCCGCAGGCCGCTCACTTGCAACATACCCTGCAATCATGCTGCCTAAAGAGTGTCCATGTAAAATAGTCGGAGTGCTTTTTAAATCTGTACGGGTTGCAACATAATCATAAACTGACAATGCATCACGCTTTAAGTTTTCAATTGTCGGCGTGCCCTCACTATTACCGTAACCTCGATGATCAACCATTAAAATATTTACATTCATTGGCAGTATTTGTTGTGCAGGTTTACCTCCAGCAACGCTTACACGAAATTGATTACCACCGAAATAAATAACCGTTGCTTGCGCATCATCAACCTTTATCAAGGTGCCACTCAACGTCACATCGTCAAACCCATTTATAGTTATATCTTCTGTTGTAGCTGTTTGCTCAATTTTACGCAGCTTTGTAATCTGTACTTTTTGATCTGGGTTCAGAAAATTTGACTCTTCAATCGAAATTGTTGTGCATGCAGTTTGCAGCACAACTAACACTATAGTAGCAAGAGTAAGTAACTCGCGTTTCATTTTAAGTTCCTTCTATTAAAAAATCACTATGACACTCAAAAACTAAAAAAACAATTAAAATTACCGTAAAACGATAACTTATTATTGCTTTATAATATTTAAATGTATTTTCAGCATTACTTTCTATTATAAGATCGGGCTAAATTACAACGATGTCTAACTCAATATTGTGTCGCAATATAAGAATAAGTTCGCGAATAGCGAGGGCACAGCAGCCCCGTTTTAGCTGTCGTCACCTCAACGACAAAAATTGAGTAAGGTTTCTAATTTCTAAAGATGCGAGACGCATTCACATTATCTGTAATAGCAATCTCAAACATCTATTAGAGCATGCGCCCGCGTGCCAGCAAGCTAAACGCCCACAATAAATAACACATACTCTTGGTTTGTGAACGAGTAAGTATATTTGTGATTCGCTGGGTTTAGTTTCACTCAATCCAACCTACGCTTATACGATTAACATTAATCACCACACACAAAAAAGCCGTTGCATTGCTGCAACGGCTTTTATAATTTCGATAATTCCCACTCTACAGTGGAACTTACTACCAATTAAAGTTCAATGTAGATCATGAATAGAGTTTGCAACTAGCAGGTCTTGTAACTCAATTACTTAGGTTGGACGTTTTTTAAATAAAGTTTGCAACTCCCTACTCAATCTAACAAGTCTCGGTGTGTACGATTTAAAATAAAGTTTGCAACCAGATTAATTCATTTCTAATCGGGCAATATTTAGAAATGTTTACTAACTCTACCAAACACACCGAGCGTCGTAGGAGGTCTGTATGCTCATCCAAAACTTGAGGGGGGAACAAAACGCTTTCGACAACTGATAAAGAAAGCGGTCCACCAACATAAAAAGTAACTAAGTTATGTATTTGGAGTTTGGGAATAGACAACTAACCTTGCGTATTATTTGAATAAGTCTTAACTTTATCTGTCAGGTTTTATTGTTAGGGCTTAATCAAATCTGACAGTCGCATAAGTGCCAACAGCGGACGGACGTAACGCCGCATTATGATGTGAGCGGCGCTTGCCTATACTTTGAGCGAAGCGAAAACGGCAAGCGTTGTGAATCACTCTTAAATGCTTGTTAGGTTTGTTTTTCTCTCCGATGTTTCAAGCCGAGCCTTACTGTATCAAGAGCATCTCGCATCGACTTATTTTGATATGATTCCTCTGATGAATCATACATTAAGCAAAAATCAGTAAAGCCGCCATTTATGATCTGAATTTCCACATCATACTCCCCTAAACAGTCAGGAATTTCAGTCATGTAAGGGTCGAATACTCGTACTAACTTTCCTGCTTTAGAGGCCCAAGCACCAAGAATATCATTGATGTGATCATCTCCAAAACTATACCCAATAACAGTTAGCTCATTGATTTTGTTCAAGCTTTGCTTGAAGTAATCAAGTAATGTAGCTGGTGCGATTTGTGACATCTCATCTTTAAATTTGTTACCACCAGAAAGCAAAGATCTTCGTAGAAACTGTATTTCCCCAGTATCGTCTTCAACTGTTAACTCATTTGTCACTCTGTACTGATCACGGTGGCAAATCAGTGCATTGGTTTTCTCTATAGATACAATTGAATCAATATGACCACCAACATATTGACCCAAAGCCTTAGCTTTAATGAAGTAGTCCATGTCTTCAATCGCAAATATATCCAGTGAGCCATGCAATTTTACAAGATTAAACCCAAGAGTATTTCCTTTAAAAAAGTTTAATTCACCTCTTTCCAATTGTTTAGATGATATTGACGAAAATGGTGCTATATTTTCAAAGCCTCTAGAGTCATCATAGAACCCGTCAGAGAATGGGAGCGATAAATATGTACAAACTTCTTCGAATAATACGTCATGGTTTAGCGAATACACAAAAGTCGGTTCTTTCTTAGAAAGATACTCTTTCAGACCATAATAATCTTTTATACGATGAGTTAGCAGCTCTTTGATTAAACTTTGATCCTCTAACAATAATAGTTGAATAGTTTCGATTAATTGAATAATGATGCCATGAACAACTTCCCTTTTATAAATATCACTTCGGGAACTAATATATAGATTTTCTAGGTGCGCAACTATTTGCTCATAGTGCAAATCATGGTTTTCAAATAACGAAATGAACTCGTTTTTCAACTCTAAGTCATTTTTGAAGTTAAAGAGGTTTGTATCTATACGTTTTAAGACAACTCGCCTTAGTACATTAGTAAATTCCCATACTAATGGCATACCTACTTCGTAAGACGCTCCTGCTCCCAAAAATAAAGCTTTCATCAAACCTCCAAACCTAACAGCTTAATCAGAGGATACTTTCCTCATTTTAACGCGAAAACGTCCTTATCTTGTGAACTTACATTAATAACAAACAGTTTAAGTTATTGCCAGCTATAAATATTATGCTTAGGTTTCTGCATCATATAAAAAAGGGGGACGTTTTCTCTTAATATTACTTTGTGAATGGCTATTAACTCTGAATGACCGGTTATCGCTCACAGCCGAACTTCGTAAAAGTGCCACTTTGAGTCGTTCAGTTTAATTCTTTGCTCAACTAATAAAAACTAATTAACAGACGTTTTACCTAATTCATTTAGGTCAGTGGCTTAGCTCTCCAATTAACCAACTGCGGTATTGTACTAGCAGTTATACTTCTAACTAACACTACTCATAACTCATTTTTTCGAAAATATCTGTTGTCACAACAACATAATAAATTTATTATATAATAAATTCATTATGGAGTATTTCATGAAAGTTCTCTTTTTATGCACTGAAAACTCAGCTAGGTCTATCATGGCTGAGGCGTTGCTAAAACATCATGGTAAAGGTGAGTACGAGGTTTATAGTGCTGGTACTGAGCCAAATAGTGTTGATAGTCGTACCTTGTCAGCTATCGAGCACTTTGGGTTACCTACCGATGGATTACACTCAAAACACCTTGATGAAGTTAGCAATATCCATTTCGATTTTGTTATTACCCTGTGTGATAAAGCGGCAAAAGAGTGTGATAGCCGAGTCAATGGTACTAACTGCCTTGCTTGGGATTTCCCTGAGCCTCGTTCTCGTAGAGATGCCAACCCGTTTGAAAAAACGCTACAAGAGCTAAATGAACGGATCAAAATGTTTTTGCTGATACAAGAAAAGCAAATGCCAGCGCCAATAACGCCAACTACTTTTTACAAAGCTCTGGCTGATGATATTCGCTTGAAAACGCTTTTAATCATTGCGGTTGAGGGTGAAGCGTGTGTCTGTGAGTTGATGACTGCATTAGATGAAGAGAGCCAGCCCAAAGTGTCCCGTCACCTAGCACAGCTTCGAAAAACAGGCATTTTATCTGACAGAAAGCATCAGCAATGGGTGTTTTATTCGATCAATCCAACATTGCCAGCGTGGATGAAGCAAACCATCACCTCAACGGTAGTGAATGAGCCTATTTTTATCGAACAAGAGCTAGCCAGATTAAACTCGATGGGTGACCGTCCTACGCGTGTGGCAAGCTGCTGTAATTAAGGAATGTAACTATGGGGATTTTTGAACGTTATTTATCTGTTTGGGTGGCGATATCAATTGCTGCTGGTGTGGCGCTGGGGATTGTTTACCCACCTCTTTTTGAAGCTATTGCAAAGCTTGAAGTTGCCCATGTAAATGTAGTTGTTGCTGTTTTCATTTGGGTAATGATCTACCCAATGATGGTGCAAGTGGATTTTTCAACCATTAAGGAAGTAGGGAAGAATCCGCAAGGCTTGGTATTAACTTTGGTGGTCAACTGGCTTATTAAACCATTTTCAATGGCTGCTTTAGGTTGGTTGTTCTTCGAAGGCTTATTTGCCGATTTTGTATCACCAGAAACAGCGCAAGAATACATCGCTGGTATGATTTTACTGGGGGTTGCACCTTGTACGGCAATGGTGTTTGTCTGGTCGCAATTAACCAAAGGTGATGCGAACTATACCTTAGTTCAGGTGTCGGTGAACGACATCATCATGATTTTTGCATTCGCTCCCATTGCGGGGTTATTGCTTGGTGTAACAGACATTCATGTACCTTGGGGCACCTTGTTTATCTCGGTGATTTTGTATGTATTGCTCCCTTTAATCGCGGGAATCCTGACTAGAAAACACTTAAACAGCTCAGGTCGCGATGAAGCAGCTATCACAAGTTTGCTAGAGAAGTTAAAACCGTTTTCTGTTATCGGTTTACTGGCAACAGTCGTTTTGCTGTTTGGCTTTCAAGCTAACACCATTATTGAGCAACCACTTAATATCTTGCTAATCGCCATTCCGCTTATCCTGCAAACCTATGGCATTTTCATTATTGCCTATTTTATCGCGGTCAGACTCAAGCTTAAGCACAACATTGCTGCACCTTCTTGTTTGATTGGTACATCTAACTTCTTTGAATTGGCAGTGGCAGTAGCTATTTCCCTTTTCGGCTTACATTCAGGCGCTGCATTGGCGACCGTGGTTGGGGTTCTGGTTGAAGTTCCAGTTATGTTGTCTCTCGTATCGATTGTGAACAGAACAAAACATTGGTTTAACGAATAAATAATTAAGAGGCTTTTTATGCACACTCATCCATATGACATACTAACACTTGATAATGGCGCAAGCTTTATCTTTACTCCTTGCCCCGGAACAAAAGACGTTGATTTAACAACATCGGTTACACAATTGAAAGATGCTGGAGCACAAGCGATTGTGACGCTGATGTACGATGCAGAAATGAACAAGAATGAAGCCGAAGACCTTCCTCAAGTGTGTGATGCACAAGGTATTAAATGGTTTCAGTTACCTATTTTAGATGACGATGCACCAAATGAAGATTTTGCAGCAGCGTTCAAATCAAACCTTGATGACATGCTATCTATCTTACGCAATCAAGGCACCATTGCCGTGCATTGTAAAGGCGGCTCTGGTCGCACAGGCTTAGTCATTGGACTACTGATGTTTGAACTAGGTTACGACAAGGCAGACATTATTAAACAAGTGCAGAAAATGCGCCCTAAAGCGCTCTCACACCCAGTACAACTTTCTTTTTTCAATGAGTTTCAAATAGTAGGAGCTTAACAATGGCAATTAAAATTGGTATTAATGGTTTTGGCCGCATGGGTCGCTTAACACTTAGAGCTGCTTTTGGTTGGCAAGACATTGAGTTTGTGCAAATCAACGATCCTGCTGGCAATGCAGAAACGCTAGCACATTTATTAAAGTACGATTCTGTGCATGGTACTTGGTCACATGATGTAACCCATGATGACAATAACGTGATAATTGATGGTCAAGCCATTCGTGTAACGCAAAACAAAGCAATTAATGATACGGATTGGTCTGAATGTGATTTGGTCATTGAAGCGTCAGGCAAGATGAAGAAAACTGAGTTGCTACAAGCCTACTTAGACCAAGGAGTAAAAAAAGTCGTTGTAACAGCACCCGTAAAAGAAGAAGGTGTACTTAATGTGGTTATGGGGGTTAACGACCATCTATATGATGTTGAACAGCACTCAATCGTAACGGCAGCGTCTTGCACCACAAACTGCTTAGCACCAGTGGTGAAAGTGTTACTGGATAAAATCGGCATCAAACATGGCTCGATGACGACTATCCACGACATTACCAACACTCAAACGATTCTAGATGCTCCGCATAAAGATTTACGTAGAGCGCGTGCCTGTGGCAT
This sequence comes from Pseudoalteromonas sp. 2CM39R, assembly GCF_023161845.1. Classification (NCBI taxonomy): domain Bacteria; kingdom Pseudomonadati; phylum Pseudomonadota; class Gammaproteobacteria; order Alteromonadales; family Pseudoalteromonadaceae; genus Pseudoalteromonas; species Pseudoalteromonas sp. 2CM39R. The sequence goes on from NZ_JALNTM010000006.1 coordinate 71,126, forward strand.
GAGCTTAATCCCAACCACTACAGGTTCGGCAACGGCGATTACTCATATTTTCCCAGAGTTGAAAGGTAAGCTGAATGGTCATGCGGTACGTGTGCCTCTTGCGAATGCTTCAATTACTGATTGTGTATTTGAGGTTGAGCGTCCAACAACGGAAGCTGAAATTAACGCTTGGATGAAAGAAGCGGCTGAGGGCGAATTAAAAGGCATTCTTGGTTATGAAGAAAAGCCACTTGTGTCTATCGATTATAAAACCGACCCACGTTCTAGCGTTGTCGATGCATTATCAACAATGGTCGTTAATGGCACTCAGGTGAAGCTGTACACATGGTATGACAACGAGTGGGGTTACGCTAATAGAACGGCTGAACTTGCTCGTAAAGTCGGATCATCAATTAAAGGGTAATGTAACACTATGAAGCGCTTGACATCATTATCAGACGATATTAAGCAATACCTTGTTGTCACAGGTAACTACTGGGCATTTACCTTAACAGATGGCGCACTACGCATGTTGGTAGTGCTTCATTTCCACGCGTTAGGCTATAGTCCGCTTAGTATTGCGATGTTGTTCTTGTTTTATGAAATATTTGGCGTTGTCACTAATTTAGTTGGCGGCTTCTTAGGTGCCCGTTTAGGGCTAAATAAAACCATGAACATTGGCTTAGCCATTCAAACTATCGCCTTGCTGATGTTAGCTGTTCCTGCTGAATGGTTAACAGTTGTGTATGTGATGATTGCACAAGCGCTTTCAGGCATTGCCAAAGACTTAAACAAAATGAGCGCAAAAAGCTCAATTAAGATGTTGGTTGCCGCAGGACAAGAAGGCACCTTGTTTAAATGGGTCGCGGTATTAACAGGCTCTAAGAATGCCCTGAAAGGCGTTGGCTTTTTCTTAGGCGGCTTACTGTTAACCTTGCTTACCTTTAAAGGAGCAATGTTGTTAATGGCAGGTGCTCTGGCTCTTGTTTGGTGTTACAGCCTGTATGCTTTGAAAAGCGACCTTGGTAAAGCCAAGAACAAACCTAAGTTTACAGACATTTTCTCAAAGAGCAGCTCTATTAATATATTGTCGGCTGCACGACTCTTCTTGTTTGGTGCGCGTGACGTCTGGTTTGTAGTTGCACTACCTGTGTTCTTGTCGCAAGCCTTTGAATGGGATCATTGGACGGTTGGCGGTTTCTTAGCGCTTTGGGTGATTGGTTACGGAATTGTGCAATCAATGACACCTAAGCTAATCAACTTCAAAGATAGCGTTTCTCCTGCGACTGAAACTGTAAAATGGGCAAGCTTATTAGCACTGGTGACATTAGGTATTGCCTTATCGTTATACTTTAGCTGGGAAGTTAAAACACTGCTCATTGCTGGTTTAATGGTATTTGGCGTACTGTTTGCCATTAACTCTTCACTGCACAGTTACTTGATTGTTAGCATGGCTGATGCCGATGGCGTTTCGTTAGATGTTGGCTTTTACTACATGGCAAATGCAATGGGGCGTTTAATTGGCACAGTGTTGTCAGGCTGGGTTTTCCAGCTATACGGGTTAGCTGCTTGCTTGGGTATTTCGTTTGCTTTTATTAGTTTAGCGGCACTTATTTCTGCCAAGTTACCAGCCACAGGAAGAACCAAGTAAACAATTTGCATTAAGACTTTCCCCTGACACTAAGCAGTCAGGGGAATGAATTATTTACCAGTGCAACAACTATTCCCCTCTTGAATAGGAGGACACTTTACTGTTCCGTAAGAACAATAAACGCAACAATCTCCCTTTAACGGCTTAAGCAATGTTTTACAGCTTCCGCATTCGTAATACCACTGACAAGCGTTTGTAGGCATAGTCTCAACCTTACTAAACCCGCACTCTGGACAGGTTATCTTTGATTCTAACTCTATACCTTGCATACTGGCTCCTTAACGGGCTTAACCATATCCAACACTGACATGACAACCATCCAAATGATCCCAAAATAAAATAAGTAAGTGCTCCAGTCGTATTGCCACAATGGATAAAGGGTTAACAATACTGCAATTGGGCCAATGACACTTAAAATGCCTCTTACCACATGCTTATGTTGATACCAATTATAGAAATTAACTAATAACGCTAGTGAAGCAAACAAGGGCAATAAGGTGTTAACAGCAATTCCTTCAAAGTGTGATAGGAAACCCAATCCAAGAGCTGATGCTAATGAGCCGAGTGCAGGAAAACACGCTGTGCAGCTTAGCGCGGCTAGCCAAACGCCACCAGAGCCGATTTTATCGAGAATTTTATTAATCATAATTACCTCTATTTTTGAGGTATTTTAAACTCCGTACATGGGTACGGAGTCAATGACTACTTAAGCGAATTGATAATTGGGCAGGTTTTTGGATCTTGATTGGCTTTGCATGAGTCTGTCATATCTTGAATTACTTTTTCCAACCTCTTTAAATCACTGATCTTATCTCGAATCAGTTGCAGCTTTTGTAAGCCCAACGATTCGACTTCAGCGCAATTACTGCTTAAAGACATCAGTGATTCTATCTCTTTTAGGGTAAATCCTAATGCTTTAGCTTTGAGAATAAACTTGAGTTGACTGGCATGAGTTTCGCCATACATTCGATAACCTGATTCTGGTTTTGGTGGCTGTTCTATTAAACCTTGGCGCTCATAAAAGCGGATAGTTTCAACACAGATATCTAAATATTTTGCCAGTTTTCCAATGGTTCTCATAAACACACTCTTTCGAAGAAGAGACATCATTATACAATTAATGCGGGTTGGCTAAACGTTCTTAAGGTGCAATTAATTGCCTAACCTCAATTTTAGGGCATGAACGGGTTCGCTAAGCGTCCGCTTTGTAGAATTAAGTCCAGATATCCAGATAACTCTGACTGTCTCTTATTCGCTCAAAGTCGCCTGTCAGGCTAAGTCTAAACCCGTTCTTTTAAACTGTAAGATCGGATGTGAGCTACTACATATTATTGATTCCGTCAACATATATTCAGTTTCTGCGCTCCTGCGAACTTCTATTTGAATCAGGCCTGCTAATGAATGACTAATCAACGCATCATCAAAGCCGGCCTCAAAAAGTAAGTCATCAATAATGTCCATAGACATATGGTTTTCTCCCAGGTCAAATCTTGTCGTAATGTTTTATACCTTCGTCTATATACTTTCCCATAATATTTTTATTGAAGTTAAGGCTTCATTACAGTACTTAACCGGATTAAGGCTTCATCCTGATCGCGAACAAAGCTTTATCACAGGATTAAATCTTATTAAGGCTTCATCCTGATCGCAAACAAGGCTTCATTACAGGATTTAACCAAATTAAGGCTTCACCCTAATCGTAAACAAGGCTTCATTGCAGTACTTAACCGAATTAAGGCTTCATCCTTATCGTAAACAAGGCTTCATTGCAGTATTTAACCGAATTAAGGCTTCATCCTGATCGCAAACAAGGCTTCATTACAGTATTTAACCGGATTAAGGCTTCATCCTGATCGCGAACAAGGCTTCATTACAGTACTTAACCGGATTAAGGCTTCATCCTGATCGCAAACAAGGCTTCATTACAGGATTTAACCAAATTAAGGCTTCATCCTGATCGCGAACAAGGCTTCATTACAGTATTTAACCAGATTAAGGCTTCATCCTAATACCCTCTACGTCTATTTCTTGGTATTGCAGACGGTAAAGTTTCATACAGCCATTCCTTATCATGTTTAAAAAGCCACGTGTAAGAACTTCTACATAATGATTGAATCTGCCCACGAGTAGGCGCTTTTGTTCTATCCAAACATTCATGTAATATTGAGCGATGCGTGTTGCGTTGCTTTTCAAATCGAAGCTGGATACGTAATTCTTTAATATCAGGAAACTGAGTCAATAACTGTTCAACAGCACTTTGCGAGCATTCCATCTCTTTGGCAATTGAAGTTGTAAGTTCGCCAGTTCTTAGCCTAGAAAGAATTTGCTTACGCTCTGTCGCAAATAAGAACTGTGCTCTACGGTGTATTCGTATGTTATTTTGCATAGCTATAGATTTAGCATACCCCACACTAACATTTGCTCGCTTAGCAGCTTGACGCATACTCATACCATTTCTTAACTGCTTTAAAAGTAAATCTGTTTTTTCTGGATTAACTCGTTCAAACGCATCATTAATTAAATGATCTGGCCTCACGTTTAATTGATTCGGATTAGAGCAACACTTCAAAAACTCTGACAAACTGCCAAATAAATGCTGTATCACGAGTAGGTGTTTTAATGAGTGAAACTGTGCGTGGGATTGATAAATAAAGTTTGATGGGTAGCTATTGCTTTTACTCCCCCCAAAAACCGCATCAAAAAGCCCTTTAGGCAACTCATTTACCCAGTACTCCTTAAGGCTTGTTTGCCATTTTTCTTGCCTGACAGACCCATAATTACATACGAGATTATTCGCATTTAACCCATGTAAATAAACCCTTCTCAAAACATCTGAATCAATGGATTCTAAATTTAAAGACCAGAGTGCATACGCATCTTGAGCAAGTCTTGCTTGCTTTAGGCTTGCCTGTGTTAAACCTTTGCCCTCACTTACAACCTGAGGCGGCAATACGAGCAATTTCCTTTCACGTTTTATTGCTTCTAGCTTTATTAAATGAAATGGACAGTAGTTAATCCAAGGTAATTGATGGGCAACATGCCAATACGCCACACCTACGTTTTTGATGTCTTGGGCGGCACACTGCGGGCAATAACATAGGACTGTCGGTTCTGGTATTCGATTAGCCAGTAGCGAGAATTGACTGTACGCATCAGTGCATGCTCCCTCAAGCATTTTAGTAAAAGCTTCTTGGAAGACATCACTTTGTATAAAAGGCTTAAAAAATGGCAAAACTGTGTGTTTTACGATTAATTCGTCAATGCCCACGCTCACACTTTCTGAAACTGGAACAATAAAAGATGGGAATATGGATGTTAATTGCTGGCCAGTATACCCCAACCTAACCAGCAAAAAGTCATGATCCGTAGCTAAACCGCTTATTAACCCTGCTCTAGCGAGCCAACTGTAAATAGTCTCGTTGGGTAGCAGCGCACTTAAGCTGCAATTTCTAACGAAGGCCATTCTACCGCCAAAAAGCGCAGCCACATCAATACAAACAATGGATGCCACCCATTTACGTTTCGTAACGCCTTTTCGAGACTTAACGTTTTGTAATTGATTACAACTTCAGGCTCATGAAAAAAACGTTCAAAGCCATGTTCAAAAAACCACGCTACAAAGTCTTGCTGAAGTCTCGCTGCCACAAATACTTGCTCTCGTATTCTCCCTCCGTTTAAATTAGAAAAGCCACTTTGAATACCTCGTTTCATTACGTGTTCAAAGTATGGTTTAGAAAGCATTCCAGGTGAATTTAATAAATCCATACTCGCTTGCTGTACCCATGTAATATGCCCATTTAAATCTACGTAACTTGCCCTATGAATAGCACCACATTTAGTACATTTATTGGTGGTTGGTGGCGTCGCCATAACTCTTATATCAATGCTAGAAAATCCACAGGTATTGCAGCTTTCAAGCAATTCGCAAGCATGCTTTGAACAAGTGATCATCGAAGGTAACTGGTGTTCAACGTGCCAATAGGAAGTACCTACACGTTTTTCATCTTCAATAGCGCATAATGGGCACCATCGCCAAGCTAAAGAAAACGACAATGTTCTGCATAATGGAGCCGATAAGGATGGTACTTGCTCAATAAATTCGCAGCGCTTCCAAAGGCCTCCTTTCCTGATCCGCTTATTAATGATCTTATCAACATCACGAAAATGCATCGAAGGTGAATAATAAGGAAACAATGAGTGTTTTCTTAACAGATATTCTCTGCTTATACTCCCCTCATACGCATTCGCAGCAACATCAATTAACGGATGATAGATTCGTTGATTGCTCAAAGAGCCATCCTCTGAAAGCATGCGCTCAAACACCAGCTTAGGGTTACTACTATCTAAAAGGGTTGCCTTACGAGACACCACTCCCGCAAAGTGCTCGCCATCAAAAGGGGTAGGCATGAAGGATATATTAGTCATCAGATCCCTCCTCAATGAAATTGAGCATATCTTTAGAATCAATATCCATACACACTCGAGGTATACCTAATGGGTCTGGCACCACGTCAGGTAATAACTTTTGTACTTTTTTGCGCTCAGCTTTTGCAGCTAACTTTACTTCTTCGTTTGTTAAAACATGCTCTTTTTGATCCAGTTTGTTCACACCCTCATCAAACTGTTGAATATTTCCCGCTCTGAGATTATCTAAAGCGCCAGCAATCAAAGAGAATTGATTATTATACGTCTTATGTAACCTTCCCACGTCACCCGTGCGATATGCATCGGCTTTATCGGGGTATTTATTCTTCAACATTGCAATTGACTCATGATGCAGTATCGCCAACCTCGTCATCATTGCAGGCAGACCACACGTTAAATAACAAAAAACTTGTTTGAACTGCTTATCTGGCATTTCGCTACTCTTGCAAAATGATTCAGGGAACAATGCATCAAAGAGAGAGTTAAAAAACTTACTCTTTACCCCGTACAAAGAAAACTGATATTCACGGTTGGTCAATAATCTGCGTGTGATCGTAAAATCTGGGCTTTTAGTGTCAGATAAAAACATCTCCCTACCAGATGTTGTTGATGAAAGAACAATAGGAATACCCATTTTGTTAAACAAAGCTTCAATCGTAGTGAAGGATGGCGCATTTTTACTATTTTTGTATTTCAACATGAACTGCAATTCATCAATATGAGCCAACCCCAAATGATGTGCCACAGCAATTGACTGCATTTGACTTAAGTGGCGTTCTACAGAGTAATGTGATTTATCTTTCCACTGTTCATAAAAATCTGTATCAAGGGCTTCATCAACAGCGTTAAAAAAATTGAGCGCCAACCCTTTGGTTGATGGAGTCGATGGCATATCAAGCGATATCCAAACGAGCTGATCTTGCCGGAAGATTTTGTCCTCAAACTTGTTGTGCTTGATCACTTGTGGGATCACGTTCAGAACACTGCGAATTCCTTTCGTCTTACCAACACCGCTATGACCATGAACAAATACGCTAGGCGCGGTTGTTCGAGAAATAAATTTCTCTTCTAATCGATCCCCCTTTCTAGCTGCCAAGGCGATTGCCATTTGCAATTTGTTAGTTTCCGCAGAATGTGGCGTGTACTTAGAATATCCATCTAAAATAAGCCCTACAAATTTGTTATACATTCCATATAAGTATGGCGCTGGAACGTGAACCTTTTCTAACCGTTCTAGAAATACCTGCTGATATACAGCTGGTATATCAGTTAAGCTCTTTTCAAAAGTAGGTTTGAAAGTAAGCTTTTTATTCAGCTCGTCTTCGTGCGCTATTACTTCAATAGCCTCGGTAAGAGGATTTCCATTTAAGCTATCAAGCGGGTGTTTTCGATATATCGCTTCTTTTTTCATAAGATTACTCCCTTAATCTCCATACAATTCGTCGTCTAAGTCATCCATGACGGCGGGCTTCATTGACTCTAAGTCGGTTCCAGTACCAAATGTATTATCCAACTGTTGATTCGCTTGAGTTCTTAGCACAAGCTTCTGAATTTGTTGACGAGCTTTAATGCCTGGTTGGATAGATTTATGTTTATTTTTAGGTGCGAGCGAGCGCTCAGCCTCCTGTTGCGCAGTAGTAAGATCAGTAACAGAATCCCAATATGAACGTGTGATCAGAGCATTTTGCTTATGCTCGTGAAGCATATCTTTTTCTTGCTCCATCAAGTGCATTACCTGCTCCCAATGCTGACTTGCTAAAGGATTTTCGTTATTGATATTTTTAAGGCGTAACTTAACGATCTGACCATCGTCGGTTTCATGTAACAGCTCATTGATATTGTCGTACATCCTTTTGACTAATATGTTGAATGTGCCATGATGCCTAGCTCTAGCATAGCCACCACTAGATTTGAAATAGGGGTGATGGTATTCGACCCCTTCAAAACGTATACTGCTAGAAGTTACCGTCGCACGCTCTTCAGGCAAAAATGCCCACCGAATTTTAGCTTCACTTACTCCAGAGTTTAATCGCCCGACCTTTTCCATGTCTTCTAAGCTATTTAAAAAAATCGCTTTCGGCGTAAAGTCCGTACCATTTACAAGGCCTTTGAAGTTAAGTCGCTTGAGACGATCTGCTGAATTGTTGTGGTAGCAAATTTCTGCGATTAACACTTGCATTAATGAGTCATAATCGTACAACGCATGATTGGATGCATGACTATCTTCACGTTTTGGTAACTCTGCTAATGCACCAGGAATAAACTTAATAACTTGATCATTAACAGTACCAAATTTGCGCTCAACCACTCCTTTAGCATCACCGCGATAAATAGCCATAAACGCAACATCTTCAATACCAATTCTCGCGTTTAAAAGAGCATCAATAAAGGTCTTCCTATACTCAGGTCCATTGTCTATTGCTAATTCAATTGGCACATTTTTAGCGGGCCAATCATTCTCATCTAAAAGAACACCAAAACGTTTAGCAAATTCAACTTTATCTAAACATGCATTTGCTAGCGCCTGGGATACCCCTTGCCAATTGGGACCATCAAAACCCAAATACATCCCAACAATCATGGTTGAATAAACATCCACCACTAGGTACAAGACAGGACGCCCCATTGAATAGCGCTTACTTGTATCAAAAGGATAACGCACGTAACAATCAAGAATGGTTGCATCGACTTCATAGCGCTGTGTGGCGCCAAGTACCCCATCAAAAGACTTGCCTTGTCTATCCTCAAAGTCTTTAGCGAAGTTAACATCTCCATGTTTCAAACGAAGAAGTGATGCTTTATCAATAATTTTTTTAAAGTGATAGCGAAACATGCCATCACTGATTCGATCTTCCTCAGGAAATGGGTGAAAAATATGTTGGGTACCTAGTGTCGTCTCTCTTTCGATTACATAGCGTTCAAATGTCCTGTGATATAGCCGATAAGCAAACGCAATAGAAAAGTTAACATGATTAGATTTGATAAAAGCAGCAGTTTTTTTGATGTTTAATTTATCAACATCATTTACACACCGTGCGTTTGAACGAACTTTAACTTTACCGTTCTTACCGTTTGGACCACGCTTAATCTGGGAGTCACTCAAGTCTTTAACATGACGGTAGTTTGAGCCACATTGCATCAAGCCAAATGGCAACAATGAGTTTTTGGTACAGCCAAAAATGATGTATCTATTAATCGCAGAATGAAATGATGCTTTCCCTTTCCACTTATCCTTTCCGAGAAGTGGCTTTATTTCAGCCGCTAACCCCTTGCCATACAGGTACTGCTCAATTTTATCGAGACTAACAAGACTTTCAATTTTCCTAAATTTATAGTCACGTTTATCAAGCCAGGTACCTTTACCCATTTCAGTAGCAATCCAGTCATCACTTCTAGTCATAACAACCGGGTAGTCAAAACGCTCTACTTGTAATGAATGGCTAGTTATATATGCCAATACATCATCCATCCGCCATGCTTCAGGTTTAGAAAGGTTCTTTTTTGGATCAAAACCATTTAGATCATACAAAGCAGTAAACCGTCGACAACAACTAACGTGACAAACAAGAAGATCAATATTCTTTTTATCGTTAGTCAGGCGCGTACCAATTCTTAGCATCATAAGGTAAGCTCCACAGGACGATGGAACTGTAACGTACTGCTATGCTTAAGCGGCAAAAAGTGCTTGAGTACACTAAATTGAAAAAGCCGAATGACTTGCTCATCAGAGCAATTTAGTTGCTGGCTTGTAAGTAACAGTAAAAACTCAAGTGGTTTCATGAAGTACCTTTGCCATACGTGGCAAAAAGTAAACACGAATGTTCTAACCAACTCATCCTCAAACTTCATAAAGCCAGCAGGCTCACAGAAGCGGATGTTATTGAACTCGTCCTTGGTAGCATCCAATTCCGTAACAATTTGATACTTGATGCCACGGCGTCGCCAATACTCTCGTTCAATTGCAAATTTCTGCCAAGTTCGAGCATTCTTGCGCTGTAGCAGCTTTCTTTCTTCGCCTTGTATCGAGCCCTCCAGCTCATCCCCTTCCTCATCCACCACATAAATTTGAGAGGCATATTTAAAGCTATATGCCGTCGTTATTATGCGACTCGGGTTTTCTAGGTCTTGATGTTGAACCAAAAAATCTGTCGTCATCACATATGCCTCCGAGGTCTCCCAATTGCGTGGGTGAATTAAATTACCCGCGACTGCAATATTTAAAGTTTCATTTAAATCGAGTGCATACTGCTCAAATACACGCTTAGTACCTCTGGCCCAAATCAATTTTTTGTACATACGTAATTCACCATCACTCAACAAATGAGCATGCCGTTTCTGTACATTGCAAAAGATCCAATGCCTACGCCCATATTGATTAACCGCTTTTACCGTTAAATACGGCCGATAACTCTCCGTTGTTAAACTTTGTATGTCACGCTTCCACCGGTTTAACTTTTCCATAGCTTTTGGTGTAGCGGTAACCTCTTTAAATTTCATATGCATCCTGCAATTGATTCAGTAGGGAACAATATCTTGCCTGTAGATCAAACTTTGATCAACCCACCCAAAAACCATAACCACATGAAAAACAACATTTTTGTGTTGCAACAGCAACCTTGAATAACATCAAAATTGTGTAAGTGAAAATTGAATTAAATCAACGGAATATTTTTGTCTAAAAATAAGTTTTTGAATTGGAAATGGAAACAATAATTTTGTTGTGAGGTATTTTGGGGCTTTAAAAATTGAAATATTTCAACGCAAGATAAACAAATATTTTTAAGGCATGATCAAAATTGACTAAATATTTTATAAAATAATTTTTAACCGCTCAAAAATGCAACAAAACAACAGAGTAAGATCGCTTGCGATCAATTGCTAATTCCTCAATTTTCTCATACTATCAATTTGTTCAAATACAGAGATTAAACATGGCCGATGATATTTTGACCATTCAAGAGGTCGCTACGTACTTAAAGCTCAATGAAAAGACAGCATATCGTCTTGCAAGTGAAGGCAAATTACCCGGCTTTAAGGTGGGTGGAAGTTGGCGCTTTAAACGCGTAGATTTGGAAAAGTGGATTGAAGAACAAAAGAGTCCTCAACCAAAAGAATAAATAAGGACGTTGTATGATACCAAGCTATCAAGAATTCATGCGCCCCTTTCTAGAAATAGCTCATCAAGCTGATGGCAAAGAAGTTAGGTTACGCGATGTGATAAATCAGTTAGCTGATAAGTTCTGTCTATCTGAAGCTGAACGTGAAGAGACATTGCCAAGCGGCAAACAATCTATTCTTGATAACCGTGTTGGTTGGGCTAGGACTTACCTAACCAAAGCAGGCTTGCTTGAAACCACACGGCGAGCACATTTTGTGATCACCGCTCGTGGTATATCAGCTTTGCAAGATCCCAGCGTTAAAATAGACAATGACTATCTCAAGCAATTTGATGAATTTGTCGTATTTAAGCAAAAGACAAATGAATCAGATGCGCATAGCATTGATGTAGAGCCAGACAAAGACATTACCCCTGATGAAGCACTTAGAGCGGCTTACAAAAAGATTAACGATGCTTTAGCGCAAGATATCCTCGATAGAACCCGTAAAGTCACTCCAGCTTTTTTTGAAGACCTATTAATTGAGCTACTCGTCGCCATGGGTTATGGCGGTACAGGTGAAGGTGCAGCTCATGCATTAGGTAAAACCGGCGACAATGGTGTAGACGGCGTAATAGACCAAGACCCACTTGGTGTTGATCAAATCTATATCCAAGCCAAGCGCTATGCTGAAGGCAATAACGTAAGTGCTGGTGACATTCGAGACTTCTTTGGAGCACTAAACCTTAAAAAAGCGCAAAAAGGTATTTTTATTACTACCTCTGATTTCACCGCATCAGCCATCGAGACTGCACAAAATTTAGGTACTCGCATTGTACTTATCAACGGCACTGAATTAGCGAGGCTCATGCTGCGATACAACATCGGCAGCCGTGACGAACAGGTATTACACCTGAAGAAAATAGACGAAGAATTTTTTGAAAATTAATAACGAGACAATTAATGAATAATATAGAACAGCAGTTTTTAAAAGAACTCGATCAAAAGCTCTGGTCAGCAGCTGATAAATTACGCAATAACCTAGATGCTGCCAACTACAAACATGTCGTGCTAGGGATCATCTTTTTAAAATATGTGTCAGACGCCTTTGAAGAGCGCCAGCAAGAGTTGCGTACGTTGTTCACTCAGGACGACAGCGACGATAATATTTATTACATGCCCCGTGAAGATTATGACTCTGACGAAGAATATAACGAAGCAGTTAACGCAGAATTGGAACTGCACGAATACTACCAAGAGAAAAACGTGTTCTGGGTGCCAAAACAGTCACGTTGGGAATTTCTTAAAAGCACGGCAGCAAGATCCATTGGTGATGACATTACATTAGAGAATGGCGAAACCTTCAAGCTCACCTCTATATCCAAGTTAATCGACAATGCCCTAGAAGCCATCGAAACCTATAAAATCAAAGAAGGCGATAAAGAAAAGCTCGCCAACCCCAAGCTCAAGGGTGTTTTACCAAGAGTTGGGCGCTATGAAGTATCAAATGAAAATTTAACAGCATTAATTAATGAGTTTTCTAAGACCCAATTTCATAACCCAGTGCACAATGGTGAAAAGCTCGATTTACACAGCAAAGATATCTTAGGTCATGTCTATGAGTACTTCCTAGGGCAATTTGCTTTAGCCGAAGGTAAACAAGGTGGTCAGTACTATACGCCAAAAAGCATCGTTACCCTGATCGTTGAGATGCTTCAGCCTTATCAAGGCCGAGTCTATGATCCGGCAATGGGTGCCGGTGGCTTCTTTGTGAGTAACGATAAATTTATTGAATCGCACGCACAAGAAAAACACTACAACGCCAGCGAGCAAAAAAAGCATATTTCCGTGTATGGACAAGAGAGCAACCCGACTACCTGGAAGTTAGCCGCCATGAACATGGCCATTCGCGGAATCGACTTTAACTTTGGCAAAAAGAATGCAGATACCTTCTTAGATGACCAACACCCTGACCTGCGTGCTGACTTTGTGATAGCCAACCCGCCGTTCAATATCAAAGACTGGTGGCATGCCAAGCTTGACGGTGATATTCGCTGGAAATATGGCACACCGCCGCAAGGCAATGCCAACTACGGCTGGATACAGCACATGCTGTACCATCTTAACGATAACGGCTCAATGGGCCTATTACTCGCAAATGGTTCCATGAGTTCCAATACCAATAACGAAGGTGAGATCCGTAAAGCGTTAATTGAGGCTGATCTTGTTGAATGTATGGTTGCTTTGCCAGGGCAGTTATTTACCAACACGCAAATCCCCGCCTGTATTTGGTTTTTAACCAAAAATAAGAAAGGTGGGAATAGTAAGCGTGATCGTCGCGGTGAAACCCTGTTTATAGATACTCGTAAAATGGGGTATATGAAGGATCGAGTTCTTCGTGATTTCGAACAAACAGAAAAGAGAGACGAAGTTAGAGAAATAGCAAACGTATTTCACGCTTGGCAATCTGGTACTGACTATGAAGATGAAAAAGGCTTTTGTTTCAGCGCCAAACTTGAAGATATGCAAAAGCATGATTATGTATTAACGCCCGGCCGCTATGTCGGTGCAGCCGATGCTGAGGAAGATAGCGAGCCATTCACCGATAAAATGCAGCGGTTAACCGCGCAATTAAAATCACAGCTTGAAGAATCTGACCGCTTAGAAAAAGCGATTAAGGAAAATCTGGCGGGGATTGGTTATGAGTGGTAATCCAATTCCGTTAAATGTATTTATAACGCTTCAAAGAGGACATGATCTACCCCACAAGAATCGAGTTGAAGGCAATGTTCCTGTTGTTGCTTCCACTGGTATTGCAGGCTATCACAATGAAGCGAAAGCAAAAGCTCCTGGAGTTATTATTGGCAGAAGTGGCAGCATTGGCGGTGGTCAATATATAACCGAAGACTATTGGCCATTGAATACAACCTTGTGGGTGAAAGACTTCAAAGGTCACAATGAGCGATTTATTTACTATTTATTGAAAAGTATAGATTTTTCTTCATTTAATGTGGGCTCGGGTGTACCAACACTTAATAGGAATCACCTTTCCTCAATATTAATCGATGATAGAGGACGGCAGTACGAAGATAAGGTAGCCAAAATTCTTGGTGACATTGATGACAAAATTGTAGCAAACACCCAAACCAACCAAACCCTAGAGCAAATCGCACAAGCCATCTTTAAAAGCTGGTTTGTCGATTTTGATCCGGTTAAAGCCAAGATGGAAACCTTAGCAGCGGGTGGTAGCGCTGACGATGCCGAACTTGCCGCGATGAGTGTTATTTCTGCCAAGACCCTTGATGAACTTAACGGTTTAAAAGTCAGTAATCCCGAGGCATTTAACAAACTTGCCCAAACCGCCGCGCTGTTTCCTGCTGCAATGCAAGACTCTGAACTTGGAGAGGTACCAGAGGGATGGGACGTTGGGAAAATTGAAGATGTCGTGCAGTTCTCGTCAGAGCGGGTTGATGTTTCGGGATTAAATCTAAAAAATTATATTTCTACAGAAAATATGCTCGAAAACAAAAGAGGTGTTACCACTGCATCAAGTTTACCTAGAGTAAACTCCGTACCTGCGTTTGATGAAAATGAGATTCTTATTTCTAATATCCGACCATACTTCAAAAAGATCTGGCTTACTGAGTTCAAAGGGGGCCGCTCTCCGGATGTTTTGGGATTTTCACCTTTAGACCCAGAAGAAACTGAGTTTGCATACAATCTGCTATACCAAGATCGGTTCTTTGAATACATGATGACCACGTCTAAGGGTGCAAAAATGCCTAGGGGAGATAAAAGTGCTATCAAGCAGTTTTCTTTTCCTCTTCCTCAGAAAAAACTCAGGTTGGTGTTCTCTAAGCACGTGAGACCTTTCTACCCAATGATAAGAAATACAAACAGAGAATCTGAGCATCTACATGCTTTACGTGATGCCTTGGTGCCAGAGTTACTCTCTGGAAATCTCGGGAGAGCTTAGAAAATGGACTATCTTATCCCCCAGTTTCATGACTACCTAAATGAAGAAGGTGAAATCGACGTTGTAGGCTATGTTTTCAGTCGTGAAAACATTCTAAAAGAGCTAGAAAAAGAAGGTTATCAAGAAGCCTTTAATGATTGGTTACAGCAAAGACAAATGGAAAATATTGCCAGAGCAGATGAGATACTTGCACTATTTGATAACCTAGGGCGTTTTCGTAAATTAAAAGAAATATACTCACGCGGTGCGATCATTCCTTTTATTGGCGCGGGTATGTCAATGCCTAGTGACTATCCAGGATGGACAAAGTTTCTTTACCAAGTTCTGGATGAGACAACTGTCAGTAAAGCTGTTTTTGATGAGGCAATAACACAAGGACAGTACGAAGAAGCGGCGCAAATGCTGAGCGACGCTCTACCTGCTGGCTGCTTTCTTGAGCATGTAGAAAATGCTTTTGGTGCAAATCAAGAAATTTTTGGCGTGGTGCAACGTTTACCACAGATATTTAAACAAGCAGTGGTAACAACAAATTTTGATAATGTGCTCACCCGGTGCTACGAGAACGCTAACTCCAATTTTGAAGAAGAGTTACTCGGCCCTGCGGCTGAAGAGTTACCAAGAGCTTTGGGAGAAAACAGACGAGTTCTGGTAAAGCTTCATGGGAAGGCAAGCTCCTCTCGCAATCGCATACTAACCAAAGACGAATATGATAAGCACTACCAAGATGATCAGGCATTAGAATCTGTTATAGAGGCAACAAGCAATCGCACGCTATTGTTTTTGGGTTGTAGCCTGACCGTCGACCGAACGATTAAATGCTTAAAGCGTATTATTGATAAGAAAGGGCCTGAAAATGTGCCTCGTCACTATGCTTTCTTAAAGCTCAATGAGGGCGAAGATAGGATTGCAAGAAAAAATCAATTAGGTGAGGCAAACATTTTTCCTATTTGGTATACCGATGATCATGATGAATCAATAGAAGCCTTACTGGAGAAACTAACAGAGGGAGTACATCAATGAACGAAGAGCAATTAGAAAACCTCTGCTTAGACTGGTTCCAAGAAGGCGGCTGGGATGTTTTACATGGCCCTGATATTGCCCCAGATAGCGACAACCCATTACGCAATGATTACGCGCAAGTAGTATTGGATGGTCAACTTAGAGCGTCATTTGAAACGATTAATAAACACCTACCTGCTGCACAAATAGAGCATTGCTATGAGCAGTTTAAAGCGATTGTTTTAAAGCCTGAAAGCTTGGATTTGATCACTAATAACCGCGCATTTCATCGGTTGTTATTAGAAGGCGTGCCGGTTGAATACAAAACGGATGATGGCGAGCCAGTTTCAGATCATGCTTTTATCATTGATTTCGATAACCTAAACAACAATACCTTTTCAGTCGCTAATCAGTTCACCATTACTGGCACTAAGCAGCCACGTCGACCTGACGTTATTTGTTTTATCAACGGCTTACCGATTGCTGTGCTTGAGCTAAAAAGCCCAAGCGATGAAAATGCCGATATTTGGGATGCCTTTAATCAGTTGCAAACCTATAAAGATGAAGTCTCTGACCTTTTCATCTTCAATGAGGCGTTAGTAGTCAGTGATGGTTACACCGCTCGGGTAGGCTCTCTCACTGCCAGCCAAGAGCGTTTTATGCCTTGGCGTACCATTAAAAATGAAGATGATAAACCGCTACTGGAGTGGCAATTAGAAACCATGGTGCGGGGCTTTTTTGACCGCGAATTACTGCTCGATTACATCCGATTCTTTGTGTTGTTTGAAACCGATGGTGAGACGATCATTAAAAAGATTGCGGGTTATCACCAGTTTCATGCCGTGCGTGAAGCTGTTAAAGCAACCGTTATCGCAGCCCAAGAACCTAAGGGTATCGAAGACAAGCGCGCAACTTACGCAGACGAGGTTGTACCGGGTAGTAAAAAAGCCGGAGTGGTTTGGCATACTCAAGGCAGCGGCAAAAGTATTTCAATGTGTTGTTATGCCGGTAAGTTGCTGCAACAACAAGCCATGAATAACCCAACGCTGATTGTTGTCACCGACCGCAATGATCTTGATGGCCAGCTTTACGCCACCTTCAGCAATGCAGTAGAGCTCTTGAAGCAAACACCTGTTCAAGCATCTGACCGAGACGCGTTAAGACAGTTATTAGCTGAAAGAGAGACTGGCGGTATCATTTTTACCACAGTGCAAAAGTTTGCCCTGCTTGATGACGAGAAGCATCATCCAATACTTAATGATCGACACAATATTGTTGTTATCTCAGATGAAGCACACCGCAGTCAGTATGGTCTCAAAGCAACACTCAGTGCCGATGGCCAATATAAGTTTGGTTACGCCAAGCATATGCGCGATGCCCTTCCATCTGCATCTTTTATTGGCTTTACTGGTACACCCATTTCAGCCGATGATAAAGATACTCGTGCTGTCTTTGGTGACTATGTGTCCATCTACGACATTCAAGATGCAGTAGATGACGGTGCTACGGTTCCTATTTATTATGAGTCACGCTTAGCAAAGCTTGATTTGAACCATGCTGAAATTGCCGAGTTGTCAGATCAAGTTGATGAAGTGGTCGAAGATGAAGAGGACGTCAGCAACCGTGAGAAAACCAAAGGCGAATGGAGCCGTCTTGAAAAGTTGGTTGGCTCAGCGCCTAGATTAAGCCAAGTTGCGGCAGACTTGGTCGAGCACTTTGAAGCACGCAATGCCACCATGGATGGTAAAGCCATGATTGTTGGTATGAGCCGTGATATCTGTGCACATCTCTATAATGAAATTGTGGCACTGCGCCCGCAGTGGCATTCGGATGACCCTGACAAAGGAGCGATTAAAATTGTAATGACGGGGTCAGCCTCGGACAAGCCACTTCTGCAACCTCATATCTATAACAAAAAAACCAAAAAACGTTTAGAGAAGCGCTTTAAGGATATTGACGACCCACTGAAGTTAGTTATTGTTAGGGATATGTGGCTTACCGGTTTTGATGCGCCCTGTTGTCACACCATGTATGTCGATAAGCCAATGAAAGGCCATAACCTGATGCAGGCTATTGCCCGAGTTAACCGCGTGTTTAAAAACAAGCCTGGCGGTCTGGTCGTTGATTACATCGGTATAGCCAATGAATTAAAGCAAGCACTCAAAACCTACACGGACTCAAAAGGTAAAGGGGAGCCAACACTCAATGCAGAAGAAGCATTTTCTATTCTTTTAGAAAAAATAGATGCTATCCGTGGCATGTTTGGTAAAACACCAAAATCTGATGGTTTGGATATATCGGGCTATGAAACACAAGCGCACAAACTATTGGTGCCCGCCGCTAACTATGTACTCGGCTTAGAAGATGGTAAAAAGCGTTTCTTAGACTTAGTGTTGGCAGCGACGAAATCTTATTCGCTATGTAGCACCTTGGATGAGGCGAAAGAGTTACGGAAAGAAATCGCCTTTTACTCCGCTATTAAAGCCGCGATTAGTAAATTTACCAGCGTAGATAAAAAGCGCACGCAGGAAGAGAAAAACTCGGCACTGAAACAGATCCTCGATAACGCAGTGATCGCGGAAGGCGTTGCTGATGTGTTCGCACTTTGTGGCTTGGACAAACCCAATATTGGCTTGCTATCGGATGAGTTTTTAGAAGATGTGCGACAAATGCCAGAGCGCAATTTAGCCGTTGAGTTACTTGAAAAACTACTCAAGGATGACATTAAAGCGAAGACACGTAATAACGTTGTACAGGAGAAAAAATACGCTGAACGCCTACAAGAAACGCTTAGAAAATACAACAACCGTGGTATTGAAACAGCCCAGGTGATTGAAGAACTTATTCAAATTGCCAAAGAGTTTCAAGAGGAGATAGCAAGGGAGGCTGAACTAGGCTTAACTCCAGATGAGGTCGCGTTTTATGATGCCCTAGCAAATAACGAAAGCGCCGTACGTAAACTGGGAGATGAGATCCTTAAGAAGATTGCTGTCGAAATCACTGACAAACTCAGGAAGTCAACCACGGTTGACTGGCAGGTTCGTGACAGTGTTCGAGCTAAATTAAAAATACTGGTGCGGCGTACATTGCAGCGTTACAAATATCCACCTGATAAAGCTGTTGAAGCCGTAGAGCTTGTTTTAGAACAAGCTGAAAAGCTATCGAATTCATGGACTAAATAAACAAAAGCGAACCATCTCTGGTTCGCTTTTTTATTTTACTGACCTCAAAATCCAACTATCGGTTGCAAACTTTATTTGAGTTGCAAACTTAATTCCGATAGTTGCATTCTTTATTCGAGATCTACATTCAAAAATTAGTCGCGGTATGTCTCAATCGGAGGACATGCACATACTAAATTACGGTCGCCGTATACGTCATCGATTCGCGTAACCGTTGGCCAGAACTTGTCTTTAGCAACTGCTGGCACTGGGAATGCAGCGTAAAAACGGTCATACGCGCGGTCCCATTCATTACCTAACACATCAGCTTGTGTGTGCGGTGCAAATACCAGTGGGTTGTTTTCGATAGACCATTCGCCTGAAATGATTTTATCAATTTCACCTTTAATCGACACCATCGCTTCAATAAAGCGGTCAATCTCGCCCTTAGACTCAGATTCAGTTGGCTCAATCATTAATGTGCCCGCTACAGGGAACGACATCGTTGGTGAGTGGAAACCGTAATCTTGTAAGCGCTTAGCAACGTCCATTTCTGTAATGCCTGAGGCTTCTTTTAATGGGCGTAGGTCAATAATACATTCGTGAGCAACGCGATTATTACGTCCACGGTATAAAATTGGGAAGTGCTTGCTTAGCTCATTGCTTAAGTAGTTAGCATTTACAATCGCCATTTCTGTCGCTTGTTTTAAGCCCTCAGAGCCCATCATGGCAATGTAAGCCCATGAAATAGGTAAAATAGCTGCAGAGCCGTAAGGCGCTGCCGATACTGCACCATTTCCTTCATTAGTACCTGGTACGTTAATTACGCTGTGGTTTGGCATAAATGGCGCAAGGTGCGATTTAACACCAATTGGGCCAACACCTGGGCCACCGCCGCCGTGTGGAATACAGAAGGTTTTATGTAAGTTTAAGTGCGACACATCTGAGCCAATAAAGCCAGGGCTAGTAACACCTACTTGCGCGTTCATGTTTGCGCCATCCATGTAAACTTGGCCACCATGCTGGTGAACAATTTCACATAATTCACGAATCGTTTCTTCGTATACACCGTGGGTAGATGGGTACGTTACCATGGCACATGATAGGTTTTCAGAGACTTCTTCAGCTTTCGCTTTTAAGTCTTCCATGTCGATGTTGCCATTTTTATCACAGTTAACAACCACAATTTTCATGCTGGCCATTTGTGCCGAAGCTGGGTTAGTACCGTGTGCAGAACTTGGGATTAAACATACGTTACGGTGCGCATCCCCTCGTGACTCGTGGTATTTACGAATGGCGATTAAGCCTGCGTATTCACCTTGTGCACCTGAATTTGGTTGCAATGAAACCGCGTCGTAACCGGTAATGTTAACTAGCCAATCGTGTAGTTCGTTAATCATTACTTGATAACCTTCTGCTTGGTCTAGCGGGCAGAATGGGTGAAGGTTAGCAAATTCAGGCCATGTAACTGGGATCATTTCAGCGGTCGCGTTTAGTTTCATGGTACATGAACCTAACGAGATCATAGAATGATTAAGCGCTAAATCTTTGTTTTCAAGGCGCTTAATATAGCGAAGCATGTCTGTTTCGCTGTGGTAGCTGTTAAAGTTTGGATGCGTTAGTATTTCATCATCACGCACTAGGCTTGCAGGAATAGAGTCGCTGCCATTTGCTTCAACATCAGCAGCAATCGCATCTACGCTTAGGCCATGGCCTTCGCCTAAAATAATATCAAATAACTCAGCAACGTCTGCACGGGTTGTGGTTTCAGATACTGAAATTGAGTATTCACCTGCATGGTTAGTAGCAAAGTTAACACCTTTAGCTACAGCACGCGCAATCACGTCGGCTTTGTTTTCATCAACCACTGTTAATGTGTCAAACCAAGTAGTGTGCTTAAGTGCCACACCTTTTGCTTTTAAGCCTGTTGCTAAAATATCAGCAAAACGGTGAATGCGTTGTGCAATGGTTTTTAAGCCTTGCGGGCCATGGTATACCGCGTAAAACGCAGCCATGTTCGCTAGCAATACTTGCGCAGTACAAATGTTTGAGTTGGCTTTGTCGCGGCGAATGTGTTGCTCGCGGGTTTGCATTGCCATACGTAATGCATCGTTACCTAAACGGTCTTTTGATACACCAATAATACGACCTGGTAATGAACGTTTGTACGCATCACGTGTTGCAAAAAATGCTGCATGAGGACCGCCGTAACCCATAGGTACGCCAAAACGCTGTGCTGAACCCAGTACTACATCTGCGCCTAATTTACCTGGTGCTTTTAATAGTAATAAGCTCATGATGTCGGCTGCTACACAGGCAATCGCTTTTTTGCTTTGTACGCCAGCTATTAGGTCAGTTATATCAACAATTTCGCCTGATGTTGACGGGTATTGAAATAACGCACCAAAAATATCGTGGTTCACAGCATCGGCGGCTTTACCTACAATAATTTCAAAACCAAATTGCTCTGCACGGGTGCTCACTACGTCAATGGTTTGCGTGTGTACGTCGTCGGCAATAAAGAACGCATTGGCTTTTTTAGCTTTAGATACACGTTTTGCAAGGCCCATTGCCTCGGCTGCAGCGGTTGATTCGTCAAGCAGTGAGGCACTTGCTAAATCTAGGCCGGTAATATCTAGGGTCATAGTCTGGAAATTTAATAGTGACTCTAAACGCCCTTGTGCAATCTCTGGCTGATACGGTGTGTACGCTGTGTACCAACCCGGGTTTTCAAGTACGTTACGTAAAATTACGTGCGGTACGTGAGTTGGGTGGTAGCCTTGGCCAATATACGATTTGAAAACTTTATTTTTGCTTGCTACTGATTTTAAGTAGCTTAGTGTTTCAACTTCGGTGCGGCTTTCGCCGATATTAAGACCTTGCTCAAGACGAATACCAGCAGGTACAGTTTGACCGATCAGCTCTTCAACGCTCGATACTTCAAGAGCGCTAAGCATGTCGTTTACTTGCGCTGGGCTTGGCCCAATATGGCGGCGAATAAAATCTTGCTTTTGCTCTAATTGTTCAAGAGATTTGGCGTTTGACATGTGTCCAGATTCCTATGATCCAAATACTAATGGGTAACTAGTATTGATTAAAATATGTGATGATTTAGCTGCTTACTTTGTATGGAAAAATAAGCGCTTTAATCATAAAAGCCCCAATGTTTTAACATAGAGGGGCTTTTATTAATTAACGATTAGTCTTCGTCAATTGTATGCGCGTAACCTTCAGCGTCTAATAAGTTATCTAACTCAGACTCTTCTGACGCTTTAATACGGAATAACCAACCGTCGCCGTATGCGTCGTTGTTTACTGTTTCAGGCGCATCTTCTAGCTCTTCGTTAATGGCAACAATTTCACCGCTAATTGGCGCGTAAATGTCTGATGCCGCTTTTACTGACTCTGCTACTGCACAGTCTTCGCCAGCATCTACTTCGTCGCCTACTTCTGGTAATTCAACAAATACCATGTCGCCAAGTAGTTCTTGCGCATGCTCAGAAATACCAACAGTGTAAGTGCCGTCGCCTTCGTTACGAACCCACTCGTGTGAAGGTGCGTATTTTAACTCGCTAGGGATATTGCTCATTTTTTTCATCCTTTGGTTTAGATTGGGAGAATACCAATGAATAAGGCTAACTTATTTATTGGTATAACCAAATTATTTAGATTATTGATTTACCGTTACGTACAAAGCCCGACTTAACTACTTTTACGTTAACTAATTTTTTACGCATTTCTACTTGAGCTGTGTCGCCAGTTGAACGTGGTACACGTGCTAATGCAACACTATAGCCCAATGTTGGTGAGAATGTGCCAGATGTAATAACACCTTCGCCACCATCAACAATTACTTTAGAACCACTGCGTAGTACGCCTTTTTCTTCAAGAATAAGACCTACTTGCTTGTGAGTACTTTTTTCTGCACGTTGTTTTACCAAAACATCACGACCAATAAAGTCACGATCTTCTGGCTCCCATGCAATAGTCCATGCCATGTTAGCTGCCAGTGGTGATACGCTTTCGTCCATATCTAGGCCGTAAAGGTTCATACCGGCTTCTAAACGCAGTGTGTCGCGCGCACCTAAGCCCGCTGGCGCCACACCGGCATCAAGCAATTGCTGCCATAAATCGGCGGCTTGCTCGTTTGGTACTACAATTTCGTAACCGTCTTCGCCAGTATAACCTGTTGTAGCAATAAATAAATCACCGGCTTGAACACCAAAAAATGGCTTCATGCCTTCTACTGCAGCTTGCTGGTCTGCGTTTAATACTTGAGCTGTTTTAGCACGTGCATTAGGGCCTTGAACCGCAATCATGGCGTATTCTGGGCGCTCAGTAACCGTTACAGCAAAATCGCTCGATACCTTAGCCAAATGTGCTAAATCTTTTTCACGGGTCGCTGAGTTAACCACTAAGCGATAAAATGTTTCGCTAAAGTAGTAAATAATTAAGTCGTCGATTACGCCGCCTTGCTCGTTAAGCATGCCTGTGTAAAGCGCTTTACCTGGTACAGTTAACTTAGCAACATCGTTAGCTACTAGCTTGCGTAAAAACGCTTGTGCTTGCTCACCTTGTATATCAACAATGGTCATGTGTGATACGTCGAACATACCCGCATCGTTACGTACGGCGTTGTGTTCTTCTATTTGTGAGCCGTAGTTAATTGGCATTTCCCAGCCATGAAAATCAACCATTTTTGCGCCGGCTTCAAGATGCTTTGCATGTAATACTGTTTTAGAAGTCATAATATTCCTTCACTTTTAAATTAACCCATGTGTGTGGGCGTGGCCTCAATTAAATGAGGGGGAATAACATGGTAGCCATTAATAAGCCTACCAAATTGTAATCTTTAAACTTTTTACCCGTTAGGCTGCTTGAGTGTTGGTAACACTAAAGCCCTGTTGCTGCATATACTGTTGCCACTTATCAAGCGTGGCCGTTTTAGCAATAACAATAAACTGCTGTTCGTTGTTTTGATCTACTGCAGTAACAAACACGTCTCCACTTTGCGCGCCATAGCAAAGCTGCGCGTCAGCAAGGCGTAACCCTGGGGTTAGTTTAAATGCCTCAACTAAGGTATCAAATGCATTGTCGCCTTTTAAAGTAAAGGTCGCTAAGTCGGTGCGTACCACAAAGTCTATATCGTATCTAAGCTGCTGCTCGTTAATGAGCGCTTGTAATTGCAGGCTAGCATTAACTGGAAGTACAAATCGAAAGGCGGTTTCGCTAAAGTAGTAAACGGCGTAGCTAAAATCAGAATTTAAATCGCCATCCAGTGTGCCTTTAAAGCCAAAGCCACTAGCGGTAAGTTTGGTGAGGTCATGACCTAAAATAGCACTTAAAAATACCGATGCTTCACTACCACTAAAGTCAATAACAAGGTGATTGCTATCGGCTTGTAAGGCATTAATAACCGCGCTTTTAGCGTTGCTATGGCGGGCAAACATAATCGGGTTAAAAGTCATAACAAATACCTATCAATCTTTAATAGCAAAAGTATATTGCGCAAGCCTTACAACAACAAATTGTAATTACTTATCAATTGATAAATAATACTTATATATATAGCCATATAAATAGTAATTTTAAATATGAAAAATATTTCAACCGACAGTTTACGAACTTTTGTTATGGTGGTTGAGGTTGGTGGATTTGCCAAAGCAGGCGATTTACTTGGCCTTTCGCAACCTGCGGTGAGCTTACAAGTAAAACGCTTAGAAGACTTACTCGGCTATAAATTATTTAAAAAGCAGGGGCAACGACAAGTGCTCAACCAATATGGCGAGTTATTACTGCCGATGGCAAAGCAAATGGTGCAGCATAACGATGCCATTTTGCAGTTGTTCACCTCAGAAAGTATAACCGGTAAAGTGCGCTTGGGGATCCCTAGCGAATTTGCCGCGCGTATTTTGCCCTCCATTATTGGCGATTTTGTGGCGCTCTACCCTGAGGTATCACTTGAAGTAAAATCACGTTTAAGTAAACACCTACTCTCTGATGAGCGCCAAGATCAATTTGATTTAGTGTTAGCGCTTAACGAGCAACTTGACTCAGAAAAATTCCCTATTTTTATTCAAGACCAATTAGTGTGGGTGGGCGACCTATCACTGGCACAAAATGAAACGGTAACCTTAGTGACCGCGCCTGAGGGCTGTATTTACCGACGCAGAGCAACTCAGGCGCTTGAAAAAGCAGGCATTAAATATCGTATTGTTTACAGTAATGCCGATTTAACCGGTTTAA
This sequence comes from Pseudoalteromonas sp. 2CM39R, assembly GCF_023161845.1. Taxonomy (NCBI): domain Bacteria; kingdom Pseudomonadati; phylum Pseudomonadota; class Gammaproteobacteria; order Alteromonadales; family Pseudoalteromonadaceae; genus Pseudoalteromonas; species Pseudoalteromonas sp. 2CM39R. The sequence goes on from NZ_JALNTM010000006.1 coordinate 96,659, forward strand.
TTGCCGCATTAAAAGAAGGCTTAGGTATAACAGTGCTCGCAAAAAGTACCGTACCTAACGATTTAGCCTATCACTTACACACTAAACATTTACCTGCGCTTGGTAGCATAGGTATTAGTTTAGTAAAAACCGCCAGCGAACCTGAAAACGCGGTATTTAAACTCGCCGAATTTATTAAGCTGCGCTTAGGCTATCCCACTGCTTAAATAACCTGAACTCTGGATAATAAATCTATCCCACACAGAGTTCAGGTTAAATTAACCGCCACCAGCCAATACATTATCCTAATTTTATAAGATTAGAATAAACACTTAGTTAAAAATGTTATAAAAATAGCGTGTTTTTACGGCAAATGTAAATATAACTAAAACTTAATAATATTGATTCTCATTCGTTAACATGTTTAAATTACGCCAATTTTAGTAGTTGAACTATTTTTAGGGTAATCAATGTCACATAAATTTTTAGTTTCCTCGTTAACTGCAGCCGTAGCGCTGTCTTTAAGTGCTACAGCAATGGCAAAAGATGCCGGCGGCGTTGAACGCAACTTTGAACAAATTACCGTTATTGGCTCACAAGCAGCAATTAACGATATTCCAGGATCGGCTACATTTATCTCTGATGAAGAATTGCAAAAATTCGAATTTACCGATATTTCTCGCGTATTAGCATCTGTACCAGGTGTATACGTTCAAGAAGAAGATGGCTATGGTCTGCGTCCTAACATTGGTATGCGTGGCACAGGTACTGGCCGTAACGATAAAATTTCAGTAATGGAAGACGGCGTACTCGTTGCACCGGCTCCTTACTCTGCACCATCGGCTTATTACTTCCCAACTATGGGTCGTATGGAATCTATTGAAGTATTAAAAGGTGCTGCCTCAGTTAAATATGGCCCGCGCACTACCGGTGGTGTATTAAATTTACTTTCTCGCAGCTTACCAACTGAAGCAAATAGCTCTATGGGTATGGTTGACGCGGCACTTGGTAGCGATGGTTACTATAAAGGTCACGCTTACTTCGCTAAAGAAAAAAATAACACTGCTGGCTTAATTGAAGTGTTTTCTTACGGCGCTGATGGTTTTAAAGAATTACCTATAGGCGATGACAACACTGGTTTTGAAAAAAATGACGTACTGGTAAAATTTGGCCATACCTTTGGTGAAAACGATGCCCACAACATTGAGTTTAAAGCTAAGTACTCTGAAGAAACATCAGACGAAACGTACATGGGCTTAACTAACGCAGATTACCAAGAAAATCCTAACCGTCGTTATGCGGCATCGCAAAATGATGAGATGAACACCCGTCATAATGCATACCAAGTAAACTATGCATACCGCTTTGGTGAAGGTTACGAATTTTTAGCAACCGCTTATCTAAATGACTTCCACCGTAACTGGTACAAAGCCAGTAAAGTAAGCGAAAGCTACCTTGAGCAATACAGTGAATTTGAAGCAAGCCCAACGGCTGAAGGCATCGAAAACATAGGTGTTAAGGCTAATAACCGCGACTACCAAGCTAAAGGTGTGCAGTCTGAATTACACATTCCAGCGGGCGATCACTACATTACAGTTGGCGTACGTTACCACGAAGATGAAATGGATCGTTTCCAGTGGGAAGACAAATACACGCTTAATCAAGATTTAAGCATGACTCTTACCTCACAAGGCGCACCAGGCTCTAATAGCAACCGCTTAGACAGCGCCAAAGCAAGCACCCTATTTATTCAAGACGAATGGACAATGGATGCATTAGTAGTGAGTGCAGGTCTGCGTTATGAAGACATTACTATTACCCGTGAAGAATGGGCTAAATCAGATCCAACTCGTAGCCAAGGCTTAACGAAAGATATTTCAAACGATACTGAAATTTTAGTACCGTCTTTAGGTGCTACTTACACACTTAACGACAACGTAACGTTACTTGCCGGTATTCAAAAAGGTTATGCACCCGCAGCGCCAGGCAATGCTGACCAAGACGAAGAAGAAAGCGTCAACATTGAGTTTGGTTCTCGTTTTAATGCAAACGGCTTTAACGGTGAAGTAATTGCATTCTACTCTGATTACGACAACATGCATGGTAACTGTACCGCATCAGTAGGTTGTAGCGACGACAACATTGGCGACCAATACAACTACGGTGAAGTAGAAGTATCAGGCTTTGAATTTAGCGCTGGTCGTACGTTTAATACTGCATCAGTTGCGTTCCCAGTTAAACTGACTTACACCTACACTGATTCAGAGTTTAAAAACACATTTGATTCAGAAATTTGGGGCTCTGTAGAAAAAGGCGATGCAATGCCTTACGTACCAGAAAACCAAGTTGCTTTATCATTTGGTGCCGAAGTGAATAACTTTGTTGTTAACAGCCAAATACGTTACGTATCGGATGCACATGCTGACCTTTCTGACTCAGGCTTAAATGCGATTGATAGCCGTGTTGTATGGGATTTAGCTGCTAAGTACTTAATTGATGAAAATCAAAAAGTATACCTAAGCGTTGATAACCTGTTTGATAAAACCTACATTGCTAACCGCGCAAATGGCGGTATTCAACCTGGTAAGCCACGCTCAGTACAAATGGGTTACTCTTACAGCTTTTAATAAAGCGCTAACTTAAAAGTACAAAAAAGCCGAGATTGATGTAATCAATCTCGGCTTTTTAATGCCTATGTGATTCGCTTAGGCTTAATTTGTTTCTGCGCGCTGGCGTAACACTTCAAATAAACAAATGCCGGTTGCTACCGATACATTTAAACTTGAAACCGTGCCTGCCATTGGGATTTTAACGAGCACATCACAATGCTCACGCGTTAAGCGGCGCATGCCCTCGCCTTCAGCACCCATCACAATCGCCATTGGGCCTGTTAAGCTGGCATCAAATACATGTGTGTCGGTTTCACCGGCAGTACCTACAACCCAAACGCCCGCGTCTTTTATTTCGCGTAATGTACGTGCAAGGTTAGTTACCTGAATAAGCGGTACCGTTTCTGCTGCGCCACAGGCTACTTTACGTGCTGTGCCATTAAGCTTTGCTGATTTGTCTTTAGGAACAATCACCGCATGTACACCCGCTGCATCGGCACTACGTAAGCAAGCGCCTAAATTATGCGGATCGGTAATGCCATCAAGTACCAGTAAAAATGGCGTGTCTTCGCGTTCAATGATCTCATCGAGATCTTTTTCATTAAACACTCGCGCCGCTTTTACGTTGGCAATAATGCCTTGATGCTGTTCATCTTTCGCTTTGTTATCAAGCGCTTTTCGTTGCATAAACTGTACTGAAATACCAAACTGACGCGCTTGCTCAATCACAGGCGATAAACGCTTATCATCACGTCCCTTAAGGGCGTATATTTCTATAAAGCGCTCTGGCTCTTTTGCTAAAATTGCTTCAACAGAGTGAAAGCCAAAAATTAATTCATTACTCACGAATTGTTTGCTCCTGGGCTACTACGTTTACGGGCATTTTTACCTGGTCTTTTAGGCTTTTTGACCGCTTTCTTTTTGGTTTTTTTCTTCGCGGTGGTGTCATCCGCTTTTACTTTAGACTTACCCGCTGCCTTAGTTTTACTTGTAGGCTTTTTTCCACCTTTTGGTTTTTTACTGTCGCTTGCTGACTTTTTACCCGGTATTTTACCGGCTTTAAGTTGCGAGCGAACGCTTGCTGGGGCATTCTTTTTTGGCGCACGACGACGCGCATAACGATCTTGAGCCACATCGCCTTTAAGCGTTAAGTTAATTCGGCGATCATCTAAGCTTACCGAGGCAACTTGTACAGTTACTTTATCGCCTAAACGATAAACCGTATGTGTGTGTTCACCCACCAAGCAATGTTTAGCCGCATCATGTTGGAAGTATTCATCACCTAAATTGGTAACATGAATTAATCCATCAATTTGCAAATCATCTAAACGAATAAATAAACCAAAATTAGTAACCGATGAAATAACCCCGTTAAACTCCGTGCCTACATGATCTTGCATGTATTCACATTTTAGCCAATCGGCTACTTCACGGGTGGCATCATCTGCGCGGCGCTCAGTGGTAGAACACTGCTCACCAAGTTGATCGACTTCATCATCGCTGTAGGCATATTCACCTGACGTTTGTTGGCCTTGCGCTTTTAACACCGCTTTAATTGCACGGTGTACCACTAAATCGGGGTAACGGCGAATTGGCGAGGTAAAGTGTGCGTAGGCCGATAATGCTAAACCAAAGTGACCTATGTTATCTGGCTGATATACCGCTTGCTTCATTGAGCGCAGTAGCATAGTTTGAATAAGTTCAGCCTCAGGACGATCCCCTAAACGAGCCAATACTTGAGTGATCTCTTTCGGGGTAGGTTCATCGCTTAGCGTGCTCTCAATACCCAACTCAGTTAAAAACTGAGTAAAGTTACCCAGTTTTTCGCTATCAGGTTCATCATGCACCCTAAATAACGCACTTGCTTCGTGTTTCTCAAGTAATTTAGCCGCCGATACATTGGCTAAAATCATACATTCTTCAATCAGCTTGTGCGCATCGTTACGAATAACTGGCACAATAGATTCTATTTTACGCTGTGCGTTAAATACAAAACGGGTTTCGAGTGTTTCAAATTCAATTGCACCACGCTCTTGGCGTGCTGCTTTTAATGCCATGTACATTTGCTGTAAGTCAGTTAAATGTGGCACTACAGCTGCGTATTCTTTGCGGAGCTTTTCGTCATTTTGTAAAATGGCATTTACTTTGGTGTAGGTTAAACGAGCATGCGAATTCATTAGTGCTTCGTAAAACTTATAGCCCGACAGCTTACCCTCTTGCGATACGGTCATTTCTGCAACCATACACAGGCGATCAACCTCAGGGTTAAGCGAACACAAACCGTTAGACAATACTTTTGGCAGCATTGGAATAACTTGCTCAGGGAAATACACTGAATTACCGCGCTCTATCGCTTCTTTGTTAAGCGGCGTGTTCATACCTACATAATGGGATACATCGGCAATGGCTACCCATAAACGCCAGCCACCTGATTTTTTAGGTTCACAATAAACAGCGTCATCAAAGTCGCGAGCGTCTTCGCCATCAATAGTGACAAGTGGTAAGCCGCGTAGATCAACACGGCCTTGCTTATCGGCTTCTTCAACAAATTCACCTAAGTGGGCAACTTGTTGTTCAACCTCTTCTGGCCACACGTGTGGAATATCGTGATTACGCAGCGCAACTTCAATTTCCATACCCGGCGCTAAATGCTCGCCCAGTACGTCAATCACTTTACCTACCGCATTCATATTGCGGCTTGGATTTTGAGTTATTTGCACTTGCACCATCTGGTTGTGGCGTGCGCCTTTTTCGTTACCCGGTAAAATAATAATATCTTGAGTAATGCGCGGATCTTCAGCAACCACAACGGCAATACCATGCTCAACAAAATAACGGCCAACAATAGGCGCTCGCTCATTAGTAAGCACTTTAATAATACGGGCATCGCATTTTGAGCCTGAACCACGCTTAGTGCCTTTCGCAAGAACAATGTCGCCATGTAGCACCATATTCATTTGATGCTTGGCAATAAACCAGTCTTTGCTCTCGCCTTCAACTTCTAAAAAGCCAAAACCGTCTCTGTGACCGACAACTTTGCCTTTGGTTAAACCGGCTTCGTCAATCAGGGCATAACATTTAAATTTATTAAAATACAATTGCCCGTCGCGCTCCATGGCACGAAGTCGGCGCTTAAATGCTATTTGTCGTTCTTCATCGTTGACCGCGAGTTCTTCGCATAGTTGCGTGTAATTAGCAGGTTTTGAACGCTCTTGAAGGTGAGTAAGTATAAACTCACGACTAGGGACTGGGTTTTCGTACTTTTCTTGTTCTCGACTGAGATTTGGATCTTGGTTTGACATTCACTATCTTGTTAGTTGGTTATGTAAGCATTTTAACTCATATACTCGAAATGAGACAGGTAAAAGCCATTAAACTTTTAATAAAGCGTTATTAGCTTTTGCATTTTGTAGCAATGTAGCTAAATAACACTTAACACCTACTTAATTAATGCACATGAAAGTGAGTAAATTAACTGTAGTTATGTTTACTCACTTTTATAAAAACAGCTTACTTTTGCTGTAGTTTCTTCCACAATAGCGTGCTGATGTTTTCAATAAAAGCCGAGTCTTGTGCAGCCATAACATCGAGTATTGGTTTGTTCATTTGGGTTTTGTTTTGAGCGTATATCCAACGATTTTTATTAAAGCTTTGAGCAAACTCTAACACACCCGCTTGCAAGGCTTGCTCATCAGCAAAAATTGCTTCTACCACATTTTGTTGTAACAATTTTTGCGCATCAACACGCTCGCCAGTCATAGCTAAGCGGTTAAAAAATTGAGGATTAATCGCTTTATTAATAATCGGAAACATAGACGGTACAAACGGTACCAGTACATCAACTTCAGGAAAGCAGAAAAAGCCTTTGTCCGATTTCATAAACCGAAAATCACAGGCACATGCTAACACCGAGCCATTACCATAAGTGTGACCGTTTAATGCAGCAATGATAGGCATAGGAAACGTCACTATACGTTTAAATAACTGCCCTATCGAATTCATAAAATCAGCAATAACTGTAGGCGTGTTATCTGAACTGGCCATCCACTGTAAATCAATTCCCAATGACCAGCTTTTATCGCTGCTTGAGGTTAATACTACGGCGTTAATATCGCCATTGGCTTCTATGCTATCTAAGTGTTGATTAAGTTCAGCTATAAAACTAGGGTTATGGCGGTTTTCAGCGGTATTCATGGTAAGTATTGCCACGTTTTGCTCAGTGGTAATCTTTATTAATGCGGTCATTAGAGCCTCTTTGAGTGCATTTAGCTGCGCTTTTAGCACTTTTCGTTACTTTTATAGTTATGCACTGAATAGTAATACGTTGTATAAAATTTATAAAGTGCCTATTTTTGTAATCATCAAAGAAGCTATTTATAACCACCCCTTTTGCCGAGCGATACGCGCTGCATCTATCCTGTTTGTGGCATTGAGCTTTGCAATCGCATCAGATAAATAATTGCGCGTTGTCCCTTCACTTATATAGAGCTGCTTTGCTATTTCGCTGGTTTTTAAGCCATCACTTGCAAGCTTTAAGGCTTTACGCTCTTTATCTGTGAGTGGGTCGGCATCGTCTAGGGCATTAATGGCAAGTTCTGGGTCAATCACCTTTTGCCCTTGCATTACTTTTTTTAACGCGTTTATTAGCTCTTCGCTGGGTGCTTCTTTTAAAATAAAACCTTTAACACCCGCATTCAAAGAGCGCCTAATATAACCAGCACGTGAAAAAGTGGTCATAATTATCATATTAATTACAGGATATTTAGCGGCTATTTGCTCACTAAGCTCAATGCCATTCATGCTTGGCATTTCTATATCCGTTAAAATGATATCTGGATGTAAGTCTTTACTAAGCGCGCTGATTTCATTTAACGCATCTCGCCCATTACATGCTTGACCAATTACCTCAATATTAAAGTCAAGGCTTAATAAAGCGGCAACTGCGTCGCGCACCAGCGCTTGATCTTCAACTAAATATACTTTGATCATTTTAAATCCTCAGCACTTAATGGCAGTACAACGTTTAAAGTAAATGTATCGCCACAGGTAAATTTTGCACTGCCGTTTAATTGCTCTGCTCGCTCTTTAATGCCATTTAAACCATTTCCCGCTTTCAATGTGGTGCATGGCGCGTTATCAATAACGGCAATAAGTAATTGCCGCTTTGTTTGTTCTATATTAATAGAACCGATTTTTGTGCTGCTATGGCGTAATAAATTAGTCACTGACTCTTTAATAATAAGACTCGCAATGCCCTCAACCTTGGCAGGTAACGTCGCTAAATTAACGTTAAATTTTATGTTAAAGCCTTGCTCTTTGAGTGTTTGTTTTAGCTGTGCTATTTGGCTGTTTAAGTTGAGCTGCTTTAAATTACTTACCGCGTTTCGTACATCACTCAGTAACTGTCTTGCAAGATCTGCTACTTGGGCTATTTCGTTATTAGCCTGCGCGTATCGTTCACCTTGATTTAGTTTATTCGCAAGTTCAGCTTTTAAAGCTATTGATGACAGTGAGTGACCTAAAATATCATGTAAATCTCGGGCTATGCGTTCACGCTCAGCAATGGCTGCTAGTTGCTCCAATTGCTTTGCGCTTTCTTGTTCGCGCTTTTTATGTTCGCGCTCTCTTTTTGCTGCAATCCCATAGCTAAATAAGGCGGCACATAATATTAATGCCACAGCCAAAAAGTACTGAAGCTTTCCTATATCGCTTAAATACGAACTTGCAAAAAGCGCGACTATAATGGCTATTGCGGCATAATACCGCTGCTTTTGGGCATAACTATACCCTGCCACATAGGCAACAAAACCATACAAAGTAGGTGTGCCAGAGGTAAAAAAAGTGGCGCTAAAACAAATGGCGAGTAAGGCTAAAAATAAGGGGGTAATTTTTGTGTTATTGCAGTTAATTGCTTTTATGTACAAAATAATAAAAGCAATATAAAAAGCTAAACATAGGCTCATTTGGCTTTTTGTAAATTGGTCAAAATTAATAATTAATGGCAATAAATAAAAGCCGGTAAAAATTAAATGGCCATACTTCCAAAACGTTTTATCCGTTTGTTGAGAAAAGCTACTTAGCGAACTCATACTAATACCTCTGGCCTATTGTTTTTGTTCATAGCACTATTTTTATTAATAAATATTAATAACATAAAAATGAATGCGAACATAAAATAATCTTCATAAGTCGCAGTTAAACTTAGTGTTTCTACAAAGTCGCTAATGCTTAAGCTTATTAAAATTAAGGAATTCATAACACCCTCCAATATAAGTAAAGTAACTATGCCATTAGATAAAATATATAAGAGTGTGAAGTGTCATTAACTTGGCTGACATTTGTCATGAAATAGAAAAATTCATCTTCTGAGTGTAAAAGCAATGCTAATATAGCCAAAAAAAGTGACAAGGAAATCTCGTGCAGTCCCAACAACAAAGCTTAATTTACTTACATATTGCCGTCCTTTTATTTGGCGGCACCGCCTTATTCGCAAAGCTAATTAGTTTGAATGCATTAGATATTACCGCTTATCGTGCGGCTATCGCTGGGGTGGCAATTTGTGTGCTACTGACTTTGCAAAAAAAACCAATTAAGCTGCATCACGCCAAGGATTATGTGATTGCCATTTTATTAGGCGTTGCCGTAGGTATTCACTGGGTAACCTACTTTGCAGGCATGCAATTGGCGGGAATTACCGTGGGCATGTTAGCTTTTTTTACCTATCCCGTGATCACGGTATTTTTAGAGCCTCTATTTAATAAAAGTAAGCCCAAGACAAAAGATATAATAAGCGCTGTGGTGGTGATTATTGGCATTTATTTATTGATCCCTAACGTTAATTTAGGCGATGACATCACTTTAGGTGTTGTGACGGGGGTGGTATCAGCGTTGTTTTTTGCTATTCGTAATATTACCCATAAACGCTACTTTAGTGAGTATGGTGGACCGCAAACCATGTTTTATCAAACGTTAGTGGCAAGCCTGATGCTATGTGCATTTATTGAAGTACCCATAACACAAATTAATGATACTGATTTAATATTGCTGCTTATCGCCGGTGTGGTGTTTACTGCGATGCCGCATTCGTTATTTGCAGCGAGTTTAAAACATTTATCAGCAGCGACCGCTGGATTGATTTCTTGCTTACAGCCCCTTTATGGCACAATACTGGCTATAATTATTTTGCACGAACGCCCCTCAGTGATGACCCTGATTGGTGGTGCACTGATTGTTAGTGCTGCGTGCTTTGAAACTTGGTCAATCTCACGGAAAAAGCAGCCATGAAAATATTTGCTCATAGAGGCACAAGCACACACTTTCCTGAAAATACACATAGCGCCATTATGGCGGCGTTAAAAGCAAATGTAGATGGCATTGAGGTTGATGTACAAAGCGCACTTGATGACTACGTGATTATTCATGATACCTATCTAGATAGAACTACTAATGGTAAAGGTAAAGTGTGCGACCTAAGCGCTCAGCAAATTCAACAATTTGATGCGGGAAATGGTGAGCAAGTGCCTACCCTACAACAACTAATTGACTGGAATAGCAATCAAACCTTACTTAATTTAGAGCTAAAACATACTTTTGAACTAGAAAAGTTTGCTGCGCAACTAGAAATGAATATTACTGCAAATAAGATATCAGCAGACAATATTTTAGTTTCATCATTTAATCATCATCAACTACACTGGCTAAAGAACCGCTTGCCTTGGCTTAAAATTGGCGCACTTACTGCATCAATTCCATTGCAGTATGCGAAGTTTGCTGAAGACTTACAGGCCTTTAGCATTCATGTTGACAAAAACTTTATGAACAAGTCGTTTGTTGACGATGCCAAACTGCGCGGCTTACAGGTGTTTGCCTACACCGTAGATGAAGTTGAAGATATTAAACTGATGCTTGCCTGTGGTGTTGATGGCATTTTTACTAACGACCCTGAACGAACTAAGCATTTTTTGGCGCAATTAAATGAACTATAACTAATTATTTAATTGCTATTTATGCTATAAAAACAATAATTTAGTAGGTCACTATTTAATGAGTAGCTACATGCGTATTTATAATTTTTTAGAACAAACTCTATTTTTTACTTTAACCCGAAAAATAGTGGGTAATTTAAGCTTTGTATTTTTATTTCAAGCTATTACATTATTTTGGTTACACAGTAGCCTCTCTGAAAATCAACAAAGCACAGGGCTATTTTGGGCATTAACCCTGCTGATTGTTGCCGGTTTTATATTTACTATTTTTTATATGCGCTTTTTAATTGTGCGCCCGGTAAAAGCCATGCGCGATACGTTGATTAATATTAATCAACAAGATGCCAACTTAGCTGCCAAACTTCCTCATTTTACTTTTGATGAATTTAGAGATTTAAGTGAACAATATAATCAGTTTACTACGCATTTAAACAGCTTATTAAGTACGACCTACAGCAGCGCTCAGGAAAGCGTGCAAAGTAATAGCCAAGTAACGCAATCAATGCAGCACACAGAGCAGCTAAGCGAACAGCAAATTAATTTAAGCCACACCATAATTAATGCCAGTAACCAAATTACCCAAAGCCTGCAAGATATAGTAAGTAACACTGATAGCGTACATCAGGTAAATAATGAACACCTTAGTTTTGTTAAGCTCTCTGCGAGCGAACTGTCAAAACTGGTTGAACAGGTGAGACTTATTAATGAAATGCTGGGTAGTTTTTCTAAAACGATTGCAGGCTTAAAAGAGAATAGTGAAAACATTCGTAGCATTTTAAAAATGGTAGAAGAGTTTTCTGATCAAACTAATTTATTAGCGCTTAATGCGGCAATTGAAGCAGCGCGCGCTGGAGAAGCTGGGCGAGGTTTTGCCGTGGTTGCCGATGAAGTTCGCACCCTATCGGTTAAAGTAAGTGATGCAACCCGCCAAATTAGTGATTTTATTACCCAAATGAATGAGCTGGTTAATGAAACCAATAAAGAGTCTCAGCAGTTAATTAGTCACTCTAATAACGCACAAGCTGCAATCAACGATACCTCAGAAGGTTTTGGAAAAATGCTCAATGAATTTGAGCATAATCAGCAGCAATTACAGCAAATAGCTAACGCAGTTCATTTACTTGAAGATACACAAAATCAAACTCATGAATCGGTTGAACAAATTGTGGCGCTTGGCGAACAAGCAAAGCAACAAATAGACACCGCATTGCATGACTCTGAGCAATCACAAAAACTAAGTCAACAAACCCAACAACAGTTAAAGCGTTTTGTAGACTAGGGTCTGCTGATCTTTCAAGGTTAAATTTGCAGCAGTCTGTTTGGTATTTAGGCAAGGCAGGGCCTATGTGGTGTGGTTATTCCCCATAAATAGGCGATAACGCAGCATCAATGCCAAACAGGCGCTGCCCGAAGGGTTCTGCCTAGGGGCAATTAACTCTTTGTTGCTCGGTTTTTACTTAGCCCACTAGGTTACAAACCTCGCGCCGCGATTAAATCGCCCCTAGTTTTAACAAATTTCAATCCGCAAAGGTCAACAGACCCTAGTTTTACCCAAGCCGCGATTATGCTAAATTACGCGGCTTATAATATAACTGTGTGAAGCATGTGAGCGACGTCAATCTAAATTATGAACAGCTAGCCCAGCAAATAAAGCTATGGGGTCAAGAACTTGGCTTTAGTGAAGTGGGTATTACTGACATTGATTTAACTAAACATGAAGCACAGCTGCAGCGATGGCTTGATGCGGGTTTTCATGGCTCAATGGATTATATGGCAGCGCATGGTATGAAGCGTGCTCGCCCTAATGAGCTAGTACCCGGAACACAGCGGGTTATTTCAGTTAAAATGAATTACCTCCCACCTGATTCAGGCTTTGCCAAAAACCTTAAAAATACCGAAAAAGCCTATATCAGCCGATATGCCCTTGGCCGTGACTATCATAAGTTGATGCGCAACCGAATCAAACAGTTAGGTAAAAAAATTGAACAACATGTGGGTGACTATAGCTTTAGGCCTTTTGTTGATTCAGCCCCTGTACTTGAACGTCAACTCGCTGAAAAAGCGGGATTAGGCTGGCGCGGAAAGCATTCTTTATTAATAAATAAAGAGGCGGGTTCTTGGTTCTTTTTAGGTGAGCTTTTTGTCGACTTACCTTTACCAATTGATAACGAAAACACTTTTGAGGGCTGCGGCAAATGCGTTGCCTGCATAACACTATGCCCCACTGGTGCTATTGTAGAACCTTATGTGGTTGATGCGCGTAAGTGCATTTCGTATTTAACTATAGAGCATCAAGGTGCTATTCCTGAGCAATACAGAACATTAATGGGAAATCGCATTTATGGCTGTGACGATTGCCAATTGGTATGCCCATGGAACCGCTACGGAAAAATTACTGATGAGGCTGACTTTCATCCTCGTACACAATTAAAAAACAAAGATTTACTCGAGTTATTTGCTTGGGATGAAACTACCTTTTTAAAAAATACCGAGGGCAGTCCAATCCGCCGCATCGGCCATGAACGTTGGCTACGAAATATAGCCGTTGGCTTAGGAAACGCAGATTTTAGCCCGGCAATTATTGCTGCACTCGAAGATAAGCGCCAAGCGGTAAGTGACTTGGTGGGTGAACATATAAATTGGGCACTCGCCCAGCAACACGATAAACAAAGACAAAAGTTGCGTAAAACGGCACGGTTAATTCGTATTGTTGAAAAAGGCTTACCCAGAGACGCATAAGCCTTTTACCTTTTTATGTAATCACTTTCTCTGTGAACTATTAGCTCTCTTTGCGCATAATTTACTAACATCTAATTTAACACAGAGAAGAGAATGAGGAGTAAATAAGAAGCTACTATTAAAGTACAGCTCTTAGTTAACCTGTTACTCATACCTTTCGTTTTTAACCTTTAAAAGACGCGACATAAAGTCGCTGCTACAAGTTAATTTGTCCAATCGTAGTAAGGAATTTACCCCGCGTCTCGCAGCCCGTAGCCCGCACCTTTAGCCTTTCAACAATAAAGCGAGATCTTGCTCTATCTCTGCGAACGCTTTTTTAACCTGATCAACAGATTCTTGGCGTGCCACCGAATTTTGAATCGTTTCGTCGACCTTTTTGTAAATAAACACTTCCTGGTCTTCATCGAGTCCCATGGTTGGGATCCGCTCTTCTAACTCCTCTTGAAGTTGTTTAAATACTTTTTCGTTATTTATCCGGCTGTCGTTAAGCAATCCAATTAAACTATGAAATTTACTGTGAACAGTACTCGCCACTTTGTTTAATCGCTCTTGCTGCGAAACCAACATTTTCTTAGTAGTAATAGCGCGCAATTGCTGTTCGGTTACACTTACAATAAAACAAATATGATCACGTATACGCCCATGCTTCTGCTCATCTTGTTCTGGCATATTCAAAATCAATAAACTGACAAACTCGTAATTAACCAAAATACGATGAGAAAACTCATGTAACCTACCTTTGTTTTTAAGCATTTCAAATAACTCAATCACAATCGGCGAACACACACCGTTTAAAGCAAAGTGCGATTTGGTGTCGTTACATCTAAATTCAATATTACTTTGTAGACCAAATGTCTGTAAGCACTCCACTAATGCCTTACCTAACTCCTCTACATCGTTGATAAAACCGATATTTTCAATATAGTTAACTATCTGACCCATTTCACTGCTATTTGCCATAGCATTAAAAGCGGTTGAGGTTGCTTCTTTTACTTGCTTTTCAAGCTGTTGTTTTTCTATTAATACTTGATTTAACTTATTCAGCTTTTGCTTAAGCTCATCGTGCCCAAACGGTTTTACAATATAGTCTTCAGCACCTACTGAATAACCTTCCATACGTTCCTCAACGGTCCCCCTTGCCGATACAAACATCACTATAATATCTTGTGTTTTAGGGTTGGCTTTGAGCTCTTTACATACTTCGTAACCATTCATTTTTGGCATGCTTACATCAAGTAAGATAACCTGCGGCATATACTCTTCAACCATGCTCAAGCATTCCGGGCCACTCGAAGCCAGCTTAAGTTCAAAATCTAATTCCTCTAGGATTTCTTCTATTATTTCGAGGTTAAATGGTTCATCGTCGACTGCAAGAATTTTAGTTAAAGCCATAATTTTTCGTCCATATAAATCGTGTTCATTAAAACAATTCGGTTATTAGCTACTATTTTTCACTAATTGCTCATCGGCTAAATATTCATCGAGGTTTATTTCCAAAGGAACCTGAATGCTAATGGTTGCCCCACCAAGTTCGTTATTACAGGCTTTTATAGTTCCTTGATGTAAAGAAACAAATTCACGGCACAGCGTAAGTCCTAATCCTGTCCCCCCTGCGCCACTATTTGTTTTGCTACTTTGCACAAATTTTTGAAAAACAGTTTCAAGCTCGTCTTCTGGTATGCCTATTCCGCTATCTATTACTTCAATATTTGCACACCCACTGTCTGTTTCCAATGCAACTTCGATAGTGCTATGTTCTTCGCTAAATTTTAATGCATTACTCAATACGTTTCTAAGTACCTGATTAATTTGCTCTTCATCGCATTGCGCTACAACTGGTGGGTTATCTGATTTAAATGCAATCTTAATATCTTTTTCTATGGCAATTCCGGACACATCATCAATACTTGTTTTAACAATAGTCGTTAAATCGCATGCTCGCGGGTTAAATGGGAATTTACCTACATCTAATTTCGACAAATCGAGTAAATTGTTAAGTAAAGAAAGCAGCCTTTGTCCACTTGATTCAATTCGGGTTAAGTATTTTAAAAGTTTATCTTTACTAAAATCATCATCTTGAAGCTTACCGATACCAAAGCGTGAAAAACTTAGTATAGAATGCATAGGGGTTCTTAGCTCATGTGACATATTCGCCAAAAACTCTGATTTGCTTAAATTAGCTGCTTCAGCAATGTTTTTCGCATGCTCAAGTTGCGAAGTCCGCGCTCTAACCTGCTCTTCTAGAAGGTCTTTGGCCTCAAGTAATAAATCTTCTTTTTGTTTTAAATGGGTTACGTTTTTAAAAATAACCGCTAATGCTATCTCACCATGATGATCAATTTCATTAAATGAGCCGACAAGTGGAATTTTACTGCCATCTTTATTGACTAGGTGTAAGTCGCAACTAAATTGCCGATTACTGTTTAAAGTCGATATTTTATCTTTTATTGCCTTTACTGAATCGTCATCTAAAAAGTGAAATAACGAGTGAGCAATGAGCTTTTTAAACGGTAAATTAAACAGCTTTAAGCACGCGTCGTTAGCCTCTACTATTTTGCCTTTACGTTCAAAAAGTAAGATTGGGTCGGGAGTATTTTTAAAAATTACTTGCAGCAAACTGTCTTTTTCAATAAGTACATCGACTGTATCTTGTAGCCTTTCAACTAGCTCTGCGTTATGACGTTTTAGCAATTCGGTTTGCCACAACTTATGTACTGCTTGTAATAAAACGTTGTCATCGAGTGGCTTAATTAAAACGTCTTCAACACCTTGGCGAATTGCTTCAATCATAGAAACCTGAGCAGGACGCGAGGTTAATAATAAGCAGCGGCTATGCGGCTGTATCTGCTTAAGGCTGGTAAATATATCTAAGCCAAGCCCTTCTTTTAAACTAAAATCACTAATTAAAATATCAATCATTCTGAGTTTAGCAATATTAAGTGCCTCATCATGATTCGTAGCTGTGTATACCTCTATATGTGCACCCACTAAACTACTTTTTAGCATTTCTAAACGCTCACTAACATGATCAACTAACAAAATTGTAGGCAGTTTAAAAATATGATCAGGTCCTATTTCTAATAGATCTTCAATAAATGAAGTGATTTCTTTATTAGAAAAAAATGGATAAATAATAGTGGCATCTGGAACAAGCTCGTTTAATTTACCAAATGCATCAAGCAATTCACCACTTTCAGCCTTGGGAGCCAAAAGTAAAAATGATTGTCGGGTCGCTTGTTTTACCAACGAAGCAACTAGATTTGTTGGTGTCCCTTGTGAAAAGGCAAGCATATCGTACGCATCTATGTTGCTGCTTTGATCAAACATAGAATAATGAACTAATTCAACTTCACAACCAATTAGCTCAAGCAGTACTTTTAAGCGCATAGCAATCATGCTACTGCTATCAATAATTAGTATTTTTTGCGCCATTTATGTACACTTTTAAGAATTAATTAAACACCTTTTCAGCATAGTATAGAATTTTTGGTTTGGCATAATCGTCTACATAAATGTAATTTTTGCTTGCCTATGGTTATGGGATTACATTAAATGCTTACCAAAAATAGTCAGGCTGTACAGCTGGTTATCCATCCTTGCAACATTGGGCAACTCTCCCCATACTGCAAAATCAAAATGCTTAAATAATTTAATGCTTGGTTCGTTATGGCTAAAAATAAACCCGAGTAACACTTCAATATCGAGCTTTTGTGCTTGTTGTTGTGCAAATTGCATCAACTTTTTACCCAACCCTTTTCCTTGGGCTGCTGATGTAATGTAGATGCTTAGTTCAACGGTGCCATCGTAAGCTGGGCGCCCATAAAACGATTTATAACTTACCCACGCTAGTACTTGGTCATTTTCGCAGTAAACAAAAATAGGTCTTTGAGCTGTATGGCTATCAAACCAAGGTTGTTTGTCAGCAACGGTTACTTCTTCGGTATCGGCGGTCACCATTCGACTAGGGATAGTTTCATTGTAAATGGCAACAATAGCAGTTAAATCATCAGGTTTTGCTAAACGTATAGTCATAGAAAATAAGTAAAATTGATCAATTTTGTCTATAGTAGCGTATGATAAGTTACATAAACACCCATCGAATCGCATTCAAGGTAACCGCATGATAAGAAAATTAATATTCGGATTAACACTGGCTCTCGGCTGTGTATCTGTAACCACCAATGCAGCAGACACTAATAGCCCTTCAGCAAAGACAGATACCTGCGATGACTTCACAAATGTGTCACTGAGAAAGCTTCGTTCAACCGAAACGCTTAATCTATGTGAATTTAAAAATAAGCCACTGTTGATTGTTAACACTGCCAGCAATTGCGGCTTTACTTCTCAGTTTGAAGGGCTAGAAACGCTATACAAAAAATATAAAGAGCAAGGCTTAGTGGTGCTCGGTTTTCCATCTGACGATTTTTTTCAAGAAGAAAATGACGAAAAAGATACGGCTAAAGTCTGTTATGTTAATTACGGCGTTACTTTCCCTATGTTAGCCACCAGCGCAGTGCGTGGCAGCGATGCCAACCCTATTTTCAAGCACTTAAATGCAAAAACTAGTTCACCTAACTGGAATTTTTATAAATACGTGGTTTCGGCAGATCGTCAATCAGTGACTCGCTTTAATAGCCGCGTCAAACCCGATTCAGCAAAATTAGAAAGCGCCATCAAAAGTGCATTTTAATTTTGTGTTTTCAGTTTAACCTTACTAAGATGTTGCTTAGTAGATAAAAAACTAAACTTATAAATAGGAGATTTTATGGCAGTAGCAAGTGCAAGGCACATACTCGTAGACAGTGAAGCACAATGTTTAGACCTTAAAGATAAAATTGAGCAAGGTGAAGACTTTGCTGAGCTAGCTAAATTGCACTCTAATTGCCCTTCAGGTCAAGATGGTGGCGCATTAGGTGAGTTCGGACCTGGTATGATGGTTCCTGAGTTTGATAAGGTGGTTTTTTCAGCGCCACTTAACCAAGTACAAGGTCCTGTTCAAACACAGTTTGGTTACCATTTATTAGAAGTAACCAGCCGCTCAGAGTAAGCAAATCGATTTATTAATAAAGCCGCATTAGCGGCTTTTTATTTATGTGGAGTTGGCAAAGCCCCAATATGCAATTACTTGGCTCTATTTCTTCCCCTTATGTTCGCCGTGTCAGAATTTGGGCACAACAAAATAACTGTGAGCTTGAGTTTATAAATCTCGACATTTTCTCAAGCGATGACCGCTCTTTAATGATGTCGCACAACCCGGCAGCTAAAATCCCTATCTTAATTGATGGCTCGCTTAACTTAAGCGACTCAAACAATATACTGCGTTACTTACTTGAAAAAACACAGCAGAACCCGCTAACTTGGCCGCAAGAGCATTTTTTAACTAGCATCAACGCCTGTAACGATTCATTGGTTGAGTTATTGATATGTCAGCGTTCTGGGTTTGACACGCAAGCTGATAAACTATTTTTTAATCTGCAAAATGAGCGAATTGCGCAAACTTTAGACTATTTAAATGATCATTTAAACGATGATGAATTTAAAAGCTGTGAATGCCTCAACATCAGTTTATACTGCTTGCTAGATTGGATCTGCTTTCGTGAACTCACTGATTTTAGCGCGCAGCCGCAGTTAGTTAAGTTTTATGAAGCGTTTAGTCAGCGTCAAGCGGCTAAAAATACCAACCCTCGACTCAAATTTTAAAAGGTGAACACATGAGCGATATCGAAATTGAATCACAACTAGTTAGCTTTGTAGAAAAAGTACGTGTTAGTGAGCAGATCTGGGCACTGGGTGCACAAGATGGTGGCTTTGTTGTATGTGAATCAAATCAGTTTGACGACACCGATGTACTTTTACTGTGGGAATCAGAAGACGCAGCAAAAGAGCAGTGTAAAGAAGAGTGGAAAGACTACAGTCCGGTAGAAATCAATCTAGATGAATTTTTAGATGATTGGGTTGAAGACCTTAAATCGGATGATGCTCTGGTTGGTTTAAATTGGAATGACGATCAAGTGTGCGTAGAAATTGAACCAGTTGGTTTAGCTCGCGCTTTAAGTGAATAAGTTTTAACTGTTTATTTGCTGGCACTACCCCAATTAACAACAACGATTAGTTGGGGTATAAAATAATAAAAACTGTCAAGGTACTGCGTTGAAAACCCATCTTGGTCGTCGTCCATTCTCAGCTATGGAGCTGCATACGCTCTATACCGGATATATTTATAGTGATACTCGGCTTGCCCGCGAACAAGCTAAGCACTGGCACTTTTGGCTGCCTTTAATTGCGTACTACAGTGGCGCTTACAGTGATGAAATTGGCTATTTAACCCTAGATGACTTGGTGGTTAAAAATAGCATTCTCTGCTTTAGCTTTCATACTCATGGTAAAATTAAACCCCGTTTAATTCCTGTACATAACGCCCTTATTAAGGCCGGACTTAATGATTATTTAGCCTACGCAAAAGCGCAAAAACACACACGTTTACTGTTTGACCTCCCAGCAAAAACAGGACGCTACAGTGAAAAAGTACGCATTTGGTTTTCAGGCGAGGGCGAACGTGCGGGGTATTTGCAAAAATGTGCAATTCCTTCCGTGGATCAACTCGGAATGAAAACCGCGATTAGTAGTTTGCGGCTTAATTTTGAACAGCAAATTCGTATTTATGCCCTGCAAGCAGGCTCTAAAGACTGCTTCAATTACTTAATGGGCTTTAATGATTACCCCCATGATAACTTTAACGATATAGCCTTGTTAAATAAGGTGCTGCAACAGCTCCGGGTTATTAATTCCCACATTCATTGGCAGCGGTTTTTAGCACGAGATAGCCACTGACAAACTTTGTTACTCTTTTCCTTATTGTTGTTCGCTTACTCTAGCAAAAAAAGCTGTTAGGATGGAGTGTACTCACTCTTCTAACAACAAAAATCTAGGGATAACTATGTTTTTTAAAAGCCTCTTAACCGTGAGCGTTGCGCTTGCGATAAATGCTGCTAACGCTAATGAGTTCGTCATTGAAAAGCTCGCAAAGCCAAGTTCACAAAAAGTCGCTTTAACGCTCGACCCAAGTCAGGATACTTTTACAGGAATGACTGAAATCAGTTTGGAGGTGCTTAAACCAACACGCTACATTGAACTTAATGGTGTTGATTACGCAACCAAAATGGTTCAACTATTGGGTGAGCAAAACTGCGACTTAAACAGCGAAATGCTTAAAACCGGTAAAGTTAAATTTAGCTGCGAAGAGCAAATTCAGCCGGGTAAATACACTTTAAAAATTGATTTCTCAGCGCCATATAATCGCCAAAGTGTGGGGCTATATAAAACCCTAGATCAAGGCGTTCCTTATCTTTTCACCCAATTTGAAATGAGCGATGCCCGTCGAGCGTTTCCTGTATTTGACGAACCAAGCTATAAAATTCCATTTCAGTTAACTATTACCGCCCCCACTTCACAAAAAGTGTATTCAAATACACCTGAGTTAAAAACGACAGTGAATGGCGATATGACTACCCATTACTTTGATAAAACGCCACCAATTCCATCATACTTAGTAGCTATGGCTGTAGGCCCGTTTGAAGAGCTAGAGATTAAGGGTATGCCAATTCCTGGCCGTGTAATTACTCCACAGGGTAAAATTCATTTAGCACAGTATGCAAAAGAGAATATGCCTAAAGTACTGGGTGCACTTGAAGAGTACTTTGGTATTCCTTACGTATATAAAAAGTTAGATTCAGTGGCTGTTCCAGAGTTTCCGTTTGGGGCAATGGAAAACTCAGGTTTAGTGACTTACCGCGAAGATATTCTTCTGGTTGATTTAGAAGCTGCAACGCGTAGTAAAAAGCAACGTAATGTCTCTATTATTGCCCATGAATTAGCTCACCAATGGTACGGTAACTTAGTGACTATGAAGTGGTGGAACGACTTATGGTTAAACGAAGCGTTTGCTAGCTGGATGGCAGCAAAAATTACTAAGCAACTTAACCCTGAGTTTGAATCACACCTAGATTTACCACAAAACAATGTAATGGCGTTAGATGCTCGCTTAAGCACTAAGCCAATTCGTAAACCAATTAAAACTGAAGCCGATATTATGGACGGTTTAGGCCTTGCATACAGCAAAGGCAGCTCAGTACTGGCGATGGTTGAAAATTGGATTGGTGAAGATGCATTTCAAGCTGGTATTCAAAATTACTTAAAAGAGTTCTCATATAAAAATGCCGAAGCCGCCGATTTATGGGAAGCACTCGGTAAGGCTTCAAATAAAGATGTGGCGAGTGTTTTAAAATCATTTATTGAACAATCGTCATTTCCTTTAATCAAGGTTGATCAGCAAGGTAAAACTATCACTATTTCGCAAAGCCGTTTTGCTAATGACGGTGTTAATGCTCCAGCCCAACTTTGGAATGTACCCGTTGCCATTAAGTACGGTAAAGGCGATAAAGTAAAAACTGCCAGTGTATTACTTAATAAACAAAACCAAACGCTAGAGTTAGATTTTGAGCCAGAGTGGATATATCCAGACCAAGGTGCGCTAGGTTACTACCGCTGGGTCATGGACGATGCGCAATTTAACGCACTAATTGATA
Source organism: Pseudoalteromonas sp. 2CM39R (assembly GCF_023161845.1). Lineage (NCBI taxonomy): Bacteria > Pseudomonadati > Pseudomonadota > Gammaproteobacteria > Alteromonadales > Pseudoalteromonadaceae > Pseudoalteromonas > Pseudoalteromonas sp. 2CM39R. The sequence continues at coordinate 118,556 of NZ_JALNTM010000006.1, forward strand.
ATGCAGCAAGCGTATTAAACGACCGCGAGCGCCTTGCATTGTTATCAGCTACTGACGCCTTACTTGACGCAGGTGTAATTTCTGCGGCTAAGCTGATGCAAACGCTTGAAGTATTTGCCAGTGATAGTCATCCACGCGTAGCTAACACTGCTTTAGGTTATTTAGCATCTCAGCAACGTACCTTTAAAGACGATAGCAACAAAGATTTATGGCCTACATTTATTCAAAATGCAGTCATGCCTGCCGCTAAAAAATATGGCCTAGAAGCAAAAATGGGGGAAGATGGCGCTGTTGCTCAACTGCGAGCTGCGGTAGTGTCGCGTTTAGGTTTTGATGGTGAAGATAAAAATGTGATCAATAAAGCTAAGCAGCAAACAGCTGTTTACTTAAAAGATCCACAAAATGTAGACCCTTATTTAGCGGGTACTTACTTACGTCTTGCGGCTTTTCATGGTGATAAAGCGCTGCTTGATCAGTTTATGGCAACCTTTAAAACCACTAAAGATCCACAAGTTCGTACCAATATGTTGGCAGCAATGGGTTATTTTGGTAAACCTGAACTCCAAAAAGCAGTGCTTGCATATAGCTTAACCGATGAAGTAACCGCTTCTGATATGCGTACTATTTTATCGGGGCAAAGTTACACCGATGAACGTCAAGCACTCTTTATTGATTGGATATATAGCAACTACGATAAAGTAACAGCAAGTTTGCCACCATTTTTTGTACCTAACTTACCTTACTTTACTACTGCTAGCTGTGATGCTGAAAGTTTAGCGACAACGCAAACGTTCTTTGACGCTAAACTTGATGACGTACCTGGCTATGCGCGCACATTAAGTAAGCTTGCAGAAAGTACTAATGACTGTATTGCACTTAAAAACCGTGAACTCAAATCAGTAAATAGCTTTTTGAATAGTAAATAAGTTAAAGTTCAAAGGATGGCGGGCTGCGGGCGACGGGTAACGGGCCGAAAACCTCAAACTCGGGCTAATGGCTGATGTTTTCTCATTGTCTTCTCTTTGTGTATAAAATCTTAAAAAGTTTATTCACAAAGAGATTAAGAGGCGCAGCCCTTTTAGAGCTAGTGATTAAAGACAAAGATTAAGGGTTATAAAGGTTAAAGGTTGAAGATTTTATCTTGCACCTTTTGCCTTTAGCCCTGCACCATTCTATTAACCACCAATAATCATCGTTAGCTTAGCTATAAACTCTTTTGCCGCTTGTTCAGAGTTAATTTTAAAAGCGACACCATAATGAATAGGCTGTGCGCTTTTATAAATACGAGTGGGAAAACGGGTCATTTCACTGCTATGAAAATAGCCTTGAGTACGCACAACCCCATCAATATCAGTAAAGTCATCACTAAACACTTCAAATGCAGGACGGATCACAATTTTACCTTTCCCCGTTTCGGCATGGGTGTAAAACGCTTCTTTAGAGTTTGCTAGCATATACTCAGCAATGTTTTTTATTTTGAAATTACTTCTACACTCTAGTTTTATCAGCTGCTCTGTTAACTCGTCTGCGCTAAATGCCACGTGACTTTCCTTTTTATTTAATAGGGGAATAGACTAACTCATGCATGAGTGAAAGTCCGAATTTATTATTTAGTGTTTATTTAACACTACATACAAACGCTAATTGCTGATTTTTATAACTCAACCGGCTTATTTCAGTATCACAATATTGGCTTAAATCGAGCCATTGAGATATATCAGATCCAGCTGTTAGTTGTCGTTGATAAATACGGTTTTTAACTGCGTAAGCAATAGTATTTTCATCTTTTAAGATGAAGTCTTGTACTTGGTTTGGCAACCTAAGGATGTTGCTTACCTGCTTGGTTTGAGGGTCAAAACGGGCTAACTGGTGCTGGCCATTTTTACTATGACTAAATAAAAATTCACTTCGCGATTTATCGTAAATAAGTGTGCGACCAATGTTATTTGCAACAACTTCACCTTTAGCCGCAACAACCGAGGTATATTGTAATGTATGTGGCTCACCTAAAATAAACATTACTAAATCGTTGTTATTACCCCAAGCGTGGTAGCCCACAGGCTCAATCCAATCAAAAATACGACTTGGCGCCTGCTCTGTGCTCAGCGGATATTGCCATAACTTTTGTTTGCCATCTTCTTCAACCACGATAGCAGATAAACTATCGCCACTCGGTGTTACTGTTGGCGAATACTCACTTACAGCTGTATTGGTGATCATGGAGGTTTGTTTTGATGATAAATCGTAAAGCGCAATATCAGTTTGGCTCTGATTATTACTGATTACCTCACGCGTATAATAAAGGCCCGTGTCGGTTAAATAGGGCTGATTGTTGTAGCTGGTTTTATCACTAACAATACTTACGCGTATGCCATGCGGAGTATTTAAATCGGCAAGCAGTATTTGACTTTTAGGCATATTTGCTTGGGCAACGCCCAATGTTAAAGCATTAATTGTTATTAGCCCTAACAGCGGTTTGATCAGTTTCATGCTTTCTCTCGTTTTAATTTTAAGCACCTCATGATAACGTTATTTACTGATGACGTCACTTGACCTAGCTTAGTAAGGTCTTTATAACTAACGGGTCATAAAAAAGAGAACAAACATGTCAGCTAAACACCCTATTATTGCAATCACCGGCTCATCTGGAGCAGGCACTACAACCACCACCAATGCCGTGAAGCATATTTTCCGCAGCCTCGATATCAATGCTGCATTTATTGAAGGTGATAGCTTTCATCGTTACACACGTCCTGAAATGGACAAAAAAATTCGAGAAGCCCAACAAGAAAGTAAACACATAAGTTATTTTGGCCGAGAAGCCAATGACTTTGGCGCATTAGAAGACTTATTTACCAAGTATGGTGAAACAGGCGAAGGTAAACTGCGTCGTTATTTACATACCTTTGATGAGGCCGTGCCTTATAACCAGTTACCTGGAACATTTACTCCTTGGCAAGAGCTTGAGCAAAATACAGATCTAATGTTTTACGAAGGCTTACATGGCGGCGTGGTCGACGAAGATCATGATGTTGCTAAGCATGTTGATTTACTCATAGGCATGGTGCCAATTATTAACCTTGAGTGGATCCAAAAGCTTATTCGCGATACCTCAGAACGCGGCCATTCTCGTGAAAAAGTAATGGACTCGATTGTACGCAGTATGGATGACTACATTAATCATATAACGCCGCAATTTTCTCGTACCCATATTAACTTTCAGCGAGTACCCACCGTTGATACCTCCAACCCATTTAGCGCAAAAGATATCCCCTCCCTTGATGAAAGCTTTGTCGTTATTCGCTTTAGGGGCATTGATGACGTTGATTTCCCGTATTATTTACGTATGATTGAAGGCAGCTTTATGTCGCGGATCAATACGCTTGTGGTACCCGGTGGCAAAATGGGACTCGCTATGGAGCTAGTGCTTACGCCACTGATCAAAGATATTATTTTGAAAAAACGCGCCTTAGCAAAATTAGCCCCACCTGAAATTCCTATTTAAGTGTATCGATAATCTGTTAGAGACTTTTTGGTTTAGAAGATCTAACAACATACAATGATCCTATGGAGCTGATCATTTCTTTTATCAAGTGATCGCAAATACATTCTGCTCTTTTTTGTTTAGTCTAACTCACGTACACTGCTGATTTTAAGTATGATGAGAGTACTATGTCGCAAGCCATTAAAATTGTTGTCGGGTCTAAAAACCCAGTAAAAGTAAATGCCGCTAAACACATTTTTGCGATGTATTTCCCTGAGCATATAATTGAATGTAGTGGCGTTCACGCCCCCTCTGATGTACCCGATCAGCCTATAGGCGAAGAACAAACGTGTTTGGGTGCACAGAATCGAGTTAACTACTGTAAAGCACAGCATCAAGCAGACTACTACATAGCGATGGAAGGCGGCGCAGCGCAATTTAGCTATGGTGCAGCAACCTTTGCCTATGTTGTTATTGATGACGGCGCACAGCAAGTTACAGGACGAAGCAGTAACTTACCTTTGCCTCCGGTTTTTTATAAAGCATTGCTGCAAGGTGAAGAGCTCGGAGATGTGATGGATAAAGCTTTTAATACCACCAATATTAAGCAGCAAGGGGGTGCTATTGGTTTATTAACTGATCATCATGCAACACGAGAAAGTACCTATACTCAAGCGCTGACTCTCGCCATGGCCCCTTTTCTTAATCCCACTTTATATAATCAATAACGGATGTTTTAATGAAGTATAACTACGTATTATTTGATGCCGACGAAACCTTATTTAGCTTTAATGCCTTTGCTGGCTTACAAAAAATGTTGGCAGCTTATGGCATGGATTTTACCAAAGCAGATTATGAACATTACCAAAATACCAATAAGCCATTATGGATTGCCTATCAAAATAACGAAATTACCGCAAACCACCTGCAAGTAACTCGCTTTAGTGAGCTGGCAAATAAGCTTAATGTTTCAGCCCAGCAGCTCAATGATGACTTCTTATCGGCAATGGCTGAAATTTGTATGCCTTTACCCGGTGCGGTTGAATTATTAAACGCCCTTAAACCTCATGCCAAATTAGGTATTATCACTAATGGCTTTAGTCAGCTGCAAGCACGTCGTTTAGCGCATACTGGGCTGCAAGATATGTTCGATTGGCTGGTAATCTCTGAAAAAGTAGGTATTGCTAAGCCTGCAAAAGAGATATTTGAGCACACCTTTAATTTAATGGGGAATCCACCGAAAGAACAAATTTTAATGGTAGGTGATACCGCCAGTAGTGATATTCTTGGTGGACGAAATGCAGGCATCGACACCTGCTGGTTACAGCACCCTGGGGTAATCTTACCTGAAGGTATTAAGCCAACGTACCAAGTCACTGAGTTAAAACAGTTACAAACTATTTTAGGTCTGTAATACCTGACTGATTGTGCTGACAAACAGCCAAAAAAAATGACGCTAATTAGCGTCATTTTTTATAACTGTATGTAAGCGATTAACTGATTAGGCGTTTGCTAATTCAAGGCCGGGTGCAGGCATCGAAACAGGCGTTTCAAAGGTTGCCCACTCCCATGCTGACTCGGTTGCCATAATTTTGCGTAGTAACTTGTTATTTAAATCATGACCTGATTTAAATGCAGTTACTTTACCCAAAAGGTTATGACCTGTCATAAACATGTCACCTACACAGTCTAGTATCTTATGCTTGACGAACTCGTCTGAGTAACGCAGACCGTTTGGATTTAAAACTTTAAATTCATCAAGTACCACTGCACTATCCATGCTACCACCTAGTGCAAGGTTATTAGCATGCATGTATTCAATATCTTTCATAAAGCCAAAAGTACGCGCACGGCTAATTTCTTCAGTGAAGCTTTGTGCGGTAATATCTAAGCCAATGCGTTGGCGGCTTTCATTAATTGCAGGGTGATCAAAGGCAATTTCAAAATCGATATGGAATCCGTCGTAAGGTTCTACTTCGGCCCATTTGTCGCCTTCTTCAATACGTACTTTTTCTTTAATACGAATGAAACGTTTTGCAACATTTTGCTCTTCAATGCCGCCTTTTTGTAATAAATAAATGAATGGCAATGCACTACCATCCATTATTGGAACTTCTGAGCTGTCAAGTTCAACAATCAGATTGTCGATACCCATGGCCGCAACAGCTGCAATTAAATGCTCAGTAGTTGATAAGCGAACACCATCTTTGTTGATTAAACAGGTACACAATTGCGTATCACCAACGGCTTCAGGCGTTGTTTCAAAATCAACAACCGGATCAAGGTCGACACGACGAAATACAATCCCAGTATTTGCGCTCGCAGGTCGGAGAGTTATTGTGACCTTCTCACCTTTATGAAGTCCAATTCCTATGGCTTTGACTACTTGTGCAATCGTACGCTGTTTAATCATAGGTTCGCTCACTTTAAGTATATATTACAGTTAGACGGCGGAGTGTAACATAAATACGGTATAACTACAATATTTGTTCACATTTCGCACAAAAGTACTGTTTTTAATTAGTCTGCTTGTTTACGTAAAAAAGCAGGAATGTCGAAATAATCGCCACCCTCAGACTTATCTGTTTTATTAGCACTACTCGACGACGTATTCGTTGCTGAACTTGAAGAGCTAGTCGATGTGCTGCTTTGCTCTTTTGATTCAGTTTGCGATGTCGTTGCAGGCTCTTCAGTCGTGCTTGTGCCTTGGCTTGCAAAGCTAGGTACGTACATGCTGCTGCTTGTTTGTGTGCTTGAGCTAGTTACATCAGAGCCTGACGCTTTTTTGAAACCGTTATCTACGATACCAAACTGTGGACGACGATCGCCACCTAAGCCGGTTGCAACCACGGTTACACGTAGCTCATCCGTCATTTCTGGGTCAATTACCGCGCCAACAACAACCGTTGCGTTTTCAGACGCTAGCGCCTTAACGTGATTACCCACAATTTCGAATTCTTCAATCGCGATATCCATACCCGCAGTAATGTTAACCAAAATGCCTTTAGCACCGGTTAAATCTACGTCTTCTAGAAGCGGGCTTGAAATAGCAGCTTCTGCTGCTTCTTGTGCACGATCAGGACCCGACGCAGATGCAGTGCCCATCATCGCTGTGCCCATTGCAGACATAACTGTACGTACGTCGGCGAAATCCACGTTAATTAGACCCGAGCGAGTAATTAACTCAGCAATACCTTGTACCGCACCAAACAATACGTCATTTGCTTTAGCAAATGCATCCAGTAAAGTTGTTCCTTTACCCAATACTTTTAGTAACTTGTTATTTGGAATAGTGATTAACGAGTCCACAATTTCAGATAATTCGCTAATACCTTGCTCTGCAGCAGCGGCACGCTTTTTACCTTCAAAATCAAACGGACGGGTTACCACAGCAACAGTTAAAATACCCAGCTCTTTAGCAATTTTAGCCACGACTGGCGCAGCACCGGTACCTGTACCGCCGCCCATACCTGCCGCAATAAACACCATATCAGCGCCTTCAAGGCTAGCACGGATGGTTTCGGCGTCTTCTTCAGCCGATTCACGACCTACTTCTGGGTTAGCCCCCGCACCTAACCCAGAGGTTATTTGCGTGCCTAATTGTACTGTTACATCAGCGGCTGAATTACGTAATGCTTGCGCATCCGTATTGGCTGCGATAAAACGAACGCCTTCTATTTGTTGTTTTACCATGTGCTCAACTGCGTTACCGCCGCCACCGCCTACACCGATTACTTTTATTACAGCTTCTTCGCTGTGTTGTTCCATTATATCAAACATATTTACTCTCCGACTTGAGTACTAAAACTCGCCTTGAAACCATTTTGTGATGCGGTTCCACCAATTATTATTATCATCCGCTTTCGACTTTTGTGCATTCATCGACTGCATAGTACGCCCGTATTGTAACAAACCTACAGCGGTTGCGTACGATGGATCATCAACATAATCAGTTAAACCTACTACACCAATTGGTTTACCTATTCTTACTGGCATCTGAAAAATATCTTCAGCCACTTCCATTGCGCCAGTCATTTTAGCAGTTCCGCCAGTAATGACGAGACCTGCTGCAATTTGGTCTTCTAATCCTGAGCGACGAATTTCTTCCATCGCCAGTTCAAATAATTCTCTAAAACGTGGCTCAACCACTTCAGACAACGTATGCCTAGACATCAGTCTTGCTGGTCGCCCACCTACGCTTGGCACTTCAATCGTGTCTTCGCTGCTCGCCATTTGGCTACTTGCACAGGCATATTGTACTTTGAGTGACTCTGCATGTGATATAGGTGTGCGAAATATTTTTGCAATATCACCGGTTACTTGGTTGCCCGCCACCGGAATAACCGCAGAATGACGCAGTGCACCATTAATATAAATAGTGATATCCATAGTACCACCACCGATATCTAGCACCGCGACACCTAGCTCTTTTTCATCGTCCGTCAGTACGGAGTAACAAGAGGCAAGCGCAGTGAATATAAGTTGGTCAACTTCAAGCCCACAACGTTCAACACATTTTTCTATATTTTTAGCCATGTCGTTGGAGCAGGTAATAATGTGCGCGCGTGCTTCCATACGCACACCACTCATGCCAAGTGGGTTTTTAATCCCCTCTTGCATGTCAATGCTGTACTCTTGTGGCAAGGCATGCAACATTTTGCGTTCAGCTGAAATTGGTACTGAGCGAGCAATATGGATTACATTTTCAATGTCTTCATCGGTTACTTCAGTATTATTAATAGCGACAACACCGCTTTCGTTCTGACATTGAATATGTTTGCCAGAAATGCCCAAATAAACCGAGCTAATACGACAATCAGCCATCAATTCAGCTTCATCAATTGCGCGGCGAATAGACTCAGACACTAAATTTAAATCGTTAACGCCGCCTTTATCCATTCCATAAGATACTTGGCTCCCCACGCCAACAATGCTGAGCTTGTTATCTGTGGTGATTTCACCTACCGTGGCCACTACTTTCGAAGTGCCTACGTCTAATCCAATCACTAGGTTTCTTTCTGCTGACTTAGTCATGCCTTACTCTTTATTATAATTGCTGTTCTTGCATTGGCTTATAGCTCACTGCAAGGCCGGTATCGTAGCGTAAATCAATTGCATCTATCTGTGCATCAGCACGTTGTTCTATGCGTGAATAAACGTCTATAAAACGCTGTACACGCTTGGCTTTATCCTTGCGCCCTAAATTTAAACGCACGCCATTATCTAACCAAAGTTGCCACGAAAACCGCTCAGATAGCGCAAGGCTAGTGAGCGTTAGTGCATTTACTTTAAGCATTTCATCAAACTGTTTAAACGCTACCCATGCTTCTTTTTCACTGCCTTCTGGCCCATATAACTGGGGTAATGTGGCACTTAATTTATCACTTTTAGCCTCAAACGCATCGCCGCTTTGGTTAATCAATAAATCACTGTTCCAGTGAGCGACCGCTTGATGCTCTACCACGTAAACTTGGATAGTATCAGGCCATTGCTTTCTTACCGATACCGTTGCGACCCAAGGTAGTTCTTGCACTAAATGCTGAACATGCTTTACGTTTAACTCAAAAAAGCTACTTAAATCCGCTTTTTTTATCGCGGTAGTTATTGCTTTTTCATCGGTGTATTTGGGGCTCCCCAACACCGTTAGATGCTTAATTTGCGCATCTTTATTTGCAACTAACCAATGGGAAACCCCATTGGTTATTTCAATTAACCCAATCACCACAGCCAGAAAAAAGCTCACTCCAAAAATCAGCGACCAGTTAAGTTGCTGTTTTAGTTGCTGCGCTTTCTCTAAAAAGGGATGCATATTAAAGGGTTTGCTCCAAAATGCGAACAACTAATTGCTCAAAACTTGCCCCATTGGCTTTTGCAGCCATTGGCACCAATGATTTTTCTGTCATGCCTGGCACTGTATTTACTTCCAACAAGTAAAATTGGCCTTGCTGATCTTGCATTGCATCGACGCGACCCCAGCCACTTGCACCCACTAAATCAAACGCATCGAGTGCCATTGCTTGTAGTTTTTGGGTATCTGGTTGTGATAAATCAGCAGGACAATGATATTGCGTCGTACTTGACTGATATTTAGCTTGGTAGTCATAAAAACCATTTGGCGTGCTCATTTCAATCACAGGTTGTACTTCATCACCAAGCACCGTAATTGTAAATTCGCGCCCCGAGATCCACTGCTCTACCAATACTTGGCTGTCGAACTTAAATGCATTGCTGAGCGCATCTTCAAGCTCTTCTGCAGAGCTTGCTTGTGCCATACCAATACTTGAGCCTTCGTGCGATGGTTTTACCATCACTTTTTTAAATTCATCGATAATTGCTTTAGCATCAAAGCCTTTTTTAGCATCAACTACCGCATAAGGTGCTGTGCTTAAGCCTGCCGATTTAAACAAGTGCTTACAACGAATTTTATCCATTGCTAATGCTGAACCCAGTACATTACTGCCAGTGTAAGGCAAGTTCATAAACTCTAAAGCACCTTGTACTGTGCCATCTTCACCACCTCGGCCATGCAGCGCAATAAAAACGCGATCAACGTTTAAGTCTTTTAATTCCCACAATGAACGATTTTGAGGGTCAAACGCAATCGCATCAATGCCACAGGCAAGAAGTGCATTAAGGACTGCTTGACCAGATTTTAATGACACGTCGCGCTCTGCTGAGTTTCCACCTAGCAGCACCGCTACTTTACCAAACTGGGAACTTACCTGTGTCATACTTCACCTTGCTTTAATTTTTCTATCGACATATTTGTTGCTGCTAAGTTTTTAACTAACTGACCTATGTTACCTGCGCCTTGCGTAAGTACTAAATCATTATTTTGCAGGCAGTTAGCAAGTACACCTGCAAGCTCTGAGCTTGAAGCTACATGCAATGGCTCTTTGCCACGCTGGCGTAAACTGCGGCATAAACTCTTACTATCAGCGCCCACAATCGGCTCTTCGCCTGCACTGTAAACATCAAGCAATAGCAACTGATCAACCTCGGCGAGTACTTTCACAAAATCTTCGTATAAATCGCGAGTACGAGTATAGCGATGCGGCTGATAAACCATCACTAAACGCTTATCAGGCCAGCCTTCTCTCGCTGCGGTGATGGTAGCTGCCACTTCTGATGGGTGATGACCATAGTCATCTACTAACATCACATTACCGCATTCGTTTTCAAATTCACCATAATGCTGAAAACGACGGCCAATGCCTTCAAAAGTATCTAATGCCGCTAAAATTGCATGATTAGCTATGTTTTGATCTTTTGCCACCGCAATCGCTGCGGTTGCATTTAGGGCATTGTGTTTACCTGGCATATTTAACTTAGCGGTTAAACTCTCGCCTTGTTTATTAGTAACAGTAAATTGGCATGTATTGGCTGTTTGGCTAAATTCACTCATTCGATAGTCAGCATCTTGCGATTCACCATAAGTGATCACCGGACGACCAAAGCGAGGTATTAATTCTGCGGCAACGTCTGAATCTATACACACTACAGCTAGCCCGTAAAACGGCAGGTTATGAATGAATTCAACATAAGTATCTTTCATTTTTTCTAAGCTGCCGCCATAAGTTTCCATGTGATCTTCTTCAATATTAGTGATCACCGATACCATTGGCTGTAAATGCAAAAATGAAGCATCGCTTTCATCCGCTTCAGCGATTAAAAAGTCGCTTTTGCCTACTTTAGCATTGCTGCCAGCACTATTTAATAAACCGCCAATAATAAAGGTTGGATCGAGCCCTGCTTGTGCATAAATGCTGGCAATTAAACTAGTTGTTGTGGTTTTACCATGGGTACCGGCAATGGCAATACCATGACGAAAACGCATCAGCTCAGCTAACATTTCTGCACGGCGAACCACCGGAATACGCGCAGCTTGCGCGGCTTGAATTTCAGGGTTTGTTTTATCAATTGCACTTGAAACCACCACCACATTAGCGTCTTTTACATTATTTTCATGATGGCCAATAAATACTTCAGCGCCCGCTTGAATTAAACGCTCGGTCATGGCGCTATGCGCTATATCCGAGCCGGTAATACGGTAACCTTCAAAAGCCAATACTTCTGCAATACCGCCCATACCTGCACCACCTATTCCTACAAAGTGAATAGTTTCAATGCGGCGCATCGCAGGGCGTGTATATTTTTCTTTTGCTAATGTCTGTTTCACTTATATTCTCTTATTTGTTACTTGCTCACAGTGCATAGCGACGCTGGCTGTGGCATCTAAAATAGCCTGCTGCTTTGCTTTAGCAGCCATTTTAGTTATTAATAAAGGTTCGGCTAAATAGGGACTTAAAAGTTCAACAATGCTGCGCTGATTAAATTGCCCCTGTGGCATTAATAATGCCCCTTCTGCCATTACTAAATACTGTGCATTTGCTGTTTGGTGATCATCAACCGCATGTGGAAACGGTACAAATACCGCCATTTTACCTGCTGCAGCAATTTCACTAACCGTGAGCGCTCCGGCGCGACAAATTACAATATCGGCCCAGCTATAAGCGGTATCCATATCATCAATAAATTCAGCAACAGTTACTTGTTCATCGCCCATTTGTTGCTGCTGGTAACTTTCGCTCACACTAGCAAAATGGCCTTTACCAGTTTGGTGCCAAACATTAATGGCACAGGTATCATTTAAGCGCTTAAATGCTTCAGGCAGTGTTTGGTTAAGTACTTGTGCACCTAGTGAGCCACCCACTACAAGCATATTAATTGGACTTGATATTTCCCGCTTAGGTATATCAACTACACTCTGACGCACAGGGTTACCCACCAGCTCAGCTTTACCACTGGCAAAAGCACTTGGAAATGCAGCTAATACGCGATTCGCAAATTTCGCTAGCCATTTATTGCTCATACCAGCTACGGCGTTTTGCTCATGAATTACCAAAGGGATACCGAGACTTTTTGCCGCAATACCCGTAGGGCCTGTCACGTAGCCGCCCATAGCTAAAACCACGTCAGGGCGTTGTTGTTTTAATACTTTACGCGCCTGCAATATTGCATTAATAACCATGAATGGCGCTTTAATGAGGCGTTTTAAACCATTACCTCGCACGCCTTTTACATCAATAAAATCAATTTCTATGTTGTGCTTGGGCACGACACTGGCTTCCATTCTATCAGGAGTGCCTATCCAGCTAACTTGCCAACCTTGCTGTTTGAGATAATCAGCAACCGCAATCCCCGGGAAAATATGTCCACCTGTGCCCCCTGCTACAACGACTATTTTTTTACTCATCGTTTAGCTCCCCCCGACGTGGCCTGTTTAGTTGCCATCTTCGTTTCAAAATCTACCCGTAATAAAATACCAGTGGCTATGGTCATCATTAATAAACTTGAGCCACCATAGGAAATAAACGGTAGGGTTAGTCCTTTGGTTGGTAATATACCGGCACTGGCGCCTACATTAACCATAGTTTGAAATGCAAACCAAATACCGATAGCTAAAGCTAAATAGCCTTCATATTCTTTACCGTTTTTAAGCGCATTTTGGCCAATTAGTAGCGCTCTAAATACTAATGTTCCTAATACCATTAAAATACTCAATACGCCCATAAAACCAAGTTCTTCAGCAATCACGGCAAAAATAAAATCGGTGTGTGCTTCCGGTAAATATTGTAATTTTTGTACGCTATTACCTAAGCCTTGGCCAAACCAATCACCTTGGCTATAAGCCATCAGTGATTGCACTAATTGATAACCTTTACCAAAAGGGTCGTCCCAAGGCTCTAAAAAACCCACCACACGCGCCATACGATAGGGCTCAAACACAATCAACCCAACCACCAACGCAATACCGGTTAAAATAAGTGCAAAAAATTGCCAAAGCTTGGCACCGGCTAAAAACAATAAACCAACCGTAGTAACAAACATCACCACCACGGTTCCTAAATCGGGCTGCATTAAAATAAGTGCCGCATAAACGGCAAATACCGCTATGGGTTTAGCAAAGCCTTTTATGTTTTCTTGTACTTCACTGCGCTTACGCACTAAATAGCCAGCGATATAACTAAAAAAGAATAACTTAGCGAGCTCGGAAGCCTGAATATTAAATGGTCCTATAGGTATCCAACGGGTAGAACCATTCACTTCTCGCCCCACAATTAGCACCACCAATAACAACACCAAGCCGATTAGTAATAAGTAGGGGTTAGCTTTTTTCCACCACGACATAGGTACTTGAGTACTTATGCAAAATAAACAAAACGAGAGCCCTAAAAAAATACCGTGGCGGATAGTAAAATGATAAATGTTGCCAAACAGCCTATCGGCCGTCGGCATTGAAGCACTAGTTACCATCACAAAGCCCACCCCTATTAGCATTAGCATGCAATAAAGGAGCGGCACATCATAAAGCTGCGCCGAAGGTTTAGGAGTAAATGCCTCTTTAATATCCGCAAAAGCTATCATGGCAGCTCCTGCAATACACAATGCACAAAATCATCGCCGCGCTGCATATAGTTGTTGTACATATCTATACTGGCGCAGGCTGGGGCTAATAAAACCGTATCGCCTGACGTACTTAATTGTTTAGCAAGCGCCACAGCTTCAGACATGTTGGTGGTTAAATGACCTTTAGCAGTTAGTGCCACTAACTCTTTTGCATCTTTACCAAAGCAAATGAGGGCTTTAACGTGTTGCTCAACATAAGGTTTAAGTGCCTCTAAATCAGCGCCTTTTGCATCGCCACCAGCAATAACCACTAAGTTTTGTTGCTTACCCGCTAAACTATCAATGGCCGCTATTGTTGCGCCTACATTAGTGGCTTTAGAGTCATTGAAATACTTAACGCTATTAAGCTCACCCACAAACTGACAACGATGTGCCAATCCATTAAATTGAGATAATGCAGTTTTATAATGCGCTTTAGTTATTTCAAACGGACTGAGTAACGCCATTACTGCCAATGTGTTTAAATAGTTATGCTTACCAACAACAGCTAAAGTACTGACTGGTAAATAAGCTTCGCCCTTTACCATAAAGTACGCTTCGTTATTATGCTGTGCTAAGTGGTAATCACCTTGTGTTTCTCCAAAACTAACTTGTGGTGCTAACGTGCGACTCACTGGGTGGGTTTGTCTATCGTCAGCATTAATAACTAAAAGTTCAGCGCCGTTATAAATACTTAACTTTGAATCTATATAAGCTTGATAGCTATCATAGCGATCGAGATGATCTTCTGAAATATTAAGCACAGTTGCACTGCTGGCTTTTAAGCTGTCAGTGGTATCAAGCTGAAAACTAGACAGCTCCAGTACAAACACATCAAAATCACCGTCAAGTAAATCCAGTACAGCTGTGCCAATATTGCCGCCCAGTGCTACTTTATAACCTGCGGTTTTTAATACTTCGTAAGCAAGGGTTACTACTGTTGATTTACCATTTGAGCCTGTTACCGCAACAACTGGTTTAGTGTTAATGCGGGCAAATAACTCAACATCACCAATCACTTCTACGCCGGCATTCATTGCCTGTGCAACCGCAGGGGTTTTTAAACTTAGCCCGGGACTAATAATGATCATATCGCAAGCACTGAGTGCCGCATTATTTAAATCACCAAAGTGAGTATTAAGATTAGCGGCATGTTGCTTGAGCCAATCAACACCGGGAGGATTTTCTCGGCTATCGACTACATTGGGCTGTATTCCTTGAGATAATAAAAAACGCACAATGCCCAGACCGGTTACACCGAGTCCGAGCACTGTTATTTGTTTATTTTTTATCTCGTTTAAATACTGCATTTATCGGATCTTTAATGTCGCAAGGCCAGCGAGCACCAGCACAATAGAAATTATCCAAAAGCGCACAATAACGCGTGGCTCTGGCCATCCTTTAAGTTCGTAGTGATGGTGAATCGGCGCCATTTTAAAAATACGTTGGCCGCGTAATTTATAAGAGCCAACTTGTAAAATTACCGACAGCGCTTCCATTACAAACACGCCCCCCATAATAATAAGTAATAACTCTTGGCGAACCAGCACAGCAATAATACCTAATGCACCACCTAGAGCTAACGAGCCTACATCGCCCATAAACACTTGTGCTGGGTAGGTGTTAAACCATAAAAAGCCTAACCCTGCACCCACAATAGCGGTACACACCACTACCAATTCACTGGCAAGTGGCAAGTGCGGAATATGTAAATAAGCCGAAAAGTTAATATTACCCGTTAAGTAAGCAATAATAGCCAGTGCTGCAGCCACCAAAATTGTTGGCACAATAGCCAAACCATCTAGTCCGTCGGTTAAATTAACTGCGTTTGAGGTGCCCACCAATGCAAAATACGTGATTACGATATAAAACAGGCCTAGTTGTGGCAGTACATCTTTAAAAAATGGCACAACAAGAGATGTTTCTGTCGCTTGGGTACTGGTCATGTAAAGTGCAGTTGCTACAACCAATGCAATTACTGATTGCCAAAAATACTTCCACTTAGCAATCAGTCCTTTGGGGTCTTTACGGATCACCTTACGGTAATCGTCAATAAAGCCAACAATCCCTAATGAGCCAATCACAAACAATGTGGCCCATACGTATTTATTAGACAAATCAGCCCACAATAAAGTGCTAGTGAATATTGCCGCTAAAATAAGTAAGCCACCCATGGTCGGTGTACCCGATTTAGACAAGTGTGATTGCGGACCATCATCACGTACTGTTTGCCCAATTTGCATGCGCTGTAAACCACGAATTAACTTTGGCCCCAAATAAAGCGACATAATTAACGCGGTCAAAATACCTAAAATGGCACGAAGAGTTAAATACGAAAAAACATTAAAGCCACTATAATATTGAGTTAAATACTCAGCCAGCCAAACTAACATTATGATACTCCATTGATGGCTTGTTGCTGGCCATTAACTAAATCGGTTACTAAAAGCTCCATGCGAGAACTGCGTGATCCTTTCACGACAAGGGTAATTTTTTTATCTACTTTGCTAATACTGTTTTGAATTTGCTGCAGCATTTGCTCACGATTTGAAAAGTGACGATTAGGCAGCTCAAATACATCACTTGCTGACTTACTTAATACACCGAGTGTAAATAGCTCATCAATGCCTTGCGCTAATGCATATTCGCCCACTTCTTGATGATACTTACGAGCATCTTCACCAAGCTCCCCCATATCACCGAGAGCCAAAATACGATGACCTTGAATATCGCTAAGTAAATCAATCGCCGCTTTTACCGATTTAACGTTGGCATTATAAGTATCATCAATAATGGTGAGTGAATCACTAGCTTCAATCAGGTTAACCCGCCCTTTAACTTCACCCATGGTCGCTAGGGCGCTGGCAATTTCATCAAGTGACACGTCAAACTCACTGGTTAATGCAGCAGCAATAAGCGCGTTGCTAATATTATGCTTGCCTGGCAATGCTAACGTAACCGGAACTCTGTGTTGTTTGGTACATAACATAAAGCTTGCTCGAGCTTGTGCATCTAGGCTGATGTCCTCAGCCCAAATATCCAGTTTTTCACTGCTAGAAAAACATTTAACCTTTCGCGCTGCTAATTTATCAAGCCAATACTGACTAAACTCGCTATCGCAATTAACAATGGCAATGCCATCGTCTTTTAAACCATCGTAAATTTCGCCTTTGGCTTGTGCTACCCCTTGTAAGCTACCAAAACCTTCTAAATGTGCCGCGGCAACATTACATACCACGGCAACATCCGGTTTGGTCATGGCGGTAGTGTAGGCAATTTCACCAATATGGTTCGCACCGAGTTCAATAACCGCATAACGATGCTGTGGCTCTAATCTTAATAAGGTAAGAGGCACGCCAATATCATTATTAAAGTTGCCTTTAGTCGCTAAAACATCCCCTTTACTTGATAAAATAGCGGCACACATTTCTTTAACTGTGGTTTTACCTACACTGCCAGTAATAGCGATAGTTTTAGGTGCAACTTGCGCCATCACCGCTGTTCCAATTGTGCCTAATGCAATACGGGTATCGGCAACTACAAATTGAGCAATGTCGGTATCAACAACGTGATCGACAATGACTCCAATAGCACCTTTTTGTTTTGCTTGCTCAATAAACTTATGACCATCAAAGTTAGGGCCTTTAAGTGCCAAAAACACTTCACCATCACATAAAGTACGGGTATCGGTGTTTATATTTATTACTTGACGATTATCACCTTGATAATCAGTTGCTAGCACATTAGCTAGCCAATCAAAATCCATTGGGATCATGCTTGAGACCCTCTTACTGCTTGTTTTAATTGTTGTTGTACAAATTGGCGGTCGCAAAAATCAATGCGTTGGTTACCTATAATTTGATAGTCTTCATGCCCTTTACCGGCAATTAAAATAACCTCACCGGCTTTCGCGTTATCTATAGCAAATTGTATGGCAGCACCCCGGTCGGCCTCTAAATGGGCGTTTTGTGGGTGTGTTAATCCTGCAGCTACATCATTAATAATTTCATTGGGATCTTCAGAGCGCGGGTTATCACTGGTAATGATCACTTTGTCTGCAAACTGCTCGGCGGCTTGTGCCATTAGTACACGTTTACCTTTATCTCTGTCGCCGCCGCAACCAAATACACAACTCACTCCACCTGGTACATGTTGTTGCAGCGCTTGTAACGCTAGTGCGAGTGCATCAGGCGTATGTGCATAATCAACCACGCAAGTAGGCATATTTGGCGCTGTAAATGCTTGCATTCTGCCTGCTACAGGTTGCAAATACTCACACCCTGCCACTAATTGCGTTAATGGGTAACCTAGCGCTAATAATGTGGCTAAAGCAGCGGTTAAATTATATAGATTAAATTCACCATATAACGGTGATTTTATGGCAATATCACCCCAACTTGTAGTTAATTGCGCCGAAATACCGGTTGCTGAATAGCTAACATCAGAAAAATACACAAACTGAGCGTTTTTAGGGGCTAAGTTGTTACGGCCATAACAAATTAGTTTATTAAAGCTATATTTTTCAATCCATTGCTCTGCTTGTCCGTCATCTTGGTTAAGAATGACATTGGCAGCATCAAAATCACGAAACAGCATCAACTTGGCATCACCGTAACTATCCATGTCACCATGATAATCTAGATGATCACGAGATAGGTTAGTAAATACCGCCGCTTTGAAATGGCACTGATCAACACGGTGCTGTACCAATCCATGCGATGATACTTCCATTGCTACTAAACGATGTTGCTGCTCTTTTAAGTCACTTAAAATATGCTGTAAATCCACACTCGAGGGCGTGGTATTTTGCAGCGGTGTTAACTTATCTGGATGGCCATAACCGAGCGTGCCTATAATTGCGGCTTGGGTATGACAAAACTGTGCTAAATGAGCAATCATTGCGGTAGTAGTCGACTTACCATTGGTACCTGTTACACCAATTAAGTCTAATTCTAGGCTCGGTTGCTGGTAAAATTTACTCGCTAATACAGGCAACTTCTTATTTAATTCTGAGACTAAATAAAGCGGCTCAAAATCACTTTCAAACTCACACAGTCTGTCGGCAATAATTGCACTGGCACCATTCTGAATTGCTTTATCAATAAACTGTCCGCCATCAAGCTGATGACCTTTTATTGCCACAAATACATCACCAGGTTTTACATTGCGACTGTCTAAACGTAACTCGTTTACCATTAAACGTGCTGCATCTATTTCTAAATATTTTAAAATTGTGTGTAAATCACGCACCATCATCTTTGCCCTTCACGTATGCCACCGAGTCTTTATCTGGGGCAACGTTTAAAATTCTTAATGAATTAGAGATTATTTCTGCAAACGCCGGACCTGCCGTTGCGCCACCGTAATAAACATCTCCACCGGGCTCGTTGATCAATACCACAACGGCTAATCGCGGATTACTCGCAGGGGCAATGCCCGCAAAATAACCTACATATTCGTCACCATAACCACCTGCAGCGGCCTTTTTAGAAGTACCCGTTTTACCAGCTGCACGGTAGCCATCAACTTTAATACGTCGTGCGGTACCACCTTCTTCAAATACGCTTTCCATCATATGAACTACAGCTTCAACATCTTGCTGTTGAAAAACACGTTCACCTTCAGGTATAGAATCTTGCTTTAGTACAGTGAGTGGGCGGTTCACCCCACCCGCGCCTAACATGGCGTAAAAACGAGCCATTTGCGCGGTACTCACGGCAATATTGTAACCAAACGAAAGTGCGGCAATTTCGTGATCTGACCAGCGACGATTTGGGTAAAATAAACCACTACTTTCCCCGACCATGCCGGTACCACTATCACTACCAAAACCCACCTTTTGGTAAAGACCTACAAAATAGTCTTTGGGTACGGTTTGGCTTATTTTCGTTACGCCCATATTACTGGAGTACTTTAAAATTTCGCGCAGCGTCATTTCACCATGATTACGGGTATCTTGTACTAAGCTGCCCCCTAAACGCATCCAGCCTGGGTAGGTATCAACTTTGTCATCCGGTTGGATTGTGCCGTAGTCTAATCCAGCTAAAATGGCTAGAGGCTTAACGGTTGAGCCGGGTTCAAACAAATCGGTAATTGCACGGTTACGACGCTTATGAGGAGCCGCGCCGCTTAAATTGTTAGGATTAAATGAAGGACTATTTACCATAGCCAAAACTTCACCAGTTTTAACATCAACCACCATGGCTGAACCTGAAGTGGCCTTGTAAGTTAATACCGCTGATTTAACCGCTTTGTAGGCAATCGCCTGAATACGTTGATCAATACTCAGTTGAATACTCTCAGGCTCCACTCGCTCGCGCTCATCAAGCACTTCAACTTCACGTCCTTGAGCATCTTTTCGAATCGTACGTCGGCCTTCTTCACCTGTGAGTGCATTTTCGTAAAGCTTTTCTATGCCTTCAATGCCTTTGCCATCGATATTAGTAAAACCAATGATATGCGCACTGACCTCACCGGCAGGGTAATAGCGTTTTGATTCATCTAATAAATGAATACCTGGTAGGCGTAAATCGCCAATATAATTAGCAACAGCCGGAGTAACTTGGCGTTTTAAGTAAACAAAGCGACGAGTAGGATCATCAAGTAGTCGGGTATTAATTTTGCTCGGTTCAATGCGCAGTACATCGGCTAGTTCACGCCAGCGCAAATCGTTTTTATAATACAGGGCGGTACGCTTGTTTAGCTCAGCGACATTTTCACGCAGAGTTTGCTGATCTTCACCATTTTTACGGGCTTGCCTGAGCACTTTGCTCACCAGTGATTTATGCAAAGCTTTAGGATCTGCATACACACTGACTACAGGCACACTAACAGCTAACTCTTTACCGTTACGATCGAAGATCATACCGCGTTGCACATGCAATTTTTCAACACGTACCGTACGCTTGTCACTTTCGGAGCGAGCCTTATCGGGTTCAATTACTTGCAAATATGCGGCGCGCGATACCAAAGTCACAAACACTAAAAAAATCACCGCGCACACTAAAATAAAGCGCCATGCGATTAGGTTGTTGACTGGTTTTTTGCCTCGCGTTCTCATTGTAATATAATTACCTGCTCATCTTGGCTGGTTGGCCGCTTCATTTCTAATTGTGACGTTGCCACTTCTTCAATGCGTGCATGTTGCGAATAAAATTCTTCTTCCACTAAAAAATAACGCCACTCTAAATCCAATTCATCACGCTCTTGCAGTAACGAATCTTGCTCAATTAATTGCGCACGAGATAAATGAGTTACCTGCACCACGCTCAAACTTGACGCGAATATCACAACCAACAAGGCCAAGGTGATCTTGTTCGCACCTAGGCCTTTAATTATTTCAATAAATAGATTGGGTTGGCGATAACTCGCTTTTTTACTCATCCCAACCTCTGTGCAATCCTTAGTACTGAGCTACGAGAGCGTGGATTGCGAGCCACTTCATCAGCACTTGGTTTAATAGCTTTACCCACTGCTTTTAACGTCAGGTTTTTATTTATTTGTGCGTCGGTTAAAGGCAGACCTCTGGGTATCGCTTCTCCCTTACTCTGTTTTTTAATAAATTGTTTTACAATGCGATCTTCTAAAGAGTGAAAAGAAATAACAACTAAGCGACCACCCGGCTTAAGAACTTTAATCGCCGCTTGTAGTGCGGTTTGAATTTCCTCTAACTCGCTATTGATATAAATACGAATTGCCTGAAACGTGCGCGTTGCAGGATGTTTAAACTTATCTTTAACGGGTACTGCTTCATCAACTAAATCTGCGAGCTGTTTAGTGGTAGTGATTGGCGTATGTTCACGCACTTCCAATATCTTGTGCGCAATGCGCTTACCAAATTTTTCTTCACCTAGCTTTTTGATCACATGGGTAATGTCATCTAGTTCCGCCTCAGCTAACCACTGCGCAGCGCTACGGCCTGTGCTTGGATCCATTCGCATATCAAGCGGGCCGTCTTTCATAAAACTAAAGCCACGAGCGGCATCATCTAACTGCGGTGACGACACACCAATATCAAGTAAAATGCCATCAACTTTACCAATTAGATCGTTTTGCTCAGCAACTTCGTATAACTTTGAGAACCGTGAGTGAGCAATCGAAAAACGTGAATCATCGGCAAACTTTTCTGCTGACTTTATAGCTTGTGGATCTTGATCAATAGCCTGCAAGCGACCAGCGTCGCCCAAGCGCGCTAATATTTGCCCTGAATGTCCGCCACGTCCAAAGGTGCCATCCATATAAATGCCGTCTGGCTTAATTGCAAGTGCATCTATGGTTTCTTCCATTAATACGGATACGTGTTCAAATTGCGCTGTCATTAGCTATTTTTTGCCTTTTTGTTTTGCTGCTAGAGGGTAAAGTTATCTAAATCGTCATTCGGTTCAAATTCACCAAGCCTTTCAAGCTCAGTGTCTTGGCGCATTTGTTCGTGCCAACGCGCCTCATCCCAAATCTCAAATTTATTCATTAAGCCCACCAGCATAATTTTTTTGCCAAGTTCTGCATGTGAGCGCAAAGAAGGCGCCAGCAAAATTCGACCGTTTTTATCAAGCTGATACTCTGTCGCATTACCTAACAACATACGTTGCATCCGTCGCGCTCTGGGATTCATATTAGATATTTTTGCTAAACGGCTTTCTATTTCTAACCATTCAGCAAGGGGGTATAACCAAAGGCAAGGCTCATTGAGTGCAACAGTGCAAATAACCGTTCCCTGATCTTCAGACAATAGCGTGTCTCGGTACTTTGTTGGTACCGCAAAACGTCCTTTATCATCCAAACTCAGTGAACTTGCGCCACGAAACATAAAAAGCCTATTGTAAAATTATTTTAATCAACTTTTTGATTAACCCGATCCAGTTTGATCCACTAAACACCACTTTTTACCACAGTGCTCCAGTTTAGGGCTTGACAAGCCTTTTTGTCAAGTAAGTCACCCAGCTTTAGCGCCCCGCGAAGCCTGAAAAAATAAGGCTCAGATTAAAGCGGTTGAATTGTTTAGTAAAAAATCTGATCAGCCAGTAAAAAATTTTTTATCGTTTTTTTTATTAGCTTACTGGCATTATTTGCTTAATGAATAAACAGTGAATAATTACAATTTATTTAGGGTGTGTAGGGCTTTGTTTATTCGAACTAGGTGCAACTAAATCGTGACCTGAAATGTATAACCGAGTAAGCAAAGGAAAAATCAACCTCGAATGATCAAAACGCCTTAGTTTGTAAAAATTACAAACTGTTGTCGCAATAGTTACAGCTATAAACCTACTAAAAATTAGTAAATAAAATACAATCCATAAAAAACAATGAGTTAAAAACTGGTTTAATCATTGCACCTTAATAATTACTTTTAAAAAACTATTAAGGATTGATTATGGCTACGGCAACTAAGAGCAAAACTGCTATCGATGCAAAACAAGAGATTGAGGCCCCGTTAACAGATAAGGCAACATCAGCTGCGCATGACGCAGTAGATGCATTATCGAGTAAAGCGGCGGTAGCTGAAAATGGCGTTCGTAAAGGAGCAAGCAGCTCAGCAGAAACACTTAATGAGAAACAATTAGCAGCTCGCGAGAAATTAGAAGAATGTACTTCTAAGACTCGTCAACTCGCATCAGAAAACCCATTAGCAACGGCTGGTCTTGCATTTGCTGCTGGTATGTTAGTTACTGCACTATTTCGTCGCAAGTAATACTAATGCAAAACCTACATTCAACATCAAGTGAATCACAATCGACAGATTCGCAGTCATCGGCAAAACATGCCGATGACTGGCAAGATCATGTTGCTAAGCTTGCTGATTATGCAGCGCAGCTCAAGGATGATTATCATCAACAAGGAAAGTTGACACATCAGCTTGCCATAGCTGAATGGAAATTGTCGTTAAGATCCTTAGCACTGATCACCATCCTACTCGGATGTTTTGCCAGTGGCTTGGTGTTACTGTGGGTCGGGTTTTTAGGTATTGTAGGCTTTGCGACTTTTGACTTATTTAGCTCGATTTGGCTGAGCATTACTGTAGTGATCAGCCTACAAATTTTATGCTTAATTTGGCTGTGGCGGAACGCAGTTTATCTAAGCAAAAAAATTGGCTTTACTAAAACGCTAAATAGTCTAAAGCAGCTGCTTAAATTATAAGGCATACACTATTATGTTAATTAATTACTTGATCAACTCACCGAATGCTCGAGTGCAACAGCTACACAAAGAAGTCGTGATGCGCTCTGAGCTAAAGCGTCAGCACCTCACGGCAATAAAATATCGAGCCAAACGTTTTGCCGCAACAAAAGTGGGGCTCGTTAGTGCTTTTACCGCAGGCGCGGTTGTGGAGTCGGCAAAGGGAGACACCAACATGGTAAAAAAATACAGTTGGTTATTAAAACTACTCGCTTAAAATTCACTCCTACATTAAATCGTCACGACAGTGAGCCAAAATAACCGTTTTGATAATCGCTAACCGCTTGGCGGATTTCAGCTTCAGTGGTCATTACAAACGGCCCCATATGTGCAATTGGCTGATTAAGCGGATCAGCTGCTAAAATCAGAACACCTGCTGCTTTTTCGGCACGTATGCAAATATCACTCGATGGCTCAACAATAAGTAATTTTCCTGCATCAAAGGTTTCACCTTGCGCTGATTCTAATGACCCAGTGTGTATGTAAATCATCACTTTTTGCTGTTTTAGTGCTGGTAGATAAAGCTCCTTACCTGCAGGCAAAGCCACATCGGCTATAGCACCATTAGCGGCTAAGTTTTGTAAGCTTGAAACCAATTGCTGTGAATCAAATTGCCATGTCCCTGCTAGCGCTTTAAGACTAATACCTTGTTGATTAGTAAACCTCGGTGCTGGATGCTCTGTGGTATCCTGGTATTGCGGCTCACGCATTTTGTCAGCGCTTGGCATATTGAGCCAAATTTGAAAGCCATGTAAGCCTTTTTCAGCATCAGCAAGTGGCATTTCACTGTGCATAACACCACTACCGGTGCTCATCCATTGCACGTCACCGGCGCGAATCGCTTCTATGTTACCCATTTGATCTTTATGCTCAAATCCTCCTTTTAAAATATAGGTAAAAGTTTCGATACCTCGATGAGGGTGAGGAGGAAAACCACCAATATAGTCACTCTCATCATCAGATTTAAGCTCATCAATCATTAAAAATGGGTCTAAATATTTACCATCAAATCCTGGAATACGACGGATATTGACGCCATCCCCATCTTGGGTAGCATAAGCAGTTAAAACTTTGGTTATTTTCATTTTTTGCCTAATATGTTATGTAAATATATAAGGGATTAAATTATTATTTCATCATGTTTTTTATACGTAAATTAATATATTTCAATCATATGCAACACTATTTTATTGCAAAATCTTAGATATAACCTTAGTACTTCAATGGTTATTTATAGTAGGATTATCAAGCGTCACTCTACTTTGCACTAATTTGGATACGACTATTTTTACTTCATCATTAAAACATCAACTCTACCGCCTTCTTATGCTAATTTGCATACCTGTTGCTGCTATTATTTTAGTAACCTTGTGGTTTAGTCGTGACGCAGCCATTAAAGAGCACGAGACAAAAGTGCGCACCATCACTGAGCAACTAATTATCAAACAACAAAGCATGATTGATGATGTCAAAAAAGTTACTGAGTTTTTAGCAAAAAAACAGAAAAACATTCAATCTTTACCCTCTACTTGTCCTGCGTATTTTTTAGATGTTAAGGCACTCAATGGTAATATCGCGAATATTGGTATAGTAAATAAAAATGGTGACCTAATTTGTACATCAAAAAGTAGCGACACTAATATTAACATTAGTGACCGTCCCTATTTTAAAAACGCGATCGCCAGTAAAGAGTTCAGTATTGGCCATTTCCAGCACGATCGCAGCCTCAAAGCGCAAAGTATTAACTTTGCTTACCCTATCTTAAATGAAAATAATGATATTGAAGGCGTTATTGTGACCGTAATCGCTTTAGACTGGTGGAGCTCGGCACTTAATACTTTAAATTTATCGACAGAAATCAGAGCTGTCATTACTGACTCTAACGGTAGTATTTTAGCTAACTACCCTTTTTCAGCCGATAGACTAGGCAACAAATTGGAAAAGTTCGATTTAGCGCATAACTTGCAAGCTGGTGTTATTTTTAAAGGAAAAGATGGTATCCGAAGAGTTTTCCATCAAACCACTCTCTACCGTGATGGCAATAACAATAAACTTTCTATTTATATTACTCAACCAATAGATGAAACACTTGAGCAAATAGATATTAACTTTGTAAAAATGGTTTTAGGATTTTTAATGACCATCCTTCTTTTAGCCGTATTGGCTAGACGATTAGTCAATAAAAGCATCTTAAACCCGATTAAAAGTTTAACGCAGGCTGTTAACCGCTTAGCAGCCGGTAATATGCCTCATGACGACGAGCAGCCTAATAGCCCTGAGCTAAATAGACTCTATCATCGTTTTAAATATATGGCTGAAACTCGCTTAACAGCTGAAGCATGCCTTAAACATAAACATGACGAGCTAAATAGCTTGCTTAATGCACTACCTGATGCTTTTTTACGCGTAGATGCCAATGGCAATATACTTGATACCGGTGGACGTATTAAATCGTTAAATTATAGCCATTCAACACCGCCTAAAAAGTTATCGTGTTTATTCTCTAGTGCTAATTTAAAACAAGTAGAAGAGTACTTAACAACCCTGAGCGCTCCTGTCACTGTTGAGCTTGAACATAAACAAGACAATCAGTTTTATGAAGCGAAAATCAGCCCAATGAAAAAAGTGGATGAGTTTATAATTGTTATTAGTAACATCACGCAACGAAAGCAGAATCAAGAGTCTTTGCATTTAGCGTCATTAGTTTACAACAACAGCAGTGAAGGTATGGCAATCACAGATGAAAATGGCGTTATTTATGATGTGAACCCTGCATTTTGTGAAACAACTTTGTATTCTCGAAAAGAAGTACTCAATAAAACGGTGGGTATTTTATCATCGGGTAAACACGATAAAGAGTTTTATGATTACATGTGGCAGTCAATAAATAAAACTGGCCGCTGGCAAGGTGAAATAACCAATCGTCGTAAAAATGGCGAGCTGTATGCTGAATGGTTAACCATAGATACTATTTACGATAAAAATAAAGCCCCAACTAGTCGTATTGCTATTTTTACCGATCTAACCGAGAAAAAACAAGCTGACGAGCTAATTTGGCGACAAGCTCATTTTGATCATTTAACCGACTTACCTAATCGACTAGAACTAAAAGAGCGGTTAAATAAACGCTTTACGAGCGTAAACAACCACGACCAAAAACTGGTCATTATGCTGTTAGATATTGATCACTTTAAAGATATTAATGATACGTTAGGCCATCATTATGGTGATAGATTACTTAAATTAGTATCTGAGCGAATTGTGCAAACAGCCAAAGAGGCTGACTTTGTAGCACGTATTGGTGGCGATGAATTTGTTATTGTATTTAGTGACTTACGCGGTAGCGATAATATCAAACAAATAGCAAAATCACTGCTACTTAGCCTTGCTTCGACTATTTTTATTGAAGATGAAAAAGTGTATATCAGTGCCAGTATTGGTATTGCCTGCGCGCCAGATGATGGCCAAAACCCAGAGCAACTGCTTAAAGCTGCTGACCAAGCTATGTATAAGGCAAAAAATAGCGGCCGAAATGACTTTGAATTTTTCTCACATGATATGCGTGAAGATGCAAATGCAAGAATGCAGTTGCTCAAAGAGCTTCGCTCAGCCATAGAGTTAGAGCAATTTGAGTTATATTATCAGCCTATTGTGTCCCTTGATGATTTACACGTTCATAAAGCTGAGGGACTTATTCGATGGCAACACCCAGAAAAAGGCCTGATCAGCCCTGCCGATTTTATTCCTCTTGCTGAAGAAACCAGACAAATAAATGCGCTTGGTCAATTTGTATTTACTGAAGCACTGCAAACACTTAATGATATTAAAAAACACATTCAAGATGAATTTCAAATTAGTATTAACGTATCGCCGGTGCAGCTCGCAACCACAGACAGTGGTATAGACGATTGGTATGGCATGCTTGAGACAGCAAATTTACCTGCATCGAGTATTGTGGCAGAAATTACTGAAGGCTTGATGGTTAATCCTGAAGAGCTGACCCAAAGCCGCCTAAAAGCCTTGGTTAAATCAGGGATGCAATTAGCACTCGATGATTTTGGTACTGGTTACTCATCGCTTGCTTACTTACAAGAAATGGATACCGACTACCTAAAAATTGATAAACGCTTTGTTGATAATATTCAAAAAAACAGCCAAGAGCTGGCCTTATGTGAAGCAATTATTATGATGGCTCATCAGCTTGGTTTAAAAGTAATTGCCGAAGGCATAGAAACAAAATTACAAATGGATTTATTACTTGAGGCTGGTTGTGATTATGGTCAAGGCTATTTGTTTTCAAAGCCGCTGCACAAAACCTCGTTTATGCAGCTGATAACAACGAACCAAGTAATTAAGCTCTGATAAAAGTAATAGAGTTATTTAATATCAAGGTGGTCTGCAACATATGCACCTCGCTGCCCTCTTTTTTTATCTGGTCCAATAGTGCTGTCTTGCGCCGTTTGCTGCTCTAACGCTGCATTAATTGTAGCTCCTAAAATAATGATATAAGCGCTAATAAATAGCCACATAAGCATAATAACCACCCCACCTAAAGAGCCATATGTTTCGTTGTAACTGGCAAAATGAGATACATAAAATGAAAAGCCAAAAGATGCCACAATCCATAATACTGTGGCAGTGAATGAGCCTACGGTAACCCAGCGCCACTTAGCTGCTTTTCTGTGAGGCGCGTAACGATATAAAATTAACAATGCAAAGTTAAAGGTTAGTGCCAGTAATGGCCATGAGATAAGCATGATTAAAAAATCAATACTCTCTTTTATTCCTAACAGGTTAAGTGCTAACGGTAATATACCTATAATTACCAATGCTATAACCGCCACCACAATCGCGCCCACTGAAAATAATAAACGTACAAGTTGCGCCTTAAAAAATGAACGCTTTTCGTATTCGTGATAACTAATATTACACGCGGTGATCAAAGCTTGGCTGCCCTTAGAGCTACTCCAAATAGTGAGCAGTAAAGTGCCCAGTGCGCTAAGACTTAAACTGGTTTGAGAC
This sequence comes from Pseudoalteromonas sp. 2CM39R, assembly GCF_023161845.1. NCBI lineage: Bacteria > Pseudomonadati > Pseudomonadota > Gammaproteobacteria > Alteromonadales > Pseudoalteromonadaceae > Pseudoalteromonas > Pseudoalteromonas sp. 2CM39R. The sequence continues at coordinate 147,684 of NZ_JALNTM010000006.1, forward strand.
TTTTGCGCAAGACTCGAAACCTGAGACAAAATAATCTCTTGGGTACTTTGCGGCAATAACGCCATAAATTGACTTAAATACGCACTAATATCATTCGGTGAAGCAAAATAAGCATACACAGACACCAACGCCGCAATGGCAGGAAAAATAGCAAGAAGTGCATAAAAGGCCACGCCTGCTGCCACCAAGGATAAATTATCACGGCTCATTTGTTTTATAATTCGCTTTGCAATATCCCACCAGCCACGCAGAGGGATATGGTTAGGCTGCTTGGCTCTTTGGCCACGCTTAAAGTCACTCATAGCTAACTCCCTTTTCCCAATTAATTGCAAGATGTTTGCCAAACAAATACCCCTTGGTATTAAACTTGCTGCTATTGTTTTACACAGACCTAATTAACTCAACGCAACACGGATGGCTCCTATGCTCAGCGCTTTAATTGCAACACTCGCTAATAACGCATCTATTCCCGCAATCGACACCGTTCAGCCAAACTCGGTTTCATGGGACTTTTTAAAAGAGCAAAGCGTGCAATTACTACAATCATTCGTGCAATTACTGCCCACTTTGTTTCTAGGGATTATTATTTTGGTGATTAGTTATTTAATCGCTACCCCATTATCACGCTTGTTAATAAAGCCCGTTACTTACATGACCAACAGTAAATTAGTACACCTAGTTGCTAGGCGTGGTATTAGTACCTTAATTATTTTACTCGGGTTTTACCTTTTCTTACGTTTGGCTGGCTTGACTGAATTCGCGGTCGCTATTATGAGTGGCACTGGGTTAATAGGCCTTATTTTAGGATTTGCCTTTCGGGATATTGCTGAGAACTTTATTGCCAGTTTACTTTTGAGTGTACAACGTCCATTTAAAATTAATGATGTAATAGAAGTAGATGGTAGAATAGGCATTGTTAAAAAAGTAACTGCAAGAGCAACCACTTTAGTTGACTACGATGGCAATCATATTCAAATACCCAATGCGACTGTGTATAAAAATACCATTAAAAACTTAACCGCTAATCCAAAGATGCGCGGTCATTTCACAATCGGTATTGGCTACGATAATGACATTCGCGGCGCACAAAGTCTTGCTATTAGCGTTATAAAAAATCAAAACTCTGTGCTTAGCGATCCACCTCCCCAAGTATTGGTTGATAACTTAGGCTCCGCCACTATCAATTTTACTGTTTACTTTTGGGTCAACGGCGAACAATACAGCATTGTTAAAGTAGCCTCACAGCTAATGCGAGAGTTAATTAACAGTTTTACGCAACATAATATAAGTATGCCTGACGATGCTAGAGAGCGTGTATTACTCAATAGCCAAGGTGAAGATATTTACCCCACAGCAAGCGAAGCTAAAACAGAGACAACAGAAAAAACTAAAGAGAAACCACATACTCAAAAACATAAAAACACAGAGCATGAACACAGTATTGATGATGTAAGCAGTGATACGGATGATATTCGCGAGCAAGCCGATGAATCGCGCGATCCGGAGCAGGGTAAAAATATTATATAGATCGGTTCGAGGTTCGAGGTTCGAGGTTCGAGGTTCGAGGTTCGAGAAATTTAAAAGCCTTGCGGTTAACATTACAAGGTTTTTTATGCCTGAAGGCGATAGTTAGTCTCGCGTCGAGTTTAGGTTTTAAGCTCGCCGCCCGCAACCTGACAGCTTATTCCAAACACAAAAAAGCCCGCAGCGTTAACTGCGGGCTTTTTTATTGAATGAATGAGTTAGCCATATAAGCCGGGTTCTGTCCTTTCCGAAGAAAGTGATAATCATTCGTCTAGGCCATAAATCGCTCTATGGCTCAAGCAACCTACCCGGTTCCAACGTGGGCCACGCCATAAGGAACCCTATTTGGTCTTGCTCCGAGTGGAGTTTACCTTGCAACCGACTATTACTAGCGGCCCGGTGCGCTCTTACCGCACCCTTTCACCCTTACCAATCCCGAAGATTGGCGGTCTTCTCTCTGCTGCACTTGTCGTGGGCTCACGCCCCCCAGCCGTTAACTGGCACTCTGCCCTATGGAGCCCGGACTTTCCTCCCCCTGATCATTTTCGTCACAGGCAGCGATTATCTTGGCTAACTCGGCGCGCAGTATACATGAGAGCACAACACTACGCAGTAAACATTTACTGTTTTTCTTCAATAATTGTTTTATACAACGCGTTTTTCTTCATGCCGAAGTAATCGGCTACTACACCACACGCTTTTTTCATTGGCATTTCGTTTTCAAGTAACGCTAACATTTTACGGGCTTCTGGCGGAATATCGTCAACTACCTTAGCTTTACCCGGCAGCATGAGTACTATTTCACCGCGTTGCTTGGTAGGATCGTCAGTTAAAAACTGCTTTAACTCACTCACTGTGCCATTAAAAAAGGTTTCAAAGGTTTTAGTTAGCTCTTTGGCAAATACCACCTGCTGCTCACTACCTAGCGCTGCTTCTAAATCGTCAAGGCTTGCCATAATACGGTGGGTACTTTCATACATAATACTGGTAATACTTGAGTTAACCGCATCTATAAAAAAGTCTTGGCGCGCTTTACTTTTAGCAGGTGTAAAACCAATAAATTGAAAACGGTCAGTAGGTAACCCAGAACAACATACCGCCGTAATAGCAGCACATGCACCAGGCACGGGGGTTACACTTGCGCCCTGCTCACGACATAAATTAACCACCGCATAACCAGGATCACTGATCAGGGGTGTGCCTGCATCAGAAACTAATGCAATATTTAACCCTTGATTAAGTTGGTCGATAATTTGCTGCGCTTTTTGCTTTTCATTATGGTCATGTAACGCAAAGGTTTTAGCCTTAATACCAAAGTGGCTAAGTAGCTTACCAGTATGGCGAGTGTCTTCAGCTGCGATTAAGTCAACCTGCGATAATGTCGCGATTGCACGCTGACTTAAGTCGTCATAATTGCCGATTGGGGTGGCAACAACGTAAAGAGTGCCAATTTTCTGTGAATTCTCCTCATTTAACATTGAGGTCTCCTGCGTCAGTCAGTAATATAAGCAAATCGCGTTAACGTATGGGAAATCATTGTGCGACTTAAACTAGTTAGTCTATTAATTATATTGTCAGGGTTATCGGCGTGTAGCACAACCGAAAAACCAACTAAAACCAGCGATAACTTAAGTAACAGTGCCAATACGCTGAAAAATGAAGCACTGAATGCGCAATCTATTTACCAATTAGCGCAAAACCGCTATGGCGCTGATAAAATTCAGCTACTTTATAGTGCTCGTGATAGCGCAATTACAGAAGAAAACTGGCCACTACTCGAAAAAATATGCACTGAACTTGCACTTACCGCCAGTGTTGATCAAATTCAAAATCGTTTATACATTGCCTTTGCGCAAAAAGAGCAAAATAAAAACCAGCAAGCACTTGAGGTACTAAACACGCTTGAGGGGCAACTTAAGCAACCTGAGCATTTTGCTTGGCACCAATTTTTAACTGCCAGCATTTTTGCGTCGCAAGACTTACCAAAACGTGCAGCTCCTTACTTTTTTGCTGCCTCTGAATCGGTAGCAAAAAATAATATTTCTATCCCTAAACTTAATGACGCACTTTGGCATAATTTAAAGCAGCTTTCTTCGTATGCATTAGAGCGATTTAACCGTGGCTCGGTTATTCAACAAGGCTGGGTTAACTTAGCTTTGTATCATCAGGTTTATGCCAACAGCTCTGTTGATTTAGACCAAGCGATTAATAATTGGCGCCGCCGTTACCTTGGGCACCCTGGTACCAATGTTCTACCAAAACAAGATACTTACGCCAATGAATTAGCACCACTAAATATTGAACGCTTAGTTGTGCTATTACCTCAGTCAGGTGCTAACAAGCGCTTAGGGGATGCATTAAAAGCCGGCATACTGGCTGCACTTGATAAAAAAGAGATTAGCGAAACGCTGTTTATTGATGAAAATAGCGAAACAGAAGCGTTGAGCGCACAGATTTCGCAATTACAACCAGACTTTGTAATTGGCCCGCTATTAAAAGCCAATATAGATAAGCTCGCTAATACCAATACATTACTCGATATACCCACATTACATTTAAATACCTTTGATGGCGAACGAACCTCTTTGCAGCACTACTTTTTTGCGCTTAATCCTGAGCATGAAGTACAACAAACTCTAGAGCATTTTTTAGCGCAAGGTTATCAAAAACCTATGTTGCTAGCGCCAAATAATACCAATGGTCAGCGCTTAATTGACTACTTTAACCTGCAATGGCAACGCTATAGTGAAACAACCACACAAGTTGGCTTTTACAACGACAATAAAGATATGCCCAATACCATTACCAGCTTGCTAGAAGTTGATAAATCAAAAGAGCGTATTAAATCGGTTAAAACACTTTTTAATAAAGAAGTAGAAAGTGAAACCCGTTCACGTGGCGATATTGATGCAATTTATATATTAGGTGACGCCATAGAGACCCGATTAATTAAGCCTTACCTAGATGTTAACGTAAGCACCTTTGCCGACAGAATCCCTATTTACGCCAGCTCTAAAAGTCATAGTAAGCAAATAGATACCACTGACAAAGGCGATTTAGATGGGCTTTACTTTACCGAACTTCCTTGGATGTTAGACTCACAAATTACGCAGCATAATCTACGTAAGCAATATAATGATTTATGGCCTGAACAGGCTGATATTAGCCAACGTTTATTTGCCATGGCCTACGATGCCGTCGCCATGCTGAATGATATTAGACAGCTGAGCATTACACCCGATAAATACTTTTCAGGCTTAAGCGGTAAATTATCCATTAATAGTGCCGGTGATATTGAACGTTCACTGCAATGGGCGCAGTACAGCAATCGCCGTATAAAACCTGTGGAATTAAAAACACAACGCCCTGTGCCGCTATTTATGCAATCAGCAAACGATGGCATAACCATTATTAACTAAGGGGTTAGCATGTCGTGGTTTAAACAGCTGTGGCAAAATAGTCGTGAAAAAGGCCAGTATTATGAGCGCCAAGCGCAAAAGTATTTAGAAGCGCAAGGTTTAAAAGCGATTGAGCGTAATTACTACTGCCCCTACGGCGAACTTGATGTCATTATGAAAGACGGTGACACCTTAGTGTTTGTTGAAGTTAAGTTTCGTAAAAATAACATAAAAGGCGGCGCTAATTATGCGCTAAGCCCGCAAAAGCAAGCTAAGTTAAAGCGCACTATTTATCATTACCTTGGTGCTAAAAACTTAAAAAACCAGCCATTACGTATTGATTACGTAGCTATAACAGGCGAACCGTCATTACATATTAACTGGTTGAAAAATGTATTTTAATGTCTGATGTATAAAAATAAGACGATTACAACAGCTTCATGCTGAGCATACAGTTAAACATTAGCTAACGCCTAAAATAATTACCTTTTAATAAAGCCGGTGTGAGCTCACACAGAATTAGAGATAAATTGTTGGTAACCCATGCAAGATACAATTAAAGAAATTTTTAAAGAAAGTATTCAAGTTCAAATAGCCGCAGGCGAAGTGTTGCCAAGCGCGTTAGAATCAGCGGCATTTACCATTGCACAAAGCCTGATCAATGGGAATAAGTTGATCTGTTGCGGTACTGCAAATTGCCATATGCTGGCACAACACATGGCAGGCGTACTGGTTAATTTTTACGAAACAGAACGCCCTTGCTTACCTGCAATCGCTCTCTCACAAGAAAATATTAACTTGGGCCAAGGCAATCAAATAGATGACCACGATACCTTTGCACGCCAAGTTCGTGCCTTTGCTCAGCAAGGTGACTTATTATTGGTACTTGCCATTAATGGTAATGAAAAACACATAATTTCTGCAGTAGAAGCGGCACTTACCAAAGATATGAAGGTCATAGTAATGGTAGGCGATGATGGCGGCGAACTCGTTGGCTTGCTTGGCCATAACGATGTAGAAATTCGTACGCCGTCTAAACGCCCGAGTCGCATTATTGAATCGCATTTAGTGAACCTTCACTGTTTAAGTGAGTTGGTGGATTTAACCCTTTTCCCGCAGGACGAAAATTATGTTTAAACGCTCCCTAATTATTCTAGGCACTGTTGTATTATTACAAGGTTGTGCCGCTGCTGTGGTCGCCGGTACAGCCAGTGCTGTTACTGCCGCTAACGATAGACGAACCATTGGCTCACAAATAGACGACAACAACATTGAAATAAAAGCCAGCATTGCTATTAGCGAAGATGAACGCCTTAATAAGTTTGCTCATATCAGCGTTATAAGCGTAAATGGCGTGGTTTTAATGGTAGGCCAAGTTCCTAACCAAGAGATGAAAAACCAAGCGTTTAAAACCATTGAGAACCTATCTGGTATTCGCAAAATTCATAACCAACTTCGCATTGGCTCTAATATTGGAATCACCACGCAAACTCACGACTCATGGTTAACCTCAAAAGTAAAAGCGCAGCTTTTAGCGGCTGAAAACATCAGCAGTAATAATATAAAAGTAGTGACTGAAAATGCCGAAGTATATTTAATGGGGCTAGTCTCTGACGCCGAAGCAAACCAAGCCGTTAATATCGCTCGCAACATCTCTGGCGTAGAGCGGGTAGTTAAAGTATTTGAGTATTTGTAAAAATCTCAG
>NZ_JALNTM010000006.1:154410-207391 GCF_023161845.1 Pseudoalteromonas sp. 2CM39R
GTTCGAGGTTCGAGGTTCGAGGTTCGAGGTTCGAGGTTCGAGGTTCGAGGTTCGAGGTTCGAGGTTCGAGGTTCGAGGTTCGAGAAATTTAAAAACCTTGCGGTTAACATCGCAAGGTTTTTTTATACCTGTAGGCAATAAACCCGCTTAAAAAACCATATACACAAAGAGAAGCGAATGAGGAGTAAATGAGAAAACAGTAACCATTAGCCCAACTGATTAATTCGAGTCTCTAGGCCCGTAGCCCGTCGCTCGTGAGCCTTTCTAACCTTTAACCTTTAACCTTTAACCTTTAACCTTTAACCTAATATTTTCATACAAACATAAAAAAACCGCTTATTAAGCGGTTTTTTTTCTAACATTTACGAGCTATTTTATAACGCGTAAATGTGAGCCTTTTTTCTTTTCAGGCTTGGGAGCTGGCGTTTCATCAACTATTTCAGGTGATGAATCGACACTTTCAAGCTCTGGAGCAAAATCGTCTTCGTCCTCTAAAAACTCATCTGCAGTAAAGACCGTGCCTTCGCCATTTTCACGTGCATATATTGCAAGTACAGCCCCTAGAGGCACGTACACTTGCATTGGCTGGCCGCCAAAGCGCGCGTTAAAGCTAAGCTGAGTATTATCTAACGAAAACTGCGTAACCGCAGAAGGGCTTATGTTCAATACAATTTGACCATCTTGGACAAACTGTGTTGGCACTTGCACTGCAGGAAAGCCAGCATTAACCACTAAGTGTGGCGTGCATTCGTTATCAACAATCCAATCAAAAAAAGCGCGTAGTAAATAAGGACGGTTAGAAGTCATTATAAACGGATCTCACGCTCTGCTTCAGTTAAAGAAGCTTGGAATGATTCACGTTCAAATAAACGAATCATATACTCTTTAAGTTCTTTAGAGCCTGCACCATTTAGCTCAATACCAAACTCAGGTAAACGCCATAACAGTGGAGCTAAATAACAATCAACTAAGCTAAACTCTTCACTCATAAAGTAAGGCGCTTCACTAAAGATTGGTGCTATTGCAAGTAATGCTTCGGTAAGTTCTTTACGAGCTTGCGCCGCATCAGAGGTGTTGTTAATGATTTTTTCAGCTAGGCTGTACCAATCAGTATCAATACGGTGCATCATTAATCGACTACGACCACGCATGACCGGATATACAGGCATTAGTGGAGGATGAGGAAAACGTTCATCAAGGTATTCCATGATGATGTTTGCCTGATATAAACCAAGCTCACGGTCAATCAGTGTTGGCACTGTGCCGTAAGGGTTAATTTCGTGAAGTGCTTCTGGCAGGTTATCCTTTTCAGCCATATGAATATCTACACTTACACCTTTTTCAGCAAGTACAATGCGTACTTGGTGGCTATACATACAGTTAGCACCAGAAAAAAGGGTCATTACAGGGCGCTTATTGGCAGCTACGGCCATGCCTACCTCCATTAAATAACTAAAACAGCAATAGGGGCTTAAGCCCCTATTGCAAAATTACCTTTAAATATGTTCAAACTTAATGAACATCTCTCCAGTATTCTTTCTTCAGCATAAATGCCAAGATAAATAGAATCACTAAGAATCCAAGTACCTTAATACCCAGCGCTTCCGATTCGAGACGTGTAGGTTCACCTACATACTCTAGGAAATTCGTTAAATCACGAACTGCTTGGTCATATTCATCTACACTTAATTCGCCCGTACCATCTGTTTTTGTACCAGTAATATGAGTGGTTGTTTTACCATCTACTGTTACTTCTTCAGTAATTGCAGTAGGAACACCTTGCAACTCTTGAAGAACATGTGGCATACCCACCGATGGGAATAACGTATTATTTACGCCAAACGGACGAGAATCATCTTTGTAAAACGATTTTAAATAGGTGTAAATCCAATCGCTGCCACGCACACGCGCAACATTAGTTAGATCCGGCGGAGCCGCACCAAACCATTTTGCAGCATCTTCTTTTGCCATCGCGTTAAGGATATGACCACCCACTTTTGAACCATCAAAAATAAGTTGCTCTTGACCAATCTCTGTTGGAATACCAATGTCGCGGAAAGTACGTTCATAACGTTGATACTGCATTTGGTGACAACCAAGACAGTAGTTCATGAACAACTTTGCGCCACGCTGCAAAGAAGGTTGATCAGATATATCGTTACCCGCTTCCATTAGAGGAACTGACGGGCCTGCCGCCATTGCAGGTAACACGTTTACTGATAAAGCAAATAAACCTATTAATAGCTTTTTCATCATTTCGTTAACCTCTCAGGCAATGGCTTAGTTTTTTCATTCTTACTGTAAACAAATAACAGTACGAAGAACATAAAGTAAGTCACAGTACAGACTTGCGAAACAATCGTTTTAAAATCAGTTTGTGGTGTAGCACCAACCCAACCTAAAAGAACGAAAGTAACAACAAAACCTGCAATGTTCCATTTGTGGAAACCACAACGGTAACGAACTGAACGAACCGAACCACGGTCAATCCAAGGTAATAATGCTAGCACGACAATTGATGCACCCATTGCTGCAACACCCATTAGTTTGTCAGGGATTGCACGTAAGATTGCATAGAATGGCGTGAAGTACCAAACAGGGAAAATATGCTCTGGTGTTTTAAGTGGGTTAGCTGCTTCAAAGTTTGGCGCTTCTAAGAAGAAACCACCCATAGCAGGCATAAAGAACACAACCCAGCAGAACAAGATTAAGAAACCAACCACGCCCACAATATCTTTTACTGTGTAATAAGGGTGGAACGGAATCGCATCAATAATGTCTTTCTTATCTGTGTAGTATTCATGGAACTTAAATTTAGGCTTGTCTTCTTCAGCCACAGTTCCTTTTTTACGTTTGTTATCAATACCGTCTGGGTTATTAGAACCCACTTCATGTAGTGCAACAATGTGTAAAAATACTAAGATAACAATAACCAATGGCAGTGCAATTACGTGTAATGCAAAGAAGCGGTTAAGCGTTGCACCTGAAATTACATAGTCACCACGGATCCACAGTGTTAAGTCATCACCAATAACCGGGATAGCCCCGAATAATGAAATGATTACCTGTGCACCCCAGAACGACATTTGGCCCCATGGTAATAAGTAACCCATGAATGCTTCAGCCATTAGGGCTAAGAAAATGAACATACCGAATAACCACAGTAATTCACGTGGTTTCTGGTAAGAACCGTAGATCATGCCACGGAACATGTGCATGTAAACAACGATGAAAAACGCAGATGCACCCGTTGAATGCAAATAACGTAATAACCAACCGTACTCTACATCACGCATGATGTATTCTACTGATGCAAATGCACCTTCAGCAGATGGTACATAGTTCATCGTTAACCAAATACCGGTAAGTATTTGGTTTACTAGTACTAACATAGCTAGAGAGCCGAAGAAGTACCAGAAGTTAAAGTTTTTCGGTGCTGGATACTGTGCAATGTGCATGTTCCAAACACGTGTCATTGGGATACGGTCGTCTATCCACTCAACAATTTTACCAAACATTAGGCCACCCCTTGTTCTTCGCCCACTAAAATAGTGGTCTCATCAAGAAAAGTATATGGTGGAATTTCTAAATTTAATGGTGCAGGTACCGATTGGAATACACGGCCAGCCATATCAAACTTAGAACCGTGACATGGACAGTAAAAACCGTCATCAGTCCCTTCCACTTTCTCACCAAAGCCACCTTGTAAAAAGCTAGGTGAACAACCCAAATGCGTACAAATACCTACAGCGACAAAAATCTCTGGGCGTAATGAACGGAAATCATTGGTTGATGATTCTAATTGTTGTGGCTCTTGCGATTGCGGATCACGAAGTTGACCTTCATGTTCTTTCATCTGCTCAAGCATTTTTGGGGTCCGTGATACAACCCATACAGGTTTACCACGCCACTCGACACGTATTAATTGTCCTGGCTCAAGTTTGCTGATATCTACTTCTACAGGCGCACCCGCAGATTTAGCTCGCTCACTTGGATTCCAAGACGCAATAAAAGGAACAGCAGCCCCAGCCGCACCAACACCACCAACAACAGAGGTAGCTATGGTTAAAAAGCGACGTCGGCCATTGTCTACAGGCGCATTGCTCATCCACTTATCTCCACTATGATTCTCAACACTTGCTATATTGAGAACATCAGTTACAGCAGGTTAATTTTTCGAATTTTAAAAGAGAAACGATCATAATTAAAACCCTTGTTTAAAACAAGGTTATTCACAGCCTCCTGCTCGAATAAACCTGACTTGCTCAAATAGTTGATTAAGTAAGCTCGAGTATGAAACCAAATGACTATAGTATCGCTTCCGTAAAAACAATTTGTAAACAAGTACAATCTCACCAACTAAGTACAGTGACAACTGAATTTGGCGACATTAAACTCATTCACTTTATTTGCCCGCCAATTGTAGCAAAAAAATTCACCAATTAACTGATGGATTTAAACTAATTGCGATAATTATTTAACTTTTTTTGCGTTAGTCGGTCATTTTTAAGCTTTCGTTCAATAAATACGCATGCTTTGCCGATTATGATCAAGCTAATGTCGACATTAGTAGTAAAGGGAAAGGTTCGGGGTTCGGGGTTCGGGGTTCGGGGTTCGGGGTTATCGTGCACTTTTAATCATAGAGATTAATTTACCAAGCATTTTCCCAATGCTTTCACACTCATCTAAAGCGTATTCTGTTTGTTCATAATTAATATAACCTAACTCAAAAGCAATCATTAGCTGAGTTTTTAATTCACCGACAGACCCTTTAGCTACAGAAAGAAAGTAAGCTCTTTCTTTATCAGAGTAACGCTCATAACCCTCTGCAATATTGCTAGGCACTGAAACTGCGCTTCGACACATTTGATCTTTTAAGCCAAAATCCCTCAAAGCAGTAAAGGTTTGGTATACAAACAAACTTAATGAGAAAGACTTTTTCCATACATCTAAACTTTCATACCTCAAAACCATTCCTTAGCCTTAATCTCGCTTTCATCATAAATTATAGTAAACATATAATTTAACGCACGGAACTTAATCTCTTTAGCAGCTCGGTTCTCGTAGCCCGTTACTCGAAACTCATTATCTAAAAACAAAAAACCCAGCATAAGCTGGGTTTTTGAATTCTTGATAACGTAAAAATTAACGTTTTGAGAACTGTGGACGCTTACGCGCTTTCTTAAGACCCACTTTCTTACGTTCAACTTTACGTGCATCACGAGTAACGAAACCTGCTTTACGAAGTTGTGGACGTAGTGACTCGTCAAACTCCATAAGTGCACGAGTGATACCGTGACGGATAGCACCAGCTTGACCAGTAGTACCACCACCGGCAACGGTGATGTGAAGGTCAAATTTTTCAGTCATGTCTACAAGCTCAAGAGCTTGACGAACAACCATGCGTGCTGTTTCGCGACCAAAGTACTCTTCTAAAGAGCGCTTGTTGATTACGATGTTACCAGTGCCTGGGCGTAAGAATACGCGAGCACTTGAACTTTTACGACGACCTGTACCGTAGTATTGATTTGCCATGATAGTGCTCCTTAAATGTCTAGAACCTGAGGCTGTTGTGCAGCATGGTTATGCTCAGTACCCGCGTAAACTTTAAGTTTGCGGAACATAGCGCGGCCTAAAGGACCACGTGGCAACATGCCTTTAACAGCTTTTTCGATGATCATTTCAGGCTTTGCAGCTTGAAGTTTATCAAAAGTAGTAGACTTAAGACCACCTGGGAAACCAGAGTGAGCGTAGTACACTTTATCTTTGAATTTGTTACCAGTAACAGTAACTTTCTCAGCGTTGATAACGATGATGTAATCACCAGTATCTACGTGTGGTGTGTACTCAGCTTTATGCTTACCGCGTAGGCGATGAGCGATTTCAGTAGCGATGCGACCTAAAGTTTTATCTTCAGCGTCAACTACGTACCAGTCACGTTTTACTGTTTCTGGTTTAGCAACAAACGTTTTCATTTATAAAAATCCAATGTTTTTCAATTAAAACCACAGGTAGTTATTATTAACTACCGCTCTAAGTATGCTACAACCCCTTCGAGTTTTAGACTTTTTCGCCGCTCACAAGTGGCTAAACTATATGAGGACATAGAACGCAACGTGGCAGACGCGGGAGTATACCAGCACTTAAACTACATTGCTACCGGTCGGTTGTTTTTTCCGCAAAAAGTTTTAGGTTTTAGGTTTTAGGTTTTAGGTTTTATCAAAAATAACTATAAAATCGGTATGGGCAATTAAGAATAGCTTAAACAATTTAAATCTCTCAGATTCGTTCTTTAATTTTAGAGATTAGGCTCGATAGCATTTTTGATAACTCAGATGTTTCACACAACCAAAGTTGGCCGACATTCGAATCAATATAGTTTATATCAATACCTATATAAATTTGTGTTCTAGCTTCAGCTAAAGAAGAACGAGCAATATCTAAAAAACGCACTTTTTCTCTGTCACTATCTCGTGTCATTCCCTCAGCAATATTACTAGGTACAGACAATCCTGCGCGTGTTAACTGATCTCGAAAACCAAAATCTTTTGTTATTGTTGGATTTTTATATATATCTGCACTTAAACGAGCAGCTCGTTTCCATACCTCTAAACTTTCAAAATTCATCATATCTATTATCCTTAATGATATATTCTGAGCTTAGTTTTTATTTAATAAAATACAACCTAAATTTTGCTCTTAATCTCTACCTAACACCTAATGCGCGGCATAAAGCCCCGCATACGCTCAATCCTTGCAATGTACGTGGCTTAATATCTACCTAACACCTAAAACCTGCTCTTTTACCTTTAACCAAACACCTGCACGACATAAAGACCCACCTAAGTTTAATCCAAACACCGTGCTTGGCTTAATCTCTACCTAACACCTTTAAACTTTTGCGCCACAGAGTGCACAGAGGCGCCTCGCGGAAAGAGAGCGCCATAGGTTTGAGGTTTTCCTAGTACCTAACACCTAATACCTAACACCTAATTACTTCTGACACACCTCACAAAAAACGGTGCTGCGTTGCCCTAGACGAATTTCAGTTAGTTCGCTCTCGCAATTTACACAAGGCTGGCCTTTTCGGCCATACACTAATAGCTGCTGCGCAAAGTAGCCTGGCTTACCGTCACTTTGGGCAAAGTCTTTCAACGTTGTGCCGCCTTGAGTAATTGCTGCGGCTAGGGTGTCTTTTATAATTGGGATTAATGCTTGGTAGCGTTTAAGGCTTACTTTACCGGCTTCTTTTCGCGGATCGATACCCGCTTTAAATAATGATTCGTTAGCGTAAATATTACCAACCCCCACCACCACGGCGTTATTCATAATAAACTGTTTAACAGGCACTTTTTTATTGCGAGATTGCTCATAAACACGTTTAGCAAAAAAGTCATCGGTGAGTGGCTCTGGGCCTAATTTAGCAAGTAACTTATGCTCTTCATTGGGTGCTTGCCATAAACAGCAACCAAAGCGACGCGGGTCGTTTAAACGCAGCGCCTTATTATTCGCTAAAATAAACTCCACATGGTCGTGCTTTTTAAGTGGTTCATTGGCGTTTACAACCCGCAAGTTCCCCGACATACCTAAATGCAATATAGCCGAGCCTAACTCGCACTTTAACAATAAGTATTTAGCACGGCGCTCAATACTACTAACCACCAGCCCTTCAAGTTGATACACCTCATCTGGCACAGGCCAGCGCATACTGGCATTATGAATATTTACCTTAGTCACAACTTGGTTTAGCACATGGGGGGTAATGCCCATACGGCTAACCTCTACTTCTGGTAATTCAGGCATTAATAATACTCACTTATGAAAAGGTAAAACTTGGAAATAATTGTGTTGCAGTGGTTAAATCTAACAACAATAATCGCTGACTGGTTTTATCGAATAGATAATACTGACCATTCGCCTCAAATAATAAGTACACCCAAGGTAGGGGCTCACCGGCGAGTTCAAGCGTGGCTACCGATAGTGGCTTATTCATATCAAGTGCATCAGGTGTGGTGGTGGTCATCAGCGCGGTATTTTGCCATAAGTAAACTAGCTCACTAAGTTGCTGCTCTGAACCTTGCCAGCTAAGCGGTACATTTTTTTGCAAAGCAGTACTACGCCAACTAGTGCCAATACGCTCAATTTTTTGGTCGATAAATTTAAGTGTTAATACAAAACTTTGAGGAGGAAGTAGTGGCTGCAATTGCGCCTGTGTTTCATCATTCCCCATGTTTTTATGCAGTCCATTTAAAAAGAAGATCATAATCAACATCGAAAAAATAATAACATTGTTCCAACCTTTGCGGCCGAGTTGCATGTGGGTCTTCCAATTAATAATATCGATTTAAAGTGTAACCAAAACTTAATTACACTGTCTATATGTTAAAACCCAAAGACTTTGCTAGAATATCGGCAAATTTTAAGGAGTTTAGACATGTCAATGTATGTAGTGGGCCATAAAATCCCAGATTCAGATTCAATATGTGGTGCAATTGCACTGGCTTATTTAAAAAACCAAATTGATGAACCAGCAATCCCAACTCGCCTAGGTGAAGTGTCACCTGAAACACAATTTATTTTAGATAAATTCGGTTTTGAAGCACCTGATCTAAAACTTAGCTACGCTGGCGAAGACGTTTATATTGTAGACCACACAGAAAAAACCCAAGCACCTGACGATATTGATCAGGCTCGCGTAGTAGGCGTGGTTGATCACCATAAACTAGGTGATTTAACCTCATCGACACCGCTTGAGTGTTGGATCCGCCCTGTTGGTTGTTCAAACACCATTATTAAAATGATGTATGACTTCTACAACGTTGAGATCCCTAAAGACATTGCTGGCATTATGCTTTGCGCTATTTTAAGCGACACGGTTATTTTTAAGTCACCAACCTGTACTACTGCCGATATTAAATGTGTTAAAGCACTTGCAGAAATTGCAGGCATTGAAGACTTTAAAGAACTAGGCATGGACATGTTCCGCGTTAAATCAGCCGTTGAAGATACGCCAGTACGTGACTTAGTAATGCGTGACTTTAAAGACTTTAACATGAACGGTAACCTCGTTGGTATTGGTCAGTTAGAAGTTATTGACCTTGCGGTATTTGACGAGATTAAAGCCGACCTTGAAGCCGACATCGCGAAGCTTAAAGAAGAAGGCGGTCGTCATTCAGTATTTTTACTTCTGACCGACATTATGAAAGAAGGCTCACAAATGCTAATTGCATCAGACGATGCTAGCCTAGTTGAGCAAGCTTATGGTGAAAAACCAGAAGACGGTAAAGTATGGCTAGACGGCGTATTGAGCCGTAAAAAGCAAGTAGTGCCACCACTACAAGACGCTTTTAAGAGCTAAGTTCGAGGTTCGAGGTTCGAGGTTCGAGAAATTTAAAAACCTTGCGGTTAATATCGCAAGGTTTTTTTATGCCTGTAGCAGCGGGTTCACCCCGCGTCAGTATTAGGGTTTAGGTACGAGGTGATAGGTGCTAGGCCCTCTGCCCGCCGCTCGTGGCCCGTACGTTACGGTATAAAGCCCCTCCCACATTAAAATACCTGCTATATTTACCTATAAAATAAAGGCTTAGGCTCTAAGTGCTAGCTTCTGGCTGCTAGCTTCGAGCCGTTGCCCGCAGCGAAAACATAAGGACATAAAATGCAAATACTTCACCACGGAGCGGTAAATGGCGTAACAGGCTCATGCCACCAGCTGATAATAAACGATCAAAGCTCTTTTCTAATTGACTGCGGGCTATTTCAAGGTGAAGATTCTGTTGATGATCTTAATATTGAATTTAATATAGATACAGTCCGCGCGCTGATCGTCACCCATTGTCACATCGATCATGTTGGCCGAATCCCTTACTTATTAATGGCTGGCTTTAAAGGGCCCATATTTACCTCTATTGCATCGGCCAGTTTACTGCCACTAGTGATTGAAGATGCATTAAAGGTGGGCGTCACGCGCGATCAAAAAATAATAGATACCTGCCTAAGGTTACTTAAACAGCAAATTATTGAAGTTGATTTTAAAACCTGGTTTGAACTTCCTTGCAAAGGTGAACACATAGCCAAAGCCCGACTACAACGAGCAGGGCATATTTTAGGCTCCGCTTATGTAGAAATAGATATAAATAGACTAACTCGTAAAGCTAAAAACAGTCATCGGGTCGTATTTTCAGGCGATTTAGGGGCGCCCTATACGCCTTTACTACCCGCACCTAAAGCGCCCTATAAAGCCGATACCTTAGTCATAGAGTCAACTTATGGTGATAAAAATCACCAAGGCCGCAAGCAGCGTACGCAAACCTTAAAAAACGTGATTGAACGCGCTGTTGCCGACAACGGCATCGTTCTTGTGCCTGCCTTTAGTATTGGCCGCACGCAAGAACTGTTATACGAGCTTGAACAACTAATTCATGCCTCTACAAAAAACTCACCTTGGCGCACAATACAAGTAATACTCGACTCCCCCATGGCAGCTAACTTTACTCAGCAGTACCGAAAATTTAAATATTTATGGGATGAAGAAGCCAAACAAAAAGTAGCCAAAGGTCGTCACCCACTCGACTTTGAAAACCTCACTACAATAAACACCCATAGCGAGCACTTAGCATTAATAAATTACTTAGCCAGCCGCCAAACACCTGCAATTATTCTAGCAGCAAGCGGTATGTGCACCGGCGGACGGATAGTTAACTACTTAGAGCGATTTTTAACCGACAAAACCACCGACGTACTCTTTGTAGGTTACCAAGGTCGCGGTACATTAGGTCGCGACATACAAACCTACGGCCCAAAAAATGGCTATGTAGTTATTAATAATACTCGCATTAATATAAACGCCAAAATACACACCATAAATGGCTATAGCGCTCACGCCGATCAAGCGGGATTAATTAAATTTGTAACCGGTATGCGCAAAAAGCCCAGCCATATAAAAATAGTCCACGGCGATGATGACTCTAAAAATGCACTCGCAGCAAAATACAGGGAAGTACTGGGAGATGATGTAAAGGTTGAGATTGGGAAGGGATAGGTTCGAGGTTCGAGGTTCGAGAAACTTAAAAACCTTGCGGCTAATATCGCAAGGTTTATTTATGCATGTAGGCGGGAGTTTACCTCGCGTCAGTATTAGCATTTAGGCTCAAGGCTCGTCGCTCGTTACCCGAAGCTAGCAGCCCGTAACTTCCTCTAAAAGCGCAGCGTCTCTTAAACTCTTTGCGCATAAATATTTTAAGATCTTATTCACAAAGAGAAGTGAATGAGGAGTAAATGAGAAAATAAAACCATTAGCCCAACTGGTTAATTCGAGGTTCTAGGCTCGATGCCCATACCCCGTCGCTCATAGCTCGTTACCCGATGCCCGTCGCCCGTTACCCTTTAACCAACTTTTTCATATGCTCAGTAAACTCATCGCCTAAGCTTTTATCGCGCATGCTATATTCTACAATCGCTTTTAAATAACCGAGTTTATCACCACAATCATGCGAACGGCCGCTCATATGAAATGCTTCTACCGTATCAATAGCAAGTAATGAGTCAATAGCATCTGTAAGCTGTATTTCACCGCCTGCGCCTACATGAGTTTTAGCCAGTAATGGCCAAATATTTTTACTTAAAACATAACGCCCAACAACCGCTAGGTTTGAAGGAGCAACCTCTGCGGCTGGTTTTTCAACCATTCTTTTAATTACTGCACTTTCACCAGCAGTTAGCTTTACACCATTAATATCAGCAATGCCGTACTTACTTACATCTTCAAGAGCAACCGGTTCTAGCATAATTTGACTGGCTTTCGTTTGCTCAAAACGAGCAATCATCGCCGCTAAGTTTTCAGTTTTTTGATTTGCCGTATAAGCATCGAGGATTACATCAGGTAGCACCACCACAAAGTCATCATCACCAACGATTGGTTTGGCACATAAAATGGCATGCCCTAAACCTTTAGCTTCACCTTGGCGCACATGCATAATAGTCACATCTGCAGGGCAAATAGAGCGAACTTCGTCAAGTAAAGCGCGCTTAACCCGCTTTTCTAGCGTGGCCTCTAGTTCAAAACTGGTATCAAAGTGGTTTTCAATGGCATTTTTAGAGCTATGTGTTACGAGTACAATTTCTTTAATACCCGCAGCTACACATTCATTTACAATGTATTGAATAAGCGGTTTATCAACCAAGGGGAGCATTTCTTTAGGGATTGCCTTAGTCATTGGCAACATACGGGTGCCTAAACCGGCAACAGGAATTACAGCTTTCAAGGGTAGTCCTTTAATTAAATCATTTAAATATTTTTGTAAATTACCAGCTAAATAATATATCTGAGCTGAACATTTTTAATCTTTTTTAAGTAATGTTTGAGTAAAACAACATCATCAAAAAAAGAAAAAGACCGAGTTCAAATTAGGCTCGGTCTTTTTTAACGTTTAGTTATAACGTCTATTTTTTTATATCTTAATCTAAGCTTTATTATTTGTTATAAAAATCTTTATACCAAGTAATAAATTCGGCAACACCTTTTTTAATACCAACTTTTGGCTTGTAACCTGTTGCCGCAAATAAATCTTGGGTATCTGCATAGGTTTGGTATACATCACCGGGCTGCATTTCACGGAAGTTCTTTTTAGCCTCAATACCTAGCTCATCTTCAATGGCTTTTACAAAGTCCATTAAACTAATTGGTGAACCATGACCAATATTATAAACCGAATACGGCGCGGAGCTATTGGCAGGCGTTCCAGCTTCTACACTCCAATCAGCATTTTTAGCTGGTACTACATCTGCAATGCGTACAACACCTTCAACAATATCATCTACATGGGTAAAATCACGCCACATATCGCCATTGTTATTAATGTCGATGGTGTCGCCATCAAGTATTTTTTTAGTAAAAATAAATGGCGCCATATCTGGGCGGCCCCAGGAGCCATACACAGTAAAAAAGCGCAGCCCTGTAGTTGGTATATCGTATAAATGTGAGTAGCTGTGTGACATTAACTCATTGGCTTTTTTGGTTGCCGCATATAACGATACAGGATGATCAACAGAGTCAGATGTTTCAAATGGCACTTTGGCGTTTAAGCCATACACCGAGCTAGACGAGGCATAAATTAAATGCTTAACATTCGTTTGGCGACAACCCTCTAAAATATTTAGATGGCCTGTTAAGTTTGAGTCAGCGTAGGCATAGGGGTTTTCTAATGAATACCGTACACCCGCTTGTGCCGCCAAATGAATTACTCGATCAAACTGTGATTCCTCAAACAAGCTTTGCATCGCAACACGATCAGCCAAATTGACCTGCTTAAACAAAAACTGGCCATGCTCAATACGTTTGAGGCGCGCATGCTTTAAATTTACATCGTAATAATCATTTAAGTTATCAATACCTACCACTTCATGACCAGCAGAGGTTAGTTTTTCTACAACCGCACTACCAATAAAGCCAGCTGCGCCTGTTACTAAATATTTCATTTTAAACCTTTTAAAAAAAGTTTTAAGCCCGTGTCCCGAAGCTCAAATCTCGTCACCTTTAATCTTTATTTTAATCACTACCAAATAAATCACGTGTATATACTTTATCTGCAACATCACTTAGCTCATCAACCATACGGTTAGATACCACTACATCTGATATTAGCTTAAATTCGTTTAAGTTTTTTATTACACGCGAATGATAAAATTCATCTTCTTCAAGTACAGGTTCGTAAACAACAACCTCAATGCCCTTAGCTTTAATGCGTTTCATTATACCTTGAATAGCAGAGGCTCTAAAGTTATCAGAACCCGTCTTCATAACTAAACGGTATACACCTACTACTTTGGGGTTGCGTTTAATAATAGAATCTGCAATAAAATCTTTGCGTGTAGTATTAGCGTCAACAATTGCACCAATAATATTATTGGGTACATCAGCATAATTAGCTCGAAGCTGCTTTGTATCTTTAGGTAGGCAATAACCACCGTAACCAAATGAGGGGTTATTATAATGACTACCAATTCGTGGGTCTAAGCTTACACCTTGTATGATTTGTTTAGCATTTAAACCATGGCTTTGTGCGTAGCTGTCTAGCTCATTAAAGTAAGCAACACGCATAGCAAGGTAAGTGTTAGAAAAAAGCTTAATTGCTTCAGCTTCTGTTGAGTCACTAAATAGTACCTCTACATCTTGCTTAATAGCGCCTTGCTTTAATAAATCAGCAAAGGTTGAGGCGCGTTCACTTTGCTCACCGACAATAATACGCGACGGGTATAAGTTATCATGTAATGCTTTGCCTTCACGTAAAAACTCAGGCGAGAACATGACATTGTTTGTGGCAAACTTTTCTTTAACCGATTGCGTGTAACCCACAGGCACAGTCGATTTAATAACCATAACAGCCGTTGGGTTTATTTTAATAACATCGCTAATAACCGACTCAACACTATTAGTATTAAAATAATTAGTATCGGGGTCATAATCAGTAGGGGTGGCAATAATAACAAACTCAGCCCCAACAATTGCAGCCTGTTTATTTGTTGTTGCTGTAAAATTTAGTGGTTTCTTTTGTAAAAAATCACTAATTTCAACATCCAATATAGGTGATTTCTTATTATTTAAAAGTGCTATTTTTTTTTCGTCAATATCAAGTGCAACAACTTCATTATGTTGTGCTAATAGTATTGCATTAGACAGGCCAACATAGCCTGTGCCTACTACGGCAACTTTCATTTAAATTCCTTAATATGGGTTTGAGGTTCTAGGTGAGAGGCCAATTACACTTAGCTCGTAGCCCATTGCTAGTAACCCGCATCTCGTAGCTCGTTGCCCGCAGTCCGAAACCTTTAACCTCTTAACTTAACTACTTTCTTATTTGCAGGTGCAGTTTTTCTAGCATTCCATACTAAGTCACAAATCCCATCTGTAGGGTTGAAGCTAGTTGGAGCATCAAGTAGTAATTTACGAATCTTTTCATGATCAAAGTTATGACAAGCTGTATCTAGCGCGTCTATAAACACGTTAAGCTCACTAAGCGGTAACATCACTTCATTAGCAGTCATAATTCGCTCATGAGTAGTCTGGCCTACGTTATCACCTATTAATAGCTCTTCAAATAGTTTTTCACCTGGGCGTAAGCCTGTACAAAGTATTTCAATATCACCGTGCGGGTTAGATTCACTTTTAATTTCAAAGCCAGATAGCCTAACCATTTTAGTCGCTAAATCTTTTATTTTAACCGAGTCACCCATATCAAGTACGAACACATCCCCCCCTTTACCCATGGCACCTGCTTGTATAACAAGCTGTGCAGCTTCAGGTATGGTCATAAAAAAGCGGGTAATATCAGGATGAGTCAATGTTATAGGCCCCCCTTCTTTTATTTGGCGTCTAAATAATGGAACAACAGATCCACTTGAGCCTAGTACGTTACCAAAACGCACCATGCAAAAACGTGTATTATGCTTAGCGCCTTGTTCTTGAGCTAACCCCTGTAAAACAAGTTCAGCCATACGCTTGGTTGCTCCCATAACATTGGTTGGGCGAACAGCTTTGTCGGTCGATATAAGTACAAAGGTTTCTACTTTGGCATTTACCGCCGCCTTAGCCGCATAGTAAGTACCAAATACATTATTACGTACCCCCTCAACTACATTATGTTCAACAAGTGGCACGTGTTTGTAAGCAGCAGCGTGGTATACCGTTTGAACACCAAAGGCCATCATTACAGTTTCAAGTCTGTTAATACGCTGCACGGAACCCATTATAGGTATTAATTCTATCGAAAGTTGACCATGATCAATATATTCACATAGTTCTTTTTCTATTGAGTATAAAGCTATTTCGCTGCGTTCGAATAAAATTATTTTTAAAGGGTTTTGTTTAATAATTTGTCTACACAACTCAGACCCAATAGAGCCACCTGCGCCTGTAACCATAACCACTTTATTGGTAATATTTGCTGCCATTAAATCTGTTTTAGGAGTTACAGGGTCACGACCAAGTAGGTCTTCTATTTCAACTTCTCTAAATTCAGAAAGCTTAGCCTTACCTTCAACTACATCAGCCATACCAGGAATAGACAGCACTTTAATAGAAAGCGGCTCTAATTGGGCTAATACTTCTTTTCGCCTTGCTCTAGAGACACTAGGCATAGCTAAGAGAACCTTGGTGGCATTACGTTTCTCAATTAATTCCTGAACGTCTCTAAAAGCAATTACAGGGATACCTTGTACAATAGAGCCATGCTTGGCAGTATCATCATCTATAAAAGCACTTACAAAATACTCAGGGCCTGCATTTAAGCCAGTAGCTAGCTGCCGGCCTGCCGATCCTGCTCCATATATAATGACTGACTCTTTATTGTTGGTCATAAGTTTAGCTATAATGGCCCTCACTAAAATCCGTGAACCACCTACTGTAAGCAAACATAACCAAGCAAATATAAACGGCATAGTTCTAGGTATGTTTACACCAGTAAAAAAGGCTAACAACACTAAGCTAACTGTCGTTATTAAAGTACCTACTATAATTGCCCACAACGCTTGTGAATTCATATACCTGAGTACTGCGCGGTATAAACCCAACTTAATAAATGCAATCAAACTTGTTGGGATAAGCAACGCTAGCAACAACCAATTATTTATACTTTTAAGAGGCTCCAAGCTGTCAAGCCTTACAATAAGCGCCAACCAAAAAGCCAACATAATAAAAAGCGAATCAATACATAATGTAATTATTCGCTTCTTTGCACGTGAGGCGTTAATAATAGAACGGATAAAACTATCCACAACAAGTTCCTTTAATACAAGACTCTAGGCTCTAGAGCTATACAAAATTTATTTAATATCATAAGTACAACAAACTACACCTGAAACTGTTATTGCTATTTAGATGCAAGCTCAAATACTTCTTTTATTACTTGTGCCGTTTTAGCCATTTCGGTTTCAGTTAGTGAAGGGTGAACTAAAAACATTATTGATGTTTCGCCCAGCTCAACCGCATTAGGCAAACGCTTATTTGGTCGCCATGGTGTATTATCAAACGCTTTTTCTAGATAAACCTCAGAGCAACTCCCCTGAAAACAAGGAACGCCACGTTCAACAATTTCATTAACTATGCGATCTCGGCTCCAGCCATCAGCCAGCTGCTGAGGTTTAATAAACATATAATGTTTATATTCGGCATGTTTAGTATAGTCAGGTACTTCAACTAAGCGAATACAGCTGAAACCTTTTGCCGCCTGATCTAATAATGCTCCATGAGCTTGGCGTTTTGCAGTCCAATCATCCATTCGAGTTAATTGTATTCTACCTATAACAGCCTGCATTTCAGTCATGCGCCAGTTTGTGCCAAAACTTTCATGTAACCATCTAAAGCCTGGTGGATGCTCACGGTTATAAATAGCATCAAAGCTCTTGCCGTGATCTTTATAACTCCACATAGCCGACCACAACTCTTTAGAGTTAGTAGTTACCATGCCACCTTCGCCACCTGTAGTCATAATTTTATCTTGGCAAAAGCTCCACGCACCAATATGGCCTATACTACCTACTGAGCGGCCTTTATATTTAGCACCATGCGCTTGTGCACAATCTTCTAT
This sequence comes from Pseudoalteromonas sp. 2CM39R, assembly GCF_023161845.1. NCBI lineage: Bacteria > Pseudomonadati > Pseudomonadota > Gammaproteobacteria > Alteromonadales > Pseudoalteromonadaceae > Pseudoalteromonas > Pseudoalteromonas sp. 2CM39R. The sequence continues at coordinate 171,990 of NZ_JALNTM010000006.1, forward strand.
TACATAAAAACCATGCTCTTCACTAAGCGCCATTATTTCATCCATTTCCGCAGGCATTCCCGCTAAATGCACCACAATAACCGCTTTGGTCTTAGGTGTTAATACCGCTTTTATTGACTCTGCCGTAATAGCTTGACTGTTTAAATCAACATCTGCAAATACAGGCGCGGCTCCAGCCGTTACAATGCTGGAAGCCGACGCTAAAAAAGTACGGGGTGTGGTTATTACTTCATCGCCAGCACCTACACCGAGCGCCTTTAAGGCTATGTCGAGCGCTAATGTACCATTACCTAGGGCAACTGCATATTCACTATCAGTCCATGTAGCGAATTCTTTTTCAAATTCACGACCTTCAGTACCAGTCCAATAATTAACTTTATTTGAAAGAACAACACTGCTTACGGCATCGGCCTCTTGTTGAGTGAAGCTAGGCCAAGGAGAAAATGGGGTATTTAGCATATATTAATACTCAAAAAAGCCTTTTTTAGTTTTACGACCTAAATGATTAGCTCGAACCATTTTTCTTAAAAGAGGGTGTGCTCTGTACTTAGGATCGCCAGTTTCGTTATATAGAGTTTCCATAATAGAAAGATTTACATCATTACCAATTAAATCAGCAAGTGCCAATGGCCCCATTGGATGGTGAGCTCCAAATTTCATTGCTTTATCAATATCCTCAGCATTAGCAACACCTTCGGCCAAAATACTAACGGCCTCATTAATCATTGGTATAAGCATCCGATTTACAACAAAACCAGGAGCCTCTTGAACAACTACAGGCACTTTCCCTAGATTTTTTGTTAAAGTCTGTAACTGCTCAACTATTGCAAATGCAGTTTCGTGACCTACAATAATTTCAACTAATTCCATTATCGGAGCTGGGTTAAAAAAGTGTAAGCCAACTACATTTTTAGGATTTGGTAAAACGCTAGCAAAAGCAGTAATAGATAATGATGATGTATTCGAAGCAATAATTACAGATTCATTTATAAACTCTGCAAGCTTAGAGAAAAGCACCATTTTAGCTGTAAAATCTTCAACTATTGCCTCTATAATTAAATCAGAATTAACAACAGTAGCTAATTCAGAACAACAGTATAGCTTTTCTAGCGCAAAACTGGCTTGCTCCTCTGATATTTTGCCTTTTCGAACAAGACGAGAGATATTTTTTGCACAAGTATTTTTTGAGGCTAGAGCTTTTTCTTCAGTTCTCGCTATTAAATTAACTTTAGAAACTTCGTTACTTATACATAACACTTGAGTTATGCCTGTAGCCATCGTTCCAGAACCAATTATTGATACTTCCATTATTCAACAATTTCCTTCAATTTTTTTGCTGGATTACCCGCAAAAATCAACCGCTCAGGTATATTCTTAGTAAGAATACCACCCATACCTAACATTGAACCTTCAGCAAGTTCAAGACCTTGCCTAATAACAGCCCCAGTACCAACCTCAACTAGATACTGTAATTTAACATTACCTGATACTGCCACCATAGGTGCAATAGTAACGAAATCAGCAAATTCACATTCATGACCTACTGTTACATTCAAATTTAAAATATTATGTTTACCTAGCGATATATCTGCTGTGAGTATAGAGCCAGCACAAATAATAGAGCCCTCACCAATGCTAACCGTATTAGAAAGTCTCACACTAGGATGAATTAAGATGGCAAAATCAGGTTCCCCAAAAGTTAGCATCTTATCTAATACTTTTTTTCTTGTTCGTGGCGAACCAATTGCAATAATAAACTCGCAATCTTTATAATTGATCCAATTAGAAACATCACCTAAAACAGTAGCACCTTGCACTTGTGTATTATGCGTTTGAGCAGAGTCATCTAAAACGCCTCTAACCTTGCGACTGCAATCATTGGCGAGCCAAATAACTTCCTTAGCAAAGCCTCCACCACCAATAACTATCAAATCTTTCATTTTTTACAGCTCCCTTTAAAGCGAGTCATTGTAACTTCGCCTTCAGCACTTATACCTTCGCGTACGAATACCTTTCTTATGGTCAATAATAAAATTTTAAAATCCAACCATATACTTTGGTTATCAACATACCACACATCTAGCTCAAACTTTTGCTCCCAGCTAATAGCATTTCGACCATTAACCTGTGCCCACCCAGTAATACCAGGGCGTACATTATGCCTACGAGCTTGCTCTTTATCGTATAAAGGTAAATAATCTACAAGTAGCGGCCGAGGACCTACTAGGCTCATATCGCCTTTTAGTACATTAAATAATCCAGGAAGCTCGTCTAAACTTGTAGAGCGTAAAAAAGAGCCTAACTTAGTCATACGCTGCTCATCAGGTAATAAATTTCCCTGTTTATCTTTGGCATCTAACATGGTTCTAAACTTCATCATTTTAAAAATATCGCCATTTAAACCTGGACGATTTTGAGTGAATAATATAGGCGAGCCTAATTTAAAACGGATAACTACCGCAACAACAATTATTACTAGTGATAAAATAAGCAATGCACAAAAAGCAATTATAAAGTCAAAGAGACGCTTCATTTACTTAGCCCCATAAAACCCATTAACTCGGTATTTACTTTATGGACGTCAAATTTACACTCAACCATAATTCGACTTTCCTCAGCCATTCTTTGCCACTCTTGTGGATTCTCAACAAACCATGTCATGCGTTCAACTAATTGCTCTACATTGGCTTTTTCAACTAACCAACCATTTTCACCATCAACAACCGTTTCTCTACAACCTGGTACATTAGTAGTTAATATCGGCCGCCCTATAGCCATAGCCTCAAGAACAGTTCTAGGCAGCCCTTCGTGATACGAAGGTAATACAAAAACATTACAATTTTCTATATAAGGTCGAACATCATCAGTTGCGCCAAAGTATTCTACGGCTTTATTACGGTTCAATTGTGACAATTCATGTAATGATATTCCATCTGGTGAAGGGTCCTCAGGACCAACTAATTGAAATATAGCTTTGGGATATTGCTTTTTGACTCTATTTGCCGCAGTAATGTATTCACGAATTCCCTTGTCACCCAACAACCGAGCAATAAGTAAAAACGTTGGATTTTTGGATAAGGGCTTAACATCAAAGTGATTAATATCAACCCCTGTTCCATTAACAACACATGTTTTGTATTCTGGTACAATACCTAGTTCAATAAACACTTGCTGATTATCAGGGTTTTGAAAGATAACTCTGTCAGCTCTTTTTAACGCTGTTTTATATAAAAATATTACTAGCTTCATTAACAGGTTTTTTTTCCAATTTCCTTTTTGAAATGCAAAGCCCAAACCAGTTACTAAAGCATAAAAGCGACAATTAGGGGATATTCTTGCAGCGAAAGCTCCCCAGATAATTGGCTTAATTGTATAAGCTAAGATCATATCAGGCTGCTGTTTCTTAAAGATATTACGCAGCACTGCAAAGGTTCTAAAGTCTTGAACCGGGCTAAGACCGCTTCGTGTAACGGGATAATTGATATAAACAGCACCTAAAGCCTCTACTTCTTTTATATCATAATTTGACGCACCCGTAGCTAAAGCAGTCACCTCCAAGTTAGCACTTTTAAGATCTTTAAGCAGTTGCCCCCTAAAATTATATAAAGAAGAAGCGAGAGTCCCAATTACTGTAATTTTCATATTTTATTATGACCAAACATTATTATACTTTTCTACCATTACTTCAATACTATAGTTATCAACAATCCTAGTTCGAGCTGCTTCTTTTCTTTTTTGCCACGAGTTAAAAGTTGATGCCCTTTCACCTAAAGCCTTCACTATACTAAGTGTAAATTCATGAGGGTTTTTTATAGGAACAACCCAGCCTGTATCACCAACAATAATAGCGGCATCACCAACATCTGTAGTTATACAAGGTACACCACACGCCATAGCTTCATTAATAACATTCGGAAATGCCTCACTAGAACTAGATAATAAATGAATATCAAGACTGTTCATAATAGTAGGTATATCATTCCTGCTACCAACTAAAATCACCTCATTCTTTATATCATTTTCTTCAATCCATGATTGCAGAGTTTCATTTTCATTTGTGATACCTGCACCTACTAATAAACACTTAAACTTATAACCTTGACTTTTCAATAATCCTAAAGATTTTGTTAAATTTTCATGATCTTTAAAGGGATGAAAACGACTAACCATACCTAATAAGACAGTATCTTGAGAAAAATTAAACTCTTCTCTAATTGTTTTTTTTGCATCTTCAACAACATTAAATATCTTTAGATCATAGCCATTATTTATCACTTTTAATTTTGAGCTACAATAACCTATTTTTTTATGAACTTGCGCAGACTTTTCTGCACAAAAGATTATATTTTTGGGTATAAAAAAACTCAACAAGCCACATAAACGTGCAATATAAATAGTCGTTTTTTTTGAATCACCAGGAGTCAGGTTTGAATGATGCACACCCCAATTAACATTTCTGATGCCGGCTAAACGAGCAAAAACTCCGCCGACTAAATCAGCATGATACATCCAAGTTTGCACTGCATCAGGCTTTTTAATCTGTATTAATTTAAATAATTTAATAAGTCCATTTAACGTTACTTTACCTTGAGGCATATTTAATGTGTCTACAAAAAAACCTTCGGTTCTTAACAATGCACCATATTTACCATTACCCATGAGAGATATAACATGATGTTCATTTTCTTTATTTGCTTTACACAAATGGAATAAAGCGGCTTCAGCGCCGCCATCGTTTAAACCTGTAATTATATGTAAAACTTTCATAAAAAACCTAGACTCTTCATACAAACCACCCTAAACCTGGCTCCCCAACTCTAGGAGCCCAAGTAGCAAAAAAATAAAAAATAAAGTAAATAGATACCAAATATCGGTAAAGCCCTTTAAAGTCTACTGTGGATAGTAAGATAATTAAAAGCACGCTTTCATAAACCCTTGCTGTCACAGGTAAAAAGAAGTAACTCGATAAATATAAAAGTATAAAAAAAGTAGGAATTGCATGTAACTTTAAAAAAATTTTACTTTGCAGTGTAAACAATACAAAGAAACCACTCCAATAAATGAAAGCTAATCCACTTGCCGATGAACTCTTTCCCTGATAACTAGAACCCTGCCTAGCACCAAGAAGCTCCGCAAAATATAACCCAAAAAAAGCAATACAAAGACCTACGATAATGAATATTATACTTCTTAAACCATAAGAAAAACGCAAGTATAATAAAATGTTAACTCCAACAATCCCAACTAGCACTATCACAAAAGAAGAATGTATGAGTGCTGCGGATACAAAACATAAATATTTGGTCTTATAATTTAAACTAAACCACCCAACGAGAAATACTGCTACAGCAAGCCCCTGCCTTAGATGAATAATATTATTTTTTAGAACCTGTGGCAGCAAAAGAAAAAGCAAAGCTAAAACAAAGAATCTTTTATCAACATTTGATAAAACCAAATAAAAGGTTAAGAAAGATGAACAAAAAATTATAAACCTTACAACATTTTCAACAGAAAAAATTGTAGAAAGTATAATGTTAATTGTAAGCCAAAGCGGCTCATTAAAAATTAATTTTAACCACCCCGAGTTAAAGTTTCTTCCTAACACGAGTAGAGAGTCTTCTGCATATGCTAAATAACTAACCCTGTCAATATAAGCGTCCACTTGTAAGTTCGAGAGTAAAAGAGAGAAAGTTAATGCTACAAGAAAACAAATAAGCATATAGTATCTTCTATCATTTGAATTATAAGACATTTATGTTCTCTTTGATGGAATAAATTCTTCTAATATACTTTCCCAAACATTAATCACTTCGTTCAATCTATACTTACTAGAAGTTTCTCTTATTCTTTGAGGGTGTGATTCATTAACCAATATTTTCTCCATTTCTGAAGCCATCGACTTTACACAGTTTTGTTTAACTAAAACTCCATTGTTCGATGTTATTATCTCGCTAGGTCCACTTTTGCAATCATAAGCAATAACAGGTGTGCCCAGTGATATTGATTCTATTAAAACATTTGGGAAACCTTCATATAATGAAGTTAGTAAAGTGGCTTTTGCCTGAAGATAATAAGGTATTGTTTGATTTTGAAAGCCTTCAAAATCAACCTTATCTGAAACATTTAATTTGTCAGCAAGTGCTTTAAGAGAATCTTCAAGACTCCCTTTTCCAATGATTTTCAATCTGAGGTTCATATGCCTATTAGAAACAAGTGCAAAAGCTTTTATTGCATAATGGAATGCTTTCTGCTTCTCTAACCTTCCGATACAAAGAAAGTAGTCTTTTTTCTCTATTGTTGAAAAATCAAATCCTGCTATAAACCCCTCTACACTGCTATTTACAGGATTGTAAATAACATGACTTTTATTCTCTAAGGAGGGAATAATGTTTAATAAATCAACTTGCATTTCATTACATTGATTGATTATAAAATCACATTTACTATATGAGTATTTTAACAAGAAAAAATATAATTTTAATTTAATACCCTTATTATTTTTTGCAATCTCACTCATAGAGTTTATGTTGCGACTGAGCAGTAAATAATTTAACGAACAAAACCCCCTTAACATTTGCAGCACGATAGTTAACTCATAGTTAAATGCAATTACTATCTCAGGGTTTAACTTCTTAAGACATTTAAAAAGTGGAATAAATGCATATCTAGCATTTTTGGCTCCTACGACAATTAATTCTACACCTACGTTTAATTTACTTGTATGTACAGCATCATCAAGATTTAATACCACTAAAGTGACTTGCCATCCTCGCTCAACTAAATTATTTGCAATATTTACACACACACCTTCAGCACCGCCACCACCAAGAGTACTTATAGCAAAGGTAACTTTTTTTTTATTTTCATTCGTACTCACATTTTTTCCCACTCTAGACAACTTAAAACAAATGCTTTTAAAAAGTAAAACATCAAAACCTAACAACAACTAGTGGATCTCATTCATTATATTATTAACACGGGAATACCAAGAATAAGATGATACAAAATCTTTCAGTGCTGATTCACCTAAAGTCTGTTTTAATGCAGGGTTATCCCTGAGAGTAATTAACTTTTCAGCCCAATCAACCGGTTGATCAGCTATGCAAAGTAATGAGTTTTTTTTATCTTGTAATACTTCATGTAATACTGGGATATCCGATGAAAGTATTGCCTTACCGGCAGCCATATATTCGAACACCTTTAAGGGAGACATCCACTTGACTGTATTTCCTCCACCACCAGATACGGCAACACTCGCTTGATATGGAGCTAGTAAAACTTCACAACCCATTCGCATTCTTTCAGCCTCACTCGGAGATACAAAACCATGAAAAGTGACATTAGAAAGGTCGTTGGATAGCGCTTTCCAATAGTTTATATCTGACTCTTGCCCCCCAATAATATGAAAGTCTGCCCAGTCACACATAGAGGCTAATTCGATAATTATATCTACCCCTCTCCCAGGGTATAAGTGTCCAACATAACCAACCTGCATGCGGCTTTTATCATTTTTAAAGTCAAAAGGCTCTGTATCGGGAGCTATAGGATCAGCTCCGTCAGCAGCAACAATAATTTTACCTTTTAATTGCGGAAAATGAGCTAAGTAATATGCTTTAAGCGAATGCGTAATGACTACTAAATTTTTAAAGTTTTCCTTAGATATCATACTTCTAAACATACTAGGTTTTAAGCCTCTGGCATTGCTATCACAAATTGGAGTGTGAGATTCATAAACAACCTTTTTCCCCATTAAAGACGCGAAAAAAGCACCATGAAAATCCCTACAAAAAACTAAATCAGCATTCATTCTGTGGCTTTTTAAGGCTGCAAAAAAACCATAAAAAAGTGATGTTCCTTTCAAATAAGTCAGCCAAGGTAACTTGGCTATATTAAATATATTGCTAGTTCCATAAAACTCATAGATATCTGTTATGTCTTTTTCATAATTAGCTTTAACATCTGGTGCTAATAAGGTTACTTCGTGACCCAGCTCTGAAAAAGCCTGACAAACTTTCATTACATGAATACTATTTGCAGTCCTAGATGGGATTATAGAACTAGAGATATAAGTTACTTTCATTAATACGCCTTGAAACTTTACCTAATTGATTAAATTATGCTTTTTATTTAGCAACAATCTGAATTATTACTGATTAATAGCGGATAAGTTAACTTCTAAAGACGCTAAATTAATAATTGCATCTGAAAAAATAGCATTGTGGTTTTTATGGTTTCTTAATAGCTCAACTGGATCCAACTTTAAATTTAGATTACGTTTGGCTAACCTATGAAGAAGCATATCTAATAATTTATAAAGTGCTTTATCATCACAAATTCTGCGATTAAAATTTTGGTAGTTAATTGTTTTATCCCTCAACGAATTTAATCGATGGGCGCCTCGCCAAAGTTTAATCAAAGTTGGGTGAGTATTTAATTTAAGGCCGTAGTTATTTTTACAAGGAAAGTTAAATGCTGCGGGAAAGGCATTAATTAAGAATTCATTATAATAAGACTGCTCTCTTCGGCACTCTGTGGGTAAAGAAAGCATATGATTAAACCAGTCAGATTCGATAAATGGAGACTTACAATTTAATTGTTTTGGCATTACATGAGGGTGAACATACCTTAATTGCCTTACTTCAAAGTCTAAGTACTCGTCTTTAGTAATCTTACTTAAAATAAGCTCTGGAAACTTTACTATCTCATTTAAATTAGACGCTTCCAAATCATGCAAAGAGCAACTTCTAACCATTTGGTTTTTTGACAAAAATCTTTGTAATAATTGTGTGTTATCTACACTCACCACTTCTGGTAAATGAGAACCAGCTAAAGGATCCCCCATAAAACCAACAAGCACTAAATCACTGTTAAAAGTATTTTTAATTTCATCATATGGCGGGTGATAAAATAGTGTAGTTTGATAATCAAACATTGAAGCTGTATCATACAATGATTTTTCATCAAAGCTATACTCAGATAGTTCATAAGAGTTACATGTGACTCCTAACTTTTTACTTATACCTTTGCCTATCTCAAAATCATAACTGGATTTTGTACCGAAAGTATAAGTTTTAATTTTATCAGCACTTCGAAGCTCCAGAAGACCGGCCAATAAAGCTCTACTGTCGAGACCTCCACTTATAGGCACAACTATATCATCATTAGTATCACCTATACACCGCTCCAAACAAGACATAAATATATCTTTTGTAGTTTTATAATCAGGCTTTTTAGCATTGGAAGATATTTGTGAATAATCAAACTTAATACTTGGAGTGTATGTAATATCGTAACCAAAATTAAGAAAACTACCTATAGAAAGCGGGTTATTAATATCAATCATTGTTAAGTCTCAAAATATATATTTCACTATTTTCTCGATCCGAGATATAAATATTATTATTGGACACGTCAAGTCCATGTAATTCACCATCGACGCTATAGCATGCCTTCTCAAGGCCACTTGATATTTCAAAAATATGTAAGTTAGACATAGATATTACTGCAAGTAAGTCCTCTTCAATAACACATGCGCAAAATGGTTTAAAATTAACACTTGAGGGCTTCAATAAGATTTTCGAGAAGGTACCTAAATTGTTTAGCCTGTATACGACACCTATAGATTCTATACAAAATATAACTCCATCCTCACAAGGTGTTACATTTGCTAAACGACCACTTTCCGGTGGAGTAAACTCTTTTATAGGGTTTAATTTTTCATCTACAAAAGACAATACATTTCTATTTTTTTGAGTAAATATAAAGCCATTTTTGTACAGCGATACCCCATTGGGCTTATTAATATTGAAAAACCTTTTCGAAGTTAGCCTAAAAGAGGATGAGAAAAAGTAGGCAGCATTATGAAAAAAACTTGTTCTTACATTATGCTTGACACTATTTGGTTTGAAGTGAGTTTCTATATAAGAACCTGAAACACTCATTCCCTTTATAAATTTAGCGATATTTTTTATTTTCGATGATGTTGAAGCAAAAAAACCTAGCTCAGTAATATATTTATTATTACTGTACTTCAGTAGTCTATGATTATGCCAATCACTTACTAGCAAACAAACCTTTTCGCCCTCCTTAATAGCTTTTACATGTACAGGTTCTCTGAATTTATATCTACCATATCCACAACCTTCTCCAACAACCACCTCATCATCTAAAGTCGAAAGATTTAACTTAGATATAGAGTTCATCAAAGAGCTTGAATAATAGATCGAGTCATCCAAAATTGAGATACTGTTTACTAGTCTGTTCTTTAATTTTACTTTCCCGGTTAACTCTATTCTCATTTTAATACTTCCTAATTAACCCCTAGCCCCTAATTTATAACAAAGAAACTAATACCCATAGAAATGAGAAAAAACAAAATTGAAATGTAATTATTATAAGGAATATACTGATTTTTTTGAGCTAGATAATAGATGATAGCAAAGCTTGCTATCATACCAAAAAGGTAACCCACACCGCCAGCAATAACTCCAAGCTCACTAACAAACATATATGATAAGCATAAACTCACTCCTCCACCGGCAATAGTACCAAATGAGTTAACATAAGTTTTTCTTGACCAAGCATTACCAACAGCAATTATGTTTATTGCTCCTTGCCATAAATATCCAAATAAAATTAATAAGATTAAATTTCGATTTAAGGCTGCTTCATTAGCTCCTAGTAATAAAATTAGGAATGGAGATAATAAATAAATAAGTAAAATGATAAGGCTACCAAAGACCCAATATACATTTAAAGACTTTGCAAACATTAAATGGGAATTATTTTCGCCAAAAAGCCTCATACAGTATGGGTCCCAAGCTGTTCTAAATGCTTGCAACAAAACCATAAATACCATTGCAACCTTAAGCGATAAGCTATAAACCCCCAAATCAAAATCAGATGACTTGTCTGCAATAACCAAACGGCCAGATGATGCTAGCAACCAGCCAGCCAAGCTTGATATTGCGATTGGAACGCCATAATAAACTATTTCTTTGAGGTAATTGGATGGCGTACTCAAAGATACTAACTTTTTGAGATAAAGTGTAGATATAACTCCTAAAGCAAACTGAGCAAGAGCAATACCATACAAAACTGATAGGACGTTAGGCTCATAAAAATATATAAATATTATCCCTAACATAGCTGTTAGTAGCACACTTAACAAACTTAGAGCCACATATTGTTTTGCTTGATGCTCCATTCTTAAAATTATTGTATTTAATGCAAATAACTGCCTAGGAAAGATAGCTAATAAAATAGGCAACAAATAATCAAAGCGTATTTCGGAAATTTGGAGAGGTAGTAGAAATGTTATAAGAAACAGTATGAGTAGACAAACATAAGTCACTAGATATATTTTAATCGCTGAGCTTATGAGATCTTTCAATGTATTCGATTTCTTACACTCATAATAGCTTCTCATAACTCCAGAAACAGCCTGTGCTTCACATATAATAAACACAGCCATTCCAATTGTTATGTATAAGTCAAGAACTCCAAAGCCTTCAATACCTATTACATTGATATAAATAGGTATAACCAAAAGAGGAGCAAACTTTGATATAACGCCTGTCAATCCATATAGGATTGACTCCTTTAGCAACGAGCTTTTAACGATTTTTTTAATGCGCGACAAAAATTAGTTTCCTAACCAAAAGGTATAAAAAGTTACAGTTCAAGACTTCTTCCAAACAAACTTATTAACATAATCGGTATAACTAATAATTGTTCTTAAAACCTTATCTGATACATTAGGTGCTATATAATTATTAACTTTATTGATTAATCTAACCTTACCCCTAGGTTGATTTTCCAAAATATCTATTGCCTGTACTATGCGTTCCACATTCATGCCTGTAAACATGACAGCCCCCTCTTCGAAGCCTTCAGGCCGCTCTTGTGCATCACGAATGTTAATAGCAGGGAAATTTAATATTGATGACTCTTCGGTAATAGTACCGCTATCGCTTAATACCACTTTTGCTTCCATTTGAAGCTTTATATAATCACTAAAACCTAAAGGTTTCATTAATCTAACAAGTGGGTGGAATTCTAAATTAAGTAGATCAATCTTCTTTCTTGTGCGTGGGTGAGTAGAAACAATTATCGGGTATTTATACTTTTCTGCAATTGTATTTAATACTTGTACGTAACTATGAATATTTTTTTCAGAGTCTACATTTTCTTCTCTATGAACACTTACGACAAAGTATTCGCAAGCTGTTAAATCTAGTGTTGATAAAATTTCAGCATTAGTAACTTTTTCCTTGTAACGATTAAGTACCTCATCCATTGGACTGCCTGTTTTAACTATCAGATCAGGCTTTAAGCCCTCAGCTAGTAAGTATTCGCGAGCTATATCTGTGTAAGGCATGTTAACGTCAGAAATATGATCCACTATTTTACGGTTGATCTCTTCTGGTACGCGCATGTCAAAACAGCGATTACCGGCTTCCATATGAAATATTGGGATTTTCTTACGCTTAGCTGGAATAGCAGCCATAGCACTATTTGTATCACCTAATATCAAGACAGCATCAGGCTTAACTTCAGCAAACATTCCATCAGCTTTGCTTATAACTTGTGCCATTGTTTCAGCAGCTGTAGCTCCTGCACACTCTAAAAATATGTCTGGCGCTCGAATTTCTAAGTCTTCAAAAAATATCTGATTCAGCTCATAATCATAGTTTTGCCCAGTATGAACTAGTATATGCTCACAAAATTCATCAAGTTTTGCTATGGTGCACGACAATCTAATGATCTCAGGTCGAGTACCTACAACAGTAACAACTTTTAACTTTTTCATGCTTTATACCTTTTTTCGTAATCTGTATGCATATACTCAACAAGTTTGCTCCACGCAGGTGGGCTAAACTGAGTTAATTGTCTAAATTTATCTGAATTTAGAGAGCGATCTATAACTAGTTCTTTCGATTCAGAAATAGTTATGTTTTTTTGGTATTGCTCTGCTATCAATTTTAATAGCGTGTATTTATCAATGGGATCCACCGACAAGTGCAATAACCCCGAGATTTCTGGTTGTGGTAAAATATATTCAACCAGCAGCTTAGCTACATAACAAGTGGGCAAACCAGAAAATACCGCTTTAGAAAAGCCTTTAGCGCTTTCGCCTTGTGATAAAAACCAGTCAACTAAACTTACTGCAGTAGTAAGTTCGTGCCCTATAATTGAGGTTCTTAAAGTTAAGTGCTTGCCATAGCCCACTTCACCAAGGCACTTAGATTTACCATATAAATCGCACGCATCGGGTAATGAATCTTCGCTGTATAAACCTACGTCACCGGTAAATACACAGTCGGTTGAAAAATGAATCAATTTTGCTTTAACTCGATCGCAAATATCGGCAAGCTCATGAGGAAGTAACGCATTAATTTTAACAGCATCAATGTGTTGCTTTGAAATACCATGCTGTTTAATTAAACCTACACAGTTAATTACTACATCAGGGGCTACTGTTTCGATCGCGAGCTCCAGTGAGCTAATGTCATAGGCGTCAACACCAGTAATTAATTGCTGCTCTATATCGCTAAAAAATGACTCTTTACCATCAATACTGCGTACTGTGCCAAATACGGATAAGTTAGCGTGTTCATTTAAGTTGCATAACAGGCTATAGCCAAGCATGCCAGTAGCACCTAAAATTAATATTTTCATACTTAAACACCTTCAGGAACGATGATGTTTCCAGACTCGATTTCACGCATAAAATCAAGCTTACGTAACAGTTGCTTCATGCCTTCAACATCTAACTGCTCAGTATTATGAGAATTATAATCCTCTACTTTTGAAAGGTCAGACTCACCTTCTTCAAAGAACTTTGAATAATTTAAATCTCTGTTATCAGCTGGTACTCTAAAGTATTCACCTTGCTCTTGTGCGACAAACATTTCTTCACGGCTACATAAAGCTTCGAATAGTTTTTCGCCGTGGCGGGTACCAATTACGTTTACAACATGCTCGGGCTTTTTAAGCATTTCAAGTAAAGCTTTTACTAACACTTCAATAGTTGCAGCCGGTGCTTTCTGTACAAAGATATCGCCATTTTTACCATTTTCGAATGCATGTAAAACCAAATCTACCGCATCATCTAGCGTCATCATGAAACGTGTCATTGTTGGATCAGTAATAGTAATTGGGTGATTATTAACTATCTGTCTAATAAACAAAGGAATAACTGACCCTCGCGACGCCATTACATTACCATATCGAGTACAGCAAATAGTTGTATTGGTATCTTCTAGATTACGACTTTTCGCTACAATAACTTTCTCCATCATCGCTTTCGAAATACCCATGGCGTTAATTGGGTAAACCGCTTTGTCAGTACTTAAACACACTACTCTTTGTACGTTATTTGCAATAGCTGCTTCTAGCACGTTTTCTGTGCCTAACACGTTAGTTTTAACGGCTTCTAACGGGTAAAACTCACAAGAAGGAACCTGCTTTAATGCAGCAGCATGATATACATAATCAACTCCCCTCATTGCAGTTGCTACACTTTGTGCATCTCTGACATCACCAATATAAAATTTCAACTTTGAATTATTAAAAACTTTTCGCATATCATCTTGTTTTTTTTCATCACGAGAAAATATACGGATCTCTTTGATATCTGTATCTAAAAATCGACGTAACACAGCATTACCAAATGACCCGGTACCGCCGGTAATCAATAGTTTTTTATTTTTAAACACAAATACTCCTAAAAATTTTAAAATTAACAAACATTACATTTCAAAAGCTTTAATGAAGCTATTAACATTATTTTGAGATGACAATCTATCATTACTCCAATTACTAAATGCAGTTTTTTCTTTATCTGTAGCTTCCAGTAAAACCTGTACCTTCCTTGCCATTAATGCAAAATCTCTAACATCATCAACTTGGGCGACTAAATCTTGTGATTGAAATAATTGTGCATAATCCCCTATGTATGAGGAAGTAAGTATTGGTGTGCCTGAAGCAGCATACTCGCCAATTTTACCAGGCGATGCTACCTCGTTCATTAAATCATTATCTCTTAATAAAACGCATATATCTGCTGCATTATAGTAATTTACAACTTCTGAGTTTGGCACTTCTTTAAGAACTATCTTTTCATCCGGAAGGCTTAACTTAGACATAAACCCCTTTACTATGAACTGATCACTTTTATGTGTAAGAATAATAAATTTGGCATTAGAAGTTACATTCTCTAAGTAATACTTAAAAAAACAAAGTGTATTTTTTATATTTTGCCACGAATAATATACGTTTCCTGCATAGACAAATACATGTTCATTTTTAATGCAAAGTTTATTTCTAAATGCTTGACGGTTCTTTGCACTAAAAGTTAAACGCCCCTTGACAAATCCAGTAGACGTTACTTGAACTTTTTCGGCTTTGAGAAAGCTATGTCTTTTTAATAAAACTTCTTTAAATGCTTTTGACAAAACAAGCAATCCATCTGCGTCTTTTATTTTTTCAGCAAAACTATCGATACTAGCTTTAGCAGAGAATAAATAGTCATCATAAAACCCATTTTTATAGGGATTCCTTTGTAAATAATTATATTCAGATAGGCCATCACCTTCGACCTCAATATAATATTTGAAGTTTTTACCAAAAATAAACTTTGTTAGTCTCAACGGCCTTAACTCTACTTTTTTAGCTATAAGCCCCACTTTTTTATACTTGAGCATGTTAAAAAAGAGGTATATGGCTGTATAGAGCATATTTAATGTCGTATGTGGAGTTTTTATTACCTTTACTCCATCAAGTTTACTTACTTCTTTATATTCATTTATCTGTTTTTTTATTTGCTGCCGTGACATAACCGTGAACATTGTTACATCAACCCCTTTTTCTTTAGCTGCAGACACCCAGCTATAATAAAGATAAAAGTGGTTTTTTAAATTAGGCCTAAAAAAATATAATCTTTTCAATTCTATTTATTACCATTCAAAAACTTAACATACCAAGGCATAGCCTTACTTATACCTTGTAATATTCTATATTCAGGGGCATATCCCAAATTAGAGTTAGCCTTACTCACATTAGCTTGAGAATGACGAACATCACCAGCTCTAAAATCTCTATAAGTAGGACCTTTTTTAACATCAATTGAGCATTCACTCAGGGCTGCTTGAATAGCTTTATATAAATCATTTAAAGTAGTTCGATCACCGACAGCCACGTTATAAACATTATCTTTAGCATCGTCTGGCGCTGTAGCAGCTAAAATATTCATTTGTACCGTATTTTCTATAAAACAAAAGTCTCGACTAGTTTCACCATCACCGTTTATAAAAACCTCTTCACCTTTTATCATATCAGCAGTCCACTTTGGTATTACTGCTGCATATGCTCCATTTGGTTCCTGTCTCTGGCCAAAAACATTAAAGTAACGTAAGCCGATTGTTTTAAAGCCATAGGTCTTCGCATAGACCCCAGCATATAATTCGTTAACGTATTTAGTTACAGCATATGGAGATAGTGGATTGCCTATATTTTCTTCTACCTTAGGTAAAGCTGGGTGGTCACCATAAGTAGAGCTACTTGCAGCATAAGTAAAACTTTTAACTTTAGCCTCTTTTGCGGCCTGTAACATATTTAAAAAACCAGTAATGTTAGCTGAATTAGTTGTTACTGGATCAGCAATTGAACGTGGCACAGAGCCCAGGGCTGCTTGGTGCAATACATAATCAATGCCATTACCGTTATTAGCTAATACTATTTCGCAATCTTGAAAATTTCGAATATCACCTTCAATAAAACTAAAACCTTCCCATTGCTCAGAAGTAACCAAACCTTTTACTTCATCAAGGTTATGCTGATGGCCTGTTGCAAAATTATCAAGCCCTACTACTTTTTGGTTTAATTTTAATAAGTGCTCTAAAAGGTTTGAGCCAATAAAACCAGCAACACCTGTAACTAGCCAAATTTTCGGTGATACCAATAATTCTGCTTTTATTTGTTCGTAACGAGTCATGATTTTCCTTTAAAAAATTAGGTTCTAGGTTCTAGGTTCTAGGTTCTAGGTTCTAGGTTCTAGGTTCTAGGTTCTAGGTTCTAGGTTCTAGGTTCTATAAAAGTATTAAAACATTTACTTTACCGTCAAAGATTTTCTAGCTTTACTTCTAGTGCCTTTATCTTCCTAGCGCCGAGTGCCTATGGCTTTACAAACGCATATCTACACTTTGTTTCGGTAGTACGTATTTTAAGTCGTAAAGTACATGATCTACTTTGCCTAGCCTACGAATTTTATCAGCCCCCATTTCTTTAAATTCGTTATGCCCGACTGCAATTATTATTGCATCATAGTTATTTTTTTTATACTCATCGGTTAAGCTCAAACCATATTCATTTTGTGCTTCCTCGTTTGAACACCAAGGATCTACAATATCTACATTTATATTGTATTCTTTTAGCTCTGTAACGATATCTGTCACTTTTGTATTACGTAAGTCAGGACAATTTTCCTTAAATGTTAGTCCCATCACTAACACGTTTGCACCATCTACATGAATACGCTTTTTAAGCATGCTTTTTACAAGTTCAGATACAACATGCTTACCCATACCATCATTTAATCTTCGTCCCGCTAAAATCATTTCTGGGTGATAGCCTACAGTCTGCGCTTTGTGAGTTAAGTAATACGGATCCACACCTATACAATGCCCTCCAACTAAGCCTGGTCTAAATGGTAAAAAATTCCACTTTGTACCTGCAGCCTCTAAAACCTCAAGAGTATCAATATCCAATTTATTAAAAATGATTGATAGTTCATTAATTAAAGCAATATTCACATCACGCTGAGTGTTTTCAATTACTTTAGCTGCCTCAGCAACTTTAATTGAACTTGCCTTGTGAGTACCTGCAGTAATAATTGACTTATAAAGCTGGTCAATTTTTTCAGCTATTTCAGGAGTTGAACCTGAAGTTACTTTTAATATGTTAGTTACGCGGTGCTCTTTATCTCCTGGGTTTATACGCTCTGGTGAATAGCCCGCAAAGAAATCTTTATTAAATACAAGGCCTGATACCCGCTCAACTACCGGTAAACAAGCCTCTTCAGTAGCACCAGGGTATACTGTTGACTCATAAATTATAACGTCGCCTTTTTTTACTACCTTTCCTAACATCTCACTGGCTTTTATGAGCGGTGTTAAATCTGGTTGTTTATGTGCATCAATAGGCGTTGGTACAGTTACAATATATACATTATAATTTTCAAGGTCTGATATAGTATGTGAGAAGTTAAGTTGTGGGGATTGTTTAAGTTCTTCATCACTTACTTCAAGTGTTGTATCGTGGCCTTCCTGCAATTGTTTAATACGACATTGATTAATATCGAACCCTAAAACTGGATATTTTTTCCCAAACTCAACAGCTAGTGGTAACCCCACATACCCTAAGCCAATGACTGCTATATTTATATTTTCAAAACGGCTATTCATATTTTCCTCAGCGTTGGTAAATATTTACTAGGACACCCGTAAATATTTTTAATATTTGGCTTATTAAAACCTATTTATCACTATGTTTTTTTGAAAAATGCTTAAGTAGAACAACCATAAGTGACAGCATCATTCCAAGTAAAACGCCTATAACGCATATTACTGCGCGTTTTGGTTTGAACTTAACCTCAGGTACTAATGCTGGATCAATAGTCTTAAAAACATATTCATCACGTACATTGGCAAACATGATGATTTTAGCTTGCTCTTCTACCAATTTATAAAGTACTGCACGAATATCTGCTATTTTAGTATTTTCTAATTGGTTCATTAAAAACTCAGTACTTTTATTAGCTTCAACCACGTCTCGCTCTTTCATTGTTTTATTCAAATCAACGACTAGCCAATCTACCCACTGTTTTGCAATATAGGGGGATAAATGCTCAATTGAAATCGAAACCATTCCGCTCTCTTTACTTACATCAGCATTTACAACCTGTGAAAACACTTTAAAAGCTTCCTGCATTGAAGGCTTAGGTTTAAAAGGAGACTTTACTTTTCGTAGCCATTTATTTTCAGCTTTGTTATAAACTTCTTGATTATAAATAATTGTGTTTTTTTCACTTTCCCATGACTTAACAGCCATTAAATCTGGCAAAATATTGTGCTTTTGAATAAATTCACTGGTAAATTTACGCGATTTAAGTACCTCAAGCGCCATTTGTGTTTTATCAATCCCACCACCTGAACCTAAGTTAACTCCAGCTAAACTTGCAAGCCCACCAAACTGGCCCGAAAGAGCGCCCAATCCACCAGCTTTATCTTGCTCAGCAGGGGCAAGTAGCGCCTCAGACTTATATATATTAGGTTGGTTAATGGCATAAAAAACAGATGCCACAGCAAATAAGGTAGTTACAGCGATAATAATCCACTTGCCTTGCCAAATAGCAGTAAAGAGCTCGCGTAAGTCTATTTCGTCATCGCCAATGTTGTTTTGCAATGGTGTATTTGCCTGATTTTGGTTGTTTGAGTTGTTTTCCATTTAAATCTCATAAGTTCAGCTATCAGCTATCAGCTATCAGCTATCAGCTATCAGCTATCAGCTATCAGCTATCAAAAAGTTGTATAACAAGAACATTAGGTCAAGTTATTGTTTTAGGTTTTAGGAGTTTTAGCTCGTCCTTCGTAACACCAAACCTGCTGCTACATTTACGCGACATAAAGCCACTCTTTAAAAATAATATGCACAAAGAGAAGTGAATGAGAGAATATGAGAAAACATACCCATTTTATTTATGTCTTCCTCTTAAGCGGGGCGCTCTCTTAACCTCTTTGTGAATGTATCTATTGTTTTTAACGCGAGATAAAGTCGCTGCTACATTTGCGCGGCATAAAGCCCCGACTTCTTTAAATCCAAACACTGTGTTTGGTTTAATCTCAGTCTAAAACCTAGTTCCTAAAACCTCGAGCCTTAGAGCAGCTGCGGGATAAACCCGCACTGCATTATATTAAATACCACTTATGGCTGCTACTGCTACACCTAATTGATATAGAATCTGTGTTGCGGTGCTCCAAAGCGTTAGCTTATCCATATGGCCTGCATCTAGTGGGACAACAATGGTATCGCCAGGTTCAAGTTGGTTTGAGTTATTAACTGCAAACCAGTTGCCGGTATTTGGTATTTTTACTGAGCCGTTGGCTTTTATAATATAAATACGATCATCCGCTGCGCGCTCTTTTAAACCACCGCTTAGGTCTATGTATTCGTCTACGCTTATGCCTGCTTTATATAGATGCGAGGTAGAGTAATTAACCTCACCTATTACACTGATTGAGTCGCGTTCACTAGGCACATAAAGTACATCGCCATCTTGCAGTACTAGGTTTTGCTCATTGTTAACAATAAGCGGTAAATCTATAACTAAACGGCCTACGGCATCAACGTTAGCAAGGTCCTTCAAAAGCTTATTCATTTCATCGTAAGTAAGTGTGTTGCTACTTACTGAACTTTGAAAGCTTTTAGATGCTATATCTCGACGAAGTTCGGTAGATAAACGCGCTAGCTGTTGTTGCTCTTGCTCTTTAATTGATTGGCGAGTAAATACAGCGGCATTGGTTGCAGCAAACTCAGAAAAGCCACCGGCGCGCTTTAATAAGTTACTTAAGGTTTCACCGCGGCGAATAGTATAGGTGCCCGGAAATTTAAGCTCACCCTTTAGCTCTACTTTTAAGTTTTCTTGCCAATTTGGTATAGCAAATATATTTACGCTGTCTTTACTTTGTAATGAAATATTAGATGCTGTTTTACCTTGCATGGCGCTTTTAAGGTCAAACTTAATATGCTCAATATTTGATACATCATTAGTGGCAATTCTTGTTACTTCTGCTTGTTGTGTGTAAGCCGACTCTAACAAGCCACCTGCGGCAGTAATTAAGTCTTTTACTTCACCGCCTTCCATTAACGGGTAAATACCTGGGTACATTACACTGCCAGTAATTTCAACAATCTGCATAGCCTGCAGTACACCGGCCTGCTGCTCTAACTTAGCAATTACAGGCTTAAGTAAATTATGTCGGCTAAATAGTGCAAAGCTTTTAGCATCCTCTTCTTGTTCTTTTAGCTTTTTCTCAAGCATTTGAGCCATACTTAAATTTGGGTTTTCTTCTTCTGGCTCTGACTCTTCAGTTATTACACCAACGTATTTTTCAAACTCTTTTTGTTGGTATTCATGCCATAGTTCTGCTTTGCGTTGCTGTTCTTGCTGCTCTTTAGTTAACGCTAAATTTGCAAGCGCTATATCTTCTAAAGTTTTTTCTTCAAAACGACTGAATACAATAATTTTATCGTTAGGGCTAAGTTGCAAGTTGTTCTCAGTATTTTTTGTAATGGCTTTTGCTAAATCGAATTGATGAATCTCAATATCACCATTTACGTTGGTTTCACGCACTACTAATGCATAATCTAAATCAGCCTGTGGTAATAAATCACCACGCACAGAGCCTAAAATATCTGAAATGCGTTTACCCTTGTACCACTGGTAATTACCAGGTCGTACTACGGCACCAATTAAACTAATTGAAGTTTGGTATTGTTCGCCAATGGCGCTAAAGTGAATCCGATCGCCATCTTGTGGAATGTAGTTAACTTGCTCTTTGCCAAAATCTACTGAAAGCACTTCTTTGTGTTGATTATTAAAGCGCTCAACAACCACACTTTTGGCATAAGCATTAGGTTTAATACCGCCGGCCATTTTTAATAAATGCTCTGCCGTTTCACCTTTTTTAAGCTCAAAAATAGCAGGACGCTTTACTAAACCGTCAACTGTTACTTGCTCTCCTACCGATGGAATAAACACCACATCGCCAGGCTTTAAAATAATATCGTTGCTGCTATCACCACGAATAAGTAAATCGTATAGGTCAAAATTAGCAACAAGTTTACCACCGCGCTTTACTTGAATATTACGCAGTGAGGCAATATCAGACACGCCACCACTTACAAATAATGCATGTGAAACAGTAGTTAGCGACGACACACTATAACTACCGGGCTTGTAAGCCTCACCTAAAACCAAAATACGAATACTGCGAAGTTTGCCAAGCGATACAAACGCTTTAACACCAATAACTTCTTGCTCTACTTTTACTTTAATTAGTTCTTTAACTTCAGCGAACGTTAAACCCGCTACTTGTACAGGGCTTAAATCGGGAATATTAATGCGGCCTTCACGGTCAACAATCACTTCAAAGCTTTCACTTTCTTTACCGTAAAAGTTAATTAATAGCTGATCGCCACGCCCTACTAAATACGTATCAGGAACGGGAGCGCTTTCATTAGGCATAAATGTGGTTGGTTCGCCTGCAAATAGGTCATAACCGAATGGCTTTACTGATTTATCTTCTGGCTTGAATCGCTCTTCATCTGTAAAAGCTCGTTCGTCGGTGGTATTACGCTCACCTACTGTGGGCTTGTCTTGTTCGTTATTTTTGCCATTAGTGCTACCAGCACCTTCAAGGCTTGAAATATCCACGCCATACTGCTTTGCCAGAGCCTGTTGTTGTGACTTAGGTAATTTTTGAAACTGCTCTAGTTGAGCGGCTGTTGGCGCAAATGCTAATGTGCTAAAGCTACATATAAGTACAAAAGTACTTAATAAATATTTAATAACGTTCACGAGTAGGTATTTCCCTAGGTCTACAACCAAAAATTGGTGGGTATCATACATTATTTACGAGCAAATAAAAAAGGGACTTTAGCCCCTTTCATAGTTTTATTACAATTTATTTACTACTTGATGTTAAAAGCTGTAAACAAGTGTTAATGAGGTCTCTGTATCAGTTGCTTCTTTGTCATCAGCCACGTCTGAGTTGTTGGTTATATTGTAGGCCACTTTCATTTGTAGTGAGCCATTAATTTTAGTCAGAAGAGCGGTTTCTGAGCGAGTTTTAGTATTGGTATCACCGTATTCCACAGATACTAACTGAGTAAAACGCGCGTTGTCTGAAATTTTCCAGCTAAAGTCTACTTTACCTAAGGCAATCACTTCGCCTTCGTATTCACCCGCTAATGAGTTGCCGTTTTCATCAACCTCTTCGCTAATATCTGGATATTTAAAATACTTATAACCCGGACCAATTTCAGCGTTTAGTTTCATGTTTGACTCGTTTAATAAACGTAAACCATAACCCGCTGAAATAACCGACTCGCTTCGGTATGCGCCAAAGTAATCAGATACGTGCGACCCATAAATAAATAAATGAGCGTGCTTTTCGTTTAATTTGTAATTACCCTGCGCTGAAATAGAGTACTTTTCGTTAGTACGCTGCTTTTCTTTAGTACCGTCGTCGTTTTCTACTTCATCTTCTTTGTAGATGCCGTCTAACTTATACTCGTTATTCCAACTTTCTAAGTTATGCAATACTTTAATACCGCCTTTTAAGGTCGTTGTTTCGGTATTACCGCTGGTAATGATAGCGCCCACTTCACTGGTTACTTCCCAGGTTTTTTGTTCTTCTTCTGATGCAAATGCACTGGTTGTAGCTGAGGCTGCTACTAAAATTGATAAAAGCTTAAGTTTCATTAAAAAATAACCCTGTAAAAAATATTCATGCTCTTTAAAGCAGCGCGCACGTTAGCAAACCTAACGTGAGCATTACCTTAATAACTTTTTAAAAAATTAGTCTTGCTTGTGCAAATGCACATCCATTTGTGGAAATGGAATAGTAATGTCGGCGTCGTCTAACGCTATTTTAATGTTTTCCATTAACGACCAGTATGTTGGCCAGTAATCTTCTGAGTTAACCCAAGGGCGTACGATAAAGTTAACGCTTGAATCGGCAAGCTCAGAAACCGATACGTTGTATGCAGGATCTTTTAAAATGCGTGATTCGTTATCTAGTACTGATTTAAGTACTTCTTTTGCTTTACGTAAATCGGCGTCGTAGCCAACACCAATCACAAGATCAACGCGACGCGTTGCTTCGCGCGAGTAGTTAATAATTGCATCTGACATTATTTTTGAATTAGGCATTACAATAACTTTGTTATCAGGAGTGCGCATTTCTGTTGAAAATATTTCGATTTTTTTAATCGTACCAGCTTTACCGCCGGCTTCAACGTAGTCACCAGATTTAAATGGGCGTAGTAAAATAATTAGCACACCAGATGCAAAGTTAGATAACGACCCTTGCAGTGCTAAGCCAACCGCTAAACCTGCAGCACCTAAAATCGCAATGAATGACGTGGTTTCGATACCGATTTGTGACAGCGCCATTAAAATAGTGGCTGCAAATACAATGGCATACACAATACTAGATACAAACGATGAAACCGCTACATCTACTTTCTTCTTGTCGAATGCTTTAGCGGTTAAATTTGCACAAAACTTGGCAATTCGGCCACCGAGTAAAAATATAACAAGCGCTATAACTGCTTGAATACCATAGTGTAAAATTAAGCCTGAATTTTCATTCAGCCAATTGAGTATTGAATCCATATTAACTCCTGATAGTGTTATTAAGCAGTTTAGCGATATTGTTTGTAGTATTGTAAATCTTTAATAGGTGTTTGCAACAACGTTTTACTAAGGGGTTAGGGATTTAAGCCACGAGTGTAGAGGTTCGAGGTTCGAGGTTCGAGGTTCGAGGTTCGAGGTTCGAGGTTCGAGGTTCGAGGTTCGAGGTTCGAGGAGTTTAAAAACCTTACGGTTAATATAGCAAGGTTTTTTATACCCGTAGGCGGGAGTTTACCTCGCGCAGGGTTTAGGCGTTAGGCCCGTTGCCCGTTGCCCGTTGCCCGTTGCCAATAAGCTTAAATTTAGAATACTTATAATAAGTTTAATTTTTTTTGATTTTTTGCTTCACAAGCATAGGGATATTATGTATTATGCGCGCCACACCAAACAAGGTGTATGTAGTGGCGGTTGTAGCTCAGTTGGTAGAGCCCCGGATTGTGATTCCGGTTGTCGCGGGTTCGAGCCCCGTCAATCGCCCCACTATTTTCTAAGTCCTCTCAGTAATATCCAAAGTTAATTTTTTAGTTATATCTAGTTCTCATAAAGCCAAACATAAAATAAAAAGTACACTCTTATCTGTAGCCGCCGGTTTCCCCAGCGTTGATTTATATCGTTATTTGGTGCTTTTGATAAAAGCCTGATGCGACATGAAGTCACTGCTAAATAAATATTAAAAATAACACCAGTAGTAGCAGGTTTTCCCCGCACCACACAGCCCGTTGCCCATATTTGACGCTTTAGGCGCGCTGAGAACATGTTATATTCTCAGCGCCTCATACACTTGGGTATTTGCTGCCCTTGCTTAAGTTGTTAACCTACTTTAAAAGAAAGACCTAGTGACGCTAATGCTTTAGAGTGTTTTTCAATCGCATCAGACTCTGTACCTACACTATGCGCTTGGGCTAAGTTTTCTGAAGACGCACTACTAATATTTGAAATATTACGGCTAATTTCTTGCGATACCATGCTTTGTTCTTCCGCAGCGGTTGATATTTGCGTTGCTAAATCAGAAATATCAGTAATTGCAGCATATACTTTTGAGACGATATCTTGGCTATTGCGGGTTTCTTTAACACAGCTCTCTGCCGCATTCTTACCAGCTTCCATTGTTTTTGACCAGTTGAGTAACGTAGACTGCATTTCAGATATAGAAACTTGAATTTGCTCTGTAGCGGTATGCGTTCTACTTGAGAGTGCTCGCACTTCATCAGCAACAACCGAGAACCCTCTACCATGCTCACCGGCACGCGCAGCTTCTATAGCCGCATTAAGTGCAAGTAAATTTGTTTGATCGGCAATCCCTTGTATCTCTTGCATTATGCCACCAATTTTTTCAGCCTCTGTTGCTAGCTCGCTCGCTGAACTTGCCGAGTTATCCACCTCGTTGGCGAGTAACGATACTTCACGCATGGTGCCTGACATCGCTTGCGTTGCGCTTTCGCAGTCTTGGTGAGCTTGTTGCACTCGTTGGTTAGTTACTAAAGTATTTTTTGCTACTTCATCAATTGAATGCACCATTTCCTCAACGGCAGACGACACTTGATGTAATTCAGACGCTTCTTTTTCAACACCGGCCTGCGCAGCTTCAGCACAAGTTTTAAGGGAGTCAGCACCTTTACTCAGGCTTAAAGTACCATCAATAATACGGCCAACAATGGTCGTTACTTTACCCTCAAGTAATTTAATCTGAAAATCACTATAGCTAAGGCTGTCGCTACCAGAATAAATATGCCGAGATACGCTATCTGGACCTGCTTTGGTTTTTTTGATTGTGCTTTGCGAACGAATTAACTCTTCATAAAAAATAACAAAAGGCAGAGGAACAAACAGTAAACATAACCAGAACATATAACTTGTTAACCAAGCAATTAAAGCTGCACAGCCAATAAATAGAGGAAGTTTAAATGCGGCTAATTTTTCAGTTAAAGGGACAATTGATTGACCGTTGTTTAAACGTTGGTAAAGCTTTTCTGCGCGGCTTTTATATTCTGGAAGGAGTTGTTGGCGAACTGATTGATAACCTACTTTTTTACCGTTTTCGTAAATAGGGGTAACAAATGCATCAACCCAGTAATAACGCCCATCTTTACATCTATTTTTTACAGCTCCTCGCCATGCGGTATCGCTTTTTAAATTAGACCACATATCACCAAATGCCGCAGGTGGCATCTCTGGGTGGCGAACCATGTTATGGTTTTTCCCTTTTAACTCATTAATGGTATACCCTGAAACTTTACAAAAGCTATCATTTGCATAGGTGATAACCCCTCGTAAATCTGTTGTAGAAACTAACTCTTCGTCAATGCCAAACGAAACTTCCTGGTCTACCGTTGCTTGATTTCTTCTACTCATAGTGGGTGCTTCATTATTTTTTAATGGATGAATTTGCGGAATGTTAATTTATAAGTGTATAAAACACAATTATACATTTTTACTATATGTTAATAGTATTGAAACTACTGAAACTTTATTCTACTCATTCACACACCAAAAATATACATTTAAAAACATACAGTTACAAATGTTCACGCGAATTAAAAAGAATTACTCTTTCATAAAAGCCTACTTTTAAAAAGGATATAAGCAGAATAGCATCTAACTA
Source organism: Pseudoalteromonas sp. 2CM39R (assembly GCF_023161845.1). Taxonomy (NCBI): domain Bacteria; kingdom Pseudomonadati; phylum Pseudomonadota; class Gammaproteobacteria; order Alteromonadales; family Pseudoalteromonadaceae; genus Pseudoalteromonas; species Pseudoalteromonas sp. 2CM39R. The sequence goes on from NZ_JALNTM010000006.1 coordinate 199,070, forward strand.
AGAATAGTTTAGACCTACAAGGAGGAAGTAGCCAAAAACCTCTCCTTAAAAAAGGGCAAAAAAATGCCACCAAAATGGTGGCATTTACACACGGGGGTATTTCTACTTATAGAAATTTTTTACTTTTTGTTTACTTAAACATTTTTTTGAAAGGTAGCATTTACACCCATTTCAAGCAACTTAAAACGCTAAACGGTTAACTCATCGGAACAGTTTATAGAGTTAAACTCTAATACATACGTATTTTTCTTCTAGGTATTCATCTAAACCTTGGTGACCCCCCTCTCTTCCAAGACCTGATTGTTTTACCCCACCGAACGGTGCTACAGGGTTTGATATAACCCCCTCATTTACACCTATCATGCCAAACTCTAACCCTTCGCTTATACGATAGATTTGTTTAATGTTTTGGCTATAAAAATACGCAGCTAATCCATAAGGGACATCATTAGCAAGTGCAAGGACTTCGCTTTCTTCATCAAATGGGATCACCGTTAATACAGGGCCAAACACTTCTTCGTGATAAATATCCATTTGTGTAGTGACATTAGTAACTATTAATGGGTTTTGAAAGCTGCCACCTAAATTACTGTTATCTCCAATTAGCGTAGCGCCATTATCGAGAGCATCTTTAATCAGTTGTTGCACTTTCTCTTTTGCTTTGGGATAAATAAGCGGGCCTATGTCGGCATTTTCATCAAAACCGTTTGCAACGTTGAGCGCAGCGACTTTGGGTGTAATTTTTTCAAGCACTTCATTTAATATACTGCGCTGGATGAATATACGGTTTGCCGCTACACACGCTTGGCCACTGTTTCTAAATTTAGCTGCCATTAGGCCATCAATAGCGTCATCAATATCGGCATTATCAAAAATAATGAACGGCGCATTGCCACCTAATTCCATTGATGTTTTTTTAATTGTCTGTGCACACTGTGATAGTAACTGCTTACCTACACCTGTAGAGCCAGTAAAGGTAAACTTACGTACCACCTCTGAGTCAGTCAACATTTTACCAACGTCTTTAGCGTTTTGTGATACCAACACATTAAATGCGCCTTTCACAAAGCCAGCCTGATCAGCTAAATACGCTAAAGCAATAGCACATAGTGGTGTATGTTCAGAAGGTTTTAAAATGAAACTACAGCCAGCAGCATAAGCAGGGGCTACTTTTCGAGTTACCATAGCCACAGGAAAGTTCCATGGTGTTATACCGGCAACCACGCCAATAGGCTGTTTATAACTGGTTAGGCGATGCTGATTGTCGGTTGCAGGGATCACATCCCCATAGCTACGTTTAGCTTGCTCAGCAAACCACTTAATAAAGCCGGCGCCATAATCTATTTCACCGAGAGATTCTTTAAGTGGTTTCCCCTGCTCTTTGGTCATAAGTGTAGCTAATGTGTGTTTATGTTTAATCACCAACTCATACCAGCGCATCAGAGTTTCACTTCGCTCGGTTGCATTGGTGGCTTTTAATTTTACAAACGCGCCTTTTGCCGCATTAATAGCTGTTTTTACACCTTGCTCGTCAATGTCACTTACATCAACAATACTTTGTTCGGTGGCGGGATCATCAACGCTAAAGCGTGTGCTGGTTTTATAAAATTCACCGTTTATAAACGAGTCTGAAAAAATAAGATCACTCAAAATACACCTCCGAAATGGGTTTTGGGTTTTGGGCCTTGGGCCTTGGGCCTTGGGCCTTGGGCCTTGGGCTTCGGGCTTCGGGCTTCGGGCTTCGGGCTTCGGGCTTCGGGCTTCGGGCTTCGATAAATTAAAAAGCCTTATGGTTAACACTACAAGAGTTTTTATTTTAATTTACCCGCCGCTAGTAACCTTTAACCTTTAACCTTTAAAAAGACGCGGGGTAAACCCGCTGCTACTTAATACAAACAAAAAAGCCGCTGTATCAAACAGCGGCTTTTAATATAATAGTCGTTAATTAAAAACTAGTGTTCTTCATTAACGATATTGAGATTGTACTTAGGTATTTCAACCACTAAGTCTTCATCTCTAATGATTGCTTGGCAACCTAAACGTGACTCAGGCTCTAAACCCCAAGCTTTATCTAGCATGTCGTCTTCTAGGTCGTCACTTTCATCTAATGAGTCAAAACCTTCACGGATCACTAAGTGACAGGTTGTACATGCACATGACTTTTCACAGGCATGAGGAATGCTAATGCCATTTTTAAGCGCGATATCAAGTACCGTTTCGCCAGCGGGCGCTTCTATTGCTGCACCGTCAGGACACAACTCCGGATGGGGAAGAAAAACAATTTGTGGCATTCTAATCTCTCTTATATATTGTCTACTGACTGGCCTGTTAAGGCTTTTTTAATTGATGCATCCATTCTACGCGCGGCAAAATCACTACTCGCATTGTCCATTTTTTCAATGGCTGCTTTAATTTCGCTTGGCTCTTGTGCACTCTCGCGTACTTTTGCAAGTTCGTTTATTTCCACTTTTAGTGCCGCTAGTTGCTCAGGCTCAAGTAAATCGCCATCAGCAGCTAAAGAGGCTTCCATTGCTTCTATTACTCGAAGCGCTTCAACTTGTTGCTCTTTAAGCATACGCGCTTGCATGTCGCCTTTAGCGTTACTCATCGACTCTTTAAGCATATTAGCAACTTGGTCGTCAGACAAACCAAACGACGGTTTTACTTGTATTTCTGCTTGAACGCCAGTTGATTTTTCCATGGCTGATACGCTTAGTAAACCATCAGCGTCTACTTTAAAGGTAACGCGAATATGCGCCGCTCCCGCCGCCATAGGTGGAATGCCTTTTAAGCTAAATTTTGCCAGCGATCGACAATCGTCAACCAGTTCACGCTCACCTTGTAATACATGCAACGACATAGCCGTTTGACCATCTTTAAACGTTGTAAATTCTTGCGCACGTGCAACTGGGATAGTGGTATTGCGTGGAATGATTTTTTCAACCAAGCCACCCATGGTCTCAAGTCCTAGCGACAACGGTAACACATCCAGCAATAACATGTCTGAATCTGGCTTGTTACCAATTAATACGTCAGCTTGTAATGCTGCACCCAGTGCAACAACACGATCAGGATCAATTGAAGTAAGTGGTTGTTTATCAAAAAACTCGCCAACTTGAGTACGTACCAACGGCATGCGGGTTGAACCGCCAACCATCACCACTTGTAGTACTTCTTGGTTTTCAATACCGGCATCTTTTACTGCACGACGACATGAGCGGAGCGTTTTTTTAACCAGTGGCATAGCCAGCTCGTTAAACTTCTCTCGCGTTACTTCAACCATGTATTTTTCATCGTCAAACTCAAGGCCAACATTCACTTTTTCGTATTGGCTGAGTGCTTCTTTACAGGCTTTGGCTTTATTTATAAATAAACGTAATACCGAAGGAGATAAGCCCGTTACGCCGGTTTCTTGTTTTAGGTAATCAACTAATAATGAGTCAAAGTCGTCGCCGCCTAGGCTTGAATCGCCACCAGTGGCCAATACTTCAAACACGCCTTTATTTAAGCGCAGTATAGAAATATCAAATGTTCCGCCACCTAAGTCATAAACAGCAATTATGCCTTCTTGGCCTGAGTCTAAACCATAAGCAACGGCAGCCGCAGTTGGCTCGTTTAATAAACGCAGTACATTAATGCCGGCAAGTTCAGCCGCATCTTTAGTGCTTTGGCGCTGTGCATCATCGAAATAGGCCGGTACGGTGATAACCGCGCCTAAAATATCTTGATTACCAAAGCTTTGTTCTGCACGTGCTTTTAAGGCACCTAAAATATGACTTGATGCTTTTACTGGGCTGATTTTTCCGGCTTCAGTTGCTATAGCAAGTGCACCGTTATCATCGCAAAACTGATAAGGCAGTTGGCCATAGCTTTGTTCTATTTCGGCTTGGGTTTTACCTAAAAAGCGCTTAACTGAAATGAGTGTATTAACCGGATCGAGTGTAGCCGCTTGCATTGCGTCTGCACCTACGGTTATACCACCAGCTTGGTAACGCACTACAGACGGTAACATTGCTTCGCCTGACTCATCAGTAATAGTACGAGCTTCGCCGCTTTGTACGGTTGCCACTAATGAGTTTGTAGTACCTAAATCAATACCAATTGCTAATTTATGTTCATGTGGTGCCGCGCTCTGCCCCGGCTCAGCAATTTGCAATAATGCCATAATGCTCTTTAAACTCGTGTTGCTCGCTTTGCAGCAAGTGAATTAATCGTCAAATAAACTATCTTCAATGCGTTCAAGCTCGTCGCGTAACTTATAGACAAACTTTAGCTTACGGATACTGTCCGCTGCTTGTTGATATTGCTGTTCATCGTTACTTGCTAACTGCTCTGCCAATTGCGCACTGTATTGCTGATCAAGCTGTTTGATTTGTTTTTCAAAATGGGCAATAGCAGAATCAGGATCGCTTGCGGTCGCTAACTCTTCAAGTTCTTCTCGAAGCTCCATTTGCTGCATTAAAAACATGGGATCTTGTAATGTTTGCTGCTCAGCGCGAATATCTACGCCTAGCTCGCTCAGCATATATTCTGCACGTTTAACGGGGTGCTTAAGTGTTTGCAGTGCATCATTAATTTCGGCAGTACTTTGTACGGCCATTAATTTATCACGACTGCTAGCATTAGCATGGCGATCAGGGTGAACAGCACGTTGAAGTTCTAAGTAGTGCTTGTTGATCGTTGCTAAATCAATATTGTAGTCAACGGGAATTGCAAATAACTCAAAATAACGCATAACTTCTCACAAATGACAAAGCCCTACATTAATTGGCAGGGCTTAGTTATATCAAAACAAGTTTGAGCTTAAACGGTAAAGCTTTCGCCACAACCACACTCATCAGCTTGATTAGGGTTGTTAAATTTAAACCCTTCATTTAAGCCTTCTTTAGTGTAGTCGAGCTCAGTGCCGTCGATATAAACTAAGCTTTTAGCGTCAACAATTAAGGTAACGCCTTTGGCCGCAAATGTTTCATCGTCATCGTTTAGCTCATCAACAAACTCTAATACATAAGCAAGACCTGAACAGCCCGTCGTTTTAATGCCAACTCGCAGGCCTATGCCTTTACCACGGTTTGCTAAAAATGATTGTACGCGGTTTGCTGCCGCATCTGTCAATGTCACTGCCATGAATATCTCTTAGTTTGTATGTTTGCTTTTGTAATCTGCAATTGCTGCTTGAATTGCATCTTCTGCTAAAATTGAACAGTGAATTTTCACTGGTGGTAATTCTAGCTCTGCGCTGATATCGGTATTTTTGATAGTAGACGCTTCGTCTAGTGTTTTGCCTTTAACCCACTCTGTTACCAGTGAAGATGAAGCAATTGCACTACCACAGCCGTACGTTTTGAATTTTGCATCTTCAATCACGCCTTCTGCAGACACTTTAATTTGCAGTTTCATTACGTCACCACATGCTGGTGCGCCTACCATACCCGTTGCCACTGACGGATCGTTTTTATCTAGAGCACCTACGTTACGTGGGTTTTCTACGTGGTCGATTACTTTATCACTGTAAGCCATAATTCTATCCTCACTACCTGCTAGGTATGGGCTCCACTAATTAGTGGTGCGCCCATTCAACTGAATCTAAATCAACACCTTCTTGGTGCATTTCCCAAAGAGGAGACATTTCACGTAAACGGCCAATCGAGTTTTTCATTAGCTCAACGGTGTAATCAATCTCTTCTTCGGTGGTAAAACGGCCAATACTAAAACGAATTGAACTATGTGCTAATTCGTCGTTGCGGCCTAATGCACGTAATACGTAAGAAGGTTCTAAACTTGCAGATGTACAGGCTGAACCTGACGATACCGCAATATCTTTAACGGCCATTAGTAACGACTCACCTTCAACAAAGTTAAAGCTGATATTAACAATACCAGGTACTGATTGGTCTTGTGTGCCGTTAAAGTACACTTCGTCCATATCTGTTAAAATGCCGTCGATTAGGCGTTTACGTAACGCACTGATGTGTGCGTGATCTTTTTCAAAATCTTGTTTTGCAATTCTAAATGCTGCGCCCATACCTACTAACTGATGGGTTGCTAATGTACCAGAACGCATACCACGTTCATGGCCGCCACCGTGCATTTGTGCTTCTAAACGTGCACGTGGTTTACGACGAACATACAAAGCACCTACGCCTTTAGGGCCGTATACTTTGTGCGCCGAGAATGACATAAAATCTACTTTGGTTTGTTGCACATCGATTAAAACTTTACCTGCGCTTTGTGCTGCATCTACGTGGAACATAATTTTACGTTCGCGACACATTTCACCAATAGTGTTGATGTCTTGGATTACACCTAGCTCGTTATTTACATGCATAATGCTTACAAGCACGGTGTCGTCACGCATCGTATCTGCTAATTTTTGCAGATCAAGTAGGCCGTTTTCTTCAACGTCCATATAAGTTACTTCAAACCCTTGACGCTCAAGCTCACGACATGTGTCGATAACTGCTTTGTGTTCAGTTTTAGCGGTAATAACATGCTTACCTTTTTTCTTGTAAAACTGAGCTGCACCTTTAATAGCAAGGTTATTTGATTCTGTTGCACCCGATGTGAATACAATTTCACGTGGGTCTGCATTAATTAAATCGGCAATGTCAGTACGTGCTTGGTCAACGACTTCTTCAGCTTGCCAACCAAAACGGTGTGAACGCGATGCTGGATTACCAAAATTACCGTCCATAGTCAGGCACTGCATCATTTCTTTGGCAACTCGTTCGTCAACGGGCGTAGTTGCTGCGTAATCTAAATAAATCGGTAACTTCATTTCTCTCTCCGCTGCAGGTCAACCTTAAAGTTGACAGCTTACTTGAATATTTTCCAACTGCTTAATTGCATCATTAACGCTGTTTTCTTGGCGAAGAGCGACCGCTTTAACGTCCGACTTTTCGACCAGTTCAGCTAAGGTAATATTATTTAAAAATTCTTCAATTCGTGCGCTTAAGTCTGACCACAATGTATGGGTTAAACAACGCATACCACTTTGACAACCAGTATTGCTTCGCTGACACCGTGTAGCGTCAACAGATTCATCTACCGCATTGATAACATCGCCAACTGAAATTACATCAGCCTCACGTCCTAGTAAATAGCCCCCACCAGGACCTCGAACAGAACTCACTAGCCCATTCTTACGTAAACGGGCGAATAACTGCTCAAGATAAGACAAAGAAATTTCTTGGCGCTGCGAAATATCTGCAAGCGCTACAGGGCCTATATTTGCATGTAGTGCAACATCCAGCATGGCTGTAACGGCATATCTGCCTTTTGATGTTAACTTCATAACGCCCCCCGCACAAAAGAGTGCAAATTTTAATTACCAGAGTAGATTAGTCAAGTATTATCCTGATTGGCTAGCCTCAAATGGCTGCCGATAAACTTGAAATACCCGACTGTTTTGGTCAAGTATTGGGTCTATTGTAATTACCTGAGTAATTTAGTCAAGTATTAGTGGGGTAATAAAGGGCGCTATTTATAACTAATTGCTATTTTATAGACTTATTAATTGAGGTAAGAATACCTCGTAATATGTTCATTTCAGCATCTTCAGGGCGAGCACGATTAAACAGGCGACGTAGCTTAGTCATTACCATGCCTGGGTGCTGCTTAATGATGAAGCCTGTTTTAAACAAGGTCTCTTCAAGATGTTCGTAAAACAGCTCTGTTTGTTTAGACGATGGATATAGGGTGTCGTCTTCTTCTTGTTCCGCTTTAGGCTGTTGATTTAAAAATGCCATGCGCGTTTCATAACATAAGGTTTGTACTGCCATGGCTAAATTTAGCGAGCTGTATTCTGGGTTAGCAGGAATACACACATGGTAATTACACAGTTGTAATTCTTCGTTTGTTAAGCCACTGTTTTCACGACCAAATACAAGTGCTACAGGGCCATTTACAGCTTCGCCAACAAGCTTTTCACCACATTCACGCGGCTCAACCATAGGCCACGACAATGTACGCGAGCGAGCGCTAGTACCAATAGTTAATGCACAATCAGCAATGGCATCGGCAACCGTATCAACAATAACCGCATTACCAAGTACATCTGTAGCACCTGCAGCCAGTGCGCTGGCATGACTATCTATTTCACAAGCAGGATCTACAAGGTATAACTTTGATAATCCCATGGTTTTCATGGCACGTGCCGCAGAACCAATATTGCCAGAATGTGAGGTATTAACTAAAACGATGCGGATATCATCTAAGATCATTACAGTGCTACTTATCGAGTACAAAAAAATTGCGCAAATTCTAGCATGAAAACGCGCTGAGATCCTATATTCAATAGTCGAGATCTTAAAGTTCAGTTCG